>CAYQMM010000005.1:0-161703 GCA_964418675.1 uncultured Candidatus Bathyarchaeia archaeon
AGTATTTCGGCCTTTCGAGCCGAAGACCCGGGTTCGAATCCCGGCCGGAGCACCATTATTAAATGGTCTTTTGAGCTATTTTGCCATAATAAGCATTCGACATATAAGAATCAACGCTGGAAAAAATTGTGGTCGAAGAAGAAATCTTCCAGCTAATGAAAGAAACAGCAAAATTGAAGCAGTAAAGTCCCGCGAACGTAAAGATTAAAATTTTAGGTTGCTACAAATTTTGTTTATTTGAGGTTACTGACATGGCAAATAATCAGCCTCTTCCGTTGTCCTCTGACGTCAACTGGGTCGGAGTTAATGACATAGAGGTCCCACGTTTCGAAGCGCTTTGGCCCATCCCTGAGGGCGTTTCATACAACTCTTATCTAATCATAGGCTCAGAAAAAACTGCGCTGATTGATTCCGTCCACGAAAAGAAGACCCTTGAACACCTTGACAAAATTAGCAAGCTAACTGACATGGCAGACATAGACTATCTGGTCATTAACCACATGGAACCTGACCACACCGGTGCCGTGCCTAAGCTTCTTGAGAAAGCATCTAACGCAAAAGTGATTTTCACACCCATTGCCCAACTCCTATTCAAAAAGTTCTATGGCTTCGAACCAGCAGCAATCATCGTAAAGGGTGAAGAAGCAGAAGTTTCCTTAGGAAACAAAACGTTAAGGTTTATTCAAACGCGCTGGCTTCATTGGCCAGAGACCATGTGCACCTATCTCGTGGAAGACAGGATTTTGTTTTGCTGCGACGCATTTGGTTCATTCAAAAAACTGCCCGCTGGTGCTATATTAGAATCCGACATGGATATTGTAGAGCAGAATATTTTTGGATTCTCGCAAAAGTACTTTGCTTCAGTCTTCTATGGTGTGCGTAAATGGGTTCTGAAGGCCGTACAGAAATTTGACGAGTTGGGTCTCGGAATTGATGTTTTGGCGCCAAGCCATGGTCCTGTCTACACGGACAACGCCAAGAAGGTCATGCGTGAATGGACTTCTTGGAGCAAAGGTAACTACACGAAAACGGTTGTTGTGGCATATGATTCCATGTATGGAATGACTGCAAAGTGTTTGAATGCAATCGTTGAAGGCGTTAGTGAAGCAGGAGGAAAGGTTGTGAGCTTCAATCTTTCTGAAGTCGATGCTGTTGACGCATTGGCTGCTTTGGTGGAGGCTCCAGCATTAATCGTTGGTTCACCCACGTATGAGCGGGAAGTATTTCCAAAGGTGGTCGATTTCCTGAATCTGCTTAAGACCAAAAAGTTTTCAAACAGATGCGCCGGCGTGTTTGGAAGCTTCGGCTGGAGCGGAGAAGCCCCTCGGAAACTGTCAGCTGAACTGACTGCTTTGGGTT
Source organism: uncultured Candidatus Bathyarchaeia archaeon (assembly GCA_964418675.1). Classification (GTDB taxonomy): domain Archaea; phylum Thermoproteota; class Bathyarchaeia; order Bathyarchaeales; family Bathyarchaeaceae; genus Bathyarchaeum. The sequence continues at coordinate 1,360 of CAYQMM010000005.1, forward strand.
TCGAGTTAGTGGAAAAGCCGCTTTCAGTCAACGGTAGTCCCACAGAAGAAGACCTTGAAAAGGCAAGACGTCTCGGCAAAGTAGTGGCGGAAAAAGCTTTTTCCAAATATGGCGCGCTCGATCGTTAAAGTTTATTGACTGGATAATTCAAAAGGCAATTTCAAGAGTTAATTCTGGAAGTTGAAAAAACGCTAATCAAGAACTTTCACCGAATATATTCTAAGCATAATTTTTACTGGTAAATTCGTGTTCGAACCTCGACCGGAGCACCATTCTCATTCATGTTCGAATAATGCAGAATTCGTGCATGCAGACTATACAACGTTAGTTTAATATATCTGCGAAGAGAAGAATCGATTTGGGGGAAGAATTTGGCATCAGAAGTAAATTCAAAGGATGGTTTTGAAACCTCCGATAGTTCTTATGTATTCAATGAAGTCAAGAAAATGTTAGATTCGGGTGAAATTCGTTCATTGTGGCGGCGAATTGAGAGTGAAATGCATAGCGGTGGTGTCGGTGCAGTTGAGACCTATCTTAGGTCAAGTTTTGAGGAATTAGTTCAACAGATAAAAGAAAGCGCTAACCGATTTACTGAATCCGTGGAAGAATAGAGGGAAAAAATATGCCCAAAGCAAGATTTCGATTACATAGTGTGACTATCGAGGGTTTTAGAGGGTTTACTGAACCCCAACATATCAATTTTGATGGTAAGCACATTTTTCTTTTCGGTGAGAATGGTTGTGGGAAATCCAGTATAGTGGAAGCAATAAGATGGTGTTTGTTTGGGTTGGCTGAAAGACCTGAAACAGAAGTGCGAAATGCATACTATACTTCCGGAGAATGCATGGTGGATATGGAACTTCTAGCTACTGATGGAATATGGCATATATTACGAAGATTACGCCCCGGTGCTGAACGGTCACGTTCAACGATTACAAACCCAGATGGAAAGGAAATGTTACAGTCCCAAGTTTTTCCCTATTTAGCTAGGATGGGTCCCAAAGAGGGAACTCATGTTATCTTTGCTGCTCAACAAGCAGGCGGGCGACGACCACAGGCTGATATCTCAGATTTTCACAAAGTGTTATATTCCTACCTCCACTTGGAGGAAGTGCCTGACTTGCTTGAACGCATCTCTAAGTTATTGGAGGAACAACAATCTGTTAGAGATGAACTTGCTTCTATGATTGACAGTATTGAAGAAGGTCTTAGAAAGGAATTAGATGACGTGACACTTTCACTCGAGGAACTTTTACGGCATCCACCATGGGGTGAAGGCTCACCACCTACAAGAGATGAAACTAAAGATGGGATTTTCAACTTTGCCGAAGAAATAGCCAAAATTGCAGGTACCTCTATAGATTTAAACGAATCAGATAAAAAGGCATTAGAAAAGGCTGAACAATTGAGCTGGGAATTAGCAAAAACTAGCAGAGAGGTGCTCGAGAAAAAACTGGCTGACCTGAAAGATAAAACATTTACTCTTGAAAATTTATCACAAGTGATAAAGCTGGCAGAAGAAAAACAGGCTGAAACTCGACAAAACATCAAGCAACTTGAAGAGCGCCTAGCAGCAACCATTGGTAGTCAATCTTTGAAGCAATTCGAAGAGAAGTTGACTCTACTTACCCAGCGATTAAAAGAAAGCAATTCCAGATTATTGATAGTAAAGGAGGCAGAGGAGTTCTGCAGGAAATCGCCCGAAAAATGCCCTGTTTGTTTGGCAGACTATACGGATGATGAGTTAATTAAAAGAATCGAAAGTAACATTAGTCTGGCAACACCACAGCAAGCGGAACTCAGCGAAGAATTTAATCGGCTAAACGAAGCTCATAATGAAGCCATAGAACTCGATAATCAAATCAACTATTCACGAAGTGAACTTCAACAGATTCAAATTGAGCTTAATGATGCTATATCCAAAACCCGCAAATTGCTTGAAATTCCTGAAAATTTGCCCATTGATTTGGAAATCATTTTGAAAAATATTGTTGCAATCAAAAATTCTCTCCAAGCTTGTGCAGCTACATTGACTTCCAAAGAGTCTCAATATGCAGACTGGAAAAAGCATATTGATGATTTCAAGAGTGAGCTACGCTTCCATAGATATAGAGATAAACAAAATGAGTTACAGCATCAACTTACAACTGGACTTGAACCGACTCGTAGTAGCTTCGCGGAATTGGTGAGCCTAGAAGATACTTTGCGGATAATCAAAGAAAAACTTGAACAAAAATTCAATGGAGCAATCGATAATGCATTACCAAGACTAAATAATATGATGACGGAAGTATATCGTCGTCTCACGGGACAGATCTCGTTTGAGAATGTACATATAAAAAGAACGAGGGGCTCTAGCGGTCAAGTGTTACAAATTTATGTGGGTTCAGAACAGATTAAAGGACAACTCTTTGATCCCGTGGATGTTTTAAACGGTCAGGCAATCAGTGCTTTACATCTTGTTCCATATTTTGTGTTTTCTCAATTTCAAGCTGAAGCTTTAGAGCTGGATCTTCTTTTGATAGATGATCCTTCCCAGAGCTTTGATACGTCTCATGTAGAAGTGTTATTGCAGGAATTGGCCAACGCTTGTTCCCATGCTCAACTGATTATTGCTACGCATGAAGAGGAACGATTTCATCCGTCGGTGGGGAAATATTTTCCAAAGAGCGATTATCAAATTTTCCGGTTTAAAGAGTTCGATCTCAAAAGAGGCCCTTCTATTAATGTCCAACATACAAGCTCATTTTCAAGTTAAACATATCCTCGACGAACTTCGTGATGAAATGAGTGAAAGTGAATTTGGTTACAGAGTTCAAGGTTTGCTTGCGCATGTGATTCTACGCCTTAGTGGCAGAATAATTGACATAAAACCTCAAGGCCACCCAGACATAATTGCGAAGTTGGGGTCACATAAACTATTAATAGAAGTTAAAGCGGTAATTTCAAGAAATAGGCGCTCGAATTTTTCTTTAGGAAATGACGACCTTGAAGGAATAAAACCTTCAGGCGTAGATGATGTAGGGTATCTTGCTGTTTTGGATTGTGAATCCCCGCCTTTATGGATTTTAGTGGAGTACAACAGATTGCGGAGACAACTCCAAGGTTCCATTAATCTAGTATCCTTGAAAGCTATGGCAAACAAAAAATTATCACGAGAGTGCACACAAGAATTTGTAAATCTTGTTAATAGTCATCATTATCATCTTAGGAATCTTGATTTCTCGATTCTATATAGCCGAGCGCTCAAAGGAGAACAATTATGATAACTGCGCTGAATGCTACGAGTAGGGGGTGGGTTGTGGTGGTGGGTTTTCTCGGGCAGTCATTGCATAGTAGAGGTGGATTATTGCAATTGGATAAATTGGGCTTACAAAGGCAGTGATTATGCTTGTGGTGAGAGAAATGGCGATTGGGTGAATTGCGCTGAAAGGCCCCGCTAGAATGTATGCGACACCGTTGACGATGAGAATAATTATGCCTAAGACCAGTAACAGAAGGAAGGTTTTCCCCCAACGATTACGTACCAGCTCTCTGCTTCTTCCCAAACTTGCAAGGGCGCCTTTCTGCTCAACAATTATTGTGGGAATTATTAGCGAAAACATTATGGCGACGATTACGCCGGGCACGATTAAAAGAAGCATTCCGAGAGCTATCAGAATTCCGGCAATAAATTGAGCTGCGAGCAATGATGGAAGTTTGGATAGTGCAAAGTTAAGGCTAAGACTGAGGCTTGAGGTGTCTTTCTCTATTTGGTCAGAAGCATGTTTTATAACAATACCACTTACCGTGGTGCCTACAATCCAATATACGAGAGCCGACAAAACAACTATTGCAATGGTTGTTGAGATTAGCGAAAGAAACCATGGAATCAGTTCTTCATAATAGAATGTCGTGGTTGGTGATGCGGGGATAGCTGGAGGTTCCGGTATAGGAAATGCCGAAGTTATGGCATAAGTAGATATGCCGGTTATTATTCCTGCAACCAGAAAGGGCAAGAAAAACTGCAAAAATCTGGAACGATAAAGGTTAAACGTGGACGAAAGAATTTCACCAACAGACAACTCCCGTGACGGCTTCGTAACATCCAATTTTTGCACCCACCCTCGTTATTTCACGAAATTTGTATTTAAATTCGCACATAAACCCAGAACTCAAGGCGACTCTTAAAGCAGACTCCGAGAAAGCCAAACTCTATTTGCTTGTTTTTCCAGAAAAAGCTGTTTTCAACAATACGCTGTGATTAGGAGTCAAATATGAATGTCGTGCGGGGGGGATTCGAACCCGTGGAGACCTACGCTTTTTTCGAAGACTCTGTAGACATTATTTCAACTCGATTCCTTTGACTCCCTTAAGCATAAACCAATGCCCGCAAATACTGCAAGTCCGAGGATGCCAATTAATATCCAATGAGGTGCGTCTTCGACGAGATGACCTATTGGATCTGATGGATCAACTTTGTCCCAATGGATTAAAAAACATGAGGGATACTCACGCACATGTATACTTCTGCCGTCCTCAAGCCGTTTTCTATAATCAGCAATCTGACCTTGAAAGTCCCCAATACTCTTCACGAATCCGTCAGCTATCGGATGACATACCGCTGATTTTTCCACTCTCATGTCTTTGTGGAAAGGCATCCGGAGAATACTTGCAATTGGATTGTCCCAGCTTCCCATCTTGAATCAAATCCTTATACATACCACGGTATACCAAGGTATACATTTAAGTTTTTCGGTTAACTTCAGTAATATATATATGAGGTTTCTTACTTTTTAAATAATAGGTTGAGAAAGTGGGAAGAACGAGAATAGTTAAAGTTTCAGAGGAAGAATATCAACTACTAAAGAAAGCAAGAGAAGAACTAGTAAAAAAGGGAACGGATCGCTTGCCACCCGATATAAAAACTGAGATCGAAGAGCATGACCGCGTAAGTGATTTTGCTTTTGGAGCGATAATTGGACTTGGTGCGCTTGCTCTTATAGCTGCATTATTAAGTGATGGAAAGGATTAGAAAGCGGCATGCGTGCTTTGCCAGACGAAAATTATCACATACAAAATAGGCATATTCAAAAAACTGCAATATTCATCGCTCTTGAAGTTTACAAGGTTTAGATTGAAGGCTCTTCAGAGATCGATGTCTTGTTTTCATTTGTTTATAGGATGATCTATAGTGTGATGGTATGGTATAGCTGTGATGAAGAACTGGCGCAAACTATACAATAATATTTTCATCAACTCCATTTTTAGATGGGTAAGATGTATCCGTTGGTGCGGGGGGTGGGATTCGGACCCTCCTCATCACGGAGATATCACCCGCTAAATCCCCTTTTTTTCATTAGCTGGTGGTAAATGGTGAGCGGGCAGACTATAACTTGTGAAGGGTGTAGTAGCAAATGGGCTTTCGTGGGTGTTGGCAATCAGATAGTAGCTAGGCTTGTTGAGTGTCCGTTGTGTACGGATGAAAAGGTGGAGTGATTTTCTATTGCCTAGCAGGTCTGTTGGAAGTCAAAAAGTTTTGTCTCAGAAGTCAAAAGTCAAATTTTACTTCTCTACTGTTAGGTCCAGAGTGATTCCCATCCTTAAGCGAATCGAGGTGGGTGATTACCCTTCCAAGATAGGTCGTATATATGGATGGAGTAAACAACATGTTTTTTACTATCTCAAGAAGTTGGAAAAAGCTGGTTTAGTACGTCGTAAAGTGCGTTCCAGCGCTGTTTTTTATGAGCTAACCAGGAAAGGTCAAAAAGTTCTCAGGTCATGTGAGGGCGTGGTCTATGGTTCTGGGGTATATCGACTCCATAAGTGTCAAGTGTTGTTTCCGATTGTGCGTGAGGGTGTGTATCCGGTTGGGGATTTTAGAGAAGTAGAGATGGTGAACTGGACTGCACTGTTGGGATTGATGCATGGTGTCAAGGTGCGTAAGACTACTCGTCATTGGATTGTCCACATTGAGACGTTATATGGGCGTTATCCTGGTGAATTGTTTACTTTGGCTAAGAATTTGGGTGACAGGGTTGCTCGTGGTTTGATGTCTAAGTATGGGGTTTTGTTGGGTGAGGGGCAGGTCGGTAAGGGCTATGAGTTGGCTATTGACGATCCAGTGGCTAAGCTGCTCAGTCGATATTTTACTATATCCACTGCGAAACGTAAGATGGATCATAGTCCTGGCGAGTTGGAAGGCGAAATTGATCATTTGAGCAGGGATGCGGCTGTCGAGTATCTGTTGATGCCTGAGCGAGTGAAAAAGTTAGAAGGCCAGATTCTTGGGTTGTCGAGTCAGGTTGAGGATCTGCAAAGCGATGTGCATCAGCTGGTTCAGGTTTTGAAGGAAACAGTGGCACCTAAAGAGAATGATGTAGTGCCTATGAAAGATGGGAGGTACATCTCTTGAGGGATGTCCGCTGCAGTGGACATGTCCACCGTAACCCATTTTTGGCATTATGGTCTGTGCAAGCCTCAAAATGGGCTTCTTTTTCCTTTTCAATTTGGGCTTATTTTCAGGAATTACGCCATTTTTCGAGAGGGTTTTGACGTGACGTTTTTGATAGGAAAAGGATCTACGTTAGCCGTTTCGTTTGTGGCGCTTCGGAATGTTAGGGTTAGACCATGTTTTGGTGTTTTGCCATGGAAAAGATGTTAAAGTCTGGGCAAAACGGGTCTGAAAAGTCTCAAAAACGGCGTTCTGGAGAGGATAAAGTGGGTCGAAACTGGATTGTTCGGACTCTTAAGCGTATGGAGGATCGTCAGAAGCGTATTGATCGTAGGACTCGTATGTTGGCTGCTGGTCTCCGTGAACTCTTCATACTAGGCGAAGACTACGTCTCCATGGTTGCATGCCAAGACGAAATTGATAAAGCTATTCTATCTGCTCTTCACGAGGCAGGAGCAACAGGCCGCCAATCAGGCGAACTAGCCACCCAACTGGACATCGATCACAGAGATATCTCACGTAGGATCCAACATATGAACAAGAGGATGGAGCAAGAGATCGGAGAAAAAATCATAACGAAACGTGGACACAAATGGAATCTGATCCCTAGCCTTCGACGAGACTTTGCTGCTGAAAAATGAACATAAAAAATCGCTGATTTATGAATTGAATTTCGATTGCACTAGACTGATACCAGCTCGGCAAGACTAATGAACAAGGCAAGAAAATCGTTGCACTCTGTTAACAACATATTAAATATATTTAACTCCAAACAATACTAAAATGAGCTCGTAAATGATTAATAAAGAACCAAATATTCCTCAATCTATTCTCAGAGCAATTGAGGAGGATAACTTAGCGATCTTCATTGGAGCTGGTGTGTCACAGGTCATAGGTTGTTGGAGCTGGGAAAAATTGGCTGTTGCTCTAATAGAGAAATGCTACGAAGAGAAATGTATCAATTATAGACAGAAACAGATTCTTTCTAATTATAATGACTGTAAGAAAATCATTACAATTTGCCGTAATCTATTAAAGGAAAATGGGCGATTGAACGATTTCTACAAAATAATTGATGACTGTTGCAAAGGAGACGAGGAAAAAAAGAAAAAGTTTAACATATATCAAGAATTAATTCGTATCCCAGCTCTATACATAACAACAAATTTTGATAAACATTTTGACGAATGGTTCCATGCAGATCGAATCGTGTCTAAAGATGAAGGTTTTAAACAGGACCTACTGAGTAATGAGAAACTATATCATATTCACGGATCAATAAAGAACCATAAGACTCTGGTATTGACCGTTCATGAATACTTCGAAAGGTATAATCCTAATAATTTTCAAAGATTCTTGAAGAGAATTTTTTTGGACAAAGTAATTTTGTTTGTTGGATATGGAATGGCTGAATTTGAAATATTGGATTTTCTAATGACTAAGGCTGAGACCGAGAGAAAAAAAGAACGCTTCATTTTGCTACCCTACTACAAAGGTCACGAAGATATTCTTGCCTTCGACGAGTACTATTTCGAAGAAATGGGGGTAACTATAGTTCCATACGAGTCTGATGAAAAAGGGTATGAACAATTATACGATGTTATTAAGTCTTGGAATGGCAAAATTCAGCATGTTTCTCCTTACTCGTATAAAAAAATGAAAAACATCGATGAAGTTGTGGACAGCCAATGGTAACTGAGAAAGTGAGCAGAATACTGCAAGAGATAAAAAAAGATAAAGCATTGGAAACATATTTTTTCCAAAAGCTTGCATCAACAGATATGCCGTTTCGCTGGTTGGGAATCTTAAAAGAAAGAGGCTATTTTGATCCTAAAAACAACCCACCTCCCCAAAGGGTCGACGACAAAAAAGAAGAATATTTTATTCCCCATTGGAATGTTCTGGGGTATTTCGAGAATTTATCTAAACACCTCAAAGTCAATCCAGATAAACAGATAATAGAAAACTTTGTAGACATCCTTGAGTCGATAATAGATTATAGAGATACTGAAGGAAATAGAATAGAGAATTATAGAACAGATTGGGTAATAGTAAAAGCGTTCTTTAATTTACCCATCGACTACATCACAATTAAGCACATTAAATTTCTCAAAACAGCATTACAAACGAACACATTTTTGATTCCCGGTGAACTAATACAGACAGTTATACCCAACCTCATTTATGGGCGCTCAAAAAGTCTAATGGTTGAATTTTTGAAGGTTGGTTTAGATTATACCAAAAACGTGACACCATATTTTTCTAAATATGTTTCCATTCTCGATGATTACTGGTTAAGTGAAATCTTGAGAAAATTCAAGGAGGATATTTATGAGGTTTGCGGACTTGAAGCAGCCAAAATAGGAATATCCAAAATCGAATCAATTATCGCTGAAAATGAATCAGAATTTGGTATAGGTCGCAATGTAACAATTGAAGATAGTCAACATAACTTGGAAGATAGCTATAATGTTCAATTAGTATCCTTCATAAGAGATGCACTCATTTATCTCGGTCCTGAGAGAAGCAAATCTATTGTTGAAGTCATTTTTCAAAAAGATCACTCGATTTTTAAGAGGTTAGCTCTGTATGTTGTCGGTTATTATTATGGTGAATTAAAAGAAATTTTTTGGAAAACGGAAGAAAATCCGTTAGAGGAAACTGAAATCAAGCATGAATTGTTTGAATTATTCAAAAGCAATTCTGAGAAGTTCACCGAAGAACAACTAGACAGAATACTTTTTTGGACAGACACAAAAAAATATGTGCCTCCCAAGCAAATTTCTGAAAAACCAGAAGAAATAAAAAAGTTTCTTGCATATCGCAAAAAAGAGTGGTTATTGGCGCTCTTAAGCTCTAATTATAAAAAGATACAAGATACTTACCAAGAATATGAAAATTTAAATCCAGCAAAGATCGAACATCCTGGTTATCTTATATGGTTTTCAGGTGTCTTTACAGGTCCTGAACCTAAAGCCATGGAGCGAGAATTACTCAATCAGTCGAATAAAGAAATTGCGGAGTACCTAAATTCTCAAGGAGATCCAGAAAGTTTCAGAATAGATGTTAAGCGAAACCCCAAAAAATTTTCTAATGATATGAACCCTTTTCTCACTATTTCCCGTGAGATGCAACATGCTTTACTTTCAGGGTTATACGATGCATGGAGGTCGAATGATGATTTTGCTTGGGACGAATTGTTGTACTTCATTCTTACCCTTATCAAAGATGAAGCCTTTTGGAAAAAAGAAACTGAAAGATCTGATGTAAATGATTGGATTGTAAGAAAGGCTGCTGAACTTATAGAAATTGGCACAAAGAACGATGCTCATTCTTTTGATGATTCTCTATTACCCCTAGCTGAGGAGATACTTACAGTTCTTGTTGAGAAAGATGAATCTGTACTCTCCATTACTACAGACCTTGTCAATTCTGTATTGAACTCTACTAAAGGTGCAATCTTCTCAGCCATGATTTATTATTCACTTCGATATGCGCACATCAAAAAAAATGGGAAACTAAATGAAACAGTCAAAATGCATTTCGAAAAAAGAATTGATGAGGGAACTCTCCAGCTTGAACTGTTTGAAACTTTGGGTCTTTACTTAATTACTATTTACTACCATCTCGAACAAGACTGGGTGAAAGAAAAAATTAATTTGATTCTTCCAAAAAACCATGAAAAAAACTGGAAAGCAGCCATAACTGGGTATCTATTCGCTTCCTCAAGAGTTTACAAAGAAATTTATGAACTTTTAAAAATTAACAAGAATTACCATAAAGCACTTAACACTACTTTTGAAGAAGAATTCATCACAAGACGATTAGTCGATCACATAACCGTGGGGTACTTAAACGGTTTCGAAGAACTCGAAGATGAAAAAAGCCTCATATCCCAGTTGCTTATTAAGCATGACATAAATCAACTTTCCCATTTAGTGAACTTTTTTTGGCGAGCAAGCATAAGAGATAGCCTCACAAACGAATTAAAAACTAGGATATTTCCTCTGTGGGAAAAACTTGTTAAAGTGTTAGAAGAAGAGAAGAACGACCCCAAAATTCAGGAAATATTTGTTAATTTGAACAATTGGATAACTCTTATTGACGCATTAGATCAACAGAAAGTAGATTTGCTAAAAAAATCAATAATATTTATGAAGGGAGACTATCGATTAGTCTCTTTTATCGAGAATCTTCTAAACCACGTTGACAAATCGCCAGACGAAGTTGGAGATATTGTTCTCGAAATGCTTAATGCAGGTGTATTTGTGACTATCAAGGGAGAGAATTTTCAACAGTTGGTAAGACGTCTATATGAACTAAAAAGAAAAGATATTGCAGATGAAATTTGTTACATGTATGCTCGGAAAGGGATTTTTTTCCTGAAAGAAGTGTATGAGGAATATAATTCTAAGAATTGATGGGAGTACTTTCATATTTAGGACTTTTAAACTCGACTATATATCTGACAATGCCCATATACTTAATTTAGTAATTATGCTCTACAAAGATGAGAGGAAGGGGTTATGATCTCGTGACTAACGGATTGGACACAAGATATGAACCTGTTGTCCTTCAAGGTGACTGTTTAGAATATTTCGAGACTGACATAGTTCAGGATGTTCATCTTACTTTTTTTGATCCGCCCTACAATCAAGGAAAAGATTATGAATATTTTAATGATGAACAGGATCCAGAAAAATATTGGGCATGGATCCAGAAGGTTTTGGGGGGCATTTATGATGTAACAGCAGATGAGGGAGCAATCTATTTCATGCAGAGGGAGAAGAATGTCGAATATATTCTCAACTCGCTGAAAAAAACGGGTTGGACTTATCAAAATCTGATAATTTGGAGAAAAATGACTTCTGCTATTCCTTCTGAAATTAGATTCGGAAAAAAGTATCAAGTCATAGTTTTTGCAACAAAAGGAAGAAAACCCAGAGTTTTCAACAAACTACGAATAGATCCTCCTCTCCCTCCACATTACAAGTACAATCGAGAAAATGGCATGTTCGTAACAGATGTTTGGGCTGACATACGAGAATTGACAAGCGGATACTTCGCCGGAGATGAAGCTTTCAGGGACCAGGAAGGACAAAGGATACATAAGCAGCAATCTCCAGCTGCTTTACTTACAAGAATAATACTTTCCTCTTCTCTCCCAGGAGATACCGTATTTGACCCTATGGCTGGGACGGGTGTAACTTTAGTAGCTGCTTATCAGTTAAAAAGGAAATCAATTGGAATTGAAATAGACCCCAATTATGTCAACCTGATCAAGAAGCGTCTAGAATTCATCAGACCTGCTGATGATGTCGCAAAATATTATAAAGACTACGAAAATACGCCAAATTTAGATTATATCTGGGGAACAAAAAGCAAAGAAAAACAGAAACTCCTATTTTGACACGTGGAGAGGATAAAAATCCAAATTTTTGATTTCAGCATGGAAGCTATTTCTACAATAATCGAAGAGTTAAGACAAGCTGAAGAATATATCAGGATAGCAATGTTCCAAATACACCGTGAAGATGTATTTAACGTTCTACTCGATAAGATCAAACATGGCATAAAAGTTGAAATCTTGACCCTACCTTACGACAGCATCAATGAAGAAATCCGTTCGAGAGTAACATCAAGATTCGAACAACTAAAAAAGGATGGAGCTACAATCTATTTCTGCAGATGGAATGTAGGAGATCCGGAAAGAACCACAACAGCTGTAGGCAGATGGTATTCCTTTCATGGAAAATTTATCGTAACTGACAAGAGCGCAATTGCATTATCCGCCAACTTTACAGAAAACCCCGAATTAGATGCTGTACTAATACACAGAAACGACATAGAAAAGATTCGGGAATTCAACAGAAAATTTGAAGAAATACTTTCATTGTTCGTCACCGAAGAGGAAGGCTTCAACGGGAAAATTCACAGCATGATAGTGGATACAACCTCAGAAAAGAAAAGCGCCGAAATTTTTAGCTTACCTAACAATATAGATGAAAAACACAAAGACTACTGGATACGTCACTATCCTGTTGAGATTTGCAAGTTTAATGCCGCTATAATAGAAGGGCTCTATATCACACCATTTGATTGCACAGGAAGAGATTTCATCACCAGTCTCATAGAGGAAGCGGAAGAATACGTATATCTGTCAACAGAAAGTTTCACAGACACTGATTTTTCGGATTTTCTAGTTAACACGGCAGTAAACAGAGAAATCGAAATCAAAATCTTGACTGGAATACGAAGTATGGATTTTACGGATAGAGTAAATAAAATGCTCAGAGATCTGATGGCACAAAAAATCAGTATCAATACAACTGACAAAGATTTGCACGCCAAACTCGTTTTAACAGATAAAGCTTTGGTGATAAGCTCAATAAATCTGAATAAGATAAATTTAGGATTTCATAAAACAAAGAAATTCTGGAGAGAAAATACAGAAACCATTTTTGTGTGTAAAAATGCAGAAGCATTAAAATCTGCAAAAATGAAATATCTAGAAACATTTAACGAGAGCTACGACGTTGGATGTAAACTAGCAGAGAAACTTGAAAGTCTAGTTAAAGACGTTTTCACAAATACTTTCAATTTGAGATCGAGTTCAGAAGCGAAGAAAATTTTCGCTAAATTCATTCTAAACAAACAGATAGATATCAGGAAGATGATCATCAAAATAGGTAGATTCACTAAAAGGATAATTAGTCAACGAAATCTCGTAAGAAAGGAAGACATTGTTTCAGCTCTGATATTATATTATTTGTCGGAAAGAAAGCATGATTTCAACCAGTTAAAAGTTAAGCTAAGTGACATTGGAGCGGATGTTAACCTGAAAGCTCTGCTTAATAATCTGAAATTTGCTGGATTGATCGAAGAAGAGGATGATTTCTACAAGATCAATATTGAGAAGCTAATAGGTTAGCATTTGTCGGGTTACACCTCTGCTTTTTTCCAAAAACAGGTATCTACGAAATTTCTTCCGAATCCTCCGTTTTTTCGAGTGTTAGGCCCATATCAACCAGTATCTTTCGGAATTCTTTAGCAGAAATTATGTCTGGTCTATCTTTTGCTATGTTTGCGAGCATCGGAAGCAAGGCTTCCACATCAGGCTTCTCAGGCATTCCCCAGTTCAGTCGGCAATCAGCTTGTTTATAATCAAACCCTTCTTGCGTAATAACCGATACAAAAATTTCTTGTTCTACAATCCGTTTGATGAATCGTTGCAGCGCCATAACATGACGTTCAGCCACTTCTATTGCAGCATTGGCGCTCGCCTCCGTAAAGCCGGGAGTGGTAAGCAGCTTTGGGATGGGCGTCTGGCCACCAAGATAGACTTGGTTTAGAATATGATCCACATATGCTTCGTAGCGGGCTCTTGGGTCAACTGCAACGGTTTTGATGTCGGCTTCCGCTTTGTTGTAGACGAACTTTGCTCCTGCCTTAGGCTTCGACTTAATCAGCTTCTGATATTCAGCAAGCTTCTCATCACTAGCACCAGCAAACACCCAAAGCTCATCTGGACCAGCATACTTCTCAAAAATCTCAGGCATAATCTTCTCTATACGCGCCTTCATCTCCAGAAAACTCATCCGCTTCCCCCCATCAAAAGAAAGCTCAGTCAACAAAACCTGCAAAACACCAGTTCCAAAAGCAGAAAAATTCACGGGATTCCATTTGAAATGGCTGATCTTTTCTGGCGGAAAATTCTTTTTGACATCACCAAAGGCGTAGTTGTATCCTCTAACATCTCCATACTGATCTCTGACTACAGCCTTCGGGTTATCAAAGCCCGTAAGCGGCAAAACCTTCAGATTTTCTAGGTGTTCTGGTTCTGTTTTAAGCCAGAAACTATTGCCTGAAGCGACGATCTCTCGAGCGCCGATCTGCAGTAGACCATCAAGGTTAACTTTTTCATTGAATTCATCCACAGCCTGCTTGGCTTCTTCGGCATGCTCATATTCTTCGTTGACAGTGGTGTAGAAGCCCATTCCCACCGCTTGATCAGCTAAGAAGTCTACGAAGGCTTTGCAGCTAGGATCACGCGTATAAGCCGTCATTACATCAGAAAAAGTCACAGCTTTGGGTTCACCGTAAACCGTGCGATAAGCAGGCAAGAGAGATCCTGTAGACCGAAATCTTGAAACAGCCTCGCGAAACCGCTGGATGTATCTACTCAAAACGCAGCCCTCAAAACTGGCTCCTTTTCTTTTGTTTCCTCTGTTTCAACTTCCTGCAGAAAATCTTCTAATTCAGTGGAAGCGATGCCTAATTCTCGCAAATCTTCAGCGAATTTCTGTAGCTTCTTCTTTCCTGTCTTCAAGGCTCGATAGACATGGGGAGGATCCATGCCTAATTCACGACCGATTTGATACCCTGACATTTGCTTTCGCTTAAGTTGCAGAATTTTCTTTTCTCTTTCTGAAAGACCTCTCATTTCAACCTCTTTTAAGAAAATATGACCTTAAAAACGATATTACCCTTTTCTGGGCAATATCTAACTTCTGGTAACAAGCCTATTCTATTTCCACGCGTCTTTTCAATCTTGGAGCGTGTCATTCTGCCTCGTCACGAAGATTTTGAGAAAATCTACCAAAACTTCATCGACCAGTACGGCGAGGAAGAGGGCGAAAAGAAATATTTTGCTTGGCTCAACGAACACGGTTATGACGACACCAAACCCATGCCAAAAAAGGAGGGTTTCAGCTGGGCAGGAACCATCAAAGAAATGCCCGGTGTCGATAACCTCATTCGCGGTCAGGCTTTGCATCCTCTTCGCACGGTTCATCCTGATGAATGGCCTGAAGTTCGAGAGTATCTAGAAGAAGAACTCGAGAAATCAGCGCACTCGATGGTTGATGTTCCTCTCATTTTGGATCATTGTCAGGTTTTAAACGGAAAAGTTTTGGGCGCAGAATATGAGGACGGCTCCATCGAATATGTAGCTCAGTTGAATGACCCGAATGTTATGGAGCTTATCAGAAATGGTGCCATCAAAAAATGCAGTGTAGAATTCGAATGGAAAAGCCTAGATCAGGTTAACGGTGTGGCTCCCAGAGGCATTAACTTCACTGGTTTAAGCCTTCTCAGGATGTTTCAGCCAGGAGATCCAAAAACGACTGTTGAGGTTTGGGAAGGCATAATCAAGGAACTGAAAGAGGCGAAAGCGCTTGGTCCTGCTAAGCCTAGCAACAAATCACTTGAGGGAGAAACGAACGTAACAGAAGCGGGTAAGGAAAAGCGCCCCCCCACTTTGGAGGCTAGAGTTACTTTTCTTGAGACCTCCAAGCTGTTGAAGGAGCAGTGGTTATCGAAGGAGGAGATTGAGGCTAAAATTAATGAGCTGACACAAAATCGCCAAGCCTTAGAGAATGAGCTGCAGCAGATTGCGGAGGAGGAGCAGCCGAGGAGAGATGAAATCTGGCAGCAAATAGACCTGATCAACGCAGAGCTACAAGCCTACGAAGAGGCTTTAGCAGCCTTAATCGCTGGAACAGCAGCACCTCCCGAAGGCGGAGATGCTGAAGAGGGAAAGCTGAAAGAGCAGGACGATTTGGAACCCGAAAAGGATGAGCATGGCTGTGTAATCGGCAAGGAACGCTACGATGAAGATCAAGGCAAATGCGTGCCAATTGAAACTTCAGAGTCGAAGAAGACGAGTTTGGGTGAAGCAATTATAGCGCCTCCAGAGACGCCACGAAAGCAGGGCGATCTGATCAGCAAAGAAGAAGTTTTGGCGTTTATTCCTCACGAGCGAGTGTGGAGGTCTTGGAGTTATGGTCCTCAGATGCTCGTGAGACAGTTGAAACACAGGCTAGAGGGAGAGTGAAGTTTGGACAGATCTAAGATTATGAAGATTCTGGCGCCTTTCTGTCCACCGTTATCGGCATCGCAAATTGAAGCGATAGCCACGGAAATTGCCAAAGTATCTGCAGAAGAGACTAGGGGTAAGAAATCACGGAGATCATAGTCACGTTGTGACCGGGAGTAGCCATGGACGAACTTGGTGAAACCGCATAATCAAATGGAGAGATGCTAAATGACTGATCTTTGGCCTGATGCAGAATTAGGCGAAATGGTTACAGACGGAGAAGTGCTCAGCTTCGAGGCTGAAGCAGCGATAACCAAGGGTTCACCTGTTTATCTTACGGCGGACATGAAGGTTTCTCCTAGCCCCGGAGGAGACAACGCCATTGGCATAGCAGTGAACTCACCAGCTGCAGGAGAACAGTGTTCAGTTTGTGTCAGAGGCGTCATAAAGGTGACTGCAGGTGGCGCCATCGCCCGAGGCGCAGCTGTCTGTTCATCTGCTGGAGGCAAAGTGATTCAGTTGGTTGATCAGGCAGTGGACGAGGCTGGAAGCGCAACCTACTCGATCTACTATGCACGGAAGCTGGGAATAGCTTACCAGACAGCTAGTGCAGACGGAGACACGTTCCTCATTCATGTGGAGAAGTGATTGATTTGCCCATAACTTATCCAACCCCTAAACTTTTCGAAGCCATCATGAAGGATCCGGAGATCAAAGAAGAACTTCCAGCCATCGTGGGACGTGCAAGGACTAATCTGATGGTTAATGCAGTGATGCGAGAAGCCATTCTCAGCGATGCTGCCGGCGCGCTTGGAAAACTGCATGACAGCGTGATTGAAGCTGCCAAACCCGCCTTAATCGGAAGAGAGACCATTTGGGTTATGCCTACAAACGAGAGTATGGTACGATTCCCAAAGGCTAAGCTTGGCAAAGCCAAGGTAACTGCTGAACTCGCTGAAACATGGATTTACGGCGAAAAATACGCTACCACCGACATAAAGACTAACATTGAGATTAGAGCTGGTGCTGAGTATTCGAAGAAGTTCTTTGAGGATGCCACTTGGCCTGTTTTGGAGAGGCAGACGGCTGAGGTGGGACGTGCTATTGCAGACCTTGAAACTGAGAAGGTTCTATCTTTCTACGATGGTATCGCGGCTGGCGATCTAGCTGGAGGAGGAGTCTATAATGGCAGTGGCACCCTTAACTGGGCTGGTGTAGTTGGCTTCTGGAACCGAATCAAAAACGAGAACTTCAATGCGAAGGTACTGGTGATTAATCCTACTCAGGCAGCGGATCTGTGGCAGGACGACAAGTTCATTCACAGCTTCTACTTCGGCGAACAAGTTGATGTGGCAAGAGGTGTTCTAGGTCAAAGCTACCTAGGCATGAAGATCGTGGTCAGCACCAAAGTAACTGCAGGAACCGTTTATGCCATCGATACAGATGTTGCTGCTGTCATGCTTTTGCGAAGAGATATCTTGACTGAACCTTTCGAGAATCCACGGCAAGACCGTTACGGGGTTGTTGGCAGCGAACGCATCGGGCTCGGTGTACTAAGAAGCAAAGGCGTAGCAAGAGGAACTGGCTGGTAAACATTCGCTCTTCATAGCCTCACTTCCTCTTTTTTATTTATCCTACAGGTGATTAGATGGTTGTTCCGAAAATAGGATTTGCAGAGGGAATATGTTCAAACTGTAAAAGAACATTGAGGCGTAGGCGACCCGCTAACCTGGCTGTTTGCGAATGCTACGAATATTGTCCTCTCTGCGGAAAGAAAATGATGCCTTTTCCGCCTGATATGTCACTAATCTCCTATGACCCAGAAAAAGGTCTTGAAGTTCTCTACATCTGCAACAATCATTCTCCACCATATTACTCGAAGCAGAGACCAGTGGAGGTTCATTTGTCATGAAGGATGGAGAGCGTGATATACTTCGAAAAATATTATTGGAGCTACTATCGAATGGTATTGTGCGTTATACGTCCATGGAGAAGGAATTTAATGCTTCAGGGCTCTCATTTGCTACAACGAACACCTTCAAATCCCAACTTCACTACTTGCTGAGCAATAGTTTTGTAAATAGAACCACTAGAGGCATCTACCAAATAACTTCGAAGGGTGAAAAATATTTGACTCTTTTAGCGCATTAGAACACAATGTAGAAACTTGGTTTTGTGTAATCTCGTTAGAATCCTATCAATTACAATCCTAAATACTTTAAGATAGCCAACCCTTTTCCTCCCTTTAAGTCGGGCTTCGCTTTCTCCGTCTAAAAATTACTACGCTAACAGAAACTACGATAACGACTGCTACAATTCCCAATATTATGATAATTTCTATTGGGAGAGACAATATCGTTGTTGGTGAAGAACCACTACTTCCAGTATCCTTGATAGTTACAATTTTTTTTTCACTTATACAAGCTTGGTGTGTATCATCTCCACTCCATGACGCTTGTATGGACCATGCACCCGAGGAGTCTGGCGTATACGAGTCACTGTATCCACCATCCGAACTTGTTGTAACGGTTTTGGTGAAAGAGGAACCATCAGGTCCAGTATAACTTATTGAAATAGATTTTTCTGATAAGTTGGGTATTAAGGACCCAGAGACAATAATTTCTTCTCCTATGTTAAGGCTAGCAGAGTTCACAGAACAGGACAAACTGGTTTCAGTTTTTGTCGAATAAAGAGTTATCGTATCCGACGTAGTTTCCCCAGGTACTACAGTTTCTGTTCTTCCAGATTGAGTATAGTCTAATTTCGAAATGACTAATGAATAGCTTCCATCTAGAATATTATTAAATGTCACAATACCGTTCAAGTTCGTGGTGGAACTTAGAGGAAATTGTCCATTCGGTTGGTCTGTAGACTCAACTTGTGCTCCAGCTATTGGATTGCCTGTAGAATCTACTACGAGAATATGTAAATTGCCTTTTCCCGGTTCAAGAGGATTAATAGTTATTTGTTTTTCTGTTTCCCCGCTCATGTAGCCTGATTTTGAAGCAGTGATAGTGATTGTCAAATCTGAGGGTCCTAATACCATTGGTGCTGTAAAATATGCTCTATAGTTTCCCTGACCCAAATCTTCAACCTCTGAAAATGATCCATCAGCACTTTCGAGTTCAAGGTCAACCCCAGCTATTGCTTGAGTTCCAGTAGTCAAGGTAGATGTAACATGTATATCAATTTCTGCAATTTCTCCAGAATATAATGTTTCTGGAGTTATTGAAGCACTTACATCTAATATAGGGGAGGGGGATATTGTGATGGTTTTTGTGTCATTACCTCTATTCAACGTCAAATCTTGGTGGTGTGCTACAACGCTAATCTCCGTTGTTGTTTGAGAGCTAATTGATGGGGGATAATATTTGGTTGTATATTGACCATTTCCACTTTCCAAGATTGGTCCAAATGAGCCACCATTAGATGAACTGATGGACAAGGAAGCTCCAACTACGGGGTGGTTATTTTCATCATTAACATATATTGAGATATTAAGGATGTCTGATGAATAAATTCCAGTGAACTCGACATCCAAGTTTACATTTAATGTTTTTGAAAAACGGTTTACGATACCTTTTCTACCAGATGTAACCAATAAGGCAATAGAGTCATCCGATTTCCAACTAATCTTCTTATTTTGTGCAGATCCGAGGGAATCACCAGGTAAAACCTCAAATGTGGTTCGGTCATAAATTACCGCAAAGCTATAATCCCAATTACTGCCACCGCGACCACCACCTATTAGTGCTTGAGATCCATCGTTGTTCCAACCTATACAATAGAGTTGAGCACTGGGGAAAAATGTTAGTTCTTGAAAAGTCAAACCGTTATAACTGAATACCCTCGTACTTCCAACAATTAATGCCTCTGATCCATCTGGATTCCAATCCACGGCATCTATCCAATCACTCCATTCTGATAAGCGAACAAAATTATTTCCATCAAATTTCCAAAGTTCCCTGGCATCCCCTGCTAATAATGCATATGATCCATCAGGTTTCCAGGAAATACTGCCAAACTCAATATCTTCACCTGAAAAATTTCTTAGTATTGTAAGGCTTGTTCCATCAAATTTAATTGCATATTCAGTGTGAAAGTCGTGACCAGACATTAAGGCGTAGGAACCATCAGGTTTCCACGCTACGCCCTCAAACCATAACATCTGAAACTGACCACTGCCTTCTTCCCAAATAATATCAAAATTATCCTCCCCGTCATATTTAATGACCTGAGAACTCCCCAATAGCAGAGCATAAGAACCGTCTGGTTTCCAAGCAACATGTGTTAGACGGTTTATATCAATGACGGGGTTAATTCTTTGAAAAGTATTTCCATCTGTTTTTATGATGACACCCGGAGTACCAGGAGAATCTTCGTAACCCACTAATAATGCAAACTCTTCAGTAGGATGCCATTCAACATCAACAATGTAATAGTCCTGTGAAACCGATAATTCTTGAACGTAGTAGTCTTCACCTATCTGTTGAGAAAAAATGATTATTGAATTTGAAATAAAGGAAAACAACAAAAGAATTAGAAAAGCTAAGACGAACTTACGTGTTTTTTGCATTTCCTTTCAGCCCATATTTGTTGAATGATG
This sequence comes from uncultured Candidatus Bathyarchaeia archaeon, assembly GCA_964418675.1. Classification (GTDB taxonomy): domain Archaea; phylum Thermoproteota; class Bathyarchaeia; order Bathyarchaeales; family Bathyarchaeaceae; genus Bathyarchaeum. The sequence goes on from CAYQMM010000005.1 coordinate 22,216, forward strand.
GTAATAACATTTTTGTTCATTACAAACTCGATTATTTTTTTAATTCTACCCTCGTAATGTTGAAATTGCTACAACACTACCTAAAATTATAAATCTAGTAAGAAGAAAAATAACGTGCAGGTGAAATAATTGAATGATAAAGTACCTAAAAAGAATGTGCGTTACAAAGCTATTATAGGCATAATCACGATTTGTTTGGTCTTAAGTCTTGCAATTAATATTTATTTTTACACCATTCAATACAGAAGTTTGGAGAGTCAAGTAGCTAGTCTTCAGAACGATAAATCAAGTTTGGAGAGTCAAGTAGCTAGTCTTCAGAACGATAAATCAAGTTTGGAGAGTCAAGTAGTTGCTCTTCAGAACGAGATTGATAGCTTATCCGGCAGTGGTACAACAATGGAACTCCCTTAAAGTGGCAAATGAAGAAAGCGTACAAGACCTACACTAATCTATGCGTAAAAAAGTCATTTGAGAAAAATAAACATGGATTAAATAATTTGTATTTGTCTATTTTTCTTGTGGGACACTCGAACCATCAACACTTATACCAATGGCATAAACTGAAGACTGCAAGGTTTTAATTGAGGACACCAAAATTTTGGAAAGCATTACAACAATTACACGGTTTCAATGAAAACAAGTGTAAAATCACCAAGTAATTTCTAATTAGTTCTTTTTTCATGGTTTTTTCTGCCAAAATAGCTTAAATTGGATTTCTTTATCATTTTAGGGCATGGATTTGTCATCTATCGTAGCGTTGACAAGCGCGTTCTTGACGGTTGTTTCTGTCTTTTTGGGAGTGAAATACAGGCAGGGGCTAGAGAAGGCTAGACTCTTCGCAAAGCTTCTAGATGAAATCATCACAGCTGCCGAGGACGACAAAGTCTCAGAAGAGGAACTCCAGCGGATCATAGCGACTGCCAAAAAAATCGCTGAAGAGCAGTAAGAGGTGGCGAATAGTGGCTTCTGTATCTGCAGATCGTGTGAGAGACCGCGTTAACCTGTCAAGTTCTGATATTTCAGATGCCAAAGTTACAGAATTCATCGTAGATGCGGAAGCTGAGGTCGAACTTGAAACCGACCTAGAGATCGATTACTCAAACTGCACTCAAGCCGAAGCTGCCTGCATAACGGATCTCGCAGCTCTCTACTGCCTCGCTTACATAACAGGCGGCTCAGCTTCTGGCACAAGCTTCACCCTCGGAGACCTAAGCGTCAGAGAAGTAACAGGCGGGGTTGAAGGTCCTTCGCCTGCTTTCTTGCAGCAACGTGTTTTGAAATTGATTGAGAAGCTGCGGGGTCCTTCGCTGAGGAGGGTTTAGCGTGGGTGCTCTTGAGGACTACTTTGACTTTATCATGCAGTATGCACCTTACTTTTACTATATCCCGGGTGTTGGGGTGGATCCTGAGTGGGATCGAGGACCAGCACCTGCAGCTCATGCTATAGACTTTCTGATTGAATGTTACTCTGATTCTAGGTTTGCAGATGACAAGACGGACATCTACAATAAGATCGTTGAGTTAGCTGACTATCTTCTCTCTATCCAATGCAGCAATAACGCCAAAGAGGCTTACGGCGGATTCCAAAGCAAAGACGGAAGCAACTTCTATTACTCAATCGATGCTCATCGAGCTATTCCCGCTCTCTTGAAGGCTTACGATCTAACCGGAACAATAGGATACTATGATGCTGCTGTTCTGGCTGGAGGAACCCATCTTTACAACATGCAGCACCCGCCAGTTCCAGTCGTCCATGACAAGTACTATGGCGGTTTTGCCCAGTGGGTCGATATCAACGGCAATTGGGGTCCAGACATGTGGATCGTGGACCTCTTCACCCTCATAGGCTTGAAGGAACTCAACAAACGAACCTCAGAAATAAAATATCAAACAATGATTGATGATCTGACCAGTTTCTATCACGAAGGCATTAATGATCTTTGGCTTTATTATAAGCCTCCTCCAAGCGGAGACGGAAAATGGCACCGAGCACCGGGTGTTCCGCCTGAGAACCTCATCTTTGATGACGATTACAGCTACGCTCTTCATAGCCTCTATCTGTATGAGGGTTGGAGCGAAACCGTTGAGAAGGTATTCAGGCACTGCAGCGAAATAACCCATACCATCGATTATCCTGCTTATCAGCCGGCTGTCTGTTGGCCTGGCTACTTGGATGTTGTTAACAGGAAGCCAGATTGCAACTATTACGATGCCGTGACTTCTGGAATATTAGGTCTGCAGCTGCGTAAAAACCATGATGGAATTTCATATGAATATGCCAAGAAGATAGTTGAGCTTCACTCTGACTCTTTCATGTATTGGGGACCACTATTCACTGACTACTCGCCCGTGGAAAACAAAAAGTCTGTTGTGACTGTTTCTTGGCTGGGAAGATATCTTCTCCAATATTCTCCCGTCTCGAACAAATTTACTCAGATCCTGAATGCCCATGGTGAAATTGTCACTTTTTATCCTGTGATACCCGGAGAAACTGAGTCTTATGCCGAAGGAATTACAATCAAAGCCATTGTCAACTCCACGAGGTCAACGGAGATTCTCCTAGAACCTGGCTACGTTATAGATGATTACGTCTCGGTTTACGTCTTTGCGCCTCTGAAGCATCACGACAAATTTATGATCAAATCCATCTCCTACGTGGTTATTGGAGTCCAAGATTTTCGCTTCCAAGATGACGTCATGTATCTGAAGGCGTTCTGCAGGAGGATGGTCACCTAATGCCGAGTGTCGAAGATTCCATCACAACGCTTGAGCGACTTCTGAGCAACAGCATGAGGCTGGTCAAGGATGACGGCTCTGTCGGTAATGTCTATGTATGTAAAGAGTGGTTCGACCGAGACCTCTTGAAAACCTATGATGCTCAAGTTACGGTGGGCTTGGGCGGAAGCATAGACCGTAAGATCGGGTTTTCGGGGAGCAAGCGCTTGACTGTTGATTCTCCCAGAGTAAATGTCTGGGTTCTTGAAAAGCCCGGAGCTACTCAATCGACGAGGCGAATCCGCGACAAGATGCGACAGGAGATAAAACGGATCATACGAGAGAAGAGAACCAAACCGAATATTACGGAATATGCTTTTTGGAATCTCGGAACATCAAGCACAACACACAAAGCTTATGAAGCAGCTGCAACAGGTGCATCTCCGCCAGATGATGATGGATGGAGCGAAATTTCTGGGGTCGGCTATAACAAAATCTGGTACAGTGATGATGACCACCACTCCAAATCTGTTAATGTCAATCTTCAGTATGCTCTGCTACTTTTCAGATTCAAAATTGGGGCAAAGCCAGACGTCCTTTCCAAAATTGTTTTGAGTTTTGAAGGTTATGGCACAAGCCCCTCTGGCAATGGTGCTTCAATTGTCGTTTGGGACTTTTCGACTTCATCATGGACAAATCTACAAGCGGGCGGAGCAGGAAGCGATCAAACCCTAACGATAATACTAACTTCAAACTTCGCCAACTACATTGACGCAGATGGCTACCTCTATTTCTTGGCTGGAACAAGTAACCCAAGCAATGGGGTAACCCCAGCTGTTCTCTATTGCGACTATGTAGAATGTGAAGTAACAATTCAAGGAATCGTTTACGTGGATGTTGTTTCTCACCGCGATGAAGACCGCGTAGATATAAAGCCGGTTATCTGGAGAACAGAATTTGTTCTGAAAACTTGGATTTTTGAAACTATACCAGTCACATGAGGGGGAATAAAAGAAAATGAGTGAACCATACGGAGCACACGAGGCAGGAATCGCTTACATCAGTGAAGCTACTTACGGGCAGACTCCTGCAACGCCAGACATGATCGAGATAATTACGGCGGACAATGTTGAGCCTGCTGCAAGTCCAAGCTTGATCAAGGTTCGTGGAATCGGCAGCAGAGACCTACAATATATTCGAAAAGGCTTGCGACTTGTTGACGTTAAACTTAGCTATGCTTTACAGAACATTGAGTTGCTAGATTTCATTGAGACTCTGGGTTCCATGAGCCTCGAAGTCTGGTATGAGAAGACAGCTGGCATAATCTCTCTACTACATAAGGGCTGCAGAATGGACCGTGCGGAAGTCCAATGCTCCATTGAGGACGTCATAAAGGCGGATGTGAGTCTCATTGGTCAGAATTTGGTTGTTGGTTCTGCTAAAATCGGGAATAGCTACACGCCTTGGTCAGACAACCCAGTGGCGTTCTATGAGAGCTACGTGAAGAAGCAGGCAGCCACACTAGAAAGGGTCACGGACTGGAAATTCGTTATCGAAAATCATCTGAAACGTGTACCTGTTATCCGCACAACAGACGGGAACCTGCTAAAGTTTCTCCAAGAGAGACACCGAACCATAGCAGGCGAGATAACCTTCGAGTTTGAAACTAAAGAAGAATATGATGATGTCATCAACGACACGGCTTTCACTCTCGAGATTGGTTTAGGCAGCACTAACAAGGCTGTCTTCACCGACTGCAAATGGGACACTGTTGGCTCTCCAACCCGAATCGAAGACCTAGTGGCTTTGAAGGCGCCATTCACTGCAAAAAGCGTCACGATAAGTTGAGGGGTAGAAATGAGAAAACTTGATGCTTCTTTGGTGCTCGTGATCGTCTTTGTCTGTGGCTTGCTGGTGGGAACAGCAACCTATGCTTTCATCGATCGTGCCAGCAGAATTCGCAATGTTGGAACAATAAGAGCTATCGGTGTCGAGGTTTATACAGACGAAGCGTTGACAACGGTTCTAACTGAGGTTGCATGGGGAACATTGGACCCAGGAGAAAACAAGAGCGTCAATGCTTGGGTGAAAAACACCGGTAATGACGCCCAGAAGCTTGTTATGTGGACTGAAAACTGGAACCCAACAACTGCACAGGACTGGATATCTCTGACATGGAACTACGATGACTCATGGATAGCCGTTAACGCATCGATTCCAGTTGTCTTCACGCTTACGGTGGACACTAACATCACTGGCGTCACCAGCTTCAGCTTCGACATTTGGGTGAAGGGGGTGCACTAGCTTGGATGAGTGGGTGAGAAGGTTACATGCGCTGCCCTTCGAGCTTCAGATGCTCATCATGGAAGACATAGAGACTGCACTCAAAAACAGAATCAAAGTCATGGAGAGGATTAACAATAAGACAGGAAAAAATTGAAGTGGATAAGCGATTCGGAAAGGAATACGTTGGCAAATACGTGTTCACAGAGATCAGCTGGGCTAAACGCTCCCGAATAATCCAAAAACACACAAAATATCATCCCACAACTGGACAGGTCATGAAAAGTGATTATGTGGCCATTCAAGCAAAAACGATCTGGGCTAGCCTGAAAGAACAACCTGAAATTAATCCAATCACACTTGAGAAGCTGCTGAGCGAAGAAGACGGCATTCCTATCGGTCTTGGTGAACTTTTCAGCAAAGTCGTCAACCGCCTCTGTGGCGTAACCCTTGAAGAAACAAAAAACTTGTCAGGGCGATGAGACGTGGCAAGCCCCATCCAACCCTCATGGAGTTCAGACTCTGTAAAGAGTTTGGTTGGACGCCGAAGGCGCTTGCATGTCAGCCTGCGAAGACAGTTGAAGCATTTGTTGTCATCTTGAATGAGATGGATCGCCAAACCGAGGAGGAAATGAAGAAAGCGAAACGGGAGAATCGACATCGTGTCCGTTAAGATGGAAATACACATAGACGGCATTCCTGAGCTACGGGAAAAGCTGAACCAGCTAGATGGCAGCATGAAGCGCACGGTTCATGAGGCCATGGAATTTGAAGCGGACGCCATGAAGAACGTAGCGAGGGCACGATGTCCTGTTAGAACTGGTCGTTTAAGAGATAGCATCTATGCAAGGGTGCAAGACTGGATCATAAAGTTGGGCGCAACCGCTCCCTATGCAATCTACCTAGAGTTGGGAACCCGATACATCAGACCTCGTCAGTTTCTGAAGAATGCAGTTTGGTTGCGGATGCAGAGTTTGATCAATCGAATTAACCATGCCATCAGAGACTCGGTCAGGGAGGCTTCATCTTGAGCTTTCACGAGGTCGCCATAACTATTACTGCAGAGAATCGTGCATCAGCCGAGTTTAATCAGGTTGCAGTTCAAGCAGCCAGCATGAGCACTGAGGTAGTAGGGGCTGCTGAGAGCGTTAGTGTAGGTTTTCAGCAGGCAGGCGAAGAAGCAAAGAACATGGCTGCTAAAGTCTCCCTTTCTGGTGATGCTGTCCGCGAAATGAGTCGAGACTTCACGACTTTGGGAACAGGAATATCCGCCGTTGCCCGTCTCGGAGAGACATTTGGAATGCTGAATAAGGAACAGGCTGGCTGGGTGCGCACCATGGGCTTGTCCCTAACCGCCATTGGAGGGGTTGTTCGAGCAATCCAGCTTTTCAGTTCAACCACAAGTATAGCGACAGCAATCCAGAACGGTTTGAACATCAGCTATGGCACCTTTCTAGCTCTAACCGGCGTGGGCATAGCCGTGATTGTAGCGGCTGCAGCTGCTATGGCATATTTTGCGTCTCAGATGAATTCTGCAACCGCCAGCGTCAGAGACTATAATGCAGCTGCTTCTGAGACACCCACCTATAGCAGAGGCATTCGAAGGGCTGGCGAAGAGGAGCTCAGGAGGAGGGGAATAGAGTGAGCATAGCTATTCCCGTTGTAGCTTTAGTTTTCGGTTCAGTCACGCCTCTTCAAGGCGATGTCTTGGATCTGCGAGTTCACCTAGGATGCACAAAAGAGGTCAGCAGCTTTGACTGTCTGCTCCAGAATTTCGATAAGAAGTACAGTCCGGGCGGAACCTACCCGATCAATGTTGGTGACGATGGAAGCATAAGTATCGGTAGAGGAGCAAACTGTCCACAGATTCTTACCCTCAGAGTGGAAGAAATCGAACCAATATCATCTCCTGTTGAAAATTATATCAGGGTTAAGGGTCGTTGCTGGGGAGAAAGAATCTTCCGAAGAGTTGTATCAAAAACATATGAGAACCAGAAAGGCGAAGAAATCGTAAAGGACCTCATCGACTACTATGTTGGATTAAGCCATGTACGCGATACAACTGAGCTAATAGAAAACACCGACACAACCTATACGCTTCTGGAATATGAGAACTCTCCAGTTTTTGATATTCTGAAATATATTGCTGAGAGCGCTGACAAGACGGGCGTTATTGGCTATGACTTTAGGGTAGCTCCAGACGGTAAATTCGAGTTTTTCCCACGAAACAGCAAGACCAGTTCTGTGAGTTTGAGCGAAAAAATCGAGTATAGCCGTTACAGTAAGGATATCCACCGCATCCGAAACAGGATTATCGTTTATGGTGCTGCCGAGAAGGCTACTCCAACAGACAAGGATGCTAATACAGAAGACCTCACAAAAATTGACGGTCCAGTGGATGCTCCAGATGGGCAGTGGACAAGCGGCACCGGACAGGGCAACGTCTACATCGAAACAACAGAGGTGATCGTAGGTTCTAAGTCGCTTGAGCATAAAACTGAGAGCTCTGACTATTGGGGCTGTGCAGTCTTCACCTATGCTACTGGCAAGGAAGTGGACGCTAACAAGTATCCAAGCCTCACGTTTCAAATCAAACTGGAAGAAGAAGCAAATTTTGATGGTTCGGTCAGTATCGTGCTCTATGATTCTTGGGGATCAATGGTCTCTAAAGAGCTTGGCGTAACTCCCGGAAAGTGGAGTCTACAATCCTTTGCAGTGGGAAAAAAGAATAGTGACCAATGGACCCATAGCGTCTTCAATTCTCAGCCCTTTGACTGGAGCACTGTTAAGACCATATTGTTTTATGCTAACTTCGCAGGCGTTGGGGGCGTTGGAACAGGGAACTTTTGGATTGACAATTTCTTCTTTAATCATTGCCGATGGGAAGCGAGACGCCCCTTAGCTTCACAGGAGCCGACGAGTAGCCAAACAGCATATGGTGTGCGGGAACTAGTAGAAGTGGACGAGGAGCTTCACAGCGACAACGAATGTGACCTGCGTGCTAAGGCTCTGCTTGCTCACCTTGAGGAACCTGCAGAATTTTTGACTATACGTAGCACAGTTATCGATTATGGCACTGATCCTATTTTGGCTGGAGACAAGATTCATGTTGTCCTTCCAAACGAGAACATAAACTCGGACTTTCGCATTGTAAGCGTTGAATATCATGTACTCGCTGCAGAGCAAACACTAGAGATCACCTTGGAACTTGGAAGAGAGAAACCGTTACTCGCTGACTACCTGTACGGTCTCCGATCCACAACCATAACTGCTGAGAAGCTGATGAGGACAAAATCTGGACTAAGAGGCATCGTTGGAAGCGGGGGCGGAGGCGGGGGAGGCGGAATTCCGGATTGGCTATCATCCACCTATATTGGACCGCGAAGCGACACGCCGGCAATAACTAATTTTCGGACAAAAAACATAGATGGCAGCGCAGTGGTTGATCATCAGTTCAATCCTACAGATGATGGGCATGGAGTTTTTGGGTCTGAGACAAAACGTTGGAAAGAAGCGCATACTCAATATCTGTTTGTCACCAGTTATGGAAGATTGGCTCAACTTAACATTGGTGACTATGCTAGCGATTACGTTGTTATTACTCCCGCACGGATTCTGCAGAATGTCTTTGCAGACGCAGCCATAATCACAAGCGGACAGTTCACTTTAGCGCGGATGCCAAGGGGTGACGCTGGGAAATTTCTGAGGGGATACGGTGCCGGATACGATCCTATGTACGCTTTTCTTGCTGTGGCTGATATACCTGACCTTCCAGCTTCCAAGATTACGAGCGGTAAGTTTCTGTTGGCACGGCTTCCTGAAGGCACAGGCGGTTATGTTCTTGAAGCTCAAGGTGCAGGCTTCGATCCCATGTATGTTAATCCGAATGGGCGATATTCACCGGCAGGTCACGGTCATGCAGCTGGTGATATAACGAGTGGGGTTCTTGCTGAAGCTCGCTGTCCCAATGTTTATTCTGGACTGATAACCTTCAATGGCGGATTAGTCACGAATAGTGTTAACTGTGCAAACTGGCAGGCTGCAGACATTCTTTTCGAGAATATGTTCAAGGTGACCGAGGCTGAGAAAGTGGGGTTGGGCAAGGGCTTAGCCTTTCTGAATCCAGACGGAGACACAATCATGCTCCTAGACTCGGAGGGCAACCTGAAGATCAAAGGCAAAATTGGGAGGTTGGCGTGATGAGTGATCAGGTTTTGAAGCAAATTGAAAAGTTGGAGTTCGGAGACCTCATCGAAATAGAGTGGTGGGATCACAGCAAACGGGAGATCCGACTGAAGCCTAAGGGGAAGAAGCGGTACCTTGTTTTTGATGTGCCCGTCAAATCTGTGGGCATCTTTGTTGGCGTAGCAGGAGAAGAAGCTAAACATATTGTGCTGGTACGGGATATTTTCGTCTGGCCTAGCACGGGAGACTTTGATGTTGACTCCACCGCCATCCTTCTGGGAGTAACCAAACGGGTAAGAGTGATATGTAATGGGATGTTGGATCCTAAGCTTGCCACTCAATTGGAGGCTGCTTGGGAGAGGGGTCAGGTTCGCATTGTCAAGCGGGGTAAGCATATGCGGTTGAAGCTCAGGGAGGATTGTGATTGAGGAGTGCCATTCGCAGAGCCTTAACAAAAACTGTTAGGATAAGGAAGCGGGAGATGGAGCTTCCGCCAAGCGAACATATTGTCTATCTCATAACCTTCTCGATCTACGCATTCATCGGGCTAGTAACCCTTGAAGTCGTTCACATGCTTTACTTCAGATCTTGGAGTAGCGAGGTGTTCTCTGCAATTACAGGGTTGATTGGCACCATCACCGGAGTGTTCATCAGCCAAAAAACCTAAGGGGGATAGGGGTAGGTGAAAAATCAAAGCCTAAAATTTAAGCAATTCATGTTTCGTCGACTTGAGGAAACAAAGGAGACACTGCAAGTTGACACCCAACTGATACGGAGCAAGCTGTTGGAGAGCCTCGAAAGCCAATTTGAAATTGCTGATAATTTTGCGAAGGATGAGACTCTCAAGCCCAAGCAGAGACAGTTTTGGATGCGAATCTCTGCTTACATCGGTCAGGTCATGAATAGCTTAGCTAAGGGCTTTGACGAAGCCAAGATTTCTGAGCAGTTAGACGAGTTGGAGCGCATGATCCGTGAAGGAAACGGAAAAGAAGCTTAGGCAGCTTAGGCAATTGTGGCTTGAGAAGAAGCAGGCTGAAGCCGAGAGGATTCCAGAGAATCCCATAAATTTCTGCGAGAAGAAGTTGGAATTCGAGCCTACATCATATCAATGTAAACTCGCTCAATTCTTCTCGAAAAGTCAGTTTGTAGCAGCTCGTTGGTGTAGGCAGTCTGGAAAGTCGCATATGATTGCCGCGTTGCTTCTCCATTATGCATTAAAAAATGAAGCTAGCTACGTTGCGGTTGTTGGTCCAAGCTGGCGCCAAACCAAGCTGATCATACGAAGGATAAACGCTTTCCTTTCTAGGCTTCCAAAGGGTCTTTACCAGAAGCCTCAGAGGACCATAGTCAGACTTTCGAATGGTTCGATTATTGAGGCTTTTCCAAACAACCCAGAAACCATCAGGGGACCCACATTAAATATTGTGTACTGTGACGAGATGAACTTCATCGCCAATGACGAGGAGATGTATGATGCCATCCTCTTCACTCTCAGCACAACAAACGGCAAATTCGTCTGCAGCAGCACACCATGGACCACAGACTCCATCTTTTACAAGATTTTTAACGATGAAGCCTACAAGGACTTTAGGCGAAGCCATGTCTCTTGGCGTGATGCTGTCGAGCCTAACGGACCATTGAAGAAGGGCATTCTCAAGAAGATTAGACGACAGTTTCAGGGAGACCCTTGGCGTTGGCGTAGGGAGATGGAGGCTGAATGGGCTGAGGACGAGAATGTCTGGCTTCCACAGGCCTTGATAACAAGCTGCATCGATCACACTTTGGAGTACTTTGATTTTGTGGATCAGGCAAAGGGCGAGTTCTTCGTTGGTGTGGATCTTGGAAAGTGGCGGGACTATTCAGTTGTGGCTGTGGTTTTGAGAGACAAGGAACAGCTTAAGCTTGTTCATCTCAAACGTTTTGCGCTTAGGACGGCTTATGCGAGTGTGATAGGTTATGTTAAGACTCTCTGTGATCGCTGGAAATACGTTCGGAAAGTTAGTGCGGACATGACGGGCGTTGGTGACTACATTGTTGAGGACATGGAGAACGCTGGAATACGTCAGGTTGAGGGTGTGAAATTCACCTTTCCAACGAAAGAGGCGTTAGCTACGAACCTTAAGCAGCGCATGATTGACGGCGTCTTCAAGGTGCCCTACGTGCCCGTCCGATCAACCAGAGATGTTGACCTTATGGCTGAACTTAACGTGGAACGCTTTGAACTTCGCAAGACCGGCGGTATAGCTTTCAGCCATCCAGAGGGGACGCATGACGATGTCTTCTGGGCTATCGCATTAGCATTACATTCAGCAAGGGGCGGAGAGGCACCGTCTAGGCTGGTGAAGGCATATTGAGACAGCGAGAATTTTTCCGAATCACAAAATATGCTAGGAGATATGACCGTAGCTCAGGTAAATTCTTCATTAACATCGCATACAAAACTAAGACCGATATAACTGACCGCACGGTTGCTGTGGCTGAAGCCTTCGGACTGGGAATAAGCGACTATCAGAAACACATTCTATACGATGATGTAGAACTCAAGATAGGACCCAAAGACATCGTCTATGTCACGGGCGATTCTGGTTCTGGAAAAAGCGTGTTGCTAGATGCGATTGTGCGGGATTTGAACCCGCAAGAAGCAGCAAGGATGTCTGAGGTGGAAATTGATCCGGAGAAGCCACTAATCGATACGATTGGTAAATCTGTTAAGGAAGGTCTGACGCTACTGAGCAGGGTCGGGTTGAATGACGCCTTCCTATTTGTGCGCCGCTACGACCAGCTCAGTGATGGTCAGAAGTATCGATATCATCTAGCCAAGCTGATTGAGTCAGGGGCACAATGGTGGATTATTGACGAATTCTGCGCTACGTTGGATAGGGAGACAGCCAAGATAGTTGCATTTAATGTGCAGAAGCTAGCTCGAAGGCTCGGTAAAGCCGTTGTTGCTGCTACAACTCATACAGACCTTTTTGAGGATCTGGCTCCAAGCGTGCATATCCACAAGAGATTCGGCAAAGAAATTAGCGTCAAATACTACCCGAATCAACCACGCAAACAGTGCAGCTTGCTGAAAGAAATGGAAGTTCATGAAGGCTCCTATGAAGACTGGAATAAGGTTGCTGGCTTTCATTATCGCAGCCACCGGATTGCGTTTATGCAGAAGATTTTTGTTTTGAAGCGTGAAGATCGGGTTTGCGGAGCAGTCGTTTACGTCTGTCCCATGAGTGCCGCTCCTTGTAGAAACAGGGTTCTAAAGATCAAGAGTATGAAGGAGTTAAATGAGAAGCTACTACGAGTGGCTAGGGTCGTAGTACATCCGAAATATCGCACAATAGGAGCAGGTGCAAAGCTTTTGCATGATTCTCTGCCTAAGTGTGGGAAGCCCTATGTAGAGATGATTGCTGTCATGGCACGCTACAATCCATTTGCAGAGCATGCTGGAATGACTAAAGTCTGCGAGTCTAAACCGGACAAATCAATTCTTGAATCGGTGGCTAAACTCGAAGAATTGGGATTTATCTCTTATCTTCTTTCTGTTCCTGAGATTAACAAGCGAATGCTGAAAAAACAAGGCGATCAAGTGAAGGAGATTCTCTGCAATTTTGGTTATCCATATAACAGAAGAATCGCAGGTCATCATGGACACTTCAATAAGGAAGATTACCAAAAATGGCTAAAAAAAGCGGAACTAGATGACCTTTCTCGGGCGCTCCGACGTCTTGCGCAGCTTAACCAATCAAAAGTCTACCTGTTTTGGAAAAACTGAATGCCCAATCTCTTGTGGAAGGTATTCCATGGCCCACGAATCTAAACATCATGGTAGCTTGATACATCACAGAGGCTATATTTTAGCCGACTCCTCCACCTCATGTTCATAGAAATGGGTGAGAACCATGATTACGCTTTTGCTGGATGTCTTGAATCCGACATCGTAGTTTTCAGAGATGAAAATAGCTTTCTTGCCGTCAGCCAAGACTATTCCGCAATTTGTAGGAGGAACTGCCTCTTCACGAAAAACTTCAACGTTCTCTAAAATCTTATGCACACTTGGTGTAAGATCATGGATCAATAGTTGAACCCTAACTCCTCTTGAAGAAGCTATTTTAACGGCCTCCTCCATAGTGGAGAAATCATCATTAGGAAACATTAATCGAACTTCCCTAGCCGCGCCTGTAATGATATCCTTTGCCTCAGCGTTCAAGTTATCAGCTCCTCTAATCGTCCAGACAGCATCCTCCGATAGTTCTACGGCAGCACTTTTCTCAAATATATTTTCGAGCTCATCTAAAGCTCTTTTCTGCGCCTGAGCTACTTCAACCATTCTTTGCTCAAAATCGCTTTCTAGACTAGTCTTCCTCTCATGGAATTCTTTCTCGAGGCTCTCCTTTGATTCTCTCTCAAGCCTATTTAATGCTGTAGTTGGCTCTAACGCTCTGAAGATCAGTGGTCTACCCTTTTGAACTTCAACTAACCTCCTCTTTTCAAGCCGCCTTAATACCTCATATACCTTGGAATGGGGTATCTCGGTTAGCCTACTAATGTCGCCCGCATTTAACAAGCCCTTTTCAACTAAGCAAACGTATGCTCTAGCCTCATAGTTGGTTAGCCCCAATGTCCTAAGTGCTCGATGAATCTTGGAGTTTTTCACTTTATTCACCACTTTTCCAAAATATTAGTGACAAAAAATATTTGAACTTTGTTGCTCCAGATACGAGCAGAAACTGATGAAGAGATATTCAATGAAGTGGCATGCGCTACGGCTACATGAATTAACTAAAGACTTGGAAACTGACTCCAAGGTGGGGTTAGATGAAAGTGAAGCTGTGCAGAGGCTCCAGAAATTTGGCTTGAATCAACTGAAGGAAAAGCATGAGTCAATTTTTGAAGCCCTTCTGGAACCTTTCACCGAACCCATGATGCTGTTGTTAATAGCAACAGGTATTATCTACAGTCTTTTCGGAGAGCCTCGTGATGCCCTCGCCATCTTCATCATAATAGCCATTATTGGCATTGTTGAGTTCCTCGAAGAGCGGAGAACTGAGAAATCAATTCGCGCACTTAAAAGGCTGGCAACGCCTTTAACCAAAGTGATAAGGGGTTCCAGAGAGAAAAAGGTTATTTCTACGGAAATTGTTCCGGGCGACTTAATAGCTTTGGAGGCTGGCGATAAGATACCAGCGGATGCAAGACTTGCAGATTCGGTGAATTTGAGAGTGGAAGAGTCAGCGTTAACGGGCGAATCTATACCTGTTGAAAAGAGATCAGACATAATTGTTGAAGATAAGGCGACAGTTAGCAAAATGAAAAATATGGTTTTTGCCGGTACAACGGTTGTTCATGGCAAAGGCAAGGCCATAGTTGTTGCCACAGGCATGAATACGGAAATGGGCAAAATAGCTGGATTAGTGCAGACGGTTGAGGAAAAGCCCACTCCTCTGCAAGAAAAAATGAAACAGTTAACTGTCTGGTTCGTCGTGGTTAGCTTAAGTCTATGCGTTGTTGTTGTCGCCTTGGGCGTGTTTCAAGGAGAGCACTTTATCCAGATGCTTCTCTTCGGACTAAGCCTAGCTGTAGCCACTATTCCCGAAGACCTTCCCATAATTCTTACCGTGATTCTTGTCCTTGGCGTGAGGCGAATGGCTAAACACCGCGCCTTAGTAAAGAAAATGCATTCAGTCGAAACTCTCGGGTCCACAACCACCATCTGCTCAGACAAGACCGGAACCCTTACACAAAACAAGATGAGAGTGACCTTAATTCATTCTGATGGTGAGATGACTAAACCACATGAAACCGAAGGAAGCCATATCCCCAAAAGCGTGAGCGTTGCGCTCAAGATTGGAGTGCTCTGCAACGACGTCGCCATTCAACAGGATAAGACAGGTCACGTTGAGATTATCGGCGATCCGATGGAGAAAGCGTTGATTGATGCTGCCTCAGAATTCGGAATCGAGGTACAGAATGTTAGAAACAAGAATAAACTCCTAACTGAGATTTCCTTTGACTCTAAACGAAAGTTGATGACAACCGTTCATCAGGCTGAAGGTGAACCGCCCCAGGCTTATACAAAGGGCGCTCCAGAAATGTTGCTGGAAAAATGTGGTTACATATTTTGTGACGGCGAAGCCAAACTTCTTGAAAAAAGTGAGAAAGAAAGCATTCTAAAGACTAACGAAAAAATGGCAAGTCAAGGTTTGAGAGTAATAGGCACGGCTTTCAAATCTTTGGAAGCAAAGAACATGCCTCTTGAACAGGAAGTCATCGAAAAGAATCTTGTGTTTGCTGCTTTACTCGGAATGATTGATCCCCCAAGAGGAGAAGTGAAAGAAGCTATCGCTAAGTGCCATCAGGCAGGGGTCAGAACCATTATGATAACTGGAGACCACAAACTGACGGCTCTAGCCATCGCAAAGGAACTAGATCTCAGTCAAGAAAACAGAATGCTGTCTGGTCAGGAGTTGGATGAAATTAGCGACATTGCCCTCGAGAAAGCCGTTAAGGATGTTGACATCTACGCTCGGGTCTCTCCTGAACATAAGCTGAGAGTTGTACGGGCATTAAAGAAGAATGGTGAAGTTGTTGCCATGACTGGTGATGGTATAAACGATGCTCCGGCTTTAAAGCAGGCGGATATCGGTATATCTATGGGTGAAACAGGAACTGATGTTGCTCGTGAAGCGTCAGCTATGGTCTTGGCTGATGACAACTTTGCCACAATTGTTAGAGCTGTCGAAGAAGGTAGAAGAATTTTCGGAAATCTCCGGAAGGCCGTAATGTGCTATGCCTCATCCAAGATAGCAGTATTGGGAATAGCCTTAGCTATCGTGTTACTTGGGTTTCCCTTACCGTTTCTGCCAATTCAAATTATATTAATGGAAGTTCTTACTGACATCATAATTTCCACGGCTTTTGAAGACGAAGTTCCCGAGATTGACTTCATGAGGCAACCACCACATAAACGCGGCGGATTCGTTTTTTCCAAGAAGCAACAACTCAGAATAATAATTCAAGCACTTACAATTATTTTGGGAGTACTGTTCATTTACATTTTCACATTAAATCAAGGTTTTCCATTAGAAAAAGCTCGCACAATGGCCTTTGCAACAGCCTTGTTTTCACTCGTGTTCCTAGCCTTCAATAGCCGATCAGATACTCGGACTCTATTCAAAATAGGATTTCTATCAAACAAGAATCTAGCAATATTTGGATTTGCAGCCCTAGTAATCGGAACTATAGCAATTCAGATTCCATCGCTTCAAATTTTCTTCAAAACTGTAGCCTTAACCCCGACCGATTGGATCTTAGTTCTAGTATCAGCGTTTTCGGTGACCTTCTGGGTCGAAATTGGCAAGATACTCAGAGAATCAAATATAACGTACCTATTTGGAGGCATGAAGCATAAAAACAAAACAGCAGTATTTTCAGGTAGGTCAAGAAATATTGACTTGTAGGTTTGAGGTTAAATCTACCTTTTTCGAAAAATCTCCCTTAAAACCAATACCTTTGCACGTTGTAGGTATCCGCCTTCTTTTAGCTCTTCCATTTCTGGTGTTTGAGTAGTAAAATATGGATTTTTGATATTCTCCTGCATGTACAGTTCAATAGCTTTCTCGTGCATGCGCCGCCGAACTGAGGGCCAAAATGAACCTTTTCTGCTACCAGAGGAGCTGGTGCTCTTACTCTTCAGTAACCGTGACCTTCTCAACCTTCTTCAACCATGGGATAGTTGGCGGTTGCTTGGAAAGTTCCTCAAGGATTTCTTTCTCAATTTGTTTATTCGGCTCTCCAGCACTTTCCTCAACGAGGTTAATTATGATGATGACTTTCTTGGTCATGCTTTACCCTCGATAAGTATTAATGGGTGGACGATATAAAGGTTGTTATACCAATTCGGTATAGCCTACTGTGATTCGGAAAACATGATGTAGGGAAAAGTTGTGACACCAAATAGGGATTCCAAAACCATGCGAAAGGGAAAAGGACGATTCTTTAACAGACCTACAACTTCAAAAGGAAAGAAATACGACAAATTCTTCATGTACATCCCCACCGAAGTCGCCAGAGACACAAATTTCCCTCTAAACGATGGGGATAGAATAGAAGTTGAAATAAAGGGCAAAACATTGACCATAAAGAAAACACAAGATGAATAAAGTTCTTTCTAGGCTAATTACCTCTTGTTTTTTCTCTCAGTCTTGTGTGATCTTATTTTTATTTGGATGTTGTGCATGTCGATTAGAGCTCCTGTTGCTATGGCGTTGATTCCTGTGCAAAAGGCAACTAGAATGAGAAGGCCATCCTGCAAGCCTATTGCTTCTAAGCCCCCCTCCCAAACTATGAGATTGTAAATAGCGTAACCAATAATGAATAAACCCAATGCCCACAACACTGTTGCGACAATGCTCGGTCTACGCATCTCCATTTCTATACCCAAAGCATCACCTCCCATCAGCCAAACTCAGCAAATTACCTGCAACCTAGGTTCACTTTCACTTATCTGATGCTTCAACTATGTTAGTTTTCACTTTCAGCCTTGTCTCTCAGGGGTCTATGTCTATTTGTTTTATCGCTATTTTTAATTGTCTTCTCCGCCAAAAAGCCTTCTAGTGGTGGAAAGTTATGAATCAAGGCGGAGAACACTTTGTCAGGATACAGCGGATATTGATGCCGCAGCGCAATTTTCCCGGAAAAGTCGTCTACAAAAATAATCAGCTGGAGATAATCATACCATCCAAATTCAAGCATACCCTAGAACCATTCATGGACAAAGACTTGAAAGTCGAAGCCAAATTCGAGGGTGACAGCTTAGTTATCGAACTCAAACCAGTGGAAAACACCGTGTGAAAACGGATGACCAGCGAAGGCCCAACCATCAAACTTTACCATTGGATAGCTAAGAAGCGCTATCTCAGAGGAAAACATGTCTACACGTATGAACGAATATATGTGCCAATCCCCAGTATATTCCACAAAAAATTTAGATCAATCCTGAAACAACACTTCAAAATGGAAGTAACCGAACAAAACGGAAGCGTTGGTATCTTTTTGACCCCCGTAAAAACGTTGTCGCACGCAGAATCACCCCCCGACAAAACATAGCCAAAACACGGTTCTGAACCCGAATTTTAACATGAAAAAGCCATTTTCCCTTAAGTACTCACGAAACCACGATTTTTCCTATAGGGCATTGTCGCACGCAGAAACGTTTTGCAGGGGGTTTTCAGTGTAGGAAACTGTGTAAAAATGTGAATGCCTAGAGTGTCTCTTTTCTGTCTTACCAGCTGGTATGGTAGGACAAGCGAGTGCCTAGGCCTAAGAGTGAAAAAGTGAGGCTTTCTGTTTTCAAGGGCAAAGAAGCCAAACTGAACCATGCCATATTATGCTCTCTTAAACAAAAAAGTCCACAAACAGCCTGGGAACTTTTCATTCACTTTAAAAAACAAAAGAAGATGGCTGGTCTCACCTATACAACAGTGCTTAGAAGAATGGCTGCGCTGCAATCACAGGATTACATTATGAAAGTGGGTGAAAAAGATACAATGCCTGGAACAGAGACTGCACTTTATCAATTATCGCCACGAGGAGAACTTGCGATTGCTTTGAGTAAAATCAACTTGGACAAGTTTGTCGAGAAAGCAGGTTACGACAGAATCCTAGGTGCCCTTGAGGTATTCGAAGATTGGGAACGATAATTACTCCTATATAAATGCAATAGTCTCTTTGATGTACCGTACAAAGAGAGTACTCTCTTTGGTGAACCCAGAAGGAACTTAACCTATCGGTTTACTTTAGTTTTAGGTGAGATTGATTGGTCAATTTGGTTGAAGATTGGAAAGTTCTGGAGAACTACGCTGGGTTTAAGCGAGGATTCTACCAAATCATAGATGATGAGAAAGCAATAGAAATCCGCGTGAAGGTTGGCGAACTAGGCTTCAAAAAAGAATTCACGAACAAAGAAGACACATTGCTCATTGATATCCTAGATTTCTGTAAATCCAATAAATACATCGAGGTAAGCAACAACATCATGGACGAATTTTTCTTTAAACACATACCGGAGGAGAAAGAAGAGAAATAGGTGACAACTAATGGGCGAAGCCATCCCCAAAGGTTCAGCAGTCTACATCCGCTACCGGGAACATATTCCTTTTGGCAACCACATAAAGACTATAAAAGTTGCTGCTGAACGCGAAACCATAGGATGGCTAACCCAAGAAATAGGCGACTACGTATGCATTCAACATGACAGAACCATAGAAAAACTTCAATACTCAAGCGGATCGGCAAGCGGCATAGTCCTAAGAAAAAGCTGCATCCTAGAAATCCACGCTGTTTGTGAAGAGGGAGAGCGGGTAGAAGCTGGAAGCCCTGTCCACCATTGCGTGTCCTGAATGTGGAAGCGTAAGAAGCTGGAAGGACGGGACACGGCGAACAAAAAACGGTAATGTTCAACGTTACAGTTGCCGAGATTGCAGTTACCGATTCAGTGAAACAGTTTTGAACGGCTCTGATATCCCTGAACTTATACAAAATCTTCATAGAATGCCATTAAATACGCCTCCAGACTTACTTTTTAATCGCCAAATCTGCGTCACCCAGCCAAGGGGGACGAAAAATTTGGCTCCCAAAAACATGCGGGAAAAGACAATGACCACAATGGAAGAAGACAACCCATCAGCACTACAGCAAACGCAGAAACCCACCCCATCAAATATGAAGGCTAGGATCGTTGAATATTCTTTCTGGCTATTCAAGGAAGGCTACGCTGAATCTACCATCCTCAGCAGAACCAAGCTCTTGAAAATCATGGTGAAGCGAGGAGCTAACCTCTTCGATCCAGAATCAATCAAGGAAACCATCGCCAAACAGAAATGCTGGAGCGATGGCAGAAAAGCCAACGCAGTGGACGCGTACACCAGCTTCCTAATAATGACCGATGGAAAATGGAATCCACCAAGATACAAGAGGATCCGAAAGCTACCCTTCATTCCAACAGAAGCCGAGATAGATCAGTTAATCGCAGGATGCGGACCAAAAACAGCCACCCTCCTTCAGCTGCTAAAGGAGACAGGAATGAGAATCGGCGAAGCCTGGAGGCTAAAATGGACCGAAGTTGACATGGTCAACAACAATGTCAGGGTAACACCGGAAAAGGGAAGCAACCCAAGAATATTCAAGCTGTCCGGCAAGCTCATCGCAATGCTCGACGCCATCCAGAGAAAAACCAAAAACAACAGAGTCTTCGGCAAATCCCTAAAGAGCCAACGAAGGCTGTATGAAAAACAGCGGGCAAACCTAGCCAGAAAGCTAAAGAACCCAAGAATCCTCGCCATATCCTTCCACACTCTGAGGCACTTCAAGGCCACAATGGAATACCACAGGACCAAGGATATTCTCCACGTGATGCGAATGCTGGGACACAAGAACATAAAGAACACTCTGATCTACACGCAGCTTGTGGAATTCCAGGATGACGATTATGTTTCAAGGGTAGCAAAAACGGTTGAGGAAGCTTGCCAATTGGTGGAAGCGGGCTTTGAATACGTCTGCGAAATGGACGATGCCAAGATCTTCAGAAGACGAAAATAGCGGGTGCAAAAAGTGAGGGGGGTTTGTCTAAAAGTGCGGGGGGTGGGATTCGAACCCACGAACCCCTACGGGACAGCCGCCTCAGGGCTGCGCCTTTGACCTGGCTTGGCAACCCCCGCCTTACACCATCTAGACCCAAGCCTTAAATTAAATCTTATCTAGCCTTTTAGGAACTAGCTGAATTCTTTCATAAGATTTTTACTTACGTAGCTCTCATCTACTTCTTCAGGACTGAATCAGATTGAAGGCGCTAATCTTAGCTGGAGGCAAAGGAACCAGACTGCGACCCTTAAGCTGTACCAGACCGAAACTTCTCTTTCCAATCCTGAACAAGCCTCTGCTAGATTGGACGCTGGAAAGCTTAGCTGAAAGCGGAGTTAGCGGAGTAACCCTCGCAGTAAAACATATGGCAGAAGTCTTCATGCAGCGCTACGGCAAATCAAAGTATGGAATGGAAATCTCCTATTCCCGAGAAAAGAAGCCCATGGGCACAGGCGGAGCCATCAAATATGCTGAAAACTTTATTGATTACGAAGAGTCCTTTTTGGTGTTAAATGGAGACATATTCGCCAAAATCGATTACAGAATGCTTCTAAAGAAGCACAAAGAAAAGAACCCGATTGCAACGATAGCCCTCTACAGAGTTGAAGACCCCAGCAGATACGGAACAGTAAAACTAACCGAAGAAAGCAGAGTGACACAATTCATAGAGAAGGCTCCCCCAGGAGAAGCCCCAAGCAACCTCATCAACGCCGGCATATACGTGTTAGACCCCAAAATCTTCAATTATATTCCAAGTGGACGACCGGTCTCCATCGAACATGAGATATTCCCCCAACTGGCAAAAGAAGGAAAACTTTTCGGTTATGAATTCAAAGAGATTTGGATGGATATAGGAAAACCTAGGGATTATCTGAAAGCAAATCGGATTTTGCTTGACGCAGAAGAAAAAAAGAGAGCGCTCGGAAAGGATGTTAACGTAGGGGAGGAAGTGATGTTCAACGACCCGGTATTAGTTGATTCTGGAGTTAATATCGGGCAGAAATCAAAAGTAGGTCCCTACGTAATCATCGGGAGAGACGCGATTTTGGGTAGGGGAGTTCTCTTGGAGAATTCAGTGGTCTTCTCTGATGCTACAATTTCAGATTACGCCTCAGTGAAGGGTGCTGTTATCGGAGAAGGAGCCACCATAGGCAGAGGCGCGAAAATCAGAGAGGGATGCGTAATCGGTGATTACGTGACAATTCGAGACAACATTACTCTCTCCAGAGACGTTACCGTTTGCCCATCTAAAGAGGTTACTGAGGGCGTTCCAGAATCCACCCGCATAATATGAACGGAAAAGCTTCAAATCAACCCAGAAAATTTTACACTTTCTTGTTAACTCCAGCCGATGGAATTTTTCGCGTATTTAATCTGCTTGCAACAAAAGTGTTCGCCACGTTTAATACCGAAGCAAGCAATGAGGTGGAGGAGAAGAAATGCCGAAAATCATGAAGCTTGCTAGCAAAGACGTGGAATCACCGGAGAAACGGCGAGAATACACTGTTTGCATTGTAGACTGTGGAAGAAAAGGCTTGGTCACAGCTTGTCTCTTCACCGAAGCAGGCTTCAATGTTATCGGCGTTGACTCTAATCGCCACACCATTCACCAATTAAAGAAGGGCAAATCTCCCTTCACCGAAACCAATCTCCGCAAATTCATAGAGAAACACATCAAGAACAGCCAATTTAGAGCAACAACCAACCTCAGAAAGGCAGTCGCAGAGAGCAACATCATAATATTCTGCGTCCCAACATCCCTTGAAAAAGGGAAGAAACCTGATTATTCACGCCTCGAAAAGACATGCAGAGACGTCGGCATGAGCCTAACCTCAGGTTCTTTGATAATTTTTCAGAACACCATGGGACCAGGCATGACCGAAACCATGGCGAAGGAGACCCTTGAAACCGCCTCCGGATTAGAGGCTGGAACAGACTTCGGGCTTGCATACTCTTCGTTAATGAGCGCTTCAAGTAAACCCTTAAAGGATATATCTAACTGCACAAGGGTTGTTGGCGGCATCACCAAACGAAGCCTGAAAGTTGCGTGCCTCATTCTGGATACAATCACCAGGGGAGAAATTGTTAGGGTAAAAAACATCAAAACTGCGGAAGCTGTGAAGCTGCTGGAAGGAGCCTACAGAGATGTTAACATCGCCTTCGCAAATGAGTTTGCCCAGTTCTGCGAGAAGGCGGGAATAGACTTTGTTAAGGTGCAGAACATGATTAATCCGCTAAAGTTTTCAAGGATAGCTGGGCTTCACACATCAAGAGACTCCTATTTTCTAGTTGAGGAGGCAGAGGCGGAAGATGTGAGGCTCCGCATGCTGTCGCTGGCTACAAAAATAAACGATGAGACGCTGGACCACGCGCTACGCCTAGTAAGGGCTGCTCTGCGGTCATGCCAAAAGAGTTTAAGGCGAGCCAAGATTGCAGTCTTCGGCATCTCTTCTTTCCCGAACAGGAAGAGAGCAACAAATTCTGCTACAAAGAAGCTTGTGAACCTTTTGAAGAAGAGGGGCGCATCAGTTAAGGTTTATGATCCCTTCTTTTCCCACGAGGAACTGTTGAGTATGGGCTACGCTGCTGAAACAACTATGTCAAAGACCGTTGAGGGCGCAGACTGCTTAGTTGTGGCAGTGGCGCATGATCGTTTCACACGAATGAATCTGAGGAGAATCCAGATTTTAATGAGAAAACCTGCAGCCATCGTGGATATGGGGCAGGTTATCGACCCTGTCAAGGCAGAGCGGACGGGTTTTGTGTACCGCGGATTCGGAAGAGGCGTTTGGACAAAATAGTAGCGGTTGTTTTCGGGGCAACGCTTAAGTCTTTCAGGCTACAGATGCAGTTTAAACTAGGTTAAAAAGAATCTCATGAGATAATGCAGGAATCGAGGCATAGCAAATGGCTGTCTTAACGTTCTTCCCTTTGGCATCAGTTGTTAAAGACCTTCTCACCAACAGTCTTATATTCGATTCATTGTTTGTTGATCTTGATGAACTAATTCTTGCCGGATTAATCCTGCTATTCGGCTTCTTTCTAACCCTGTTTCTGACAAAGAGATGGATCAGGTCGGCTAAAGAAGCGAAGCTCCTAGGAAAGGATATGAACAAGTACGGAAACCCCCTTGTTTCTAGGTCTGGAGGATTGGTTGTCGCTCTTGTCATCTGTTTCTCGTTGCTGCTCTACATCTTCTTTAAAACATTCTCCCTCGTGGGAATCCCATCAAGAAATGTGATTGAAGCCTATGCCATTTCAGCTACAGTCTTGCTGGCGGGATTCATAGGCTTCGTTGACGACGTTTTAGGGTGGAAAAAAGGGCTAACCCAGCTTCAGAAGGTCATACTCACAGTTCCCATAGCTCTCCCCTTGACCGTGATAAACGCCGGTCAATCAATTATACAGCTTCCTTTAGGCAACATAGACTTGGGAATGTTCTATCCCCTGTTGATCGTTCCATTGGGCGTAATCGGCTCCACAAACGGATTCAACCTTCTTGCTGGCTATAACGGACTTGAAACAAGTATGGGTTTAGTAATTTTTGCGGTCTTCGGTGCCACGGGGCTAATTGTTGGCAGTTTATGGATTGCCTTGATAGCCTTCGTTGTCTGTGCAAGCTTGCTGGCGTTTCTGTACTTTAATTGGTATCCTGCAAAGGTTTTTCCAGGCAACTCCTTCACGTATTCTATTGGAGCCCTGATTGCTGCCCTCGCCATTCTGGGAAACATGGAGAGAATCGCTGTCTGGCTCTTCATTCCCTACTTCATAGAAATCCTGCTGTATTTCAGAGCCAGAGTTATAGATAGGATGGGCGATGTTCAGGCGTTCGCAAAACCTAACCAGGACAACTCGTTAGAGATGCCCTATGAAAAAATCTACGATATGACCCATTTTGCCCTCTGGTTCCTGAAAAAGGTGAAAGACAAAGTCTACGAAAAAGATGTGGTATACTTTCTCTTAGGCGTTCAAACTTTGATTGCAATCTCCGGAGTAATATTGTTACTCTAATTTGAAAAGCAGCGCTTAATCTCTTTGCTGTGTATCCTAAAAATTAAAAGGTGTGGAGTATTCATTGATTTGTGGTGACAAATTTGACTCCACCATCTCAGCCCAAGGCAAGATTCCACATACGCATAAATGAACAGGATTATCTGAATTTAGCCGTCTGGCCTGGAAAAGCCGACCCGTCAGCGGAGGTTATCACTGTTCAGCTTAGAAGAAATGAGGGAGAAAACTGGGAGACCATTGGGCGGCTAGCGGTTTACAGGACGGCGGACGGAACTTACTCAAAACTTCCAGAACGTCAAGGCTGACCTGCTTATCTAACCGAATTTAATCAGTCTTCTTTCCAAGATTGAAGGGCTTGCCCTCAAGCACTATTTCTTTGGGGAACCTTTTCTTCCATTTTTGCAGAAAGGGCAATTCGTCTTTTTCTTCTCGCAGTTCGTCTGGTAGCATTTCTGGGATTTCGTCTCGGATGGGATACCAGCGCTGGCATTTGGGGCAGATTATCACGCCTTCTACAATCTCTTCCTTTTCCTCAAAAACATGGAGTTCCAAGGGATAGTGTTTGTCGATGGGACAGGCAAGGATGTCCATTAACTTCTTTTTTATAGTTGATTCCTCCCTGCTGTTACTATTGTTTAATGGAGAAGGCTATAAAAGATTCGCCCAAGGCTAGCCTCTGCAGAAAAGTGTCGGCTAAAACAATATATGCCTTCAGTCTTCAGTATCAATGGGATGACCCATGAAGCTGCATCATGTTGGAATCGTCACAGATGATATTGAATCGGCGATTCGCCGTCACAAAGAGCTATTTGGTTTTGTCCCCATCACCGAGGTTGTGGATGATCCCGTTCAGAAGGTTTCTGTGGTTATGCTCTCGGGTCCGGAGGCAGACAGCGTTCCCATTGAGTTGATT
Organism: uncultured Candidatus Bathyarchaeia archaeon; assembly: GCA_964418675.1. Lineage (GTDB taxonomy): Archaea > Thermoproteota > Bathyarchaeia > Bathyarchaeales > Bathyarchaeaceae > Bathyarchaeum. Next base: position 47,957 of record CAYQMM010000005.1, read on the forward strand.
GCTCCCCTCTCAGATGATTCGCCTGTATCTCAGATTCTGAAGGGGAAAGCGCGGCTCTATCATCTATGCTTTCAGGTGGATGACATCGAAGAGGCGCTGCGAAATTTCAGAAGTCACGGAGCAATCATCATTTCTGTTCCAGTTCCTGCGGAGCTTTACGAAGGCAAAAGAATAGCTTTTGCTTATATTCCTGACAAGTATGTGGTTGAACTGCTGGAGAAATAGAGTGCCTGAGCAGTATACGATGGGTTGTGGTGAAGGGGGATTCAAGTGCGGTTGAGCATATCGTGGATAAAATATCTGAGGAGAAGGCGAGGCGGAAAGATTCTGAGCCAAGCCCTCCGCATGTTCCGATTCCACTCCATCCCCTTCAGCATCCTACTAAGAAACATGTTTAATGCGATGGAAGCCCATCAGGCAAAATTCACCTTCCCCATAGTCGCATCAGTTGCAGCAAAAAACCCCGAGTTGACCCGAGAAATTCTGAGCCGTGGACATGAGATTGCGGTTCACGGTTTCAAGCACCTGAATTATTCCTACCTCACAGAACAGCAACAGGAGGATGATATCAAGAGGGCTCTCGACACCTTCAAAGCTATGGGGGTTCAAGTGTATGGGTTTCGGGCACCCTACAACACCTACGCAGAAGATACGCCGAAGCTCGTGGAGAAACATGGTTTTCTCTGGGACATTGGAATAGGCTACAACCCTAAACATAGGGAGGGCATTCTCCCCTTTAGAGCTAAAATAGGCAACCACGAATCAAGTTTCGTCTGTATCCCCCTCAACAGATGGTCAGACGACCTGATGATTGACATGCAGGGCTTCAGTAGCCGCCAGATAGCAGAAACGTTGAAGCATGTCATCAAAGAGGCTGGTGAAAAGGGCGGTGTGGTTATGTTTGACCTTCATCCCATCAGGATTGGACAGCCCAAATACGTCGCTGCGCTGAAAAGTGTTGTGGAGTATGGAACAGAATTGAATGGCTGGTTCCCAACAGTCACCGAAGCAGTAAACTACTGGAGCAAGCATGGCAGCTGGAAACATGACGCTTCTTTCTGTTGTCTACTGACTGGCGACATTGACAACTTTTCTTTCTTTGACTACCTGCAACGTTTGTTTTAAATATAATATGAAACGAGGTATTCTCATGGGTAAATTATTGGGGCGACTCCTCAGAATTCTCGCATGGTTGGCACCAGCCTACCAGTTCCGCGCTAGCGTCTACCGCAAATGCGGCGTCAAGGTTGGCAGAAACGTCTACATCGGCTTCCTAGTAATGATGGACGGCGAATACCCCGAATACATCGAAATTGGAGATGAAGCCAGCATCGGTCCGGGCGTAAGCATCATGGCACACTCCAGCGCCAGTCCCTTCCATCAGCGATTCAAAATCTACCATGAAGGACCCAAAAAAGTAACAATCCAACGAGGAGCTTGGCTCGCTGCTGGAGCCATCATACTGCCAGGAGTCACGATTGGCGAGGGAGCTATTGTAGCTGCTGGCGCTGTTGTGAGCAGAGATGTTCCCCCATACACGATGGTTGCGGGAAATCCGGCGCGAGCCGTTCAGAAATTGAAGAAACCTGGAGAAGAGGAAAGTTAGGTTCGTTGTGCTATATTAGAGGGCTATGCCCAGTTTTTTCAGTGTTTTCTTGATGTCACCCACTGTCTGGATTTCCATGATGTCATCATCGCTCATGGCAACCTCAAAGACAGCTTCAATCTCGCTTACCAGCATTAAATGAGCCATGGAGTCCCACTCTTCCACGCTTTTCCGCGACATTTCATCACTGATTTTATTCTTGTCTATGAGTAAGACCTTCGCCAGAATATCCTTCAGCTTATCATCCGCACTATTCATCTTTGACATCCAACCACTCAGGCATCTCAACCGTAGATTTGGTTAAGTCAAGCCTCCACCTGTAGAGGCTTCCCTTCTGCGGAAGCTCGGTAAAACCATGATCAGCAAAGAAGCCCTTAACGGGCGCATTCTTTTGAGTTGGAATATACTCCCCAACCAGTGCGGAGACGCCTTGCTCTTTAGCGTCTGCCACAATTTTTGCCAAGAAAGCTGTCTCAACTTTGCGTCCAATAACTCGGCAGCTCAGGAGAAACGAGTCTAAGGTCCATGTGCGTGGTTCTTTTCGGATGATAGCCACTCCAACTATGCCCTCGTCTCCTAACCTGTCAGACACCTGCAAACTGTAAATGCTGAATTTTTCTTTTGCCTCTTTCATCTTCCCAATTTCCACCTCAGTGTATCGGCGGGTAGTCAGGTTAAACTGGTTAGTCTTATTCACCATGCGCACGATTCTTGGCAGTCTCATCTCGTCAGCAGGTTTGATTATGATTTTCATCTTTAAGGATTTCAGAAAATCCTCCAATGAGCTGATGGACTCCCGAAGTTCTTCCCGCTTTTTTCTTGCATGATACATTTCTCCCCGCATCTTATCCTCCTCAGTCAGGGCGAGGACGTTGAAGTCGTTCATGTTTTCAAGGGTCTGCCGATACAGAAACGGGGAAGAAGGCAAGTCTACGACCAGAACCTGAGGTAACGCATGTTTCATCTGTTCCCGTTCCCGAGGATTGTCGTCTATGAAGACTATGCTGTCCAATCCGATGTTGATTTCCTTTGCAAGTTCCATCATGTTTTGGATTTTGTTCTGCCAGTTGATTTTGATGGCTGCGAAGTGTTTCTCGCGTAAGAGCATGTGAGGGTGTTCCCGTATTGCTTTTATGGCGTCTTCAGGGTTGTTTTTGCTGTTTATTGCCAAGAGGATTCCGCGGTTGTAGTAGCTCAGGAGAACCCGTTGAAAGTCTTTGTATGCGTTTCCGGGCGAGTCGATGCCTAGTTTGATGCCTTCAATTCCATCCTCACCGATGATGCCGCCCCAAAGTACGTTGTCTAAATCTAATACAATGCACTTTCTTGCGAGGTTTTTCAGAGCCTTAATGTACCCCATATACTCGTCTGCAATCACGGGTAGGAAAGATTCGCTGAACAAGAAAGACCCCCGATAATACAACTTCGGATCTAGGCAACGTGACTTTCCATGTTTGCTTGCAGCACCTTCCAGATCAACCACGTAAACCTGACGGCTCCTCCTATACAATTCGGATAGCCTCTCATTTAATCCGAGAAAGAAACTCTGGAATCCAGTGTCCGCTTTGTTATCTAAGATTCCATAAGGAGTGAAGGATGGAACTATGAAGTTATTCACTAACACAAGAGATTCTGTTCTAGAGGTTAGCATGGACAAGATTGCTTGAAATCGGTTGATAATCTCTGTCTGATACTGTTCGACATCAGGTAACTTTACAAACTCTGAAATGAAATTCTCATTTAACAAAACATCTGCTTGTACAGCCAAAATAATTATGTCTGGTTTAAAGGAGTATAAGCCGCTGTTTTCATCAAAGATTTCCTGCTGATACTGATTAAACGGCGCAATGTATATTTCGGGATGCAACTGAGCGAGGCGGCTCTTGATGTCGATGTATATGGCTAGGGGGTCGATTGTGAAGGAGCTTAGCAGAGCCACCTTTATCCTCTTTTCATCCGGGATGTTGAGGGACTTTAGGTCGAACTTTTGAATCCGTTTGTAGGCATTCCAGTAGTTCAGATGAGTCGGCTCTTCGCGAACCTGACTCAACAGTTTTTCTAGTTCGCGGGTTCTCTTCCGTGACATTTCATCAGAATCCATGGGGTGATACCGCCTCTGCCCTCAAGTTGTGGTTGCCTGCTAATCTGGTGAGACTGTGGGCTACAGCAAAAGCGACAGCATGAGATAGGGAGTGGGACAAGCTAACCTTCACGTTTAAGGTGCAAGCCTCTTCGTGGCTTAAGCTTAGATTGACCTTTGGTGCTCCATCCTTGTCTCGGATAATCTCAACCCTGTGAAGTTTAACATCGCAGAACCTGTTAACCGCTTTGTAGACCGCTTCTTTTCCAGCAAAAGTCGCAGCGAAATGGGGCGCTGGGCTGTTGAAGGACAGGCAGTATTTAATTTCCTTCGGAGTGAAGACTCGCGTGTAGAATTGTTTGTTGCTTGAGTAGTCTAACTGTTCAAAACGGGCAATTTCTACAACGTCAACTCCGATGTTCCATTCGCTCATAAACTCACCACAATGGAAGGACTAGTTTTCACAGTCTCTACCACGTCACACAACAAATGTGTAAGTTATTTATAGCTTCTGTTGTAGCTGCTACCGCGTTATTACGTGGATGTCAAGAACCACCTGATACCACCGAGGACCAATCGGTCTCACGATTCGCCCAAACTCTACCCGAAAGGATACACCCAACCCCTGCAGCTTCTCAGAAACCTTCACCTCAACCTTCTCTATCGGGTCCTCACTCTTCTCTGCATGCTGAAAAGCATAATAGTGAATCCATCCTCCCTTCGGCTTTAGGGCAGATAAGGCGCTGTCAAGGTACTCGTAGGCTTTTTCGGGCAGGGGCATGAGAACTCGGTCAGCCCTGTTTAGAAGCTCTGTACTGATAACCTGTTTTGCGTCTCCTTGGATGGGAACAACCACATCTGCAACCCTGTTGAGCCTAATGTTTTCGTTAAGCAGGTGGATGGCAGCTGGATTGATGTCTACCGAAAAGACTTTCAGGGGCTTTGAATGTTTTGCGATGCATATGGAGTAGCAGCCTACGCCAGCGAACATGTTCAAAACAACTTCTCGTGGCTGAATCAGCCGGGCGATTCTTAATCTTTCATAGGAGAGTCTGGGAGAGAAGTAGGCTTTTTCTAAATCGATTTTGAAGATGCAGCCATATTCTCTGTGGATGGTTTCTGTTTTTCTTTCGCCTGACAGAAACTTCAGCTTTCGTAGCCGGTAATCGCCTGAGACTGAGCTGGTTTGGCGCCATACAGCCTTCACTTCTCTGTGAATGCTCATGATGGCTTCGGCGATGAGCCTGCTATGATGCTCTAGGGGTTGTGGGACTCGGATGACAGCGATGTCGCCTATAATGTCGTAGGTTTTGTATATTCCCTTTAGTTGTTCGAGTGTAAGCTTGTCAGCAAGAACTGTTTTCAGGTTTCGTTTCAGTTAGGCTCTCTCCAGCAGGCAAGAACATGTTCTTATGCGGGGTCTTTTGCTTTGTATTTTCCCCTTCCCTTATATTTGCCCTTGTATCGCCTGCTCTTAACCCTTTTTCGAATGGCTTTCTCCTCAGCTTTTTCTTCATCCATAAACTTCTTCGCCTTTCCAAATTTTCCTCTTTAATGAAAGCATATAAACTTTAAGTGAACGCCTAGCTGTGGAACAGAAGTTTTATGTAATAATATGGCGTGCACTGTCTTGCAGTGTAAACGCAACTCTTTTTTCCGTGTATTCATGCATTCATTGATTAGCTGATGATATATGGCAAAAGCTAAGTTTGAACTATTTATGGATAGCAAAGGAAAATATCGTTTCCGCCTTCGAGCTCCAAACAATGAGATAATAGCTGCAAGCGAAGCCTACGAATCAAAAGCTAGCGCCCTGAACGGTATTAAATCCGTTAGAGAAAATGCGCCAGAAGCCATGCTAGAGGACCTCACGAAAAAATAGCAAAACATGCACAGAATTCTCCACAGTTCCCTGCGGGAACCTTAAACTTTTTTTATCTAAACTGTAGGATCACTGAGGGCGTTTATTTTCTATGCCTGTTTAAGGTTTCTTCTATGCATCTTTTTAATGTGGAGAAAACAACTTCGGGGTCACCGGACTTTCCAACGAATCCATCGGCACCCAAGTTAAAAGCTTTGAGGGCTGTCTCCTTATCTTCTATTACCGTAAACACGATGAACGGAGTATTGTTGCCGCTTTCTCGGAGGGCTTTAAGAAACTCTAAACCGTTTGTCTCGGGCAAATTGACGTCACATACTATTGCATCAAGTTTCTTCTTTGTCATTTTTTTTAAGGCTTCATCAACCGAGGAAGCCGATTCTATGTCAAAGTTATTCTGTAGTTTTAGGCATTGTTTTGCACTTTGTAAGAACGCGTCATCGTCATCCACAAGTAGAACCTTAACTCGCTCTTTTTTGTTTGAAGCCTGCATCTTATCAAGTTGAACTTTGCTTAAGCCATAAAACTGTGACGTACACAACATATCGCTAATAGTTAAAAAGTGTTAAATAATAATACAATGTAACACTATCGATTGAGGGAAACACATGTCATTTCTGAACAAAAAAAGGAAGACAGTTGGGCGTTCATTCAGAATAGATGAAGAATGGCTCAAAGTCTTGAATGAGGAAGCTGAGAGACAGGGAATTAGCGTCAACTCCCTTATGAACCGGCTTCTTCAGCAATATTCCGTTATCAGGTATATGCTACGTTATGGCGCAATAACCTTAACGCGTAAAGGCTTTTCTGCAATCCTAGAATCTTGCCCAGAGGACAAAATAAGAGAGAACGCAAGAAACGCAGGTTCAACAATTGCTAATGATCTTCTGCGGACAATGGGAGCCCCAACTAACTATAACTTCGTGGTTTTTTTGATTACGAAGCTTCTTTCTGGGTTTGCAGGGTGGTTCGAGTGTGACCATCATATTAGGCGAGACAAGGAGATTCTTCATTTACGTCATGATTTGGGAACTAATTGGAGCATCTATCTTGCTGAAGCAGCATCTGAAATGTTCAACTCCACTTTGAACAAGAAGGTAAAAACCGAGATTTTAGGTGATTCCGTAACAGTAACAATTGACCGATAGGACACAAACGGTTTAGAACATCGTCTGAGAGGCATTGACATGCAGATTCGGAATCTGAGATAAATCTGTATTAGCAATACGTTTAATTCACATTTTCTATTCATAAAAGTCTTAAATTGACTGAAATATTTATTTGAAATTGTGATTACTTTCGGGGTCGGTTCCATGATGAATCATAAAGAAACTAAAGAAACTCTTCGCCGAAAATCTGTGACAGCATCATATTTTTTTGAAATCTCTCATCTGCAGATCATGCAGTTTCCTTCAAAAAGATGGATATGAGGGATTCTCATGAAAACATCCACGCTGTTTTTGTTATGCCTAACGTTGCTCTTCTTATTCGTTAACTCAGCCTTTACCCAAGCCTCATCGATTGAAATCGCTACCTCAAGGAATTTAGACGAGGTGGCAAGCCCAGAAAGTTTTGTCACGGTTCAATTAACCTGTTCCTTGACGGGAACCATATCAGGACTGATTATAACCGAGCAAATTCCCAGTGAATTCAAGTTTGCCAGCTCATCATCAACTCCGCCGGCTAGCGCTGCAAAATACAACGCAACCGCAAGTGAGGTTAAGTGGCTTTTCATGAGCTTTCAACAGGCAAACAGTATAGTAATAAACTACACTGTTGAGATTCCAATCAGTGTCAGCGAGGACACTTACACTTTCGAAGGTTACTGGAAAGCGGTAAGCACCGAAACAGAAGCGTCAGGAGTTTCTCCAACTTCAGAAATACAAGTTAGCACTTCTCCGCCTTCAGAACCGCCTGCTGAAGTAGAGCGCGGCTCCAGCACAATTTCATGCAGTGTTTCTCCATCCACAATCAATGTAGGCGAAAACGTAACAGTTTCAGGAACAATCTCCCCAGCACACGCCAATGTAGCAGTAACTTTGAGTTATACGAAGCCAGACGCCTCCACCCTAGAAAGAACCGTTACAACATCTCTGGAAGGCACCTTTCAAGACATTATCCAACTTGACCGTGAAGGTTCATGGAGCGTTACCGCAAGTTGGGAAGGTGATGAAGATACCAACGGAGCAATAAGTTCCACTGTTTCCTTCTCGGCGGAAAACTTCGCAACGGAGGAAAATTCTGTTAGTCCCACAATCCCGATCTACATCATAGCCATTGTATCGCTGGTTATAGTTGTAGCCGTAATCATCGTCATCATTTTAGCTCGGAGACACGGTTTTGCCGGGGGAAGCTAATTATCAGCGGGCTAAAAGATAAGGGGGCAAGTTCGTTTGTATTACCCGCATTTAACGAAGGCGAGCACATCGAAGAGAGCTTAAAGCGGCTGACTCCAAGCTTAGAATCAAGAGGTACTACCACAGGGGATTTTGAGCATTGAAAATCCTGATTTTCAATTGGCGTTGCTGGCTCAACCCCGCCGCAGGTGGAGCTGAGGTTTTCACAAAAGAAGTGGCTAAATGCTGGATTAAGCAGGGTCATGAACTCACATGGTTTACTTCTAGATTTCGGAACTGCAAACGTGAAGAGACGATTGATGGAATCCGAATTATGAGGGCTGGTGGGAAATATTCAGTCTATAAGAGGGCTAAAGAGTATTATGAGCAGTCTTTTTCAAGAGAGAAGTATGATGTTGTCATCGATGAGATCAATACGAAGCCTTTCCTAACACCCAACTTTATCAAAAATGGCGAATTGGTTGTTGCGCTGATTCACCAGTTAGCTAGGGAATACTGGTTTTACGAGACATCTTTCCCCATAAACTACCTTGGCTATTACTATCTCGAAAACAGATGGCTGAAGAACTATACAGATATACCAACATTCACAGTTTCTGAAAGCACAAAGCAGGATTTAGCTAGTTTAGGTTTCAAGAGAATATTTGAAGTTCCAGAGGGCTTGAACTTCAAACCCTTGAACCAAGTTTCCGCAAAAGAAAATTATCCGGTTATTGCCTATGTTGGACGGTTAAAGCGTGCCAAGCGACCAGACCATGCTGTTAAAGCCTTTAAGTTAGTCAAGGCGAGAATTCCTGAGGCAGAGCTTTGGGTTTTGGGCGAAGGCCCGCTTAAAGCGGAATTGGAAAGAATTGCCTGCGACGGTGTTAGATTTTTTGGCAACCTTTCGAATGCGGAGCGAAGAGATATGGTTGAACGCGCCTGGGTCTTGATTCATCCAAGTGTTCGTGAAGGCTGGGGCTTAAATATCATTGAGGCAAACGCTCTGGGAACGCCATGTGTTGCCTATAATGTGGGAGGATTGCGAGATTCAATTAAGAACAATGAAACTGGGTTGCTGGTGAAAAGTGGTGATGTTGAGAATCTTGCTGACGCAATCGTGAAGGTCCTTAGGAACTGCACATTTAGGAATCGGTTGAGCAAAAACGCTTTAGACTATTCTAGGCAATTTAGTTGGAATAAAACGGCTGAAACCTTTATGGATAAAATTCGCCATGTCATAGATGGTTAACTCAAAGTTTCTGCGTCTTCTATTGAGCGTTAAATCCTTGTTCTGTTAAAACTGGTCAAAAAAGAAAAGGGGGATTTGAGGATGGTGTCTTCAGCGCTAGGTTCAGGGTGGAGGTTAATTGAGTGCTGTCTCTTGCCACAGCAGTATGTAGGCAAGTAGGTCGTCGTCTGAAAGCTGTCCCCGTATCCATTGGCCTATGGCGTCGATGATTTCCGAATCGTCAATTCTGCCGTCGTCGTCCCAATTACGTGGTAGCCCGATTGGAATCTCAACCCCTTGGTCTCCTAAGGTGTTGTCGTTGCCCGTATTACCGTCTGATAGTAGGTAGGTGTAACGGCCATTGAAATTCAGCCAGTTTGGTATTGTATCATTACCGGTGTAAGCGAACAGGGCATAGTATGTAACGCTGAACGAGTCAAGTGCAGTGGTGTTAGCGATTAGAATCTTTAATGTTTGACGGTTGTCGCCAGTAGTGTTCCAAGTGTAATAACCTATATTCGAGGTAGGCAGAGTTATGTTAAGCTCATCGGGGGTTGCAGTTTCAACTAAGGTACACCAGTCTGGCAGTTGCTCCTCAATCACTAAACTGGGGGCATCTATGGCACCAGCATAGTAGTCCAACTTCACTGGGAAGATAGTGTTGTTATGAACGGCATAAGGCAAATCTCTTAGCAAGACCATGGGGTTTATTTCCAGAACGAAATTTCCTACCTGAGAGGAGACTTCGCCTGAAGATGTGGTTCCAGTAGCATTGACCCTCAAGTTATACCTAGCTGCGGGAGTATTAACTGATGTTGTTATGCTGAATTGCCCATATCTTCCTTGTCCTGCAGTGATACTTATGCTGTTTGAGTCAAACACACCGGTCATGGTCGAGTCAAGCCCTTCCAAGGTTAGTTGCACAGTTCCTGCCCATTGGTTGAGAGATGCCAACAGATAATTGCATGTTATTGTGTCACCTGCAAATCCGTTCTGCCAGTCCGGCATGACGTTTAACATGAAGGCGGGAGCATAGCTTATAGTGACATTGAGTTCAGCGGGGGATTGTGACGGGTTCTCCTTTGAAGCCAATATAATCTGCGAGCTCTTCCAGTCCCATTCCACTTCGTCTCTGATAACAAAGCCTGTCAAAGGCCATCCCATGCTTGAATACTCTCTAAGAACCTGGGTTACATCGAAGCTCATTTTGGTTGCAGTTGGAGAAACACTGATTGTGTCGATGTCCTGAGCCCACCATGGTTGATCGTTCCATGTTGCAGTTGATTCGTCCCATGATTGGTCTAGTCGGTGCACTACAAACTTCCTTAGAGATGAGGCGGATTGGTTGATGTAGACAGTGAGTGTGGCATCTACTATGACTGCGCCAAAGGGAATGTTTTCGAAGGGAAATCCGAGGAATACTCTTGCATTTCCACTGGAGCTTGATTTTACGGTCATGGTGGGGTCAGAACCGTAATTAGTGTCGGGGTTTGCTTCATCGACATAGGTGTCTTGGTTACACTGGAGGGAGAGGACTTCTTCGTCTGGTGTTTCGTCGCTGAGTACGGCATGAGGGAGAATGAGGGCTGTCAACGTCAGCAATGTAATGAACAGCATCACAGTAACTTTTCCAGATAGCTTATGATTTGTTTTCAAAGTTTTATCCCACATTTTCTATATTATATCGTAAGAAATACTATATGCGATGTATTTAACGGTTTCTTACGAATACAAATTCAAATTTGCTTCAAAATCTGAATTAAAAACATCACCAATCCATATTCCAGAGTCATAACCGTTAAAGAGCACCCCAAAAAGCTTAGTTGCGCTAATGACCAACCAGCACCTTCGTTAGCCACCCACAAAAACAGTTAGTTGGAGAAAATGAATGAACAGTAAACCCTTAGTCTCAATAGTAATTCCTACACACAACCGAAAAGAAAAAACAATCAGACTGTTAAACTCCATCCAAAAAACCAAATACCCCAAAGACAAACTTGAAGTAATCGTTATCGACGACGCCTCAACAGACGGCACATCCAAAGAAGTGAAACATGCTTTCCCTCTCGTTTCCCTAATCAGAAACAGCAAAGAACAACTACTAGCTAAATCACGAAACATCGGAATCCTAAACTGCAGAGGCGATTTAATTTTTCTCATCGACGACGACAACGTAATTGCAGAGAACACCATCAACGAGCTAGTTAACGCCATGCACAGAGTAACAGCCCTTGGCGTTGCAGGACCCATGATGTACTATTTTGGCGCCCCCTCCCGCGTCTGGTGCGGTCGAGTGAAAAGAAACCGCATCACCAGTCTCACAAGTTTCCCTGAGAGAAACACACAGCACATCAAATCTAATAGAATTATCGAGTCCGATGAGTTCCCAAACGCCTTCATGGTTCGCAGAAAAGTGCTTGAAAAAGTGGGCTTATTTGACGAAGTGACCTTTCCCATCCATAATGACGAAGGGGATTTCTGCAATCGAGTTCGAAGAGCTGGATTCAAAATTGGTTTGGTTCCAGCTGCTCGAGTCTGGCATGATACACCTCTGCCAACAAAAAAGCTGAGTGGGGCTAGGCGCTTCCACGTTCACACTGCCGAACGAGCATTTTATGTCGCGCGCAACAGAGTGCTGTTTCATCGCAAGTATTCCCAGCCCTCTGAATTCATGACTTTTCTCGCAGTTTTCCTGCCTCTGGTTTCCGCCATATATTTGAAGATTATTTTTTCTGATTCAAGTCTCGCTTTTAGGCGAAGAATGAGCCTCGCAAAGAGGTACGTGCAGGGGATAATTGAAGGGTTAAAGTATTCGACGGGGGATGTAAATGGAAACCAGATTCATTAGAGATGGCTTTGAAAATTTTCTTTTGCGAAGAAGAGGTCTCTTGCTGCTTCTAATCTCCATTTATGTCGTTTTTGAGTTGGTTTTTGTGTTACCCTTGCCCCTTGTCGGGGTTCACTCATGGAATGAATCGGTCTATTTGTCAATGGCTAAGTTTACGCAGGAAGGCGGTAACCCTTTTGTTTTCAGAGCAGCCTATGACCCCATTAGACCCGATTATAATGTTGGATACCTCTTCTTTTGGGCTTCATACATCTTCCATTCAGTTACCCGCGGATTCTCCACACCTACTTTCGCCGCCTTTTTATGGCTCAGCCGAGCTTTTTCTCTAATTGCAACAAGCATCTCCAGCTTTTTGATATACAGTATCGCAATGAGGTTTTCTAAGCGTGAGTGGTGTGCATATGCCGCGGTTGTTGGATTTTTGTTTTCACCATTAGTTCTTTACTTTGGAACAAAATTTCAACTTGAACCCTTCGCCTTCTCAGTGTTTCTGTTTTCATGGTTACTCGTATTTCGGTATGCCGAAACAGGCAAATTCCGATACGGTATACTTGGCTTCACAATTCTGGGCGCTTTAATTGCAACCCGGCAGATATTCGCTATATACGTCCCAGCTTTCTTGTTGACTCCCTTTATTGGTCGCATTAAACGGCAACCACAAAAAGAGGCTAGGGCAAAATCTGCTTTGAGCATTTCGGCTCTAATTCTTGGTTTCCTAAGTCCCGTACTTTTAACACAATTCATAGTTCCAGAATACACGCCCATAAAATTCCAGTTTCTTCGTTTAATCGAGTCCCCAAGCATGGCGTTAACTTCTCCAGAACAAACTGGAAATTTGATTACACAATACTTTGAGAACTCTCTCCTCTCATCGCTGGGGCTAATCTTTTTGTTTGTGCCAGTAATGATTGCAATTTTATCATACAAACGAACGGTTAACATTGAAATTTTGGCTTTCCTTTGCGGAGGAATCACCTACTTCGTCTTTGCATTTCTTCATAATATCGTGCACATGTACCATAGTTACTACTTTCTTCCAATAGTAATCTTGTCTCTTGTCTTCGTAACCGACTTTGTTCTGGAGAATAAAAGGAAAAGCATGGTGATTATACTCTCAGCCTTTCTTGTAGGCTCCTTAATCTTTTCAATATGGGAAACAACCAGCTTCTACGGCGTAGGCTCCAGCAGAATATACCGTGACATTGATCCTTACGGAAATTTGGATTCGGTGTTTGCAGGCTACTTCATTAACCGATTTTATCAAGTCAACGCAAACAGCGGTTTTCTGGATCAGGATGTGACCTATTACTCGTTGGTTCAGTCTCCAGCCGTCTATTTCTATGAAGAAACACCCACCATCTCCTACTACGACTTTTTCATATGGAATTCAACCCACAAAGATTATGAAGGCTTCAACTTCTTTTCCGATCAGGAATCCTTTCTGCAAGCTCTCCATAAGCGGAGTTTGTTTATACTGACCATAACGCCCGACGTATACCAAAATCGAACACTTGCCTTCCAAGATTACCTTCAAGAGAATTTTGTGTTCATCGCTTCTGAAGGAGTGTATGATTTCTATTTGAACCAGACAATATTCGATAATGATCCGAAGTTCTGCAAAAATCAAGCATTTCTGATATTGGAGGGTCTTGAAAACAGTGGGGTTGCCCCTCGAGAGTCTATCCAAGCTTTGATAAACATGTCAAAATGGTATAGGATAACTGAAAGAAACCGCTCTCTAGGGGATGTATTACTTAATCAGAGTCCACAGACCTTTCACGTTGATTCCGGAGAGTTGGGCAATAGGTCTTTTACTCTGGAAATCTCTGGACTAACCAAACTTGCTCCTAGCATGGAGACGATTGTCAGTCTTGATGAGGCGGTGAACATCAGGTACGGAGGCTCAGAAGATGTTTATCTTGACCTGATTTCTGATGATGGATATCGATGGATTTCAGGCGTAGACATCTCTAAACATTACTGGCAAAATCTAACCCTTACATTCGTATATGACAGTGACGCTTTCAGGGCAGAAATCTACGTCAACGGCATTCTCCTGTCGAATACTCTGGAAGGCGTGAACGGAAGTTCTTTTTCTCCAATCCACTTATCCTCCCATCATCATATCAAGACTAACCTTTCCTCCAACATCACGGAATTATACTCCATCAAACTATGGAACCACGCTTTAAGCGAAAACGAAATCGAAACAATAGAAAACCAGGTTTCTGAAACAATCTTTTCTATACCATAATGCACGCGCAGTGGATTGGAGCCTCGGGCGGGGTTTGAACCCGCGACAAACAGCTTGTGAAGCTTACGCTCTACTGTTATATCCCAAGTTGTGGTCTGATATGCCGTTTTTCTATTTTGGCCGAGGAAGGAAACTTTTTGATTTCATGTACACTTTCATAGTTAATTCTTATTAATTTTAAATAATATTCTTTGGCCAAACAACAATAATTATGTCTAACAATTTTTGATAAGAAAACCATGTCTCTTATCTTAATCCATGCATTCCACAATCGGGGTACTTCTTCGTTAAACAGGGGATCACACAGCGAGTTATAATGATCTAGAAGGCCCTCTTCTAATAAAGCCCCAAAGGCAGCCTCTCTATTGTTTTGAAGGTCCTTTTCTATCGATATCTGGAGGAAATCTTCTTCAATCTTCTTGTGAAAAGCATAAAGTGGTTGCTTCTCATTTTCAAGCTCTTTTATTACCTTTTCCTTGAATTCTTGTTCTGGTAGGTCTACTCTTTGTAATATTTTGATGCGGTTGTCCGATAGAAAACCAGCAGTAATCAATTCACCTTTAGTAATATCCCAATGGGTTGTTTCAACATCAACTATTGTGCCTTCTTCGAAGTCTGCATCCACAGCAATTTCTATTATATTCATATTAATCCCAACGATGTTTATCACTGGATTATAAATCCAGAAATAAATAATAACCACTTGAGACTTATGGTTCTTTTGAAAAGATATCTGACAAATTAACCTTCAATATTTCACTATATACATCTGGATCAAAAACAAGAGCATCTTTTAAAGGATTAAATGCTTTGGGGTCAACGATATTTTTCGCAACTAACCCAGTACTGCCATGTAACGTGCCAGGAATTCTCATAATCCTATACGGGTCTTCCGTAACCCTTTTATCAACAACAATATCTTCGGTCGATATCTCTTTAAGTATCTTTTTTCTTTCAACAACAAAGGTTTTTATTCGGTCTCTGGGATGCATTTTAATTAGTTTGGGCGTATCCCATTCCCAATAATAGACGTGAAAACCACGTCTTCCAGAAAAAACAACCAAATCTGGTGACCTATTATATTTATAATCAATTAGATCAATCAATCGTTGTGTATCAATTTTTGCTTTCTCAAACGATGAAGATTCTAATAAAGGTGAATCTATATCAAAATAAAGTGAAGATGACAACATGATATCTATTTCTTCCTTTTTTTTACCAACAAAAATCGGGTTCAACCATTTTGTTGGAGTAAAATAAGCATTTTCCGGAATTAAATTTGAAATTTTTTGAAAAAGCTGTTTGTTTGATTGGATAATGTCTTTTAATCGCACAAATTTTTTCTTTTTTGATTTAGAGAAAATTTGGAATCTAAAATGATGAAATTTGAAATCTGGAAGAGTAATCATTTCAGGTCGAAAAATTTCTTGGTAGTAACACCTAAAAAAATCTATTTGATCTTTCATTTTCCTAAATCTTTTTAAAACCTAAGCACAATATATTATTTTGTGATTGGAACGAATTTTCCAAAATGACAAACAATTGTCGTGAGTCGACTCCGAGATGACGGAGTCACCAAACCATTAATAGCTTTTTATTTTGCTTATTTGTTCAATCTTTTGCTTGAATTTCCTTGGATAGCAGTCAATAATTTCTTTGAAACCCAGCTCACGAGGAAAATCTACGTTATAGCAGTCCATATATCTTGGAGGATGGCCAAACCAACTGATGTCCCTGTTTTTTTTGGATAATGTAATCAATCCAGCATATTCAAACAAAATCAGGTCATTTATTATACTTGGCGGATAATCAAATGGATTTTTTCTTTGAGGATCGTATCCTTCTTGTCTATCAAACGTATAACCAATTTTCGGAAATTTCCGTTGAATCAGTTTTAAGTAATCAGTAATTTTTTTGAGAGAGTTTACTTCAATCTTTTTCTCAAATAAATAATTCAAACAACATAACATAATATCAAGCCTATTAATTTTCTCCAAGCTGAGATGAGACAAAACTGAGCAGAATAATTTTCTATTCAGAAAAAAATGGGGTGTTTTAGAGATATATTCCATAACCTTATCATATTTCTTATTTGCATAAACAATTAAATTAGTGTGACTTAGATAGGTTCTTGCAAGGCTATTTATCATTTCAGAATCGTCATGGATGAGTGAACTAATTTGTTCCTCTTCTTTTTTATTCTCCATTGAACTTTTCAGTTCTAAATAACTCTCTCTGTACGCAGGTATTATTGGAATTCTTGTCTTTTCCAGAACAAATTCAATTCGAAGATCATTCTTATTTAAATCAATTTTTTGGAATTTCTTAATTCCATTACACAAAGACTCTTTTACAGAATTCAAATAGTAATGCTTCAAATAATTGTCAGACATGAGTCTATAGACTAAAAATCGGTAATTATTGACCCTGATTTTTCCTAAACTCCAATTTCCAACCCTTTTAAAATTCCAGTTTTTTAAAGGAGGCACTATTTTCTCAAAATAAATTTCATCTTTAAACATCAAATCCAAAAGTTTGAAAAAGTTGTTCCCCTTATCTTGATTCAGCCACTTCTCCACTCTTTCCTTCAGTTTACAAAATAAATCTATGTTCTTTAGATTATGAGCAATGAGCCGATAATGATAATATCTTGTTGTAAGAAAAAAATCACAAATATCCATCCCCTTGAAATGGAAAGCGAAACGCAATTCATTATTTATCTCATCGTAAATTGCCGCTACATTATTTAATAATTCGGACATATCGAATCTGTGTCCCAAACCTGTATAATGCGTATCGCGTAGTAAATAATCGATTCTATCAGACCCAAGGTCGCCATAGATCAGACAATGTAGGAATTGTCGGACTTTATTGAAATTCTCATCACTACATTTGTACTTGGGAGCAATTATCCCTAGAATTTTATTGCGGAAAATGCGATTTCTTGGGAGCGCATCCAGAAGTTCTTTTCGCTTCTGCAAAAACAAGTTTTTTGCTTTTTCTTCTCCGTAAATTGCTTTGTATAGTATTTTGGATAGTTGCTTTTGTTTATCTTTGTTAGCTATTAGAAAAGGGGTTAAAACATCATGCTCAAGCTTGACACCCAAGTAATCGCTGATATCTTCGATATAATGTGAATAAGGACCGTGACTTAAATCATGAAGTAATGCAGATGTTCGCAAAGCTTCTATGGTGTCATCGGGGAAAAGCTTTAGGATATTTTTGGGAAGCCACTTATTATATTTCTGAACATTATCAACAAATCTCTTAAACATAACCCATGTAATGTGGAGAGTACCAAGAGAATGCTCATACCGTGTATGTGTAGCTCCATTATAAAATTCGTTTACTAAACCAAGTTGTTTTATTCTTTTCAATCGTCTGAATATTCCAGATGTTACTAACTTACTTTCAGTCTCAGTAAGACCAATTTCTCCATATAAAGGATCGACAAAGAAACTGGAAAAAGCCTTTTCAAATCCACTAATTCTTTGATAGTCATTTATGGTCAATTGTCAATCCTTCATTTTTTCTTATATTCCTTTGAGGAAGCAGAAATTTTTGTTACCAATTACTTTTAGAGCTATTAGCATTTTAAGATTTTTATCAAAAGTATACGAAGGGGGCTTTCCAAAGAAAGTAAATGGAGCCTCGGGCGGGGTTTGAACCCGCGACCTCTGCCTTACCAAGGCAATGCCCAACCAGCTAGGCCACCGAGGCTGAGTATGTTTTGGGAATGAAGCTGTATTTAAAGTTCTTTGGCATCCCAGCGTGTATCCATCGTTGTATATCTCAAACATCTTTCAAAAATGTTTAATTTGTGTTCAGCTTCTAGATGGATGTACAAAAGCGGGGGTCTCCAAGTCAGGTCAAAGGAGCAGGGCTTAGGACCCTGTCGCGTAGGCGTTCGTGGGTTCGAATCCCACCCCCCGCACCAAAAATAAGGCATATTTTAAGCCTATTTTGAGGTTTTACGGGTGGGGGTTGAAATTCGAACACGATTTTACTAGTAAAACGCTGGCACACTAAAGCGGCGGGCGGCTCCTAATTCAGACTAACCGTCATATAAAATTTGGGACCAGAAAATCAACGAGTGAATGCGTGGAGATTTCATTTGAGCGTTAAGTTTTTACCCCGCAACCCAAAAAAATATATAATAAAAACAAGGACGATAATTGTAAGAACTTTTTCATCAATAACGAGCTAGATGATGAATTTGGGGGAATGTTTCGATGGGAATTATTAAGAAGCTTCGTAGGATTGATGAACGTAAAGAGCAGTATAAAGCATACGTAAGAGAGGGAAATAACTTTGTGTCTTCTGGAGATCTTGAGAGCGCTGTAGAAAGTTATACAAAAGCCATAGAGATGAAAATGTATGGAGGTCGACCAGATTATAATGTGTATTACAAAAGAGGATGTACTTATGAAGATATGAAAGAGTTGGAAAAGGCAGCAGAAGATTTCAAAGTATTTCTTTTAGCTGATGATCGGGAGCTTAAAGCTTCAGACCTTGCTGGAGCCATCAGTTCATTTAGTATTGGTATGCAGCAGAGTAGGGCGAAATTATGCTTATCAAGACAGACACTCGAAAAGCTTCTGAATACATATAATTTTGAAGATGGTTACTCCAATAAGAAGCTTTATGATTGGAAGTGGACGTTAAAAATAGATAAGCATACGCAAAGTAACGTTTATGAAGCAAATTATAGAACGGGTGTTATTCGTCTCCTTCAAGGGAAGTATAAGGAAGCCCATGAACATTTAGAACAGGCGATTAGTATCAACCCTAAAGATGCCAGCCCTTATTTTTTTAGGGGTATAACTCATGTTTTTCAAGGCAAAAAGGGTGGAATTTTTGGTCCCAGTCGCAGCGCTAGAGAACTTAGTAGAAAAAAGGCTTTGGAGGACTTTGAGCAGGTAATTAACTTCAACCAAAACAAACTATTAACTGACCAAGCCGCCAAATGGAAGAAGAAAGTCATGGCTCTTTAACATGATTTATAGATTTCAATCATGGTTCATACCCAAAATTTTAGATGCGTAATACTAGATATCTGAGGGGGATTGTGTTGCTTATTCCCGCGTTTGAGTTGGGTTTATGGAATGCTTGGATTCTTGTCATTCCTATGGTAATCATTTTATTCTGCACTATGAGAGTGACATCTGCCAGAGAATTAGGAGAATCAGGAGATTTTGAGTTAACTAAAAAGGAGAAAAGAGTCATAAATGCGGTCTTCTTGCCTATGGTCATTTCTTTCATTTACGCTGTTTTCTTACCTCTTCAACTGGGTACAACATGGCTATACATTGGTCTACTTATCTATCTGTTTGGTATGGCATTCATTATTATTGCAGTTCGTAATTTCGCTTCTAGTCCTAGGGACAAGGTCATCACTAAAGGACTCTATAGTGTAACAAGAAATCCTGAGTATATTGGTTTGCTACTAATGCAAACTGGGTTGGGAATAGCTTGCATTTCTTGGTTATATATTCTATTAACGGTGATGCTATTGATTTTGCTCAACATCAATTTATCGGCTGAAGAACGTTATTGCCTCTACAAGTACGGTGAGAGTTATCGAAAATACAAGAATACGATTCCCAGATGGATAGGACTCCCAAAATCAAGGGAAACAGAGTGAATATTTTACTGGTAAATTTGGGTGGGAATCCCACTCTCCGCACTATCGTTCATATTTGACTCCTAATAATACTTCATGTTGAAAAACAAGCTTTTTTCACGAAGTAATCGTCTTCCACACCTGAAGGTAGAGGAAAACGTCCTCAAACAGAACATTTCCTGTTTTGATTCGAGTAAGGAGTTTAGAGAGGGCAGTTTTGTCAACATCGGTCTTGAGGAGGTAGGCTTCAAGGATGCGGCGTTCACGATCAGTAAAGATGTAATTTCTCATACTGCCCAATTTCTCGGGGAACACATAAAACTTTTTCTCGGAAATAGAGAAGTTTTTGGGCGGTGGATAATAGAGAAAAGAAGTGGTTGTTGCGGTCAAAATCTTGTGTTCAGCAGCAGGTCTAAGTTTTGATAGTTGCGGAGAAATCCCCTGCCTTTATCGGTTGTGTGATAAGAATCGCCTGTTTTGAGAAGACCCGTTTCCAGCAAGAGGTCCAGATATTTATGAATAAACCTGTAGCTGAGTCCACACGAATACATGATACGCGTCTTTTTTGCGCCGTCCTTCGCCGTGTCTAGAATTTCAGCGATTATCTCATAGGAACTTCTCATGCAGTCACCTTCCAGAGTCCACAGTTTCAGGGGTTCCACCTGACTTCTGATTGCGTTTCGTAATTGATGCCCTAAGCTTTGAAGCAAAAGCCCTCTCTTTCCGTGGCTCTCTAGTCTGTTCTGCTTCTATAGAAGTGATTATTCCTGCAGCCAACTTTTTCAAAGTCAAAGTTTGGTTTTTCTTCAACTCTTTGTCTCCTGTTTCCAGTTCCTTTATGAAGTTGTTGAGAGCCTCAACGGCTTTTTTACCCTTCAATCGCGGAAACTTCGGGAGCATTATGGATCGCATATTCATCACTAGAAACGAACTGGCATTTTTCTATAAATACCATCCTCCATGACTAGATATATTACGACATCCGATATATCACAGCCAGAATCTGCTTCGAAAGGACAACCCACTTACTGCGAAGAAGCAAACTTAGAACTGATTCCTTCTGGATTCACGCCGTCTTCCTGATGAATCGCTCAACGTTCTCAATCTTTGCGGCTCAAACTCTAATTAAAGCCTTCAGTTTTATCGAGATTGTCTATCAGGTCTTAACGACCTAACCGTTTTGCCTGCTCTCCACATCTCAGAATTCCCCATGGTGTCTAATTCCTCAGCCAATTTCTTTGCATAATCGGATTCTGCACTCTTTTCAAGAACAATCTTCACTTCTTCTCCTGAAGCCACCAATTCATAAAGAGAATCAAACAGAGGTTTCACAACATCCCTGAAACGTTCTTTCCATCTGAGGGCTCCTATTCTTGCAGTCTCACTGCAATTTTTATACATCCAATCCATGCCGTTCTCATCAACTAACCTGATTAAACTTTGAGTTAACTCCTCTACAGTTTCATTGAAGGCTTCGCTGGGACTATGACCGTTTTCCCTTAGACAATTATATTGTGCTTCCATTATTCCTGCAAGCGCTCCCATTAGAACTCCTCGTTCTCCAGTTAAGTCACTGTATACTTCTTTTTCAAATGTGGTTGGGAACAAGTAACCCGAACCAATAGCAATTCCAATGGCTTTTACTCTACTTTCAGCCTTACCTGTGAAATCCTGATGGACTGCAAAACTACTGTTTATTCCACTACCTGCCACAAAATTCCTTCTCACTGAAGTTCCAGATCCTTTTGGTGCAACCAGAATAACATCAATGTTTTGCGGAGGAACAACCCCTGTAAGCTTTCTGTAAACCATCGAAAAGCCATGGGAAAAGTATAGGGCATCGCCCTCTTTGAAGGTGGTTTTGATTGTTGGCCACAGTTCTTTCTGCGCAGCGTCAGTCAGCAGATATTGTTTGATGGTTCCTCTTTCCGCAGCCTCCTTCAGGGGAAACAATGTCTTCCCAGGAATCCATCCCTCTTCTATTGCTAATTCGTAACTCTTGGAGTTTTTCCTCTGACCCACAATAACATTAATTCCATTATCTCTCATGTTTAAGGATTGAGCCCGCCCTTGAATACCGTACCCTAGGGTGGCAATTGTCTCGTTCTTCAGAATTTCTCTTGCTTTATCTACAGGGAATTCGTTTCTTGTTATTACGGTTTCTTTTATGCCTCCAAAGTCTAATTCAACCATTTTGACTCCTCACACAGTTCTAATACGTAGATTAGAGTTGTTAACAAATTCTTTTTTCACCTGCTTTCATTCATCCATTTTAACGGATTTGGCTCCTCTAGGCAGGGCAGTTATTCCGGTTCTAGCGATTTCCTTTACTCCAAAGGGCTTCATTATGTCAATGAAGGCATCTACCTTGTCTGAGGTTCCTGTGATCTCCATCATCAACGTTTCGGAGGAAACGTCGACTACACGGGCTCTGAAGATTTCAGCGTAGTTGATTATGTCTGACCGAACCTTAGTGTTTAGGGCGTTTACTTTGATGAGTGCCAGTTCCCTTGTTACGATGTGGTCTGGGTCTAGCCGCGTCACTTTGATTACGTCTATCAGCTTGTTCAGTTGCTTGACCACCTGCTCGATGGTTCTATCGTCTCCCTTAACGGTTATTGTCATCCTAGCCAAGTCGCTCTCTTCCGCGGGTCCAACTGAAATGTTCTCTATGTTGAATCCTCTGCGCCTAAAAAGATTTGAGACTGTATAGAGTACTCCGGGTTTGTGCTCAACTATTGTGGAGATTATATGAGTATGCTCTTTTGCCATATTTACATCCTCGCAATCGTATCTTTTAGACCCTTGCCAGGTGGAACCATGGGAAACACGTTATCCTCAGGGGAAATTGGAATATCGATGACCGTGGTCACTTCATTCTTTAAAGCTTTTTTCATTGCTTTGGAGAATTCTTCCAGTGATTTTGCTCGAAAGCCTTGAGCTCCGTAAGCTTCAGCCAGTTTCACAAAGTCGGGGACGCTTCCCAGTTTCACAGCAGCATATTTTTTATTATAGAAGAGACGTTGCCACTGTGCCACCATTCCCAGCATCGAATTGTTCAGCACAACCACTATGACGGGTATGTCTTCGGTAACTGAAGTTCCGAGTTCTTGTTCGGTCATTCTGAAGCTTCCATCTCCAGCTATGTCCACAACTGGGCATGAAGGACAGGCGACTTTTGCTCCAAGGGATGCGGGGAAGCCGAAGCCCATAGTTCCTAATCCCCCCGAGCTAATGAAAGTTCTAGGTTTGAGTGCCTGAAAGTGGAGGGCTGCCCACATCTGGTTCTGTCCAACCTCGGTGGCAACGATGGCTTTCTCTGGAAGTATCTTCCTGAGTTCTTTCAGTATGTTTGCAGGCTTCAACTCATCTTTGCCTGAGTCCATCTCGCTTAGAAACTGGTCCTTGAGCTCTTTGACTCTCTCGAACCATGGAGAACTCTCTCTCTGCTTTAATTGATGAACTAACTGCTGGTGAATCAGCCTAAGAGTCACTTTTGCGTCAGCAACAATCGGTACTTCAACCTCAACATTCTTCCCTATTTCCCCCGCGTCTATGTCGATGTGAATTATTTTAGCGTCGGGGCAAAAATCGCCCAGCGTTCCAGTGGTTCTGTCCTGAAACCTTGTTCCCACAGCCAACAAAACGTCAGCTTCCAAAATCACTTTGTTGGCTACGCGAGTTCCGTGCATGCCCACGTTTCCGATGGATAAGGGATGATTTTCGGGAAAACAGCCTTTTCCCATAAAAGTCGTTGCCACTGGCATCATCAGAAGTTCGGCAATTTGTAGGAGTTCGGGGGAGGCGTTCGAGGAGATTGTTCCTCCGCCTGCTAGAACAATTGGGCGCTCTGCTCCGAGGAGTAGTTGAACAGCCTTCTTAACCTGAAATGGATGAGGCTCAATATTGGGTTTGTAACCTCGAATCTTGACGTCACTCGAAAAATCCATTTCGTCGATTTGCGTCTGAGTATTCTTTGGAAGATCAATCAAACAGGGTCCGGGTCTTCCGGTTGTGGCAATATGAAAGGTCATCCGCACCGCTTTAGGAATTTCTGAAGCACTCTTCACCTGATAATTATACTTCGTGATAGGCGTAGTTATTCCCATTATATCTGCTTCCTGAAACGCATCCCGCCCAATCATGTAAGACGATGTGGTAGAATACGTATTGACCTGACCGGTAAGAGCGATAACCGGTGAAGAATCCAAGTAAGCGTTAGCTATGCCGGTGACGAGGTTTGTGGCTCCGGGACCGGAAGTAGCCATACAAACTCCCGCCCGTCCACTTACTCGGGCGTAGCCGTCTGCGGCATGGGCAGCGCCTTGTTCGTGGCGAGCAAGGACGTGTCTTATTCCGGAGTCGTAGAGAACATCGTGGATGGGTAGGAGTGCTCCTCCTGAGATGCCGAAGATTACATCTACGTTTTCTCGTTTCAGGGCTTCTATGAGGGCTTTGGCGCCCGACATTTTAGGCATTTTCAAGTTTCCTCCTTTAGGTTTTGTTTGTTGTAATTGGTCATAAGGACGTTCATGCCGCTAAGCATTGCTTGAACGCTAGCTATAACTATATCCTCGTTGACTCCGATGGCTGTAGCTTTACGGTCTCCCTTACTGAGGCTTACGGATACCTCGGTTACGGCGTTGGTGCCTCCCGTGATAGCCTTAACAGCATAGTTGTCTAACTGTATTGGTTCGACAATTCCCACCGCTTTTCTTATGGCATTGATAGCCGCGTCCACAGGACCCACTCCCGTAGCCGCCTCCGTCAGCATCTTACCACCGAGATTCAGCCTCACAGAAGCCGTTGAGGTAATTCTGTCGCCTGTGACAACGGTTATCTCCTCAAGTTTTATGGGACGCGTAGCCGGCAACCCCATAACAGCTTCGGCGATTGCCTGCAGATCAGCATCGGAAACCCGTTTGCCCTTGTCGCCTAGGCTTTTTACTCGCAGAAAAATTTCGTTCAGCTGTTCGTCGTTGGGATTTAGCCCCATTTCATTTAGGGAGGCTCTGATTCCATGGGAGCCAGAGTGCTTCCCTGACGCTATTCTTCTTGTGCGCCCAATCAACTCAGGTGGGAAAGGCTCGTATGTTAGGGGATGAGCTAGTATTCCGTGAGTGTGCATGCCAGACTCATGGACAAAGGCGTTCTCGCCTACAATCGCCTTGTTTGGCTGGAGGGGAAAGTCTGTTATTCGCGAAACCAGCCTTGATGTCTCATACAGCAACTCGGTTTTTATTGCCAAGTTCACCTTGTAGTTCGCCTTGAGGGCGACAACTACCTCCTCTAGACTAGCGTTTCCAGCCCTCTCGCCCAACCCGTTTATGGTTACGTGGGCTTCCTCAGCTCCATTCTTCAAAGCGATTATCGAGTTTGCCACAGCTAAACCGAAGTCGTCGTGGCAGTGGACACTCAGAGGCACATCAGGGAATCTTTTCTTCAGCTCAGAGAAGAGCTCGCTGGTTCTTTCAGGTACCAGAACTCCCACAGTGTCGCATGGACACAGCCTATCTGCGCCTCCAGAGACTCCTGCTTTGAGCATTTTTGTGAGAAATTCGAGATCGCTTCTTGTTGCGTCTTCAGCTGAAAGCTCAACTGCTAGACCGTGGTCCTTGGCATATTGGGTGGTGTCCGCTGTGATTTTCAGAATTTCTTCTCGGGTCTTCTTCAATTTGTATTCAAGATGCAAATCTGACGAGGGAATAACCAAGTGCACTCCCATGGCACCGGTCTTCAGCACAGCATCTATGTCATTCATTACTCCTCTAGCCATGCTGTAGACCTCTGCCTTGAGCCCTGCATCGGCAATGAGTCTTATTGCTTCCATCTCGCCCTCAGAAGCCGCGGCGAAACCCGCCTCTAAAGCATCGACACCAATCTTGTCTAAACTTTCGGCGATTCTAAGTTTTTTTTCGGGAGTTAGAGAAACTCCGGGGGTTTGTTCGCCGTCTCTGAGGGTGGTGTCAAAAATTCTTATCTTTTCGGGGAAGCTAGCGGATAAAGCGATCCCCCATTTCACGCCTCTCGGAAACCCAATGATCCCTCATGATCCATTCCTCGTTTCACCACAACAACTTAAGTGTTAATATAAAAGTTTTTCTGTATCTTCCCATTTTCTCCATCGATCTGTTTCTGGGTTTCTGCAAGCTAGGAATTGAGAGATTTAACCAAGCAGTCTTGAATCTCGCTGAACAACTTCTCAAACCTGAAGAATGGAAACTGCTTAGCGAGCATCTTCCTAAATAGACGCCCACAATTGAATTACGCAATGATTTCAGATTTACATTGAGTCAAAAGACTTAACAGAATCCCGTATATTCTTTATTTGTCTAATCATTTAACCTAAAGCTTAAAGAGGGATAGAGTTGAGAAGCGACGCAATAAAAATCGGGGTCCAACGGGCTCCCCACAGAGCCCTGCTGAAGGCTCTTGGACTATCGGACAGAGATTTAGATAAACCATTCATCGCCGTGGCAAACAGTTTCACGACCGTAGTTCCTGGTCATGCCCATCTTAATCAGGTGTCTGAGGCTGTGAAAGCCGGCGTCATGACTGCTGGCGGCGTTCCCTTTGAATTCAACACCATAGGCATCTGCGACGGCTTAGCCATGGGACACGAAGGAATGAAATATTCTCTACCATCCCGAGAGTTAATCGCCGATTCCGTTGAACTCATGGTTCAATCCCACAGGTTCGACGGCATGGTTCTAATCTCCAACTGCGACAAAATAACTCCCGGCATGCTAATGGCAGCGGCTAGAGTCAACATCCCCGCCATAGCCGTAACTGGGGGTCCTATGCTCTCAGGCGTCTACAAGGGAAAGAGAGTGGGGACAGCTTCGATGTTTGAGGCTGTAGGGGAGGTTGCAGCAGGCAAAATGAGCGAGAAGGAACTGAAGGCCCTCGAAGATGTCGCATGCCCCACCTGCGGCTCATGCAACGGCATGTTCACAGCCAACACCATGGCCTGCGTAACCGAGGCTCTGGGAATGTCTCTGCCCGGATGCGCCACTCCCTCTGCTGTCAGCGCTTTGAGGCAGAGAATCGCCAAGGCCACCGGAGAAAGAGTTGTGGGATTAGTAAAGGAAGATTTGAAACCTCGAGACATTTTGTCTTCCGATTCTTTCGAGAATGCGATTATGGTGGACATGGCCCTCGGCGGCTCAACCAACACGGTGTTACATCTCACGGCTGTGGCAACCGAAGCAGAAGTTGCCTTGCCTCTATCCATCTTTGACGAGTTAAGCAGGCGGGTCCCTCATCTCAGCAACATGGTTTCAAGCGGACCCTACACCATGGAAGACTTGGATGAAGCTGGAGGAATCCCAGCTCTGATGAAAGTACTTGGAGGCAAGCTTCACCTGAATGCCATCACCGTAACGGGGAAGAGCGTCAAAGAAAACATCGAGGGCGCGGTCGTCTTAAATTCTAACGTGATTCGTCCTCTGGATAATCCAGTTCATCCTCAGGGCGGTATAGCTATCTTGAAGGGAAACCTTGCGCCTGAAGGGGCTGTGGTGAAGGCTACTGCCATATCGCCTAAAATGCTGGTTCACAAGGGTCCGGCTAGGATTTTCGACTCTGAAGAGGAAGCCATGAAGGCTATACTGAACAAAGAAATTCAGGAGGGAGAAATCATAGTTATCCGATATGAAGGACCAAAAGGAGGACCGGGGATGCGGGAGATGCTCTCTCCAACAGCCACCATAGCGGGGATGGGATTAAGTGAATCCGTTGCCCTAATCACTGATGGAAGATTTTCAGGAGCCACCAGAGGACCATGCATAGGACATGTGTCTCCTGAGGCTGCTGTCGGCGGACCCATAGCCGTGCTTAGAAACGGAGATAGGATAGAAATCGATGTTCCCAAAAGAAAATTGAACGCGAAACTGAGCGACGAAGAACTGAATAGACGGTTAAAGTCTTGGACTGCAAAAGAACCGAAAGTTAAGAAGGGCTATTTAGTGCGGTATTCCCAGCTTGTCCAGCCCGCTTACAAGGGAAGTGTACTAGAAAAAGCCTGACCTTCCATCCGTTTTTGCTTTGTATGCGCTGAATTATTCGATTATATTGTGGTACCATGTCAGGATATATTCGGGTAGTTCAAGACCTTTCAAGCTCAGCCTTTGCGTCAACAAGATGGGCAGACAGCTCAGCACGTAGGCTGCCCTCATATAAAATCTCCTCGGCTTCCCAGGTTCAACCTTCTCCTCAAGAAAAATCTTCAAATCAGAATTTCTCTCAAGAGACGCCCCCCTGCGCCCAATAATTGAAAGAACAGTTCCTCCCAAACTCCTAAACATGCTTCCCCAACCAACCACCGGCTTGGTTTCACCAGAGTAAGAAATCAGAATCTCAAGGTCTCCAGCCCTAGGATGAGGCGTATTGACGCCCCGGGCAATATAGATATCGTCTCCGAGAAACTTTTTGATGTGAAACAGCCGCACAGCAGTCATCTTCGCCACCTCCTCAGCAGTTCCTCTTCCACCCAAGAAAACATTACTGCGCCTCTCCAGAAACTCTAGAGATGCCTTGGCGGCTTCAGAATGAATCGCATCTTCGGTGATCTCCCTCAAGACCGGTGCTTCCTCAGCTATAAGTTCAAGAACCTTCTCCACAGAACCGTCTTCAGATAATGCCTCAGCCATCATCTGTAACAAAAACAGGCTTCCGAGCTCAAAGAGGTCTCCCATTATTCCTGTCTCACTGTAAGCGTCAGAAGGCAGTTGTTTTCTTCCTCGACCCTCCACCCCAACCACATGACCGTGCCTCCTAACTATCTTCGCGATAGAAGAATTGGCGTTTGAAGTTATCAGCCCCATGGAAAACTTGTCGCTGCCAGTCTCCTCCAAATATTTTTCCAACTTTTCAGCAAGATATTTCGGGTCATCAGATTCTCCGCTTCCAGAATTGATTAGAAGAACAACCTTCCTATGCCTTTTTTCAAGTTGCGAAGCAGCGTCATACATTCCTCTTCCCGGGAATCCCACATCTTCTCGGGTGATAACCACCTTAGGCTCCTTCATCATGGCTATTTGGCTCATGGCGATGTTCAACGAATGTAGGGACCTTCCCGAACCGCCACAAACAATGCAATCAGCGGACCTCAAGTCTTCATACAGTGGAACTAGGCTCTTCTCTTTCACATTTAGAAGGTTCTCGCTGATTCGTTTGACATATTCTACTCCGGAAATTTTTTGGCTAATCTTCGTCACCTTCCCTCAATAATCGAAATCGTGCAAAGGATGCGAGAGAAAAATTACGCTCATCAACTAATAACCTTTATCCATGAAGCAACCCCAGACGTTCAAACCTGATTTGCATAGACAACACTTCTTGAATTTCGCCAGCGCCTGAAAACTAAGGTTTGCTGAGGCTCCGCACACGGGCAATTGAGGAGAAAAAAATGAAACTCCAAAGGCTACTACTGCTATTGCTTTTGGTTAGGTTTCATTTTTCCCATGCTGGAGCCTTCTCAGCCCCCATTTTCCGATGATGCTTTACTCCCCATAAAAAAAAGGGAGGGAAATTGATGGTTTATTTTCGTCTTCTGAGTACCCAGTAGGCACCGACGCCTATGATGGCTGCTACGCCAACGGCTGCGATGATGAGCACTTCTGTGGTTATGACAGGTGCTTCAGTCGGCACTGCTGTAGGCTCTTCAGTTGTTGGTGGCGCGGTTGATGGCTCTTCAGTTGTTGGTGGCGGTGCAGTTGTTGGTTCTTCAGTTTCCATTGGCTGTCCAGCTGATGGTGCTGGACCCACTCCTACGGCGGTTTCTGCGTATGAACTATAGTAGGAGTTGGTTCCCTCGAAGGTGGAGATGATTTTGTATGTGCCTTCATGTTCTGGCTCCCACATGTAACTGTAGAACCCGTTCATGTCGCTTGTGACTCTGCCGATGTGGATGAAGTTGTTGTTAGGATCGATGGCGTCTAATGTCACTTCAACGCCTTCTACGTTCTGAGGCATTGACTGTTGCTGGTACAGGTATTCCATCCATGCGCTCATATCTGCGTCAGAAATGGCAGGAGTGTCCGCTGCGCCAGAAGACTGATCAGTCACTGTGCCTTTGATTAATACGTTGGTTCCTTTGGCTATTATGGCTGGTTCTGCATCGACTGTTGTGGCGGTTTGTCCCTTGCCGAAACAGTAGATTTGGTTGTCGTATCCGTTTTGCCCCACGAGGTAGCCGTCTGCGATTGGCATGGTTCCTAAAAAGAATCCATTTATACTCCAAACTTGTTCTCCAGACATGGCATCGATTGCATAAAGCTTTGCCCCTCTAAAGATGGGATCACCATGAGAGTTACCAGTAGGTGCAAAGATTATTTCGTCAGCAATTGTAAGGTCTCCGCCTAAGAATGGGAGAGTGGCGAATCCCGGAAATTCGCTCCCACTCGGGTCTGCGTAGTAATCCCATAGTCTTTGGCCGTTTGAATAATTCAAGGCGTGGATGCCGTCAACTGCTTTTTGGTACTGGATTCCGTAAGCACTTTGAATTCCAAGGGGTTGAGAGCCCCAAGCGTTGGTGTATGGTGTAGTTGGACCCCAAATTTCTTCTCCTGTTGAAGCATCATAGCCGCGCCACTGTGTTGCTCCTTTGTCAAATTCTGTGTAAACTCCGTCCTTTAGGATTCCCATCAGCCCGAAGCTACTGGCTCCTACGGGAGTTGTTCGGTTTTGAATCCACAATTGTGCCCCTGTTTCCATATCGTATGCTACCTCCATTTGCCAATCAAATGGCGCAAAGAAAGTCCCAGTAGTTGCTAATAGTATTCCCGAGCCTACCAGAGAAGTGGCTTGAAACGGAATTGGAATAGGCAGTGTGACGTTCCATTGTATTCCGTCCCTCCAGTCAATCTTTGATCCTGTGGGTGGTCTCCAAGCCCAAGCTTGTGTACCAGTCGTTCCCAGTGTTCCAATGGCTCTGGTTGAGTTCCATAATGCAAGCCAGTTAGTGCCTAAGTAATAATACAGTAATTCTCCCTTGGGTCCCTCTACTCTTACACCTCCGCCTGTTGCATTATCCATTTCCAGTATTAGATCGCCTGTTTCTGCATCATACATATACCAAAACGGTGACGCACCAAAACCTGCGCCAGCGGGTCCTGCACTTCCAGCGAACCATAGATAAGCACGAGCTCCAACTTCATTAGGTGAACGGTAGCTGAATATTTGTCCGTTTGTTAATCCAGGGTAAGATGGAGTACCTAGTAGCCCAACTGCGCCTACCTCTGTTAATGGACCGTAACTCTCGTGGTGCCATAATGTTTCGCCTGTGCGCAAGTCTACAGCATAATAACCGTTCTTCGGCGGAAGAGGCTCATTGTAGTAGAGCACTCCATTGATGATTATGGGGGGTGTAAATTTCGGCTCGTAGCTCTTTCCTGTGTAGTAGTTGCTTTCAGAAGTGCCTCCGAATTCGCCTCCAATCAAGCCTCCGAAAGTCAGTGGTTTTGTCCATACGATATGAGCACTTCTTGGTGCTCTAGTGAATGGGTTGAAGTTTCCGGAGTAGTTATAAGATGTGTCTCCGAAGGTTGTGGGTCCTATTGCAAGCCAGTTTCCTGAGATTGTGTACCATTCTTGGTTTTGAGCGTCTATCGGTCGCCTCCAGAAATCCGTTGGAAGCGGAGTTTGAGGCATTGATTCTACAGGTTCTGCTTGTACTGTGAGCGTCGTTGTGAAATTGCTTGGTTCATAATAGTCGTTAATCGGTATCATAAGAAGGGGACTAAAACCTGTTACTTGCTTTCCTGGAAAATTGAACTCAAGAGTGTACGTGCCTACTTGGTCAGGCGTGTATAAAGTAAATGCGTATGATGTATCATCGGCTGTGAATGGCCCAAGTGTCTCGGTATCTTCGTTAGGCTTTGTAACCGCAACTGTGTAGTCCCCCCATCTACCACCCCCTGGGCCTTCAGCGGTAGGTTCAATTTTGTCGAGCCACATGATAATCGACACTTGCTGGTTGACTCCTACAGGGTTTGGGGAAACGGTAACGAAAGCGTAGGTAGGAACATTCCTAGCATTTACGGTTGGCAAGAAAGTTACGAGTGTAATGATAGTTAACATTAGAATCAAAATGATGGTTGCAGCTTTTGATTTGTTTCTCAATGTTTTCATATTCTCATTTCCATGAGTTTTTATTCGAAGATTGTTTTTTGCAAGTTGTATTAAAGATTTTTCCTGTAGTTGCTCTCAAAATTAACAAAAAATGTGTTTTTGTCTAGATTTGTATTAAAATGTGCAAAGGATAATTATATATCCGCGGATTATCTTTTTTATCGAAGGGGACAAGAGTTGAATTCCCGACCCAAAATCGATGAAGTTGATGCGAAGATTCTGAAGATTTTGTCAAAAGATGCGCGTACCAGTTTTACTGATATTGCAAATAATTGCGGGATGTCTGCTAACAGTATAAAAATTAGGTTTGAGAGACTAAAAAAAGTCGGCGTTATAAAGGGTGCGATAACTCAGATAAACCCAAAAAGTTTAGGGTACACCTGCATAGCATTTCTCGGAATCCAAGTAGACACAGCCAAAATGAAAAGCGTTTACAATTTTCTGGAAAAGACACCCAACCTTGTCCTGAACAGCCAACGAATTGGTAGATACGACATAACCAGCATTGCAGTCCTAAAGGATGTTGATGATTTAGCTCAGACAATAAAATACTTACACGGCAATCCCCACATTAGGAAGATAGAGACAAGCATCTGGTTTGATACAACAAATATTTGTCGCCCCGAAAACATTGAAATCAAAAAATATGAAGGACTTTAAATGGATGAAATAGACCAGAAAATTCTTAGGATAGTGGCGAATAACGGCCGCATGTCTTTCACAAAAATCGCTAAGAAACTTGGAATTGCGACCAATACCGTCATCAAAAGATACGAGAGGTTGAAAAAAGATGCGATTCTTTATTCGGCAATAAGTCTGAATCTAACCAAACTTGGATATATAGGCATGGGTGTTTTTCTGATAAAAGTGGAAAATAAAACTGCCTTGCCACGGGTCATAGATGACTTATTTCGGGTTCGGAATGTAATCGTAGCCATAAAATCTATAGGAGTGATCGACGCATGGGCAATCGCTCCTTTCTCCAACTACAAGGAGCTATTTAAACTGAAACAAAACATATCTAAGATACCAGATGTCAGGGAAATTGAAATTCTCATTGAAGACACGTTTTCCAAGTGGCCCTTAGCCATTTTTGCCCCTCTTCTTCAAAACCAACTAGGAAACATTTGAAATCAGCAAAAACAAAAAATTGAGTATTTGGATTTGAAGGAAGAGCTTTTGGGAAAATTAGAGATGACAAAAAATCGGTATATTGTAGAACTAAAATCGCATTATTTAGTTATTTGTAACTTGATTGAACGATTGTTGCGTTGTCCGAGCTTACTATGAGGGTTGAGTTCTCGTTCCATTGGATAGAAATGTATCTCCCGTAAGCAGACCAGTAACTGTAATTCTCATTCTCTGCTAATGGTTCTGCTGTTTTATCCATCATCTTTTGAAAGGCTAGGTAAAATTCTTGGGCATCGTTCTTAGAGTCCCAAGTAATATTCCAAGTGAAGAAGTATTTGTCTTCTTTTTCGTAGTAGGAGAGGTTGTCTCCGCCCCAGCCTTCCGCCGCCTTCTCAGCATCACTTGTGGAAATCCACTTATCCAACATAACTAGGATGAAGTATTCTCCGAATCTTTCGGTTTTTGTTAGATTCCATTCTCCAGTTATTGAAGGCGCTTCAGCAGGTTGGGCATCTTCTTGGGCGAAGTATTTTTCTGGGTGCATCACCTGTTCGGTCGTGTTCGGGGGATTGGCGTATGCTTCATTAACTGCTTCCCAGCCACCACCATGCTCATACAGTGCTTCAACGAATTCCACGCCATATTTGTAGGGAAATCTGTTGAGGTCATCAATAGTAGGCGGAAGGGCTGGCTGAACCCCACCAGAGAACATAATTACCGCAGGTGCAGAGAGAACCTTTTCTGATGGAATTATCGAAGAAACAGGGTTAATTCCTTCCCCTCTGAAGGTGTCAGCCATAAGAGTAGCGTCTCCTTCAGTTAAGGAAGCTCTGGCTTTGTCACCATCAAACGTTGAAGGTCTCGCCGGAATGGAATAGCTATCTTGAAAAATATGAGTTAACTCATGAACAAAAGTTGATTCTGCAGATTTTCGAAGAGTAGGATCAAAGTTCTCTTCGACAACGTAGATTTTGCCCTGCCACTTTGCAGCACGATAGGATGCGACCCAGTCAAGACTAGCATCATAGAGATTGTCGTCTTGGGAGATGATGAACAGTGCCTTGTAGATTTTTTCTTCTCTATGTATTTCGGCTATTTCAGGGTCTGCGAACGCTCTGCCCCAGTTTTCAGTTACCCAACTGGTGTTCACCACTTCAAGAGTTACTTGCCTTACGGGAACACCCCTGATTTTCTCGAACTCTTCGCGGGCTTCTTCCAAGAGCTGTTCAGCTTTAGCCTTGTATTCTTCACCGTGAAGGCGCTGGCTGCTCAACAGTATTGCTGCGGTGAATATGCTTATGAGTAGAATCGTGATGAGGCTCGCAATAAGGGCAGCTTTTTTCCTTTCCAGAATCTCCGCGTCTCCTATAATATAGAGGAAACGCTTCTATCTAAGCTTTAATTTTTTAACTGAGCTGCGCATGCATATTTTAATTAGGCTACAAATCAATATGGTAATGGGGGAAGTTATGAAGAAACCTAAAGACCTGACTAAGGAGTTTCCAAGCGCCGTTGATATTGCATACACACAATACAAGCGTGATCTTGCGAGTCACCGAAAGATAGAGGAAATCATGACTCATGAGGTCATCACGATAGCTCCTGAAAACACATTGCATGACGCTGCCAAATTAATGGGCGAGAAACGCATTGGAAGCTTGATAGTGGTGAAGTATGATACGCCTGTGGGCATAATAACCGAGAGGGACCTGCTGAGGGAAGTTGTGAGGAGGGAAATTGATCTGGAGAAAGACTGGCTGGTTGGTGGAATCAGCATAAAAGACGAAAAAGTTGAGGAAATCATGTCCTATCCCCTTAACACAATATCCCTTAAATCCCAGATAAAAGAGGCGGCTCAAATGATGATTGAGAAAAAAATACGGCGCCTTGGAGTTCATGAATCCGGAAAGCTTGTGGGAATCATGACCGCTTCAGACCTGATCAGGAGTTTACCCGATATTCCTGAGACCATGCAAGTGTGGTTTGAAGTTGATTACTTCATGACTGAGGGAGTCATAACCGCTAATGAGGAAACCCCAGTGGAGACTGTAGCGAAGATAATGGGCGAGAAAGGTATCGGCAGCGTCATCATCACGAGCCATGGAAAGCCGATAGGCATATTCACAGAAAGAGACTTGCTCACCAAGTTCTTGGCTAAGGACGAGTCGTTGAAAGTAGAGGTGGGTAAGGTATGCTCAAAGCCCATTGTTACATCCCATATAGGGATAAGCGTTCACGATGCCGCTGCCATCATG
The DNA here is from genome assembly GCA_964418675.1 of uncultured Candidatus Bathyarchaeia archaeon. Classification (GTDB taxonomy): domain Archaea; phylum Thermoproteota; class Bathyarchaeia; order Bathyarchaeales; family Bathyarchaeaceae; genus Bathyarchaeum. The sequence continues at coordinate 83,332 of CAYQMM010000005.1, forward strand.
ACTTCAAAACACATACGAAGGCTACCTCTAACCAGAGATGGAAAACTGGTAGGCATCCTCACAGCACGGGACTTGCTAGAGGCATACGCACGCAAAAAATAGCCCTAACCCAAGTGAAAGCTAGAGACCCCTGTAACCCCATTTTTGGTTTTGGCTCACAATAAATTTCAGGAATAACGCTTTTACTGATAATCACCATGCCATTGGTGTTGATTCGAATGAGGGTTGGATTTCATGTCTCAATCTATGGTTCCATCGACCAAGCAGTGGACAGAGCCGTCAAGTTGAACTGCAACACCTTCCAAATCTTCACAAGGAACCCCCGCCAATGGAAGCCAACAGAACTCACCTCAGAGACTGCCCAAGTCTTCTCAGATAAAGTGAAGAGCCATGACATGGAACCTGTTTTTGCTCATATGCCGTATCTTCCCAATTTAGCATCTCCCAAAGATGACGTCTACACGAAGTCCGTGAACACCCTCATATCAGAGCTGGAAAGATGCAGAAGACTCGAAATCCCTTATCTGGTAACTCATCTGGGTAGCCATCTGGGAGCAGGCATGCAGAGTGGTTTCACGCGATTAATCAACGCCATAAACCAAGCCTTCAAAATCGCTGGAGGAGATGTCACGCTTCTCCTAGAGAACACAGCCGGAACCAGAAACAGCATGGGAGGCACTCTCGAAGACATACAGCACATAATCCAACAACTGTCTCATCCGGAAAGAGTGGGAATATGCTTTGACACCAGCCACGCCTTTGCAGCGGGCTACGACCTCAGAACATGGGATTCAGTGGATGAAACCATCAGGAAGATTGACGAGACAGTAGGCTTCCCGAAGCTTAAACTTGTTCACCTAAATGACTCGAAAGGAGACTTGAACTCCAGAATAGACCGCCACGACCACATCGGCATGGGAAAGATTGGAGAAGAAGGATTCAGAAACGTGCTGGGAAGCAGGCTGGGCAGTCTGCCGATGATACTTGAAACACCAAGAGACGCTAGGAGAAATGACGTCGATAACCTTAGGAAAGTAAGAGATTTAGCTGTTGGACTATAAGAAAACAGTAGTGAGGCTTAGTTAGCGTCGTTTTTCGATAGGAATAAACTCTCTTCCATATTCGCCGATGTACTTCGAAGTTGGGCGAATTAGAACCGCATCTGCATACTGCTCCAGCACATGAGCAGTCCACCCGGTTACTCTGCTTGAGGCAAAAAATGAAGTGAAGAATTCTCTGGGAACTCCCAAGGCATTCATAACTAGCGCCGCATAGAAATCCACGTTAGGAAAGATTCCTTTCTTCTTGTGGACGGTGTCCTCGATTTTTTTGCATTTATGGTAGGTAGCCAGATTATTTGTTCGTTGACAGAGCTTTTCAGCGATGTCGCGGAGGTGCTTTGATCTGGGGTCTTCGGTTCTGTAGACTCTGTGACCGAATCCCATGATTTTCTTGTTGTCATCCAGCATGCTTTGTATGTAGGCTTCTACTTCGTCGAGGCTGTCTATGTCATAGAGCATTTTCATCACTCTTTCACTGGCTCCACCATGAAACGGACCTTTAAGGGTTCCAATAGCCGAAGTCACAGCAGAATACAAGTCTGAGCCAGTGCCGGCTGTCACACGAGCCGCAAAGGTAGAAGCGTTAAGACCATGATCCGCATGGAGTATCATGTAACGTTCCATAGCATCTTTTTCTTCTGGATCTGCAACCTTTCCTCGGAACATGTACAGAAAGTTTTCAGAGAAACCATATTCTCTAAGAGGAGCAACAGCATCTTTTTTTACGCGTGTCCTATAAAGGAAAGAAATTATCGTAGGAAGTTTAGCTATTATCCGGATGGCTCTTCGTTTGTTTGCAGCATCAGAAGTATCGTCTGGTTCAGGGTCAAATTCTCCAAGATGAGAGATTTCGGTGCGTAAGACTTCCATTGGATGAGAGTCAGGTGAAGCAGATTTTATTCGTTCAACAACCTGTTTAGGCAGTCTCATTTCGGAGAAAAGTTCGGACTTCAGGCTATTCAACTCTGTTTTTGTGGGCAATTTGTTGTTTAACAAAAGATAAACTGCTTCTTCATATGATGACCGATCAACAAGAACATCGATGTCATATCCGGAATAGTAGAGGGAACCGAAAGGGTCTACGAAACTAATTTGGGTTGTAGCGGCAGCAACACCTCTAAGACCACGGATTACGACTCTATCCTGATTTTCCTCCGTCATTCTCATCATCTTATGCGTTTTCTGCCGCTTATTCGGGGTCTTCACCCGTTCTTCTCCATTAATCTTTTCTCCGATTAATATAAACATGTACAATTATTCCATAATTACCCGTTTGAAGCTTCTAATATGGGGAAACGTTATAGCATAACCCAAAGAATATCATGGTAAACCTCGTGAATGAGGGTTCCAAATGCATATCAGAACAGTTGCGGCAATTCTGGCTTGGTTTGTAGTTGCGTTACTCCTGCTGAACAGGGTCCAAAGGTCAGAATGGATACTGCCCATAGCGATTATTTTAGCGGTTATTGCAGTTCTCCTTTACTTCAGTCCCCGACTAAAGAAAAAACAAAATCCCAAAGAAAACAAGTCCAACCCGCTTCCACAGAAATAACCGCAATCCTGAATTTTAGGGCTTACTTGAAATGCTCAAGTATGCACCCAAAGCTACTCTACAGGAATCAAGCTAATTTCAAAGAGTTGCAACCACCTTTTTCCGGTTACAAAGAGCCTATCCCCTTCTTCGTCATACGCAATCCCGTTGAGTACATTTCCTGTACCCAGATTTTCTGTATCGTAGATACCCTCCAAGTCTACCCACCCCGTAACCTGCCCGGTTTGAGGATTTATTATCGCAATTTTTTCTTCCTGCCAAATGTTAGCATAGATTTTCCCGTGGATGTATTCAAGTTCATTAAGCATGGTCACGGGTCCTGTGTCTGGGTCATATACTTCAACTTGACCAATTTGGGTGAATGTTTCTGGGTCTAGGAAATGCAAAGTTGCTGTTCCATCGCTCATTATTAACTTACTGCCGTCATGGGTGATTCCCCATCCTTGAGTAGGATAATCAAACTCTTGTAGCAGCTTGAAAGAGTGTTTGTCATAGACGAAGCCTCTGTTCGACAGCCAAGTTAATTGGATAATTTTGTCATCGAAAATTGTGATTCCTTCACCGAAGAGGTCGTTGGGTAGAGTGTAAAGCTGCAGGGTGTTGCCGGTCTCTAGTTCTACGCGGCGCAATGTGGAGTGTCCATAGAGCCCTGTGCTTTCATACAGAACACCATCCTCAAAGACCAGCCCCTCTGTGTAAGCAGTTTCGTTATGAGGATAAACGTTGACGGCATTGTAGGTGTAATGCACTGGTTCAGTGTTCACTGGGCTGTTGCTTAGCAAAATGAGTGTGAAGGCACTAAGCACAAGTAACACTGCACCAATCAGTATGCCTGCCAAGTGTCGCTTTTTCATGATAACTCCGTATTTTTGGCATCATTGCACTTTAATATTTTCATGCAACCGGCTTGTGCGCGCAGAATCGTTGCAAACGCTAAGAAAGGTTGGTGTGGCAAAACTTATAGGCAATTGGCACTTAGAGAATAAAATTAAGAATTTATGTTGTGGTGTTGAAAATATGCGAAAGCACATCATGCTATTCTCGTTACTCCTCATCATTGGGCTACTAGCCTTCTCTCCCCTTACCAGTGTTGCAGCGCAAGACTCTGACAGTGATGGAATTATGGACTCAAAGGAGACGCAACTGGCTTCAACCTACGAGCCCTACCTCTATTTTGCAGCTGGAGAAAAATTCTTCCCCACCGACGCAAACTACCACATAGAAAACTCAGTTCTATACATGAAATCACTCGATACTAACACACTGATTGAAAGTTCACCGACAGTAACTAGCATCGCTCAATACACAACGGAAAATTACTTCTTGAACAACACTTTGGGCGGCTCCAAAGAGATAGCACAGGACTATGAGCAAAAACGTGAAAGCCTCGGAGACAAAATATACGCTCACGTAACAAGAGAAGCAGGATTCATTGTGGTTCAGTACTGGTTCTTCTACGCCTACAACCCTGGAACCCTGAACCAACACCAAGGAGACTGGGAGATGATACAGATAGTCCTAGATTCAACGGAAACACCTCAATATGCGGTTTATTCACAGCATCATACAGGCGAAAGAGCAGCGTGGGGCGATGTAGAGAAGGTAGGTGGTACTCACCCAAGAGTCTACGTGGCTCTAGGTTCCCATGCCAGCTACTTCCGACCCTTCCAAGGTAAACTTGGTCTAGAAAGCGACGTATTGGGAAACGCCTACACGCTAAAACCGGAGGACTTGGAGATAGTTCAGCTGGGCGAAAAGGGCGCAGAAAATCAAGAATGGCTAAAATTTGGGGGAAGATGGGGAAACTGGGCTAGAAGAGTAGATGCCTCTCTTGGCGCTGCAGGTCCAAGCGGTCCAGGACAGGGAGAAAACGCGGAGAAATGGTTGAATCCGGTATCTTGGGGAGCCGACAAGTTTCTGGCAAACCAAACATGGTTCACAGTAAGTTTGCTTGCCTACTATTTTCTCTACATCTTCGCGGCAATCATAGCTGTTCGTGCAGCCTATAAGATTTGGAAGATTGTGAAGCGGAGGAGAGAGGGAAAACTCAACCTATTGAAGATTCTGCGTTCAAAGGATGCCCTTGGCGTAATTCTGGGGATTGTAGGCATAGTTGTTTATCTTGCTGCCCTCTTCCTGCCATGGTACGTTGTTACAGGCACCATCAAGACCACGTTGCTTGAGACGGCTGGAAAAACAGACCTGGTTCTCATCGACGGCGTTAACGGGCTTAGAGTCAACACTCTGCAGAGCAATCAGGGTTTAGCTACATTGTTTGGCATCGGCATTCCCTTCAGCATCCTCTTCCTATCCAGCGTAGTCCTGAATGTGTTAGACATCATCGGAGTTGAAAAACCCAAAAGTCTCTCACGAAGCTACATAATCGGAGGCATAACTTCACTGATTCCCATAATAATCATAATAATCTTCATAGTCTCACTGGCTGGGCTCATCCCAGCGTTCGCAAACTTTGTGGGAGGAGGGCAACCGGTACCCCCGCAGGTAACCGATATGGCTTCGGCAATGTCATCATCTCCCCTCATAGGCGAATACACAGACACCTTAAACTCCCACGGAACCATAAGCGCAACCTGGGGTTTAGCCATAGGCTCATACCTGTTCATCGCCGCAGCTGCAATAAAAATCGCTGCCGGAATAATAACACGAACAGCCAAAGTGCCCGAAAACAGCAAGAATACAAGCGATCAGTCTTAATTCTATGGATGTCGATGCATTTAAGTCCTAAAGCTTCAGGATTTCCTTTAGTATAGCATTGGCGGAATCATGTTTGCTTGCGTTATTTGCAGTGCTCGGTTAACTTCGTTGAAGTATTTGAGTACTGTTCTTCCTCTTTCCGTGATTGCGTACCTAATTTTCGTTTTGTTTCTTTTCTTATGCAGAACCTGTTCCTCAATGAGCCTCTGCTGGATCAGAAAATCCAAGTATTCCTTTAGGACACTGCAGTTTACGTTAGCCTTATACATGACATGCGTAAGCTTCAAGGGTCCATTATGAGACAGAACCTTGAGGATATCAATATACATTTCCATCTTTGATCTTCTCATATTAACTAAGCCTCATACATGACACATTACTCCGTAAAGGAATGCGGGTTTCCGGTTTTTGAATGGTCAAAAATCGTGCATCCTCCCTTACGCGAGTAGCTAACCTAATAGAGCATTTCAACCTAAAAAGATTGTTAAGTCGCTCGGATACACCAACATATTATGCACATTGATGCTCCACCAACTTTTGCTGAATACAAGTGTTACTGATGCAAGAAAATTGCTTCAAAATAATAGCAAAAATTGCTAGAAAAAGTGTTAAAATGGTGCACGAAGGGCGCATTTACCCTTTTCTACCATATGCCTCCCCCCCCCAAATCGAACCAGCGTACTCTGTGTGTTATTCTTAACAGAATGCCCCAATCACATGCATCGGTTTGTTCATTAACTGAGAAAATCTGTCTAAAGCGTCTCTTGGGATTGTTACTACAACTGTGGTTGCTGGACCTGCAGACTTCCGAGTTTCTACTTCAGGATGTTCTAGCATTTTAACATGTAAACGGGAGTCCCGTGCAAGCACGTTTGCTTCATGTAGTATCCCTTCGGACCCAACAGGAATCACTTCGTGAACGAAGTCGCAACTCGTTAACTTCAACAGGTCCTCTAGGTCAGCAATCTTACGTTGTTTTTCCGCTGCTAACACTTCGTTCTTAACGCTTGGGACTCCGACAGCGGCAATTAAATCGTCGGGTTTAGATTTTCCTATCTTCAACTGCTTTTTTGATGCCAACCCAATGATTGTTACGCCAATCCCAGTATGGTTTACAGGAACATTCTTTTCTGTACTCCCTGTTATGACCATGTCATGACCTAATCTGGCAAGTTGTACCTCGCTTTTTATGCCTTCAAGAATTTCGATGCCAGTTGGCTCCGGTTCGACGCTAAGCGTATTAACCAAGCATATTGGCATGGCTCCAACCGCTAGGACCTCCATAAGAGCCACCCTAGCCGTGAATCTCCCCAGAGTGTATCCACTAACCTTTACTTTGTCTAGCGGTTTGGGTCCAATCCCGCCAGCCGAGTCGCAACCCACAACCATAACCGAATCGTTGCCAACCTCAAAAACAGAGACATCACGAGCGGTTTCGATGGTCTTTATGGGAAGCAGGCTTCTGTTCATGCTCTGATCCTTCTGGCTCTAACAGCAAGATAGACTATCACTGCGATGATGGCGTTTAGGCTAGCTGCTAACAACAAGGGGAAGGCAACAAAGGTAAGCGTGGCTGCCCAGCCCATTGTAGGCACCATAACCACGGAAAGAGCAGTATTGATCGCCACGCCGGTGATGGCTGCTGGTACGAATCCCCACTTCTTGCTTGTCTTATTTACAAGCCCCATGGCTCCTCCGGTCAAAGCCATGCCAAGGGCAATTATGTAATGTAGAGAGCCTAATGGGAAGCCGTTTATAACCGCCGTAACCAAATGCCCAATTCCGGTGATTAGAATTCCGTCGAGCACTCCGAAGTATAGGGCAGCAAAGAAGCCTGGACTTGAGTCGAAAGCTATTGTGGGTATGGGAGGATAGGGATTTATGAATGACCCAATGACGCTGAGGGCTGTGAAAATTGATATACGCGCGACAAGCAAGGTCTTGGGAGTTTCTTTAACATCTTCATTGGATTCGGGTTTTTTAGCCATGTACGACGACTCCATAGTATCGGCGACGACAAGAACGAGTAACCAATAAAAGCCTTTTGACGTGTACTACCATCGTAGTGTGAGTGGATTAGAATGGATGTCATAAACGTTCGTTTACCCAATAAGGTTGTAAGCGATTTAGAAAACTTAGCCAAAAGACATGACCTCACCCGATCAGAAGTCATCCGCCAAGCATTAATCGTTTACATCCACTTCGTAGAAAACGTTGGAACCTTACTAAGACCAACAATCTTCCGAGTTAAACCCGCCCAAATCTCCTACGCAACAAGGGGAGACGTCTCAATCATGAAAATCCCCACAGGACATGCCATCGTGGTGGGGTCTACATCATCCGGTGGGGTTGGACCTAAACCCATGGACAACCTTAAGATCAATGGCAACGTCTTAGGGAAGTTCCTAGCAAGAGTAGCATCAATGGACGTCGCAGCCACCGGCGCTTTCCCAATTTTAGCATCAGTTACATTAGGCGTGGAAAAAGAGCCTACAGGAAGTGAAATTCTCAAGGGCATAAGCAAAGAAATCCGGGTTCTCGGACTTGAACCAAACCAAGTTCTACAGGTAAACACTGAAGAAAATTTTGAAACCATCCAAACCGGTGCCGGAATGACAGTTATTGGCTTAGCAAATGAAGATGAACTGAGACTGGGAAAAACTAGGCCAGACGATTTGATAGTTGCGATAGGCAGACCAAAAGTTGGGGATGAGGTGATTCCCGCAGAAGCAAGAGGGGAGATTGCCAACCTTAAAGATGTCATCTCATTAGCTAAAAAGGAGTTCATCCACGACATTGTGCCTGTAGGGTCTTTCGGAATCATTCATGAAGCCCGAATGCTGGCATACAGCATTGGAAGACAGCTGAAGATTGAAGAACACCCAGAGTTAGACCTAAACAAGTCTGCTGGACCCGCCACAGTAGTCCTCACAACAATAGATCGCAAGAGCCTCGACGAGTTAACCGTATTCTTCAGGAAGCCCATCAACGTCATAGGGGAAATAATGTAAAGACAGCCGGGTTTGGTAACCGCGGACTCTCAGTTTAATTCCTTTAAGATTCTCTTCAAGTCCTTGAGGAGGTTTCTTATGTGGGAAGGTTTAGTGTGGGGCATTATTACAATTCTGATGAAACCGGGGAAGAGGGAAACCGTCCAACCACACTTCCTCAATTCCTGAAAGACTAACTGAACATCCTTTATGTCCGATTTTATTCCAACCACATTTAGGGCGGGTTCAGTCATGATGTCTAAGCCATCAATCAGCTGAATCCCTCTAACAAGCTTCCAAGTCAGCTTAAGGCAGCGTTCAACTATAGCCCTGTATCCTGCTCTTCCAAGATGCTTCAACAACGCCCAAACGGCTATTGCGGAAGCGCCTGACCTTGTTCCTAACAAAGTGGGTTGACTCGTTTCGCCTTCAGCCCAGTAGGGAACTCTTGTGCTGATAGCTTCTATCATCGGTGCATCTCTGAATAGTATTCCTCCGGCGGGAATGGGGGCTAATCCCATTTTGTGGGGGTCAATGGTGATGGAGCAGACTCCGGGTAGCCTGAAATCGAAGTCTAAATGCTTATAGCCTAACTCTTGGAGGAAGGGAAGAACAAATCCTCCGAAGGCTGCGTCTACGTGAAGATAGATGTTGTTTGCCGTGGCTATTTCTGAAAGTTCAGGTATGGAGTCAACAACGCCTAAGCCTGTGGTTCCTGCCACTCCAACAATTGCCACAGTCCGTGGCGTAATCGCTTCTTCAGTTGCTTTTACATCCATCTGGAAACGATGGTTAAGCTTCACCTTAATCAACTTTAGATTCAGCAGGTCAGCTGCCTTGTCAAAGGAGTAATGCGCAGAAACTGGAACAACCACCTCGCCACAATCTTTCTTGGCAAGATTTCGGGCGGTCCAGAGGGCAAGTATATTCGCTTCTGTTCCCCCAGAAACGATGCTTCCTGAGGCTCTGGGATTCGAAAGCAAGGAACCAAGCATGTATACCGCTTCTTGCTCCAGTTCTGCAGATGCTGGGAAAAGGCTTGGGTCGCCTAGGTTCTTTTCAAGATACTTCCGGTAGATTTGTTTGGCGAAGCTGTGGGGGCTTGTGCACATGGAAGATAGGATTTTGCCGGAAGAGTAGGTGAGGTCTCGCTGGAGTTTTGCTTCAAGCATTTTGCGGATTATGTTTTGGGGTAAGCCCTTCTCGGGCATCTCTGTTGTCTCCGTGGACATGTGTTTCACTTTCTTATGCTAAGAAATTATTGGTTTTTAGTTCATCAATTTTGAGTTTTCCGTTATGCAGGACGGTGGCTACTAATGCGCCAGAAACGCCATGTTTCCTCAATTCCTCTAGTTCTTGGATGCCCCTTATTCCACCGCCAACGTATACCTTAAGGCTGGTTTTCTCAAGAATATCTTCCAGAACTGCCTTGTTAATTCCGTGTTCAGTCCCTACACGGCTTAAATCTAAGAGGATAATCTGGCTGATGCCCCTCTCTGCAAGTTTTTGTGCAAAGGAAAGGGCATCCATTGATTTGATAGCCTTTGAGAGACTCAGCACTTTTCCTTCTTTGAGGTCAATGCTCACTATAACCTTGCTTTCACCAAAGGCTTTGGTGGCGTGATTCAAAAAATCTAAACTGCCCAGAGTCTCTGAACCAATTACTATTTTTGTCACTCCCGTTTCCAGCACTTTCTCGGCTTTGGTGATGTCAGCAGTTCCCGCGTCAACCATCAACTCAAGATTAGTTTTGGTTATGATTTGGTGGTACAGGCTGAGGTTCGTGGGCTTTCCCAATATTGCATCTAGGTCAGCCAAGTATAGGCTCGTAAATCCTAGGGACTCAAAAGCTAAGGCAATCTCTAAGGGGTCTGAGGACGTGCACAGAATGCTTCTTAAGGGCTGATACCGTTTTCTCTCGCCTCGTATGGCGTGGACTGCGATACCATTTAAAGCGTCAATCACTGGAATAATCTTCAAGGATGGTTCCCCACTAACATAGGTGATACTGCGAGGGTGAAGTTTGAATCTTTTGATTTATGAGCACGTTTCTGGAGGCGGATACGCCAACGAGAAAGTTTCAGCCAGCATCCTCAGTGAAGGATACGGCATGCTACGGAGCTTAATCTCCGACTTCAAAGCCGCTGGTCACCACGTCACAACCTTGCTTGATTCGCGAATCGACGGCTTTAACCCGCCCATGGAAGCGGACGAAATTGTTTCCGTATCTTCCTCTGGGGAATTGGATTGGAAGTTGAGAAAGCTTTCAGGTGCTACGGATGCCGTTTACGTGATTGCTCCAGAGTCTGGTCAGGTGCTGGAGAAACTTGTGGAAAACATCGAAGTTTCTGGGGGGCTGTCGCTTAACTGCTATGTTGATGCTGTAAAACGTGTTTCGAATAAGATGACAGCCTATGAGGCGTTAGAGCGAAGGGGAGTGAAAGTTCCAGAAACGGTTCTGCTAGACATCCATGAGAAAACCGGAAACATCAGGCGTGTAACCAGAGAATTGGGGTATCCTCTTGTCTTTAAGCCACTAGATGGGGTCGGCTGTTCTGGTTTAAGCCTTGTCAACGATGAAGCCAGTATAGCAGCAGCACTAAAAAAAGTGGCTCGTGGGTCGCTGAGCAACTATTTTATCGCTCAGAAGCTGATTAGGGGAATGGGAGCCAGCGCATGCGTAATTTCAACTGGAGATGAAGCCTTGTCTGTCACATTGAACAGGCAGTTAGTTACTTTAGCGCCGCCAGATAGGGAGTCCAGATATTCTGGGGGATTTGTCCCCTTCAATCATGGTTTAGAGGAGGAAGCTTTGAAGACTGCTCAACGGGTTGTTGAATCTATAAGGGGATTGAAAGGTTATGTTGGCGTTGACATGGTATTGGCAGGGGAGGAGCCTGTCGTGATGGAGGTCAACCCGCGGCTCACAACATCATATGTAGGTTTGCGGAAGGTTGCGGGTTTCAATCCAGCACAAGCGATGGTTGATGCTGTATTTGGACGAAAGCTTCCAAGAAACGGTCAACGAATAGGCTATGCCTTCTTCTCCAAAGTAGAGCTTCCTCCACGCCCCCAAATTGTCGCCGACACCTACAAAATAAAGGAGGTCACATCACCCCCATTTCCGATTGCAAACAACCAATCAGCCTACGCTCTCCTCGCCACCACATCAACCAGCGTCAAGGGTGCCCAATCTGCCTTTTACAGGGCTAAAAAGCGTCTTCTAAAACTCTATGGGACTAGTGATTGAAGTGGTGAATGTTCTCGGCTTAGACATAGGAGGCGCCAACACAAAAGCCGTTTACCTAAAAACCAAGGATGGCGTGGTCAAGGAGCAGAGAACATCCATGGAGTATTTTCCCATATGGAAGAGGGGGAAAGAAAAGCTTCCCCAAGTTCTGGAAAAGCTGAGAAAGAAGCTGGTAGACTCAACCGAACTGGATGGAGTTGGAGTGACGATGACTGCCGAGCTGTCAGACGCCTACTGGACCAAAAGAGAGGGAGTTAACCACATTTTAGATTCAGTGACTCATATTTTCCATGCTGTTTCAGCATTTGTTCTTAGCGTGGAAGCTGAGTTGCTTTCAGTTGGGGATGCGCGGAGGAAGCCGCTTAAGGTAGCTTCTGCAAACTGGGCTGCAACGGGCTGGCTGGTCTCGCAGGTGAAGAAAAACTGCCTTGTCGTTGATGTTGGAAGCACCACAACAAGCATCATTCCAGTCATCAACGGAAAGATTGTTGCTGAGGGCAGAACCGACATGGAGAAACTTCAGAATGGGGAACTCGTGTACTCAGGGGCTTTACGAACAAACATTGCAGCAATCGCTGACTCTATCCCGCTCAGGGGAGGAACCGTACGGCTTTCCTCAGAACTATTCGCCCAGTCAGGCGACGTACACCTGCTTCTAGACAAGATAAACGAAAAAGAATACACCGTTGAAACATGCGATGGTCGCGGCAAAACAAAAAGGGAAGCTATGGCAAGGCTAGCCCGGACCGTTTGCGCAGACATTGAGATGCTAACCGAACAAGAAATTATGGGCATGGCTCAATTTGTCTACGAAAGACAGGTGGAGCAGATTAGGGGAGGCTTGAAGCAGGTTTATGAAAGAATCAGACCGCGGCTTCGGCAAGAAACGGTCACTGTGGTGGTTACTGGGCTGGGTAGAAATTTTCTGGCAAGAAGAGCTGCTGAGAAAGCTGGCTTTACTGAAGTATTCGACATGAGGGAAATGCTGGGCGCTGAAGCAGCCGTTGTATCCCCCTCGGTGGGTGTAGCTCTTATGGTGGCAGGTAATTTGGAGGGGAAAAGTGTAAGATGGAAGCAGTTGTGAAGGTGGGCGGAAGCTTAGCCGAGGACCCCGCCAATCTGAAGAGGCTATGTCAGGAGCTAAGCCTTCTAGCTAAAACACACAGAATCCTTATCGTGCCAGGCGGAGGCAAATTCGCAGACACCATAAGAAAGCTTGACAAAACTTTCAGTCTCTCAAACACGGTTGCTCACAAAATGGCAGTTCTAGCTATGGACCAATACGGGCTATTATTGTTTGATATCGCCCCAAATTCCTACGTTTCTCACTCTCTGACGGAAATCGTAAACTCTGCAGGGGGGATGCTGCCGATTTTTTTGCCGTCAACTTTCATGTTTCGTGAAGACCCCTTGGAGCATTCGTGGGATGTAACTTCGGACACCATAGCCGCTTACATTGCTGGCTCATTGCAGGCTGAGAAACTGATTCTAGTCACCGACGTGGACGGAATTTTTTCTGAAGACCCAGAGAAAAATTTGGATGCCACATTGATTGAGGAATTGTCTGCCAAAAAGTTGCTGAGTTGGAACAGGAGAACAAGCGTTGACAGAGCCCTGCCGAAAATTCTTCTACAGGCACGGTTAGATTGTTACGTTGTTAATGGCAGATACCCTGAAAGAATCAAACTGATTCTGGAAGACAAGAAAACCGTTTGCACGCATTTGAGAGTTTAACTCTTCTTTCATAAGAGGCGGATTTCTTTGGCGAACTCCATCACCTTCTCCCTTTGAACTCTACCGCCTAAACGGTCTCTATTGGTGCAGACGGCTCCTCTAACCCCAATAATATCCGCGGCTAAATCGTATACCCTCGGAACATCCTGTTTATCCAAAGAACCGGCAAGGGCAACTATCAGATTACTGTCGTGTGCTTTCTCAACAAATTTTCGTAATTTTTCATCGGTTAGGAAACTGAAGAGGTTGCTTTCCCCATTCTTCACTTTAATGTCCACCAGTACTCCATCGGCTTCTACCTTATGCGCCACCTCAGGAAGTTCCAGAGGGTTTACGCAGCCAACAGTTCTATAGTCAGCATAACCAGCAGCAATTACTTTCAAGCCGCTGTTAAACTCCTTCACCGCCTTGCACACCTCATTCATCAGCGTCGTTGCTTCTTCAGAGTTTTTCACGCCGAAAAGCCCGGCTTTAACGTAGTCTGCTCCGGAAACGGCTGCGCCTAGGGCTGCAAGAGAAGCTGTTCCTGGCAGATTTGGCAGGTCGCCGAGGGTCGCGCTTACCTCAACGTTTTTTGGCACAGCCTCTCTGATTTGTTTGATTATTCTGGGAAAGTTGGCGCCTAGGGAGCCTTCCTTCGGATTTTTAACGTCAAGTATATGGGCGCCTCCTCTGATGCTTTCCATGGCTTCTGTTTTGTCTACGACGCTAACTAGAAGTTTCAAGGGGGTTCATCCAGTTGAATTTCTTCTCAGGCGTTAACTCTTATATGCTTTAAGTTTCAAAGAAAAAATTGAAGTCTAATGAAGAATGGATAACTGTTTGCACGAAACCTTTTTTCTAGGAGTTACAGAAGCTTTACCAGAATTTGCGTTTCAGGGATTTTCTTTCTGCCTCTGTTATCAACTCGAAGAAGTGGTCAGAAAGTGCATTCTCCTTCTTCAGGATTTCTTCTGCATCAGATAATTGGATGTTTCTTCCGGAGAGTGACACTGCAGCTGGCTTACCGTATCTGGAAACAAGCCTAGCCGTCTTCACCGCCTGACGGTTAATCTTCCTCTCGCTCTTCGTCAACTTCTCTCCCCTCTTATCCACCAAGGACTGAACTCCCCCCTCCTCCCGTCTAAGCACCCCCAAACTTGAAGATCCACATTTGGGGCAGACAGGTTTCTCCGGCAAATCATTCAGCCGAATCATCTCCAGATATTCCCAGCATTTGGTGCAGACAAAAGTTCGCGCCTCGTTGAGGAGACGCGCCCTAGCCGACTCCACCAGAATAAGCTTCATACGTTCAGGGGGAATCAGGTCGGTTTTCATGCTGACTTTTTCCAGTCCAACCCGTGCAACTGGTGAGGCGTCTCCCATAGCCTCTAGCTTTCGGACTTCAATCTCTCCCTTGCGAACATCGCCCAAAACCTTGATTGTCTTTTCCAAATCCAAGTCCTTCGTGAAGGTCTCTTTGAGAGCCTCATCATAGATGGCTGTGCCCTCAAAGCTCTCCAACAATTTACGAAGAGTCACCCTGCTTAAGTCAACCCACTTCTGTATACCGCCGAATCTTCGAGCCACATGAACCATCCGCCTCTTGAAAATCCCAGTCTTAATAGTAGATCGAATCATGGTATCGCGAATATCCTCATCATCCATCCGCTTCAGCTCCTCAAACAATGATATTATGCGGTCGGCGTTAGCGGCGCCCATGGTGTTGACGAAGATGCGATAGGGGTCAAACTGAACCACGACGCTGTGTCCAGTCTGGTCCGACAAGATGTGACCAATCAGCTGAGCCAAGGCTCTGTTGGTGAGAGACCCAAAGTTGGCGTGAAGGATCACAAAGTCCTCCCAGTCCTCAATTAGAATTCGATTCTCTGTGGGTGCAGGATAATTTTTCTTCACATGTTCAACTGTCTCACGAATCGCCCTTGCAACGGTTTCTGCGTCAGCGGGGTATTTCTCAGCTAATTCTGCGGCAATTTCAACGGTTTTTTTTCCGTTTTTGACCCGTTCTTCTATGGAGCCTCTGATTTGACCGACCTCCTGAGCGACTTCGAAGGGAACAGGAATCTCCTCGCCGATCCAGCTTGGAATGGCTCCTGTTGGGTCTTCGATCTGCCTCACATAAATTTGGTCGCCAGAAACGCTTAGAATCTGCCATGGTCTACCTTGAATGATGAACTTCACGCTGGGTTTACCATACTCTGCCACGAAGGCTTCATCCAGCACACCAACCGCAGAGTCTCTGCTCTCGTCCACAACCAGAAATTTCTTTTGTGTGGGAATCATGGAGAGGTTATCGAAATAGTATTCATAGAGAGGTTTCGTTTGACGAGGCTTGATAACGAGCATATCCTCCTCAGAAACCCATGCAAACCTAGGAAAACGGCGATGCATATAATCCAAAACTTTCCCTACATCCTCCAGGGTGAGGTCAGCATAGGGAAAAGCCTTCCTGAAGAGATCATGAATCTCCTGGAAACTCCATCGTTTCTGCTTCATCAGCAGACCGGCAATCTGATGTGCAAGAGCATCATAAGGCTTGGGGGGAACAATCACTGGCTCCATGTCTTCATTGATTGTTCTGCGGGCTATAGCCATAGCCTCTAGGGTGTCGTCTGAATCCATGGTGATGATGATGCCCTTCGGAATGCGCCCGACCCTGTGTCCGCTTCTGCCCACACGCTGAATGAGGCGTGTAACTTGCCGGGGACTCATATACTGAATCACTAGGTCAATGCGCCCAACATCTATACCTAGCTCCAGAGAAGAGGTTGCAACGAGACCCTTCAATTCGCCCTCCTTTAATCCCCGTTCCGCCGCGAGCCTGGAGGGTTTAGCTAAAGAACCGTGATGGATGGAGACGGGAAAGTTTACGTCCCAAACCTTGAATCTGCTAGCTAAAACTTCTGAGATGGAGCGGGTGTTCGTGAAGAGGAGAACCGATCTGTGGTCTTCCATGTATCGGCGAATAACGCGGAGGCGAGCAGCAACCTCAGGATGAGTAAAGAGGGCAGAAGCCAATTCGTAGTCGTCCTGCGTGGGTTGCGGAAAAAGAATCTTCAAATCCATCTGTCTCGCCAAGGTAACGCTTACAATTTCAACTTCGCGTTTAGACCCCACTAGAAACTGGGCAACCTTGTTTGGACTGCCAATCGTGGCTGACAAACCGATGCACTGAAAGTTCCTGCCCGTTACCCAACGTAGCCTCTCAAGAGCCAGAGACAGTTGACTGCCCCTCTTGCTGTCCGCTATCTCATGAACCTCATCCACTATCACCCATCGGACCGCACTGAGATGCTGCCGCATCAGTCTTCCCGGCAAGATAGCCTGCA
This sequence comes from uncultured Candidatus Bathyarchaeia archaeon, assembly GCA_964418675.1. Lineage (GTDB taxonomy): Archaea > Thermoproteota > Bathyarchaeia > Bathyarchaeales > Bathyarchaeaceae > Bathyarchaeum. The sequence goes on from CAYQMM010000005.1 coordinate 99,963, forward strand.
AGGTTTCAGGGGTGGTTATCAGCATGTCTGGAGGGCTTCTAGCTTGCCTAGTCCTCTCTTTGGTGTCGGTGTCGCCGTGTCTAACTGCCAGTTTAACATCAAGGTTGTTGCACCACCACTCCAGACGCTCAAGTAAATCTCGGTTCAAAGCCTTAAGAGGTGTCACGTAAAGGATTTTTATTCCTCGTCTTCTTTTGGGCGTCCTAAGAAGCATGTCGAGAACCGGAAGAACAGCTGATTCAGTCTTTCCAGTAGCTGTGGGGGAAATGAGGAGAACATTCTTTCCCTCAAGAATCTTTGGGATAACCTTTTCTTGGGGCTCAGTGGGCGTTTTGAAGCCTTTCTCCTCAACCAATCTGCGGATGGGCTTGACGAACCCCTCGAAAACGGTTATGGGTCTCTCTGGCAAAGTCCATATGCACCAGGGCTAAAAGAGTAAAGCAAAGCCGTTGTAAAAAGCATTTTGGAACCACAAATTAGTGTTTCATCGTAACAAAGTGGCTCTTCAGGTGTTTATCACACTCTTGATTAATCGAAATGGAAGGCAAATCTTTTATTCATCATACGGTAAATTATGCATGCGATTATTAATGGAGGAAAATGCATGCCTAAATGCACAAACTGTGGAACAGAAAATGCCACCCCTAGAAAAAGCTGGAAGATGGCTGGTCGCCCGGATAAGGCAGGGAAGAGAACCGAATTAACAATAGGACTCTTCGACTGCAAAAGCTGCGGAAAAACCTTCAAGGTTGTCTTAAACAAGCGGAAAATCTGATGCTCCGGGTCTCGCCGAGGTCTGTTTGCTCTTGAGGGCAGTGAAAACTCCAGGTTGATAACTTACAGCAGTAGGCTAAGGATAGAAAAAACCAGACTTGGGCGAACGCCGAGACCTCATATCCCCTCCCTTTTTTTGTTTTATGCGTTAGGTTTTTATGTTTGGAATAGAGAAGTGACCTAAAAAATTCTAAAGCGCTATCGGAGCCAAGATTTGATATGAAGTTGCCTGCGGTATTCAAGCGAGATTACATGAATACCATCATAATGATACTTGTTGTGATACTTATCGTGTTCATTTTTTGGTACGGTTTGAGATTCGTCTTCAGGACAGAGTACCCAATTTTAGCTGTTGCTTCAGGAAGCATGGAACCAGTTTTGTACACGGGAGACCTGATATTTGTTGAAGGAGTACCGAACGCCGGTGACATTTATGCCGCCCCTAAAGACGCTAACCCTCCCGGTGACATAGTCATTTATCGTGGACTAACGTCCTTGATTGTTCATAGGGCAATTGAGAAGACCAGCGAAGGTGGAATATATGTTTTTAAAACTCAGGGCGATAACAATGATTTTCCAGATCCAATGGATGTGACTGAGAATATTGTTATTGGTAGATATACAGGGTTTAAGGTGCCGTTGCTGGGTTATATTGCCCTGTTTTTTGACCCCTTTGAGAGGAAAGTAGCTTTCATTGCGTTATGGATAGTAGTTCTGATAATCTTGGAGTTAGTTCCTTTGGTGAGAAAAAGATTCAGACGCAACGAATCTGAAGCAAGTGAAGAAAGCCTTTATAAATAACTCTGCTAAATTCATGGTGTTTTATAAGGAGGGACTGGAGATACCCAAAGTTGAAGCTTCTATCCGAATAGAAAACGTTGTAGCGTCTGCCACATTAAATCAGAGAGTTGATCTGAACGCGGTTGTTAAGGGTTATCCGGGAGTTGAGTATCGTCCGGAACAGTTTCCGGGTTTAGTTTTCAGGTTAAAGCGACCTAAGACCGCTACTTTGATCTTCAATTCTGGCAAGATGGTTTGCACTGGAGCAAAATCTGAGAAAGAGGCGAAGAGGGCAGTGATGAAGGTTATCCGGGAACTGAAGAAGAGCGGAATAATCATCATCGGCAAGCCCGAGTTGAAGATACAGAACATTGTTGCTTCAGCGAATTTGTCTGGTTTGATTGACCTTGAACGGTCCGCTTACTCTCTTGGCAGAACCATGTATGAGCCTGAACAGTTTCCGGGTCTCATCTACAGGATGGATGAACCTAAAGTTGTGATTCTTCTCTTCGCCAGTGGAAAACTGGTTTGCACAGGCGCCAAGAAGGAAGAAGACGTTTACGAAGCAGTCAGCAAACTTCACAAAACTCTCGAAGAAGAAGACCTCATATACTACGAAGAAAACAAGTAACTTCCCCTTTTTTGAGCTATAACATATTGACGTTTTAGAAAAACTCCAAGGGTAGTATGACTCCGAAAGAAGGGAGAAGAATTATTGAATAAGCAAACAGTGGCGATATTAGTAATCGTCAATTTTGCTTTCATTCTATTGGGCGCCTTCACTGTCTATTACGATTTTTATGCGCGTCACCATAGCGCTCCCCCATATGAGGCAGTTGAACCCCCAACAACCGTTGAGTGGGGATTTCTTCAATATCGCCCTACACTCATCGAGCGTGATGGGTCTATAGTGCAAGGCTCATGGACACTCGATTTCCTTCAACTAATTGTTCTAATAACTGCTATCGGAGATATTCTTTGGATAATAGGCAATAGGCGCTAACTTCCAACACTATAGTTAAGTCGGAATATGCGGCTATACTTTATGGGGCACGGGTTATTATTTTTCCGCAGTTGGGGCAGTGTATATGACGAAACGAATGCTGGCTGTCCCAGCCTGAGACCACAGCTTTCTCCTTTGGCAAGACATATCCACAGTAGGGACAGCGATAAACCTTCGGACGTTTGAAAAACTGCCTTAACCAATCTAGCATTCCCACCGTTGTACCCCTTTATGGGGGTCAACAATAGCTGCCTTTTATAAACGATGAAGCCTCAATCAGCATTTCAGATAAAGACGTTTTCTCCACATTGCAGGCTGGCGCTATTTCCTTTTTACTTGTTTCAGTATTGTATCCAACTGGTCTTCTGTTATAGCGCCTATGTCATATAGTTTGTAGGCGGCTTCGCTCGTTGTCAGAAGATAATGAAGCTTGATGCCGTCCTTAGCCAAATTTTCTTTTCCATTCTCCTCTCGGTCAAGCAAAACAACGGCGTCCGTTACCACGCCCCCCTCGGCTCTAACCGCCTCAGCAGCCTTCAGTATAGACCCTCCGCTGGTTATGAGGTCATCCATCAATAAGACGCGGTCGCCCGGCGATAGAATCCCCTCCACCCGCCTTCCCCTTCCGTGTTGCCGTTCGGTGGGGCGAACGTAGATGAAGGGTCGTTTGAGGCTGTATGCTGTGATGGATGTGAAGGATATGCCTGCGGTGGGGATGCCTGCGAGTCTGTCAAAGCCGTCGGCTCCAACATCGCTTTTTATGAGTTCAAGGTAGAAGTCGCAGATTCTCCTGAAGGCATCAGGGAAGCTTGGAACGATTCTTAGGTCTATGTAGTAGGGGCTTACCTCGCCGCTGGTGAGCTTGAAAGTTCCAAATTTCAAAGCGCCAATCCTGTTTAGAATTCTGCCCAGTTCAGTCTTCATCTCTTCCTTCTCCAAGTCCCAACCTCCTTGCCACTGAAGTTATGTACGCAGGGTTTTAAAGAACTTGCGCAGTTTTCTCCTTTACTTTTTAAGTGAACCGTTAAGGTTTCATATTAGACCGTTACGGATACGTGTACTTTAATTCGCCCTAAATTCCAATGTGCGCTCTGAAATCGACGTTTCCCTCTGTACACATAAAGGTTTATATGGTATGGAAAATTGCTTGCTCATATAATTTGATAGGTGAACAGAATGGCTTCAATTTCTCTTCGTGTGGCTGAGGCACAATCTCGTGATGTAGGTCGTGGAATCGCCAGAATAGACCCAAAGGTCAGTTCGGAAATCGGGCTTTCCGCTGGAGATGTCGTTGAAATCCATGGAAAGAAAAAAACTGTTGCTATATATTGGCCAGGATATCCGGAAGATTATGGCAAGGGCACAATTCGCATGGACGGGTATACAAGAAGCAATGCTAGTGCAGGCATCGATGAAAATGTGGATGTTAAAAAAGTTGATGCCCGAGAAGCAACAAAGATCATCATTGCCCCCACAGAGCCGTTGCGAATAATGGGTGGGGAAGAATATCTGAAACAAATTCTGGAGAATCGTGTTATCTCTAGAGGCGACCTTATACCTCTCGGAATCATGGGTCGCAGGATAAATCTCATAGTTACGGGATTTCAGCCGCCAGCAGCCGCAGTAATAGTGGTTCCATCCACCGAAGTTGTTCTAAGCGAAAAGCCCGCTAAAGCTTTAGCATTGGAGGTTCCTCGGGTAACGTATGAGGATATTGGAGGATTAAATGATGAAATTCGGAAAGTAAGGGAGATGATTGAACTTCCCCTCAGATATCCTGAGCTTTTTGAAAGATTAGGTGTAGAAGCGCCAAAAGGGGTTCTTCTTCATGGGCCACCAGGAACGGGAAAAACTTTGTTGGCTAAGGCTGTAGCCAGCGAGACAAACGCTAACTTTTCAAGCATAAGTGGACCGGAGATAATGAGCAAATTTTACGGTGAAAGCGAAGGGCGTCTTCGAGAGATTTTTGATCACGCCCAAGAGAATGCACCTAGCGTCATTTTCATTGACGAATTGGATTCAATAGCTCCGAAAAGAGAGGAAGTTACAGGCGAGGTGGAAAAACGAGTTGTTTCGCAACTTTTAGCACTTATGGATGGTCTCAAATCTAGAGGCAAAGTTGTCGTTATTGGAGCAACTAATAGACCAAACGCGCTGGACCCTGCATTGAGGAGACCCGGGCGTTTCGACCGAGAGATAGAGATTGGAGTACCCAACAAGGATGGTCGTCTCCAAGTTTTACAGATTCACACGAGGGGGATGCCATTGGCGGAAGATGTGGACTTGAAGCGTTTAGCCAATGTCACCCACGGTTTTGTTGGTGCTGACTTGGAGGCTTTGAGTAAGGAGGCGGCTCTTCATGCTCTTCGGAGGATATTGCCTGACATTGATTTCTCAGCAGATAGTGTGCCTGCGTCGATCTTAAACAAGATAATTGTGGACATGAACGATTTTCAGGAATCATTAAAGGAGATTGAACCATCCGCCCTAAGGGAAGTCTTAGTTGAGGTTCCTAATGTCAAATGGGTGGACATCGGTGGGTTAAAAGAGGTGAAGGAAGAGTTGCAGGAGGCTGTAGAGTGGCCGTTGAAATATCCTGAAATCTTTGAACACATGAATACTGAACCGCCGAAGGGCATTCTCCTGTACGGTCCACCGGGAACAGGAAAAACTATGTTGGCGAAGGCAGTGGCTAACGAGAGTGAAGCAAATTTTATCAGCATTAAAGGTCCTGAACTTTTGAGTAAGTGGGTTGGAGAGTCAGAGAGAGGAGTGAGGGAGGTGTTTAGGAAGGCGAGACAGGCTTCACCCACTATAATATTCTTTGACGAGCTGGATTCGATTACTCCTGTTAGAGGAGGATACGGTGACTCGCATGTAACGGAGAGGGTGATCAGTCAGATTTTAACTGAACTTGATGGTTTGGAAGAACTGAAAGATGTTGTTGTCATAGGAGCCACAAACCGTCTTGACATGGTTGATCCAGCCTTGTTGCGACCCGGAAGATTCGACAAGCTCTTGAATGTGCCAGTTCCAGACTTGGAAGCAAGGAAAGAAATATTGAAGATTCACTTGCAAAATAAACCGCTAGCTAAAGACGTTAACGTTGATCAATTAGCAGAAAAAACTGAAGGATATTCTGGAGCGGACATAGCTGCTCTCTGCAACACAGCTGCCATGCTAGTCATTAAGGAGCACATTACAAAGAGTAAAACGATAGAAAAGGCAAAAGAAAATCTGAAAGACCTGAAAGTTTCCATGAAGTATTTTGATAAGACCTTAGAAAAAATGAAACCTTCCTCCACCCAGCGCCTACAAAAATAATTGTAGCTGTAACATCTACGTCGCGCGCAAAGGCTTTCGAAACACCTCTATGAAAGATATCAAGAATACACAACTTGTCAATTAATGGATGCATTCACCTTTTAATAATCGCAAGGCATATATTGACACATGGGAAAAGTGAGCAGAGATATCAGGGGAAAAACAGCAACATGGTTGACGTCTGGATTCCTTACGGGAGAACCGAGGTTTGTGCGAGGATACCCACCCGAAACTTTCTGGGTTCTATAGAGCCTAAAGAAAAATTGGGAGTAGCAGATTCAAGGGCTGAAATTGAAAGAGCATTGAGTCAGCCTATCGGAACAAAACGATTAAAGGAAATCGCAAAAGCAGGTGACAGAGTAGCCATAGTCGTTGACGATGCAACCCGAGCAACTCCAAGTCACCTGATGATTCTTCCCCTGCTCGACGAGCTTAACGAAGCAGGAGTAAAGGACGAGGACGTTACTGTAATTTTTGGTTGCGGTTCTCATCGCCCCGTAAACCCAGAAGAGATGAAAAGACTTGTGGGAAAAGAGGCGCTGGCAAGAGTCAAAGCCATAAACCACGACTGCAAGGCAAAGAACCTGACTTTTCTAGGCAAAACCTCCTTCGGAACCAAGCTCTACGTCAACAAGGTCTTCGCCGAAGCCGATGTGAAAGTTTTGGCGGGAGACATAAATCTGCATTATTACGCTGGTTACGGAGGTGGAAGAAAGGGAGTCCTTCCAGCGGTCTCAAGTGCCGAGACCATTCAGCATAATCACGCCATGATACTGCATCCCAAAGCTTCAACAGGCAATCTGGAAGGAAATCCTATACATGAAGACATGATGGAGGCGGCTAGACTCGCCAAGGTCAACTTCATCTTGAACATAGTAACAAACAGCAAGAAAGAGCTGGTTCAAGCCTTCGCAGGAGACGTAGAAAAAGCCTTCATTGAAGGAACAAAACTCGTAGACGAAATGTACAAAGTTCCTATCGAAGAGAGGGCAAACATCGTTGTTGTGAGCGCTGGCGGATATCCTCTCGACATTAACCTCTTCCAAGCCTCCAAGGGAATCCACAACGCCCTAGAAGCCGTGAAACGAAAAGGCGCCATAGTACTGGTGGCAGAGTGCCCTGAAGGACACGGAAACCAGGTTTTCAGCGAATGGATGGAGAAGTTCGATGACCTGAAACGCATGGAAAAAGAGATAAAGAAACGCTTCGTTCTGGGAGGACACAAGGCGTACTACTTAACCAAGGCATTACAGAAGGTTAGCGTCATTTTGGTCTCGGTTATGCCCGACTACTACGCAGTGAACACCTTCAAATTGAGAACAGCTAGAGCCCTGAACGATGCCCTGCGAGACGCCTTCGAATTAGCAGGCAAAAAGGCTAAAGTCTACGTCATGCCCCACGGAAGCGCAACCTTACCCGTGGTCAAAACTTCAGCAAACCAAACAGAGTGATTCCCACAAACAAATCGGAGTAAAGGCAAGAGCTATATTATTGAAGGTGGAACAGCCAATCTGGAGGATGAGAGGTGCCTTTTACTCGCGGAAATAAGATGTGGATTACAGTTACTCTTTGTTCTCTCTTGGCATATGACCTTTATTGGCTGACCCGTGCTCTAGCAAATCCCTACTTCCTCTCATACGGTAACCTTCCAGAAAATTTCCCTCCATTATCCATTTTTGCTACAGCAGACTATGTACTTCCAGTAATTGGCAACATATTCCGCTTCATAGGCATCTCCTTAGCTTTATTTTCAGCCTACCTAATCTGGGGACCCAAACCAAACCCCTTCTCAAAAATCAAGAAAAAAGCTGCGGTTGCTCTTCTCTTTGAAGGCATATACCTTCTCTCGCTATTGTCCATCAACATTCTCTTAATCATCCATATAGGTCCCCTTCCCCTCTTCATCGCATTCGCAGCACAGGCTCTGCTGGTTTCACCCCTTCTGGCAGTTTTAAGCATCAAGGTTTGGCGTTACCAAGAAACTGCCAAAGCAAATGTGCTGAAATGGGCAAGCGTGGCTGCGATAGGTTACCTGATTGGCATATGGATTAACAGCATATTCAAGTGGCTCACCATGACCGACGTAGAAGGCATAGGGTTCCTTATGAGCGGAATCATCTCCTTGGGCTTTCTAAACTCACTAATCACCCTGACCCTGTCACTAATTTTCGCCGTTGCTGGATTCTACACTCTCCTAAAAAAAGAGAACAGAAGATTAAGCACAAGATTGCTCGCTGTTGCATCAATCATGTTGGGCTTGCACTTCGTCATCTTCATAATTTACTCAGCCATCACCAACTCTTGGGTGTGGGTGCCCTTAACCGAGATTTGGCCAATAGCTCTCTTAGGCTTAGGATTGAACATGCTCAGAGAAAAAACCTAAATGAGTTTCTTCAACTGCATTGACTTACAGGTCTCTGAATTTTGCAGTTACTTTCGCTATTTCCTCAAACTTGGTTAGAACCTTGTTGATTTTTTCGCCTATTCTGTAGGTATCCTTGTCAAGCCTTCCCTCAGGGTCAAGTTCCTTCAGCACATTAGGCTGGTTAAGATCGGGGTTCTTGTGGGCGTAGGGCCATAGCCTAAAAGAGCCGCCGGTAATCTCGTCTATCAGGTAAACTTTTCCTTTGATGATGCCGTATTCGAGTTTCATGTCAACCAGCTGGATGTCAAAGTGAGCGAAGGCTCTTTCTAGGTGCAGAAAGATTTCGGAGTTCATCCTCCGCATCTCAGCGTATTCGCCACCACCTTTTGCCCTGATAATATAATCGATGTAGGTGTCATCTAGCATGGGATCATGGAGAGGGTCATCTTTGTAATGGAATTGGGTGATGACTGGATCAAATCTTGTTCCCTCTGTTTTGTTTCCCCACTTTAGTATGGAACCAGCAGCGACTCTTCGAGATACCACTTCGAGGTTTATCTTCCGATCCAGTTTCTTTACGAGAACAACTTTTTCCTGAGGGCTTGCTATATAATGCGTTCTGCTGCCCTTACGGTTAAGCAGCTCGAAGATGTCGCGGTTAGTTTTCCAGTCGACTAGGGCTTTTCCTTTGATGATGTCGTGTTTCACCCCGTCTCCGGCAGTTATGTCGTCCTTGAAGACCATGTAGACTGTCTTCTCGTCTTCGGGGTTCTCGTAGATTATCTTGGTTTTTCCTTCCGCAACTTTTCTTAAAGAGCCAAAATCGATGGACATGAAGACAGCGCTCACATTTTACAGGGAATTTAGTGAAACGGATTATATAAATTGTCTATAGCTCATCAGGCATAGAATTTCTTCAACACTCTTAGTGCGTTCAGGGTAATCCATTTGCTTGGTTCGCCTTTCTGTTCGATGTTTGTTTGGAAACGCCCGTTGAAAGTTCTCTCCAACCTCCATCGCCCATGATCGTCTTGCTTTGAAAGCACTAAATCGACCGCTTCCTGCATTCGCTCGTCCCGGTAGCCAAGCTTTGTTAATATATCCAATATCTCTAAAGCATCTGTCTGGTACATGAGTGGAAAGCCGAACTGGAGCCAACTAGGCTTGGAAACACGATTTAGGTTGTGGCTTCTCTTGTGAATATGATGAATCAGCATGTATTCTGCTCCCCTTTCAATCGTGTCCTTGACGCGTCCAGACCTTCTGTTAGGTGGAATGGCTGCCGAGGCTTTCAATGCTTTGACAACACCCATGTGGCAAGAATGTTTTCCAAAGCAGCTCGTAGCTTTGTCATAGGGCCAACCTTTCGGTGGACATTTTATCTTGTCGTCAAATCTCTGATAAGTGGTGATCCAGTTTATTCCACGTTCAACCCGAGGGTCTTCCAGATACCCGAGTTTGATTAAGCTCCAGACCATGTTGCCTGTTAAGCAGGGAATAACGCCGCTGTGTCTGCCTCCGCCAGTTCTTGCACTTGACCATATGGAAAAGCCGCCGCTCTCCTTATCTTGAGAGTTCTCTAGGATGAATTCGCATGCTTTCTTGACTCTTTCGTTCTTTCCATCTGCTCCGAGTTCCGCCAAGATTATGAGTTGCCACGCAGTTCCTTTGTATTTGGCCATGTAGAATCGTTCAGCAGTTTCCCAGTAACCTGGGTCACGCTGTTTAGCCAAAATCTTGGGCACTACCCCGATGTTCATGATTTCGTTTTGTGTTTCCTTTATTTCAGAATCGTTATCAGGTTTTTCTAAAAGCTCGGTGAGGGCGAAATAACGCACTGAAGGATTGTTCTTTTCTAGTAGCCACTCTGTGGGGTCCTCTTTCAGCAAGGATTTCCAGTCACGCATGTCTTTCCCCTAGAACTTCATGTTGTTAACGGTTTTTAGGTTTTAGATTACTTTTTTGTCATTATCAACTAATTAAGCATAGGGTACAACTCTTGAGAAGCATCCCTCTATACAAAAGAGATTGTTTTTAAGAAACAGGGAAGAGTGGTGACTGCCTACAAAGGGGACAACTTTTTCGGCAGTCCATAATTATTGTTGTTTTTAGACGCATCCGCCGCAGTTGACGCAGCCGCTCATTATGCCTCTACACCACATGGGGAGAGGACGCCGTGCATTCTCGGTTTTTGTTTCTATATTCTTTTTTGTCAGGTTCTGGCTCCTGCGGGTGTGTTCTTGCAATGCCATTTGGTTTCACCGAAATAACTAATGTGGGGGACTGGATTATTCTTTGAGGTTAAAAAATTGGATGTTTTGTGGTTTTAGTTACGTTAATTGTTACTTAAGTTTATATGGTGGGAGGGCGAATTACAGCATATGGGATTTAGTTACAGTGAATGTTACTTTTATCCCTATTTAATGAAACATATGTGACGAAAAGAGAAGGAGGATAACGAAAGATTGGTTAACAAAGATGTGCGAGAAGGCATCCCGCTGCCGTTGCTGACCGAAAAGTGGCTCAGCCAACGTTTTCCCGAGATGGGAAGAATCCGAGTTGTTGAGGGATTAGGTGAACAGTGGAAAAGGCGGAAACTCAATTCTATTGTCGTGGTTGCCTTCCATGCAGACTTGGAGGTGGCGCAACTCAAACATTTTGTTCCCCTCTTCTTCCTCGAGGAACTCATAGATGGCGGCTACTCCATCAATCCGGTAGTTTACGTTGGAGCTCTGAGAGACATTGGCAGGGGCTATCACCGGGGAGACATTGGAGAGAGGGTTGCTGAGGCACACAAGTTCTTTCAGGGAGTCTTTGCTCCAAGCACAAGGGTTGTGATTGTCGAAGATAGAGCAGAGATTCAGAGAGACGTCTACAGCATCTTGACAATACTTGATTTTGAAAAGAGCCTCCAGAACATACTTGGGCAGATAAACACGCGCGATAAGCTTCTTGAAGCAAAAACCGTTAAGCTCAACGAAAAGACCTATACTCTCTCAGAGTATGAAAAAGAGCTTCTTGGCATCTATCTGTTTGAGAGAAATAAACTTGGAACAGAGATAAAGAGATACCCGTATGTCAGCTGGGGTTTAGAAGCCCTCGGATATCTAGGAACGTCATATAATGTTTTTGACAAATCCAACGCAGGTCTCTCCATTCTTAAAAGAATGATCTGCGCAGACCAAAATATTGAGTATCCCGCAACTATTGTTTTACCTGACCCTGTCACCATCTCAGGCAGACCGATGAGATACCTGCACTCAAGAGACCTTAATCCGGACGAGGCGTTGTTTGTTGTTGACTCTTATAGAGACGTTAGTCGGAAGCTTTACGAGCAAGAAAACGTATCCTACAAATTCCTTGACTATCTTGTAAGAAATGTCATCCAACCATTCGCGCCAGCCGCTATTCAGAAAGCCGTGGAGCCATATTGGGAAAAACTGGCGACAAAAAAGCACATGGATGAGATAGCGTCCCGTGAACAAAAACGCCTTACTTTGAAATGTTACTGGGAGTTTATTAAACCATATTATGATTCTATCGAAACGATTCTTGGCACTCACGAGAGCTTATTTGTCCCAGAGGAATTAACTCAGAAAACACTGGATGCTTTAGGTTCAAAACGGAACAGGCAGATTCTAATCGAATTGGCTTCCCATTACCAAAAGCATGCTTCGCCGATGACGGTGGGTGAACTGTTTGAAAGAATGGGGTTGAAGAAAGGGGCTAAGAAGGGGCTTTGGAGAAATGTGGAGACTCTTGTAAGGTGCGGCTTGGTGGACAGGATTCCGGAAGGGAGGAAGCTCCACAAATACAGCATATACGGCAACAAGACTACAATCAGAATCCGATGGCCCCTAACCGAGACGCGAAGAGAACGCCCACAAAAATAAAAATCTGATGGCAGGGTCGCGGTGATTTGAATCTCGGAAAAATAGAGAGGTCCACCGCTGGTTCTCCCTTTTCCGAATATATAAGTAAGGTTCATAATCCATAATGTTGTTTCATACAGCTTAAATCGGAAACTGAACCTAGTGTTACCATTATTAACCAAGGGTAAATGCGATGCTGATGATGCTGGTACAGTTCCTTGAGACCCTGCTCACTTCAGGCGTACTTGTACCCGCAATCTGGGTAAGTCTAGGTTTGTTCATCGCATGGTTTCTCCTATCAGCACAACGTTCTGTTGCACTTTCCCCAGAAGAAGCTGAGATGTTATGGAAAATCCATAAACAAAAAGCCCAATGCAACGCCACAAAATATGAACTGATAACACGCCTAGGAAAGACATTGGGATTCAAATGCGAGTGTGGACATAAACACATCCAAAAAAAGCACATAATCACAGTAAGCGTATAACCTGAAATTCTGAAAAACGGCTACCCGCCAAAAACCAAAATCACCCAAAAACCCCATTTCTAAATAGTGGAGTCGCGGCGATTTGCACAGGGGACAAGTAGAAGCGTCACCCGAAATTAATCCCATAACTCCCCTCTTTTTCATTTTTGGGGTTAGTATAATGTTTAAGTGTGAAATCATAAATCATTAATCGTTTGATGAAGAACATGTCAAAGTATTACGATGAAAAATTTTACGAACAAAAGGTAGTCCACTCATGGAAATCCGCAAAAGAAATTATTCCACTACTTCTGGAATTAATCAGGCCCAAAAGTGTAATCGACATAGGTTGTGGTGCTGGCATTTGGTTAGCTTCATTCAAGCAACATGGAGTTGAAGACTTTGTGGGAGTGGATGGTGAATGGGTAAAGCAAACAACGTTGCAAATCCCAAAGGAACAATTCATTCCGTTTGACTTGACCAAACTTTTTCGATTAAACAGAGAGTTCGATTTAGTCATGTCCTTAGAAGTCGCTGAACATATCTCAGAGGAATTCTCAGACACCTTAATCGACACGCTGGTAAGTTTAGGACCAGTTGTTCTATTTTCAGCAGCAATACCCTTTCAGGGAGGGGCTCATCATGTAAATGAACAATGGCCAAATTATTGGGCAAAAAAATTTTTGAAAAGAGGATACGTAACGGTTGATTGCATAAGGAAGAAAGTATGGTCAAATGATGACGTAGAACCGTTTTACGCTCAAAATATGTTGATATTTGTGAGAAAAACCGCACTGGAAAGAAATGAACTGCTCAAAAAAGAGTTTGAAAATACCACTGATGCACAGCTCTCGCTAGTCCATCCAAAACTCTGGCTATCAAGAACTAGCGAGCCGATGAGGGCACGAAATTTTTTTGAATTACTGCTACAATTTGTTCAGAAGCTTATAGTACAGATAAAACGAAAAATATTCTGATTTGATGCTGATCTGAAAAACTCCATTTAATGGTTATAGCCAAGTATGTAAGATTGTAGTTCTTTTCATATTCTCTTGTCTGCAACAATCTTTAACTTTCATGAGGAAAAATCCAAAAATATAATGTAATAGAAAATGGAGATATGGCTGGCTCATTAGTCGTTGCCATCTTCGTTGCATAGTGGCAGTATTCAGGACATCAGAGAAAAGTTTAAGCTCGGTTGAAAGAAAAATGAATGCCTGCACAAATGGAAAAAAATCCTATATGGGTCTTAAGGTCTTTGGGAAATGTGCTAGGGGCACGCTCGCATCCCTACAAAAAATACGTTTATGCTCATACTTGCTTTCAAGATATAAAAGATAACACATAGGGGTAAGAAAAATCCTCATGAAAAAAGGAAACAGGATGAAAAAAGTTTATGTTGACTCGATGGGATACTGTGAAGAAGCAAGGTTAGACACACAACGATTGATTAATCTCGTTAAATTATCCAGTCAACAAAACAATTTCGTTTACACCAACGATATTTGTCAGGCTGATGTAATAATATACAATGCCTGCGGGCATCTGCGAAGTAAACAAGACGAATCAATTAGAGATATCAAAAACCTGTTGGGTTTGAAAAAGAAATCAGCAAAACTAATAGTGTGGGGCTGCCTACCAAAAATTAATCCCGCCTCATTAAAAGGGGTTTATAATGGTACCTTGATTGGTCCAGAAGAATCTTGGGATTTCTTTCATGATTATTTCAATGTGCCAAAAACGGGAGAATTTGATATTGATGCAAATACACTCAATAAATGTAATATACCTAAGCAAAGGGTAAATGGACAACTATCCCAAAGAGAAAAAATAACGAACCTATACGCTCGTTTTGAGTTCCATCGCGATAGATTGATCAATTTTGCGAAAAAAAGAACACGGGAAAAAATGTGGTACATTAAGATAGTGAGTGGATGCAAACACAGCTGCACTTATTGCAGTGACAAACTTGCCTACAAATCAGTGCGAAGTCAACCAATCGAAAAAATTATCAAACAATTTCAATTGGGGCTCAATAAGGGATATCGAAAGTTTTTCTTCGTGGGGAGAGATTTAGGATCATACGGATATGATATAGGTACTACTCTAACCGATTTACTGAACGCTATAATAAAAAGATACAATCAGATAGATTATAAAATATTCTTAGTTAATGTTTCTCCAAGTTCATTAATCGAATTGTATCCAGAACTGGAACAAGCATTAGCCTCAAAAAAAATAACTTATTTAGGTAGTCACATCCAATCTGGAAGCAATAAAATACTAAAGTTAATGGGAAAAAATTTTTCCTTAGCAAAATGGGTTGAAATCATTAATGACATCAGTGAAAAATATCCAAAAATTAACCTTGAAACAAGTATGATGGTGGGATTTCCCAGCGAAACAGATGAGGATTTTGAGAACTCACTGAACCTGCTAAACGATGTGTTATTTGACAGAATCGTTGTTTATAAATACAATGAAAGACCAAATCTCCCTTCACTCAAAATAAAAGGGCGAATTCCAGAAATAATCAAAAGCAAAAGATATTATCAAATGTTGTATCATGCGGCATTATGTCGGACAAAGAAACAGGTAGGACGCTTCCCTTTTCTCACACCCACTACATTAAGCTTATTTTTGGACATGGTAATTGTACGTATGCGTGCACTTGTCCGAAGTCATTTTTCGTGATGTAATATAAACGTGAATCATAAAAAAGGGATAGGTCTATGTGCTGTTCATTTCCAAGGAAGTAAGGTATTATGTTTCCAAATCTTCATAAACTGGATGGAAGAGTCCCAAGCTTGAGTTTGCTTCAACATCTGCTTTTGACCGTGGAGGTCTGTATTGAACCATCGGGAAATTTAATCGAGCACATGAATACCCTAAACCAGTTATGATTGATGGTAAAGTCATTTCACAGTGGCCAAACGGCATTACTTCCTTCTCAAGTTTTGAGAGTACTTTACGTGAAATCATTGCACCAACGTATAAGCCTCTATAGAGCAAGGGTTTCAAGTTTCTACTTCTTAGCCATCTTAGGATGGATTCGTTCCCAAAAATTCTTCGATACTTGCCCCATGATGAATCTGCTTCCTGATAATCAACGAAACCTGCATCATAGTTCATGTACTCATTATACAGGCTCTCGATTGTTCTTGTAGCGAATAAGTCATGTTCGAGAAAGATTAGGAAGTCAAAATCGAGATTTCTTCCTTCTGATGAAAACCAATTCAAGATAACCAAATCAAGGTTATAATATCCCATTGGAGTAAAGTCACTATACAACTTCATCCCGATTCGGTTCAAAGCATTTTGCAAGGTTTGAATTTCAACCCTACGCCGAATTGATTCTACTCGCTTAGAAATATTTTGTGACCAATCGACGATATGTTTTGACCTGAGGAAGAACCAGTTAAATTGTTTCAAAGTTAGGCTTCCCAGATCTACAAGTCCCGGAATATAGATGCGCTGTGGAATTCCGAAGCAAGGAACAAATGTAACATCTGGATTCATGCGGTTAAATTGTATCAAACGATGTAATGTCACTGGACTGACGTTATGAAAACAGTAAAACCCAAGATACCGACAGCCCATGACTCCTACATCTCCAATTAATCCACAGAAATGATACTCTTTGGGTTCATTTATTTCTTTCATTTCTCAAATGCGTGCGTCTACATGTTCTTTTACTGACAACTATTGATGATTCTTCATGTGAAACAGATTCTTGGACATAAGAGCATAAACTCAACTCTACTTTATACTCAACTGGTAAATTTCAAGGAAAATGACTATGATGTCAAAGTCGCAAATGATGTAAAAGAAATATCCCTAAAAATGTCTGAGGAGATTATTGGTGGGGTCGCGGGGATTTGAACCCCGGACCTCGCACGCCCCAGGCGCGAATCTTAGACCATGCTAGACCACGACCCCAACCTGCTGCTCTATAATCCTAGGTCAAAGGCAGAATAACCAACATCTCATTTAAGCTTAAAAACATTAGCAAGACAACGAGCACAATACGAACTGCCCAGCTACTATCATATTAGGAGACTAATCACAGCGGTATGTTGAAAACAAGCTTTTTCAGGAAATAACTGAAAGGTAGTGTTTCGGTTCTATTCTCTCTTTTCAACAACTATTCTGCAGTTTGTCGCCAAAGCGGCTATCACGCCCAGAGCTGCAAGCCAAGGAGCAAGGACAACGCCGATAACTCCGACAGTAGCTGGTATCTCCAGCAGGACATTGCCCTTTTCATTCTTCACAATTATCCTTGTGATGTTTCCTTCATGAAGCAGCTCCTTAACCCTCGTGATAAGGTTGTCGGAGGAAACAGAATATTCCTCTCTGGTTACTTTCGCAACTGGAGCACCGCAGGAGGAACAGAACCTGGCGCCCTCATCCAGCTTGGCACCGCACTTCGCACAGTAGGACAGAACATTCCACCCCTTACATAACATCAGCAACATGCTTTCCGGCACTTTTATCGATTACGCTGCTTCATCCATTGATAGTAGAAAATCAGATTTCAACGGAACACCCAGCTTCCAAGCCACTTTAGACTGTCAATCCATGAGGTAGAGGCGGGCATTCCAGAGATGACGGGATAGAAAAGCCCGAAGAGAGCCACCACAACTGCAAAATAGGCTAACGCCGCCGCTTTCATCCATTTGCTACTCCAATATTTGTTCAGAAAATACGCTGTAGCCAAACAGAGGAATGGCACACTGGAATAAAAGTGGTAGAGATACGTGGTTCTTGAAATCAACACGTAAGGCAGCCACTGGAAAAAGAACAAGACCGTGATGAAAATGCAGGCGAAACCCCTTCTTCTAATGGCACGTTCAACACTCAAAATTACGAAGGCAAAACCAACCCACCAAACCGCAGGGTTCCCCATAGCCATGATTATTGACGCGACATTATTAGGCAAGTATGTTATGAAAATCTGCACAGGCTTTAGAATAAACGGCCAGGTCCACCATTGAGACGCATAAGGATGAGTGGACACCAGCGTTGAATGATAATGGAACATTGACCCCTGCAATCGGAACACATCTATCAAGCTGTCTCCTATGAGCATGTTTGGAATATACGTCAGGAAGTAAACAAACACCGCCAGCAGTAAAAAGGCATACAGCGAGAGAAATGGGTGATCAAAGAACGTGACAATCTTTGCTGATGAGCCATCTTTCAGCTTTATGACTTCTCTGAGCCTGAGCGCCAGAAGAATCGTTAGCTGACCTAGGAAACCAAAGAGTACAACCCATTTTGTTGAAAATCCAAGGGCGAAGAATAATACTGCCAAAAACATTGGAAGAAGCGGAGCTTTCCAGCCGTTCTTGAGTACACTTTTGATGTAAATCAAGAAGAAGAGTTGCGATGCTAGGGAGAAGAAGGCTACATAAACATCAACAGTTGCCATTCGCCCCATCGCGAAATTCATGAAATCAAACGTCAATAGAAAAGCTGAAGCGAAAGCGCCAATCCAAGTTCCGAACAACTCTTTCCCCACAATATAAATCAACGCAATCATCAATGTGGCGAAGACAACGCCTATTATCCGCCATCCAAAGGGGTTGTAACCGAAAATCGCAATTCCCCCTGTAAGGATTAATTTTCCTAGGGGTGGGTGAGTCCACTCATAAGGGGTCTGAAAGTTCAGGTAGTCCTCCGCGGTTCTGACAAAGTATTTTTCATCGAAATGTACTTCTGACAGGTAAGTTGGGGGACATTGAACCAAGCTCTGTTCATCAATCAGCTTGGACAGGTTTGGGTCAGAAGTTCCTTCACCAGTAACCGCGTCAATGGCAACTCTCTGGACATCTTGGCTGAGAACCGCCACCTCAGCGACTTCGATAGAAGCCTGCTGGAAATCAAACTGCACATACTGAGTGTCGCTGTTGATGTTGAACTGGCTCCAACGGTAGTAGGTGAACGAACCCGAGCCCGGAATCCTCAGCGTTTGGATGGAGTTCCAGTTTCCAGGAGAACCAGTGTAAACCGTGACATTGGCAGAGCCAAATTTGACCAGGAGGTAAACGCTGCGGACGCTCTCAAGTCTGCCGAGGTCAATGTAAAAGCTGGTGTCTTCGGTTGTTTGCCATGTAGTGAGGGGAGTTTTGGTCATTCCCAGATTCCATACAGCTACTGAAAAGAAAACTATGGAAAGCACAGTGATCGTCAACAAGTCTCGCTTATCAATCCGCATTTTACAGTCAAACCTTCCAACAGGCGCTGATTCACATCAACTCGTTAGAAGAAGCGCTTATAGTTCTTTTCCAAGTTAAAACAAAAGTTGCTAAAGTCACACTTACCAATAGCCTCAAGCTTAGAAGAAACGCTTTGAGACAATCAGCACAATAGAAGTAGCCATCAAGAATAATGGCAGAATTATCCACGATGGAAACTCTGGGATTACAAACTCTGTTGTTAGTGGATAGTTGTCTTGGTTGTTCTCGTCTATAACGTAAGGGGTATCCCCGAAGCCGTCACCGTCATTGTCCGTTCCAGTGTAGTCGCTCCAGTAGTTGCCTTTGCCTGCAACAGTAATATTCCAATCATTCACGCTGTCGGTGTCAGTAAAGATTTGTGGGTTATTGTTGACAAAGTTGTTAGAGTAAATTGAATTGTGGGAAGACTGCTCGAAATACATGCCTCCATTGTTGTCTGTGATGTTGTTTTCGAAGATGCCATTATAAGAAGAAACACTGAGATAGATGCCATTGCTGTTGTTTGTGAGGTTGTTTCCAAAGATAATGTTGTAACCAGCGCCATAAATGAAGATGCCAGCATCGCTGTTGTTGGTTATTGTGTTATTGTTGATGATGTTATCTTTGTTTTCAAGGGCGATACCATAAGTATTGTTTGCGATGTAATTTCCAGAAACAATGTTGCTCGTTGAAGCGGTTAAGTCGAGACCACGAAAGCTATCGGTTATTGTGTTTTCTAAGATTTTATTGCTACCTGAACGCATAACAACAATCCCGATGTTGAAAGTGGATAACTTCAAATTCTTTACGGTAACATAGTTAATATCACTAAGGGTTATTCCGTTTTCGTTTCCATCTCCTTGAAGTCTGTAACCTGCTCCATTCAAAACAACGTTATCTCTTTCCACAACAATTGAGCCACTAATATCAGAGATTAAAGTATAGATATCTCCATCCCTTTGGATTTTACTGGTTTCCTCAACGCTTCCATCAGCTCTGATATAAATTGTGCTTTCTGCTTGCACCATCCCGATTTCTGAAAGAGAAACAACAGCAAAACAGAAAACCAATAATAGAATTAATGCTTTTTTGCTTCTCAATTTTTACCACTTAAAACTATCTTAACATAATTGAAAAGCATTTTTGTCAAGAAACCTTGACCAAGGACACTAGAGCTAGTCAGTTTTTCTCGAATTCTTCAATTATCTCCTTCACGGTCTTAATTTCTGCGTTGTAGATGTTTTTGAGGTATTTCAGTCCCTCTTCATGTTCTTGGTGAGTGAAAGCTTCTACGCCGTCGCTGGGGATTATTATTTTGTAGCCTCGGTAGAAGGCAGAGGCAGCCGTGTGTCTGACACAGATGTGAGTGTGCAAGCCCGTTAGGATAACTGTTTCCACGCCCTTGCCCTTATAGAGACTTCGGAGAAGCGAATCAAGACCAGTCTCGTAAAATCCGCTGTAGACACGTTTCTCAACGACAAAATCCCTTTCTGTGGGCGCAAGCTCGGGGATAACCTGAGCGCCTGGCGAGCCTTTGATGGCGTGGTCACCCCACTTCTTAACGACTTCGAAATCGGTTCTGAGGTGGGCGTCGTTGGAGTATATGACTGGTACACCATGGTTTCTCGCTGCTTCGACAAGTTTCTTGAGGGGTTCTACTATTCTTGCGGCGCGGGCGGTCTTCAAATCGCCTGTAACGAAGTCATTTAACATATCGATTACTATAACTGCCATTCGAGACATGCTGTTCTCCCCTAAAGGGTACACTCTTTTTACTCCTTATCTAGATTCCGCTTTTCTATGCTAGCCATGTATTCCCAAAAGCTTTAACCAATTGCGTGACCGAGAATTTACTTGAGGATAGATTCGTGGGTGAAACAACAAAAGTTGACGTAGAAAAATACTTGGCTGACCTCACTCCTGAGATAAGGGAGCTAGTTCAAGAATTGCGCAAGCTCATTCTTGAGGCTGTTCCCGATTTTATTGAGGTGATTAGCTGGGGCAACCTTAGCTTCCAAACCCGAAAGAAACGGTATGTATGTGCCATATCCCCTCACAAAGCGCATGTGAGCCTTCATTTCTGGCGCGGAAGAGAACTGCACGACCCCGAAGGGCTGCTTCAAGGAACAGGCAAAAAGTTGATGCATGTAAAGATAAGGAGCCTCGAAGACATCAAGGCGGATGCTGTGAAAGCCTTGGTTAAGGAGGCATTTGAACTAGAGAAGCCTTGAGAGATAACAATGCAGACTGTTATTAGAAAGGCACAATTAGGAGCAAACTCCATTTCCAGAGTGAGTGTTTATGTCATCGCGTCATGATACTGGATGGGACAGAATATACCATCGCTACCGTTCAGAATCCCTGCCATGGGAACTAGGTAAACCCAGAAAAAGTCTAGTGGAACTCGTTGAATCAAAGCGGATTAAACCATGCAAGACCTTGGACCTCTGCTGCGGAGCCGGAACAAACCCAATATACCTAGCGAAACAGGGATTCGACGTCACCGCCATGGACATCTCAGATGGAGCAGCAAAACTCTCCAAAGGAAGGGCGCACAAAGAAAACGCAGAACTAGGTCTTCTTGTAGGAAGCTTTTTGGCGCTTCCCTTCAAGGATGAGAGGTTTGGTTTCGTCTTTGACATGGGCTGTTTCCATCATGTAGAAACAAGGAACAGAGCCTCCTTTATCAGAGAAGTCAGCAGAGTTTTGAAGCCTAGGGGCACATATTTCATGACCTGTTTCAGTTACAGAAATGGACCCGCATGGAACCACTTCACAAGAAGGCAGATAATCGAATTGTTTGGAGACCACTTCCGCATTGAGGGAATTAGGCACGTCTCATCTCTGGAAGGCGACGACGTTACACGATATTTCTACCAAGCACTGATGGAAAAACCCCTCAAATAATATCCCTCTCCAGAATCACGATTTAAATTTGAAACAATTTAGCAAAGCATATTTTACTGCCATCTGCTATCTTAGCGGGAGGAAGTTGACCCGAATCTACGTTTGCCGAAAGTGCAAAAGAAAGTATTCCCCTGAAGAATATAGCCAGAGCCGTTTCTGTCCTAACTGCGGAACATACCTGACCGCCAGAATCGTGGTTTCCAGTCGCCCCCACAGACGCATCGAAGCACCGAAAACTGTGATGGAAAGCAGAGCTTCTGAGAATCAGTGGCTTCCAAGAGGCTATGAAGAACGTAAGGGGCAGGTGAAGTTTATTGAGGAAGCGACGAAAGCCCTTGAGAACAACAAGGTTTTCTTGGGAAGCGCTCCCTGCGGCATAGGAAAATCCCTTGGCGCTCTCCTAAGTGTTCTGCCCCTGATGGGAGAAAACAAGCTCCTGATTAGCTTCAGAACTAGGAGCCAACTTCACATTTTCCTCAAGGAATTAAGGGCATTGGAGCAGAATCCTTTGGCTGTATCCTTCTTCAGCAAACAGGACATGTGCCCCCTACGGGTTAAAAGCGGCACTTCCTACTTTGACTTTCTGGAAGAATGCAGGAGGCTGAAGGAGAACTGTGAGTCCGCAACAAAACCCTACTGCAGATTCTATTGGAACTTGATGAGGCGGAAGAGGCAAGCCGACGAGTTGGCTCTGGATTGCGCCCGAAAGATTCTTGACCCGAAGGAGGCTGCGAGGCGGATGGGTAAGCAGGGCTTCTGTGCCTATGAAGCGCTGAAACGGGTGCTCAGCAAAGTGAACATCTTCCTCGGAACCTACAATTACACCTTCAACAAGCCGGTTCGAGAAGCCTTGCTGCAGAGCTGGGGAGTAGACCTGTCTAACGTCTATCTCATTGTAGATGAAGCCCACAACCTGCCGACCTTCGCCCGGGAACTCCTCTCTGACCGTCTGACACAAACCACTGTTGAAAGCGCCATGAAGGAAACCGAAAACTTCGAACATGAAAGCTTGTCGGCTGTTCAAGAGTACCTCAGCCTCTTGGATGACCAGATTTTTCAACGCGCTCAAAGGCGTCTAGGAAAAGAGAACCTCAGGATGCTGAACCCCCAAGAAGTCAGCGACCTATTCCTTGAGGGAAGTGGAACATCCGGCATCAAAGCCGCGGAAACCCTCCACGAATACGGAGAACACGTGAGAGAGAAGCGCGAGGAACTGGGTAATGAGAAGATTTTCAGCTACAACCATCGGGTAGGCGAGTTCATAGGGAATTTCTTTGAGAGAATTGGACGGAAGTACGTTCACCTGATACAGAGAGATTGGGGAGACAGAATACATCTAGAGGTTAGAAGCCTAGACGGCAGGGAGATA
Source organism: uncultured Candidatus Bathyarchaeia archaeon (assembly GCA_964418675.1). Classification (GTDB taxonomy): domain Archaea; phylum Thermoproteota; class Bathyarchaeia; order Bathyarchaeales; family Bathyarchaeaceae; genus Bathyarchaeum. The sequence continues at coordinate 123,041 of CAYQMM010000005.1, forward strand.
ACTGACCCTGTTCTGCGAGAGGCTAAAGGAAGCATTGTCATGAGCGGTTTCCTCTCTCCACCAAAAGTCTACCGAGACCTGATACTTCGCAGCCAAGCAGACGTCCACCTCAGAGAGTTCGATTCTCCCTTCCCACCTGAAAACCGGCTGATATTGGCTGCGAGGGATGTCTCATCGAGGTTTGAGAAGAGAACTGACCGGATGCTCAGGAAATGGGGAGAATACATCGAAGGCATCTCTGAGGCTAATGAAGGGAACATGGGGGTCTTTTTCACCAGCTATAATCTCATGAACACTGTCATTTCACACATCGACACCGATAGAAGGATGATTGTGGAGGAACGCAAGACCCGAAGAAGCGAGGTGATGGAGAAGCTGACAAGTTCGAAGCATAATGTGTTGTTTGGGGTTATGGGCGGGAAGTTCAGTGAGGGAATGGATTATCCAGATAACCTTTTGACCTGCGTGGTAACTGTGGGGTTGCCCTATGCAACTTGGAGCATCTACCAGAAGGCGCTGATAACCTATTTTGATTATCAATTCCCTGGAAGAGGAAGGATGTACGCTTACTTGACTCCAGCCATATTCCGTTTGGTTCAAGCCTGTGGTCGCGTCCACCGCTCAGCTACAGACAAGGGGTGCATAGTCATACTTGACGAACGAGCCACCCGCCCAGATATCAAGCAGCTACTTCCAAGCTACTACCAGAAAGAGATGAAAACAGTGAAGAATCCCATGGAATGCGGAGAAAACATAACAAAATTCTGGAAAAAACACCATTCACAAACTAGGGAATTATGAAGGGTTGCATGAGCGGGTAATTGTCCTTGATTATAGAGTTGAAGTACGTGTATGGCATGTCTCCTATGCCGTCGCCATTGGCATCCGCTCCCGTGTAGTCGCTCCAGTAGTTTCCTTCAGAACCATTGTCCCAAAAATTTGTTGGACCAGGAAGAAATAAAATGCCACCCCAATATTCGTACATTTCTGAGACAGAAATTTGTCCTGTGTTGTCGATAAAGTTGTTATGATAGAAAGTGTTGTTTTGAGCGCCATAATCTATGCCAATGTGGTGGTTGTTTGCTGTTATGGAGTTATCAATCACTGTGTTGTATGAGCTATTGGTGAAAATGCTGTTCTGAAATTTGATGCCGTAGCCGTTTGCGGTTATGTTGTTCCCGTAGATGCTGTTGCTTAGTGATGCGTTGACAACGATGCCTGTTTTGCTGCCTGTTACGGTGTTTCCAGAAAAACTATTGTGGTCTGAAGATATAACTGCGATGCCACAGTTTGTGTTTGCCTCCATGAAGTTCTCAGCTACAGTGTTGTTTGTAGATGTATCCAGTTCAATGCCGTTAACTTGATTCATGATGGTGTTGTGGCTTACAGTTGCGTTTCTTGTGTTAGCTAACACTATTCCTTGACCGTTGTTGGAGAGCTGCAGATTTTGAACCGTGATGCCTGTGCAGTTTATCAGCGCCACGTATCCAGCGTAGGATGGCACTGTTTTGTCGTGTTGGCTGACCCAGTAATAAATTGGCTTGCCTTCAACTCTGTTTGAAGTATCAACATCATTAGCTAATCCCCCATGGAACCAAAAATTGTGCCTGTTACTATACAAGTCATTGTCCCTAAGAACGTTACCTGAAGAACCGTCTAACCTAATTCCTTCCCAGTTATCTGTGAACGTGTTACCGATTATTGTCGAATTCTGAGTATAGGCAATGAGCAAACCGTTACAATTATTGGTGACATGCAAGTTCTGGGCGGTCATGCCCGTACAGTTTACAAGAGCAATGTATCCAACATCCGAAGGCACCACACGGTTACGCTGGTTAATCCAGTAAAAGATTGCTTTGCCGTTAACGGTGTTTGAAGAATCCACGTCGTTAATATAGTCTGAAAGAGTGCGTCCCGAAACTCCGAAATTGTACTCATTATCGGAAATAGTATTATTCCTTAACGTATTGTTGGAGGAATCCTGCAGATAGATGCCACAATTATTTGCCGTTACGGTATTCCCTGAAATGTTGCAGTTGTTTGCGTTGTTTAAGAGGATTCCTCCCCCATTTCCTGAGGTGAAGTTGCCTCCATCGCGTATGGTGAAGCCTGTCACGTTAACCCTATCACAGACTATATCTAATGTTGTGCTCTTGTTGTCCCCGCAAATTATCGTAGTCTCCTCATCCTCGCCGATTAGAGATATGGACTTGTTGGCAACCACGTTTTCATAGTATGTTCCAGCCTTGACAAAAATGGTGTGACCATCATAGGTTGCGTAAGAGTTTATGGCTTCTTGAATCGTTGAGTAACCCATCGTACTATTGAGGTTTACAACGGGATAGCTGCTTCCAGCCGTCCCTGTGGTCCACAACAATAACTCATTGTAACTATCCTCTAGGGCATTGCTAAACGTTGGATCATCGTAGACAATGTCCAAACTGGAACCATATTCATTCAGGAGGTCGTTAACATCATTGTACATCTTTTCGGTCCATGCATCAGCCTGTTTAAATCCCCATATGGAATCAATTGGAGTGCGGAAACCAAAACCATAATCCCGCGGAAGAACCAACGCCACATCAGCCTTGAGACTTCCATGCTTGTCCGGATTATGCTGCACATAATTCCAGAAGTTCTCTAACGCATCAAAATGGTCTTCGGTAAGTGTGCTGTTGTGCCAAAGATGTGAAGCGTCATACACTGCTACATATTTTGCCCCTGAATTATACGCCAAAACCATGTCGTCATACATTTCAGCTCCGGACTCCAGATAAGGCAACCCAGCATACGTCCATGTAATCATGACTCCCCACTCTTGATTCTGGATCCTTGCGGCGCCCCTGCACAATGCGACCTGCAGTAATCTGCTGTTGTTCCACGCGAATTCTGCAAGGACCACATCGTATCCTGCTTTGTAGTCAAACCAGTACAGCGCGTAATCGGAAGTAAACAGTGGAGCGGCTATGGGATGACCTACATCCATGCTTCTGGAGGTACTTTGGACAAAGGAGTTTGCGGCATCCATATAGCTTGTTGTTTGGTTTGCGCCTGCACCTATCCCAATGACGGTGGGGCGGTCTGTATCTAATCTAGCGCCTCCCAGCTCGTCACCATAGTATGCTCCCAAGAAGTGGTCGCCATACCTTTCTTTGGCTTGCATAATCCATTCATAGGGATAATATTGAGTGCTATTGGGGACGACTGCTTCTTGGGGTGAAAAGAGTAGATCACCGAAATAGACCATAAGATACATGTCTGCATTATACGCGTAGTCACAAGTTTCATCTAGCGAAGCTTCATCACAAGTTATAGTCGATGAAGCAATAATCAGGAGATTGGTGTAATCTTTAACTCTGTCAATCAGGGCTTTGCAGTCAGCGACACTACTGCGCCAACCAATTTCGACGCCGACAAAAAAAGGCGAATTTGAGTTCTGCTTTGAAGGGAAAAAGTGTCCAACCGCTAAAAAGAGAGACAAAACCAGAACTGTAACCAGCACCAGCATGAGAAGGATGTTTCTACGTCTCAACGTTGACTTCCCTTATGCAAGAGAATAAAAGGAAACATTGAAAAAGATTTTTGTAAAGAAACCTTGACAAGAAGTGGTTAAACAAGTTTTACATGCTCACAATTTATATTAAGAGACATTAAGAACTTAAACCACTTTCAGGATTCTAGACAGGTGAGGTTGCGTATTTGAAATCTTACAGGAATTCAGAACTTTGGTTATCGTTAATTATCTTGGTAGCTACAATCCTCCTTTCAATTGTGTTCTATATTCGCTGGTATAGCTTAACTTTCTTTGTTGGTCCCTACCTTTTCACCCACTGGTTTAGCTTAGCAGGATTTATCTTCATCTCAATATTCATACCAATTTACTACGTTCTAAAACGCGAAAGACCACAAAACTGTAAGACATTGTTAAGAAGCCATGTTTTCGGAAATCTTCTTGCCTTTTTGTTGATTTCCACCCACTTTGCTCAACACTTCGGTAGACTGGCAGCAACCTTTCCATACTCAGGAACCGGAGTCCCGTCATTTCTAATTTTAAGCACAGTCGTAGCAACTGGCTTCTTCAATAGATTCAAAATTGCAGAAAAGCTAGTGAACTATACCCGATTCATTCACAGGTATATCCTAATATTTTTCTATCTTATAATCCTCGTTCACGTACTCCACGGTTTCAACATCATCTGAAATTCAGCTCTTAGAAACTCGGGCGCCATCTATTCGTTTACATATCTGCTCAACGACTTGAACGTTCTCCAGTCCCATTTCAGGGGTGACCAAGGGTTTTCCGTTACCCTTGACGCTTTCCACAAACGACTTGATGATCCGCGCATGGGAAATACTGTAGTTTCTGGGTCCTGTTCCTTTAGTTATGATATTCCCCAGATACGCAGCCCATATCTTAACTTGATGAGCAAGATTATCCAAGAGCAGCACTCCACGTCCAGGCTTCGAGACAATCAGGCTGCTTAGGGGATAGATTCCGGCGTGCATTGTGCCTCCAGTACCGTAGATGTTTACATGAACATCGGTTCTCTGGGGTCCCGGCGCGTTAAAGCTGATGTGAACGGTTCCAAACTTCTTTTTTTCAGCCTCTAAAATTACCCTCAACTCATCAAAAGCCATCCATGGGTGAGGACCCAGTTTGTCAGCTAATACGGATTTGATTTCCAATTTTCCTAGAAAAGCTTGGAGAAGATATATTGGGTGAGGCAGGTTTTCTCCAAATCTGCCGCCTGATAGTCTGTGGCACCAGTGGTTTTTGTCTGCCGCCATGGCTTCGTCACTGCTGTGTAAAACTCCAACATCCATTCCTATGACCCTCCCGATGTCTCCTGCCTGAACACGTTTCATGGCATGATAAATTGAGTGTTCAAAGAGTTGGCTATGGATTATTGTCAGTCTCCCCGATGAATTCTGGAGCGTGTTAATCACTTCTTTTGCTTCTTCAGTAGTTACAGTGAAGGGCTTTTCCACGACTAGGTTACATCCAGACTCCAGAGCCTCTACAGCTATATTCGCGTGAAACTGGGGAGGAACACAGACTGAAACCCCGAAGAGGTCTTCGCTTTTTAGCATCTCAGAGAAGTCAGTATAATAAGAAGGAATTCTCCACTCTTCGGCAAATTGAATAGCCGTCTTCTCATTCAAGTCACAGGCAGCAACCACAGATATTCCTGCATCTCTCCACGCATTGATGTGAAGTCCCGAAACGCCTCCACAACCAACTATCCCAACGTCCATCGCAAACGAGCCTCACAATATTTTCATCCATATGCGACCTAATAAAAAAGATTAACCCAAAAAACGAAAGTTTTGTTGGCGCCGAGAGGTAGTTTGAACCCACGACAATAATATAACCTTAGATGTTGGTCAAGACTATTTTTGCCACCGTTTAACTAAGAAAAAGCCTGTACCCAACAACACTACTAACACTCCCCCAATCGCTGCTAAAAGGGGATAGGGAAGAGAAGCTGATTCTCTTGCGATAGACCAAATTCTCAAATCAGGGTCGCATAAAGTGGATACATACATGCAGCCAACGGTCACTATCTCCACTGTTCCATCGTCATCCACATCACCCGTGCCCACATTCCAAGCCACAACCCCTTCGCCAATCTCCCAGTCTTCATTTTGTTTCAGCGATAGGGTTTTCCCATTCCAGTTCCAGACTCTGAGTTGCGCGGCTTCAGGAGGGACGTTAACATCACTGAACCCCCCATAAGCTGCTGTTTCTCCGCTGGTCACAATATCCAGTTGGTCATCGCCGTTAACATCACTTAGAGAGATGGCTTTGATTTCTGTAATATCTTCGGTCATCCACTCATGGCTTTTCTCCAGAGTAAGAGTGTTACCGTTCCAATTCCAGATTCTAAGCTGCGCGTTAACTTTTTCTCCGTCATAGGCGAATCCGCCAGTGACTATTTCTGGAGTACCATCGTCATCAACATCGCTCACCTTCAAATTTTCAACTAAAGTATTTCCCATGGGTTCTCCACTGATGGTCACTCCATAAACGCCCTCTGTCATACGCCATTCCTCATCCGCTTTCAGGGACAATTCTTCTCCATTCCAATGCCAGATGCGTAGTTGACCGCTGCTGTTCGTCAGGTCGTTATCGTAACCGCCAGTGATAATTTCGATTTCATCGTCATTGTTCAGGTCGTAAGCGTATACAGAGTTGGCGCTGGCATTATTTGTGGCACACCACTCCACACTCTTCCTTAAGGCGAGACTGTTCCTGTCCCATTGCCATACGCATAGTTGCGCAGAAGACTTGGATTCGTTGGAAGCTCTTCCAGCTGTGAGTATTTCTGGTGTGCCGTCTTTGTCCACATCGCTGACGAATATTGAACTGACAGATACTCCTTGGTAGCTACCTCTCAAAACCAAAACTTCATTGTTCCAGTTCCAGATTCTGAGGGACGCATAACTGCCTGTGCTGTTTATGACTTGTCCTCCTGTGATTATTTCGGGGGAGCCGTCGTCGTCAATGTCAGCGGCATAGATGGAGGCGATGACTCCTGCCCAATTGTAACTGGTTTCAATCGTGAAGTTTTCGCCGTTCCAATTCCAAATCTTAAGGGGAGCCTCCAGTCCTGTTCTCGTATCATTTGAGTGATACATCAATCCTCCTGTAACCATTTCCATTACGCCGTCGTTGTCGACGTCCCCCACGAAAAAGTTATGTGTGCCAAAATTGCAGGTGCCACCCACACCATAAGTTTCCCAATGCTGTTCCCACTCCAAAACCAACCTATCCGATTCCGCCCCAACTTTCCAAATGAAGGGCAAACATAAAACAATGAGCAGCAAGGCAAACAGAATATATCTAGTGGAATGTGGCATACTCCATTCTTTACACCAAAGAGACTTATTAGGTCACCTCACAAAAAATGGCATGTAGAGAAAACTTGTGGCGCCGGGGGTGGGATTTGAACCCACGCGACCCAAGGGGTCACAGGCTCACCGTAGTTGCAGGAATTCCAGGCGTGAGCTTCCTACCTTGGAATCTGCTCCCTACCAGATTCCCCGCGCAAAGCTCTAGGACACCCCGGCATAACCAATACATACACACCCAACACGTTTTTAGTCTTTTCGAAACAAGCGAGGCATCACTGATTGCTACGCCACATCTTAGGATAAAGACTACGAGGCATCAAAACCCGCTGGGTCTTCGCCACAAACCCGTGATCCATCTTCAACATGCTCTCTGAAGACACCACAGCTTTTGACAGCGTTATAGCCTCTCCTTTCTGGGTGAAGACCGCAACAGCATCGCCGATTCTGATCCCAGAATCCAGAGACAGCACTCCTGGAGCAGTTAAGTGGGCTCCGTGGCAAAGGGCGTCTACGGCGGAATCTCGTACATATATCTTTGGCATCAACTCCAAGGCTTTTTCCATGGGGTAAATGAACTTTCTTAGCAGGCTTTCATCTTTGGTTTCTTGCCACTGGCTAAAGAGGTAGGAGAGGTCATGTAAGGTGAATAGGCTTTCGTCCTCTACGAAGGGTCCAACCCTTGTTCTACGAAGCTCCTGCATGTGAGCACCGCAGCCCAGAACCTCGCCGACATCATAGCAGAGCTTCCGTATGTAGGTTCCCGCTTCGCATCCAACCTTGAAGAGAACGTTTCTCTCATCCATCTCGAAAAAGTCGATGTAGTAGATTGTTCTTGTCCGAAGCCGCCGCTTGACCGATGAACGTACAGGAGGTCGCTGATAAACGGTTCCCTGAAACTCCTCCAGCACATTTTTCACTTTTTCTTCTGGAACCTGAGAATGGAGCTTCATTACGCAGACGTATTCTTTGCCTGCCAACAGAAGAGCCTGAATTATCTTTGTAGCATCATCTATGGCCGTAGGTAATATACCGGTAACTTTGGGATTTCCCCGGCTATTTTAAGCCTCAAGGGTCCCGCCGTGACCGGCGCTTTCAAGACTGAGGATTCGCTTGACCCAAGCTGTAACCTCGTGGCTTGAGGGTCCAGCAGGCTTATCCAAGTTTATTATCCCGAATCGCATGTGCTCTTGGATGGGTCTCTCTTCGGGTTTGTGACCAAAGCGAGGGTTGGTTTCCTCCTCAGCCTTTACCAGCAAGCTTCGTTTGATCTCCCAAGGTTCGCTGATTCTTCTCATAGTTGTTCTCCAGAAAGGAAAAAAGGGTTAGGAAAGATTAAAAGAGTTAGGATAGGGTGGGCTTCACTAGCTTAGCCATCTCTTCCAGTTTACCCGCTGCCTTCAGCGCCTCTGTGACTTCTTCGTCGGTTGCGCCCCGCTTTATGTCGATTTTTTCTCCGGTTGGTTCTAGATGATTAACGTTGACGCGTCTCCGTTTTACACCAGAGACATCTTTAGGGCCGGTGATGAGAACGAAGTTTTTGTCTACAACATCGGCGATTACGCATCGTTTTCCTGCTTCCCGCCCTACGACTTTAACGCAGATTCTTCCCACTTCCATTGCCGGCATTTTTAACCCTTGTCACCTTGACTAGGAGTACCCATGTTTATACTTTACTCCTACCTGAAAAAGAATCAACATCCCAGCCTAGCGTATTGCAGAATCTCCGCGCCACAATTTTTGCCTCGGATAGAATTTGCAATTTAGAAGCGGACTCCAGCAGCTGACTTGGAATATGTATGGAGAATTCAGAAATGTTTTATTGGTCGGACTCAGAATCTGAACTGAGCGCACGCATTACCCCGAAAGTTAACCACCAGCGTTTCCACAATCCGATTCGCCTTTTGCGTGCGCTCCACCCCCCACCCCTTGCTAAACAAAACAAACTGCTTCTGTGATGGTTTGCTGAAAACAGAAAAAATATTGTTTTTAACATGCTGCTGTGATTAGGAGCCTAATATGATCGCCGCTGAGAGCTGTGTCAGCGTTTGGTTTTTGCTTTGACTTGGTTTATGCCAACTTAGCCGAAGATGCTGCAAGAAGTCAAGCTTAAAGCAGCCCAACGTACTTCACGGTGAATGACAAATGGCTAAACCAGTATATGCCTGCATTCTAGGTGGTGTTGCTGGCGCCGCAGCGGTTTCTGTTATCGTGTTCATTATCAGAAGGCGAAGATACCAATAAACTGTCATGCACGAACAAAAGAGGAATATGGAGCACACGCAAAAGGGCGAATTGGCGTGTGGGTGGGAACGCTATTATTCAACCATAAGTTCTGCGTGTGCTCAATTCGGATTCTGAGTCTGAGGTCAATAAAACATTTCTGAATTTCCCGTACATACTTCAAGTCCTAAAAACTTGGGTTTGAAGTGTCGCGCAACAAATGTTCGTTTCTGTTGACGAAGAGTCGGAAACCTGCATGCGCCCTATTAGCGTGCAGAAGAGTTAAAAGCAGTCCAGATAAGACTTTGGCTAAAGAAATAATCAAGATGAGTTTCATTCTTATGTTGAAGGAGTAAACATGAAAAGACAGCATCTTTCAAAGAAAGAAGTTGAACACATCGCTTGGCTCGCCCACATAGAGCTCTCCGACAAAGAGAAGGCTCTCTTCACGGAACAGTTCAACGAAATTCTTGACTATTTCAAAAAGATTGACCAAGTAGACACGGAAGGAGTCGAACCAACCTACCACGTTTTAGACCTGAAGAACGTCTATCGGAAAGACAAGACAAAGCCTTCGCTAACAACAGAAGAAGCCCTTAGAAACGCCCCAAAAAAAGAGAAGAGGTTCCTTAAAGCTCCGAGAATCGTTTAGGAAGACGGACAAAATGCCAAAATTACGTGGGTTAACCGCAAGAGAGACCGTTGAGAGCATACGCAATAAGGAAGTGACAGCCGAGGAATGTGTTCAGGCGGTTTTTGAGAGAATCCACAAGTTGGAAGATAAGGTTAATGCCTTCGTTACCCTTGTTGAGAAAGAAGCTCTCAAGAAAGCTGGAGAAATCGATAGAAAAGTCTCTGCTGGAAAATCCATCGGGAAATTGGCGGGCGTTGCCGTCGCCGTGAAAGATGCCATCTGTACGCAAGGAATTCCCACAACCTGTTCTTCGCGGATGCTCAAGAATTTTGTTCCTCCCTACGACGCGGAGGTCATTGAGCGGATTAAACGGGAAGACGGCATAATCATTGGGAAGACAAACATGGACGAGTTTGCCATGGGATCCTCCACGGAAACCAGCTACTTCGGTCCAACCTGCAATCCATGGGACCTCTCACGGGTTCCCGGGGGCTCGTCTGGGGGCAGTGCGGCGTGTATCGCTACTGATGAGGCTGTCTTAGCCTTGGGAACTGACACGGGAGGTTCCATTCGTTGTCCAGCCAGCTACTGTTCAGTTGTTGGCTTAAAACCAACCTATGGGCTGGTTAGCCGTTACGGGTTGATTGCCTACGCGAACAGTCTTGAGCAGATAGGTCCCATGGCAAAGGATGTTTACGACTGCGCCCTGTTTCTCACTTTTATTGCTGGTTATGATCAGAAGGACAGCACCTCCGTGAAAGCGGCGCCAAAAGATTACACTGAATTCCTGAAGGATAGTGTTGAGGGAGTCAAGATTGGTGTGCCTCGAGAGTTCTTCGGTGAGGGAACGAGTGATGAAGTGGAGAAACAGGTTTGGAAGGGAATCCACAAACTTGAAGAGCTGGGGGCATCTTACGAGGAGACTTCGCTTCCCACTCTCGAATATTCTCTTGCAGCCTATTACATCGTCGCCATGTCTGAAGCCAGCTCCAACTTGGCAAGATACGACGGCTTACGGTACGGCTATCGCGTTGACCGTGATGAGGGAAACTGGGAAACTGTTTATTCAAAAAACAGGCGGATAGGATTCGGAGCTGAGGTGAGACGACGAATAATTCTTGGCACCTACGCCCTTTCAACTGGATATTATAACAAATATTATTTGAAAGCCCTCAAGGTTCGAACCCTGATTCGAAGAAACTTCGAAGAAGCCTTCAAGAAATATGATGTCCTAATCGGTCCCACCATGCCTTTTCCACCCTTCAAAATCGGAGAGAAGATAAAAGACCCCCTAGCCCTCTACAAGAGCGACGTGGACACGGTGTCAGCGAATCTAGCTGGACTTCCCGCAATATCTGTCCCGTGCGGATTCACGAAGAGTCTTCCCATTGGAATGCAGATTTTGGCTCCACCCCTCAGGGAAGACTTGGTCCTGCAGGTAGCGTACGCATTTGAAGAGAATACGCCCTACAAAAACCGAAAAGCACCGGTCAAGTGAAAAAATGCGAAAGAACTATAGTCTGCTTGCTTCATTATTGGTTTGGTGAATCCTGTGGATAAGCCCTATTTCCGCCAGCTCTTCGAACCCCAATTGAAGGAGCCAGTCTTTGTTGAGGGGCTCCCGGGGCTTGGAAACATAGGGTCCATTGCAGCGAATCATCTCATAGAATCCACGGATGCTAAAGTCCTAGCCGAATTATACGCCCCCTACTTCCCAGACTATGTAATCGTGAATAAGGATGGAACGTGCCGTCCACCCCGCTACCAGTTCTATGCTGCCAAAACCGAGAAACACCACTACATTATCTTGACTGGTGACTTGCAGCCCACGATAGAAGATAGTTTAGCTCACTATGACCTCTGTGATGAGATATTGAATTTCGTAGCGAAACATGGAAGCAGGTTCGTAGTCACCATGGGCGGAGTATCCACCCCGAAGCTGGGAGGCGAAGTTTACATAGCTGCCACTTCCGAGAGGCTCGCCCAGAAATATCTGGACAAGGGAGTTCGAATCTATAGTGAGGGCAGAATAATGGGGGCGACAGGTCTGTTGTTGGGACTTGCTAAGAAACGTGGATGGAAAGGCATCTGCTTGTTGGGGGCAACAGCTGGTTTCGGCGCTGAGAGGGGAGTTGCTCTCTCCCTCTATAAAGTTTTGATGGAGATTCTTGAGGTGGACACGAAGAAAGACTTGGAACTGAAGGAAAACATTAAGAGTGACATGTAACCTAGTCGTCAACAAAATGAGACTGCACTTGGAGGGATAATTGTGGCGTTTCTTGAAAACCTGAAGAAAAGCAAAGGTTTCACGCGGGGGCTTATCATCTTTTTTGCTGCACTCCTCACTTTCGGAGGACCTACATACTTCATGGCTATTCTCGATGAAGTGAGTATTCCCAGATTCCTCATCCTCGCCGCTGGATTAATTTCTCTCATAGCAGGAGTCTTCCTCTTCACCTACATACTAAAAGAAGAGCAACCATCAGGCTGACGATTTTTCTAAAGGTTTTCTTTTGCTTTTACGGTCTCCAGTTTTTCGCAGATCATCTGGTTGGCTAACTGTGGGTCAGCCTTTCCCTTAGTTGCCCTCATAAGCTGCCCCACCAGATAGTGAACCGCATTTTCATCCGTGAGAGCATCTTTCACAGCTTTCGGATGCTCCCTGAAAACCTTCTCCACAGCATCTTTGAGGGCTTCTCGGGAAGCAATCTTCACCAAACCGTTCTCTTTGATAATCTGAGAAGAACGCTTTCCAGTTAGGACAATTTCGGGTAGAATTTTTTTGCCGATCTTGCCGCTTATGACCCCTTCTTCGATGAGTCGTATCATCTCAACCAAGTGTTCTGGAGTGATTTTGGATTCCGTGAGTTCAAGGTTGTTTTCGTAGAGATTGCGCAGAAGGTCGCTCATCATCCAGTTACTGATTTCCTTAGGTCTGTCGTATAGCTGGACGCTTCTCTCGAAAAAGTCCGCTAAGGCTTTGTCGCTCACCAAGACCTCTGCGTCATATTTTGGAATGTTATAGGCGGCAACAAAACGATGAATCCTAGCTTCCGGCAGCTCCGGCATCTTCGCCTTTACTTCTTCTATGAACTCTTTTGTGATGACTATGGGAACAAGGTCTGGTTCAGGGAAATATCGATAATCATGCTCTTCCTCCTTCATACGCAACGAGATGGTTACCCTCCGGGTCTCATCCCAATGCCTCGTTTCCCGCTTAACAGCCTGACCCTTGTTAACCAGGTTCTTTTGGCGCATAATTTCGAAGCATAAGGCACGCTCCACCTCTTTGAAGGAAGAGATATTCTTCACCTCCACCCGGGTTCCACCCGTGAGGGATATGTTGGCGTCACACCGCATGGCTCCCTCCAACCTCCCAGTGAAAATTCCCAAATGCTCCAGAATAGAGCGCAGTTTTTGGAGGAAGACCCTTGCCTCCTTGGGCGAATCGAGGTCTGGGTCTGTCACAATCTCTAGAAGGGCGATGCCTGAACGGTTGTAGTCGACGAGAGTGTAGGGAGATGTGTCGATGGCGCCTTGATGAACCAGTCTGCCAGGGTCCTCTTCCAGATGAACTCTGCCAATCCGAATTTTCTTTCTCTTTTTGCCAACATCAATATGGAGAAAGCCGTCGACAGCCAGCGGAACTCCGCCAGCCTGATCGTATTGCGAAATCTGGAAGTTTTTAGGCATATCTGGATAGTAGTAGTTCTTTCTGAAGAATAGCATGCGCTCCGAAATTTTAGCGTTCAGGGCTAGCGCAGCCATAACAGCATACTCCACAGCCTTCTCATTGAGAACTGGAAGGGCGCCGGGTATCCCGAGGCAGACAGGACATACCATGGTGTTGGGGTCCTCGCCCTTGTAATCCGAGGAGCAGCCGCAGAAAAGTTTAGTTTTAAGGCTGGTCAGCTGGACATGAATTTCCAAGCCTATGCGAACTTTGCAGTTTTCGGCAGACATCTCAGTTATGTTAACTTTGTCAGTGGAATTTAGATGTTTTGCATTCAATTGTCTCAACGCCTGTTGGATGACACACTCTGGATATATTCTTGAAAAACACTGTTATCAGTGAAAAAATTCCACCACAATTTAATGTTGAATCCATGCCAAAAAATTGGGCAAAACAATCCATGATAGACCATAGGTGAAAGCAATGTCAGAACTGGAAGAGGATGAACCACAAGAAGATGAACCTTGGATTGACGAACCCCTTGAACCCCAAGAAGCCATACCGACCCCCCTCACATTTTTTTCAGTCAATTAGTTAAACAGTTACATGTTATCACATGGATGAATTTCATCATTCATGCATACATACAAGAGGGAATTTTATCATGGTATCATATATGAAAAAAGTAAAAAGGGGTATATTCCCGTCAGATATATAGAGAGACACATAAATAAAAATGACGGCTACCCGAAGTTTTAAAAAGCCTTTTCCGATATTAACGAACATGTTGCAAGCAAGCAGTCCTTGGGACTTGATTTCAAGAGTTTTTGAGTTTCTTCTTAGCAACCCATGGTCATTGATTCTAGTGGTCATAATGTGGATTGTGATAGTTTATGTCCTAAAGGAAGTTGTCGGAATTTATGTCTCAGCATGGTCGGTTTTAATATCTTTCATAGCTTCATTACTGTTAGTTATCGGAATTGTAGCCATACTTATTTCCTAACCACATTTTTCTTCAATGCTTTTCTCTATAGTTCGCTTTCCAATAGTTTTTTAGGCTTTTTCGGATAATTTTTCAATGCTTTTTTCGTTTTCAATCAAGATTGGGTTTCTGATGGTGAATGAACTGAATATTCCTTTTTTCAGCTTAATTTCAGGCTCGATGAATTCCGTTTTTATTCCAAGGGTTTGGTTTAACATTATTGTCGCATAGAGAATCCCCTTTTCCAGAAATCCAGAAAAAAGAACAATGTCTCCCCGTGAAAGGTTAGGGTAGACCTGTCCCGTTTTTTCCTTCGTCTTATAAACTCTTCCCCTAGAGGATGATTTCCATTCAGAAGGCTTGGTTACAACAGTTCGGGAAAAAGTCTTAACCATCACGTCACGCTTTGCCCATTCCTCTGGAAGAATCCCGCTAACTCTAACTAATCCTGTTTTCTTGTCAATTTTCTTTAAGGCTTTACCTTTCAAAGTTGTGATAGGCGGCATTATCGCTTGAACTTCTTGATGGTCAGGACAGTAATTAAGAGTGAAAAAGTTTTTAATGCCAAAAACCTGTCCAGCTTTGACCTTGTATGCTTTTCCGCATTTAGAACAGTTCTTTCTTGCCTCCATTAGAACAAATCCCCTAATGACGTATGCTATTAGTTGTTTTAAATTTTAAGGTCAATTCTGAAGATGAAAAGGCAGAAAATCATTTGAACCAAAAGATTTGATTAGAATAGTAAAGGAGATTCCAACTATGGAATTGACAGAAAAAGAAAGGTTAATGCTCATAAAGAAGAAAGAGAATATTTGTGGAGCAACCCTGAAAATTCTTAGTAGTGCACACGACCCAAAAAATATATTGGAAATAAAAAAGGACTTCTCAGTGATATTATCCTTACTAAATTCCACAGCATCTTATTCTGATTCCAAAAATTACGACCTAAACCAATTCACTAAAGCCATTAATGCATTATTTGATTTGATGTGGGTAGAGCAAGAGGCAAACATATGGATTGCATCTCCAAAAGCGATTGATTATTTGTGTAACCAAGCTAATTCAATAAGATTTCAATTTGTTAAGAAGAAATTTAAAATTAACATACCTAAAATAGATATTTCAATTTTCAGAACAGGATAAATTTCTAATAGTGAAAAAGGCGGAAAATCATAAGTGATGCCCTAGCTAAATTATATCTTATATCATTCAGAATGCAGGGAGATTAATGGTAAACAAAATCAAAGTAATGACGTTGATTCTCGTATCTGCTATAGTGATTATCTTTCTCTATAATGCATATGTTCTGTTCGCCATTTATTCAAATGGTTTGGTCGAGTTCCAAAGTGATGCAATTTCAATATTTGGTTCGATAATTCAAGGAATGTCTGCACTCTTGTCCGTAGCAATTGCTGTAATAATTTTCAGAGTTCAAAGTTTAGAAAACCGCAATTTTTCACTCGAACAATCAACATTGAACTATATTCATAATATTACAAAATTTACTTACCCTAAATGGATACCTTCAGTTGAAGAAGACATCAAAAACGGAATTATAACAAAACGTTACTTCGAGAGAAGATTTGATGCCCTAAATCGAAGGAGAGGACTCAAAACCCCACATAAAGAGATGTTGAAAGAACTTGAAATAGATAGAGATGAACAACAAAAAAGACTTGAAGAAACATTGAACAACCATATTGAAATTAGTCAAACAATAAAACGAACCCGTGATGGAATCATTTCAAGTGTTATTTTACTAATATCGCCCATCATAATTAGTTTTTTAATGCTGATGGTATCCGATGCTTTAACTCCGCTTGGTAACTTCGGTTTTGTCGTAATTGTTGTTTTGCTGTCAGCAATTGGAATAGTTATATTGATACAAACTGTATTGGATTCTACTGTTCAGGACAATTAGAATAGAGATTTTCATCCAACAGGAAGCCCAGAACCAAAAGTTAAGGTCCTTGTTCCTATGTATCAACCTTTAGAAATTACTGAATGTGCAAAATGCAAAGAAATAATTGCAGAACCAAAAGAACTGATTAGAATAACAAAGAGACAGAACTAGAGAAATCTTCCATTTGATTTTAAATATCCAGACTAGCTAATTAGTTATTGACCAACTATGAAACCCCAAACGGAAAATCAAACAATTGGTTGGATGTTTTCAACAATCTACTGTTATTAGGGTCCTAATAGGTGAAGTTGGTGTAAGCACTCTATCGTTAAAGTTCACATTTTCTTGCATGCTTTGAACCTCAGAAAAAACCCAAAAAGACTGCAACCAAACATCGAGCCGTTCTGCTTTAGTGCGAAATAGTTAAATTTGCAGTCCTCCACCGTGCACCTATGCCTAGAATATGCCTCGTCACACACTTTTTTCCACCCCACATGGGAGGTATAGAAAAGGTATCCTATGAACAGAGCAAAAGATTAACAAAATCAGGTTACCGAATAGACGTCTTAACAAGCAAAATAAAGGGACGAAACGAACATCCCGCAAAGGAAATCAGAGTCTTCCATTACTCAACCCTGAACATTGCTGAAAGAATCGGCGTACCCTACCCAATTCTTTCCATCGACGCCTACAGAAAGTTTGCGGAGGTAATAAGGAAATGTGACCTAGTTCACGCTCATGGTCACGTTTACCTGTCATCGTATCTGGCGGGAAAACTCGCCAAGAAATACAAGAAACCCTTCATCTTGACCCAGCACAACACCTTCATCGACTACCAGTCATGGCTAACCACAATAGAAAACCTAAACGACTTGACAATAGGCAAAGCAGTTTTGAAAGACGCCGACAGAATTATCGTAGTCAGCAATAAGACAAGAGATTATGTCCGCAGACTAGGCGCAGACAAGGCAAAAACCTCAGTAATCTACAACGGCGTCGACATAGACTACTTCCACCCCACAAACAAAAGGGAGAGCAGAAAAAAACTTGGTCTACCAAAAAACCGAAAAATCATCCTCAGCGTGCGGAGGCTAGTCTACAAAAACGGTTTGGACACTCTCATAGAATCAGTTCCCCCAGTGGCACGAAACCACCCCGACACCCTATTCGTTGTTGCAGGAAAAGGTCCCAGCAGAAAACTCATCGAAGACCGCATAAAAGAACTGGGGATTGCAGACAACATCAAGCTAACCGGATTCGTTCCAGACAAACTACTGCCCGTATACTACGACGCCGCAGACTATTTTGTCCTGCCCTCAGCCTCAGGCGAGGGACTGCCCCTAGTTCTTTTGGAAGCCATGGCATGCGGACTACCAGTCCTCGCAACAAAAGTGGGAGGGACACCAGAAATAATCCAACACATGAAAAACGGGGTTCTTGTGCCCCCCAGAAATCCGGAGGCAATGGCTGAGACCATGTCAAAGCTTCTAAAAGAAGAACTGGGACCCGCCATCGGCGAGGAAGCCCGAAGAACCGTTGAGGACAGATTTACTTGGGAAGAAAATCTTCGTCAACTACAGGGTATATATGGTGAATTCCTTTAATTGAGAAAATATTTTATGCAAAGAGGCTGAAGTCTTCAAGTAAAAGTTAGGCTGGATGGGAAATTCTTCAGAATTCTTTTATCTTGACAAGCCTAAATGTAAGCAGTTCAGCGAGGAGAGTTGCCTGATGAAAACAGATGCTTTCGGCTTTTTTATGGGGTGGCATAGGTTGAAGAAACAGCAGCGTAAAAAATTCATGAAAAAGAAAATTAAGAGAACGCCGAAGGGTGCAAGACCCGTTTCAGACCGAGATGAGGAAAAGACGATAACAATAACGATTGTGATTGCTATTGTGATTCTGGCAGGTCTCCTAATCTATTTGGCACTGACGCCCGCTCAGAAAACACCGTTTGCCGCGATTTATCTTCTTGATTCAGAGAAACAGACGGAAAACTTTCCAAAAACGGTGATTTTAGGCGAGAATAACACGTTCACATTATGGGTTGGGGTGGAAAACCAGAATGATACAACAATGGATTTCTCAGTGTATGTTAAGCTAGACAATGGGACAGCGCCTGTTGACCCTAGCCCAGCCACCGTTACCGAGAGCTTCGAGAGAACATTGTTGGATAAGGAAGTTTGGGAATTTCCAGTGACGATAACTATAGACCAGGTGGGCAGCCACAGGATAATCTTCGAACTTTGGTTCTTCAATGAAACAGCAAATGATTTCGAATATTCGGGAAACTGGGTCAGCCTTACACTTGAAGCAATCTAGCATGATGTACCTGCTTTCATGTCCAAAAAGGTCCTTTTCCGCTTCGGAAGCCACTGGTTTTTTTTGGAAAAAGATTAAGTAATGAGTGCATTATTAGATTCCGTCATAAAATTGGGGATTGCCTTGAAAGTGCTTAAGGGAAAGGAAGTTGTTGTTACAGGTGGCGCGGGATTCATAGGTTCTCATCTATGCAGAACGCTTATAGAGCAGGGCGCCAAGGTGACGGCATTCGACAATTTATCTTCTGGGAAAATCGATTTCATAAAAGACATAATCGATAATGGACTTAAGTTCGTGCAGGGGGACATCAGGGACCCCGTGGCACTAGAGAAAGCAACGAGAAACAGCGAAGTTATCTTTCATCTGGCAGCCCAGACGAGCGTCCCCTTCTCCATGGAAGACGCCAAGGAAGATTGTGAAGTTAACGTGGTTGGAACATTAAATGTCCTCGAAGCCGCCAAAAAAGCTGACGCCAGAATAGTCTTCTCATCTTCATGTGCAGTTTATGGCAATCCAGAAAAGAGACCGACGCCTGAAACGTACCCGACCCACCCAATCTCCTTCTATGGGTTGTCAAAGTTCGTTGGCGAGAACTATTGTCGCTTCTACCAAGAGAATTACGGTTCGAAAGTTGTTATTCTCCGCATATTCAATGTTTATGGTCCACACGGTCACGGAGTCCTACCTGATTTCCTCGCCAAATTGAGGAAAACCCCAGACAAACTGGAGGTTTTGGGGACAGGCAGACAAGCTAGAGACTTCGTTTATGTGACAGATATGGTGAAGCTCTTACTTCTAGCTGCCACTTCTCCAGCGGCTGTGGGACAAATCTTTAATGTTGGCACAGGAACCACAACCTCCGTGACAGAGCTAGCAAAAAAAGTTATTGAACTTCTGGGATTAAAGGAAGTTGAGATTTACTTCACAGGTGGCAAAGCATGGGAAGGAGACATGAACATAACCCAAGCAGACAACAGCAAAGCCGTGAACATCCTACAGTGGAATCCACAGGTGAGTTTAGAGGAAGGACTAAAAGAATTAATAAGCTCAACAAGATACTAGGCGCGATTTAGATGGCTACGTTGAGGGAGAGGCTGAAAGCCGTTATCATGCTTCTTCGACCGCCCTACTGGCTCATGACTGGCGGTCTCTCAGTTTTAACGATGCTAACATTGAATAGAGAAAGAGGCGTTCCAGACATTGGCTTGTTGGCTTTAGTTGTCTTGTCAGGGATTTGCATTACCTCTGGCGGTTTCGCCTTCAATGACTACATTGACCAAGAATCAGATGCCATCGTCAAAAAGAACAGACCTATACCGTCACAAAGTTTAGCACCGTGGCATGCTCTCCTAGTGTCTGCTGTTTTGTTTGTCATTGGACTGCTGGTAGCCCTGAGAATCAACCTTCTCTGCTTTGGAATCGTCCTCATGGACACTCTTCTCCTTTTAGCATATTCCGCATACGTAAAGAGGAATGCTGGTTTTGCCGGAAGCTTTCTTATGGGTTTTCTTATCGGGACATCCTTTGTTTATGGTGAAGCTGCCCTGTCGGGAATAATCACCGTTGCTTCTTTCTCTTTGTCCTTTATGAGCATGGGCAATGTAGGCGGCAACATATTGAGGGATGTGCTGAGTTTAGAGGGAGACCTGAAGGCTGGATACGCCACTTTGGCAGCGAAGCGTGGTCCAAAATTAGCCACTAGGGTGGGAGCATTTTTCTTTCTGCTCAACGCAATAGCTTCCCCTATCCCCTACTTGGTAGGTGCTGTAGGTTACGCGTTTCTGATTCCTATAATAATCTGGGACATGATTCTTGTTATTTCAGGAGTTATCCTCCTCAGAAAACCTGATATTGAGGAAGTGAAGAAACAAGAAAGATTAGTAACCAGAACTATGATTCTTATACCAATCGCATTAATTGCAGGGGCTTTAACTTGAAGGAACAGAAAATTCTTCGGGAAACTTTCAGCGTTTGCCCAGTTTGCCTCAAAAAGGTGAAGGCTTACGTAGCAGAAAAAAACGGAAAGATTGTCCTCCTAAAGGAGTGCAGCGAGCACGGAAGCTTCAATGATGTTTACTGGAGCAGAGCGGACATCTACTACAAGGCTGAAAAGCTCAAAAAGCCCTCTTTCAAGTCCACTCAGGACAACTGTCCTCACAACTGCGGATTGAACACCTGCGCCAATCACGCTTCTAAAACAGTCATGGCAGTCATTGACATAACCAACAAATGTAATCTAAGATGCCCAATATGTTTCGCAAGCGCATCAAACAACGATGAACTCTACGAGCCAACCCGCGAGACCATTCACAGCATGCTAAAGTTCCTGAAGAAACAGAACCCGCCGCCCTTAGCAGTAATGTTCGCCGGGGGAGAACCCACAGTCCGTGACGACATAGTTGAAATCGTGAAGATGGCCCATGACTTGGAATTCATGATACTTCTGGCAACAAACGGTCTCAGAATGTCTCAAAACCCAGAATTGGTTAGGAAACTGAAGAAAGCCGGGTTGAATATAGTGTATCTGCAGTTTGATGGACTCACTGATTCACCCTACGAGAAACTGAGAGGCGCAAAACTGCTTCAAGAAAAGTTGAATCTCGTTAAACTTTGTCGGGAACATGACATAGAAATAATTCTGGTTCCAACCTTGCAGGGCGGCGTAAACGACAATGAAGTTGGGGACATGATCAGATTCGCTGCAGAAAACGTGGACATCATAAGAGGGATTGTCTTTCAGCCCATGTCCTTCACCGGAAGAACGCCTGATCTTGTTTCTAAAGAAAATAGGGTTGACAA
This sequence comes from uncultured Candidatus Bathyarchaeia archaeon, assembly GCA_964418675.1. Classification (GTDB taxonomy): domain Archaea; phylum Thermoproteota; class Bathyarchaeia; order Bathyarchaeales; family Bathyarchaeaceae; genus Bathyarchaeum. Next base: position 144,429 of record CAYQMM010000005.1, read on the forward strand.
TTCACTGCTTGCCCAGAGAATAGAGGAACAGACGAAGGGAATGATAAGAGAAGAAGACTTGTTTCCCGTTTCAGTAATGGTTCCTCCCCTGCAAGTTATGAACACTTTCTTATCCAAAACATGGCCTCCATTCACGCCTACCCCCTATTGTGGACTCTGGAACTGGGTGTTAATCTCCAAAAGAGGAAAGCACATCTTCACTCCCATTAGCCGTTTCCTAAATTTCGAAGCCTTCATGTCCGACCTGAAAGCCCTTAACAGAATCATTAAACAGGGAAAAATCGGCAAAATTGGAATTTATCTGAGGTTGTTCTTCGCTGCCTTTCGTTCTCTCGATTGGGGAAAGGTTCAACAAGAGGCTGGTCTTCTGAATGCGGTTAAGACCTTGATTAAGATACACACCGACCCCTCTTATGATTCTCTCGGGTACATCAGACGGAGATTGTTGCTAATCGGGTGCATGGCTTTTATGGATCCCTACAACTTCGATGTGGAACGGGCACACCACTGCGTCATCCACTACATAACACCAGCTAACAAAATTGTCCCCTTCTGCGTATACAACATGTTCTACAGAAAACAAACAGAAAAACAATTTTGCATCCCACGCATCAGCGCTAAGCACTCATCCCCAAAAAAGCCCATAGGAAGCCACTAACTGCAAATAACTCCAAATAAATAAACGAAAGAGTAATGGTGCCAAGGTTTCTTGCAGGCATTTTTCAGTTAACTGTTTGTCTATGTGGGAAGTTTGTAGTAATGGAGCGTATGGTGGTAATGTTCCGGTGGCATCAGGGAACGGAAGGCTCTCTCCACGACCTCGCTCAGAGCAGGGTGAATGTGCATCCCAGCGAGTATGGGTTGGCTGGTCTGTTCAGGGGTATACATTAGAGGTATGATTTCGTGGATGAGGACAGAGGCGTAAGGTCCTATGATGTGTGCTCCAAGAATCTTCATGGTGCCCCGTTCCACAATAACTTTGACGAAATAATCCTTCACCCCCATAGCCTCTCCCTTCGCCGTATCCTCATATCTGTAAAATCCAATCAGCAGCTTATCCGCGCCATACTTCTCTATCGCCTCTCCCTCTCTTAAGCCGACTGCTGCAATCTCGGGGTATGTGAAGACGGCGTGGGGCACTGCATGATAATCAACCTTCACCCTCCGTTTCCGCACAGCATTGTAGTACACGATGGCGGATTCGTAGTTGGCAACATGTTTGAAGGGATATTTGCCGTTAGCGTCTCCAAGAGCCCAAACGTTAGGTTGCGAGGTCTCCAGATACTCGTTAACGACAATCCATCCCCTCCGGTCTGTCTTTATCCCTCCCTTTTCAGGATGAAGTACATCAGAAAGGGCGCCTCTTCCGCTAGCAACCATTATCTCGTCCGCGATAACCTCCAACGTTTCTCCGTTCTCTCGGTTAACCGCAACCAGCCTTTTCTTGCCCTCCTGAGTCACCTTCGCCTCCCGAACTTCATGGTTAGTATAGATTGTCACATGCTTTCCCAACTCTCTCTTTGCCAAGGCTGAAACCTCCGGTTCTTCAGTGGGGATAAACTGGGGGTTTCTGCCGATAACCGTAACCTCTGCTCCCATGGAGGAGAGGAAGTGACTGTATTCCGCGGCTATGTATCCGCCACCCACAATGGCAATACTCTCGGGCAGTTCGCTTATCGTGAGAATCGTGTCGCTTGTAAGGTAACCCGTTTCCTCTATCCCCTTTATGAGAGGAATAGTGGGTTTCGATCCTGTACACAGAATAATCATCTTAGAGGTAATGGTTTTGTCCCCAGCCTTCAGAGTGTAGGGACCAACAAATTCTGCCGCTTCAGGATAGTAATCTACGTTTTTTGAGTGCAGAAGACCCTGGCGGATTCGGTTTATGTCCCCGTAGATGAGGGTTCGCATTCTCTCCATGACCTTTTTGAAGTCTATCTGTTTTATGTCGGTGTCTATTCCAAAATTTCTTGCTTCTTCTACGGTTCTCACTAATTCCGCGGGGTAGAGCAGTATTTTAGAGGGGATGCAGCCACGTGTTAGGCAGATGCCGCCAGGTTCATCTTTGTCTATGACAGCGACCTTGAGCGTGGGATTCCCTTGAATCATTGTCTCCACGATGCTCATGGCGGAGCCTGTGCCTATGGAGATTAAATCGTATTCTTTCATGACAAAACCTCTACGAACATAATTAGTTAACCCGACTATTATCTTAAATTAATTCCTTAGCGCGCACGCTCTAAGGCTCTATTCTAGTGTTCTTCGTTCTCTTCTTGAATGTGATGCCACACATGGATGGCTAGCCCGGTGGCTGAACCAGCAGTCATACCGAGAAGGAGTTGAGTGAGCTCTAAGATTTGATACAATAGCGCAGCAACCACAAGCCCATCGAGGACAACAGTCATAGCTAGGTACAAGAATAACCAGACCTTAGTGCTTGTTCCTCTGGGCTGGTTAATGCCCACCACAACTAACGCACCAAACATTACAAGAAAGCCTATCAAAGCAAAAATCAAGTTATCTTCACCACATTTACAAACCGACTAGAGAGTTTCGGAGAGATGGATTTGATGTGGAGTTTATTTAAGCTTTATGTCAAAGCCTTGCTTCTCGAAAAGAAGCCTATAACCTCTCGAAGAGTAACCTAACCCGCAGTTTGTTCCTTGGAAAAACGTGAAATCATGAAAGATACGGTTTGAAACGGTTGCACTGACAACGTTTAATGTCATTCCCGCCATTGGGTATGTTGATGAAATGGTGGAGGTGAAAAGCGGATGAAATTGAAGGCTTTAACAATATTGGGGTTGATTGTCTTCGCCGCATTAATCGGAACAGCGCTTGCAGCCACCCGTAATGGATACACCACGGACCAAACCCAACGAAGCGAAATAAGGGAGCATATGGGAAACCATATGGGAGAGTACGAAAACGAAGATTGGTTGAACGAGATGGAGCAACACATGGACAACCACTGGGACGAAATGGAGGAACATTGGGACAGCAACTCTCTCAGCGGTCACGGGTGCCACTAAAATCCAGACATCCCCCTCTTTTCTCATTTTCTTTTTCTTCAGAAGGAGTAACATGCAGAACCTGTATCCCCTTTTGGCGGTGAAACATGCGCGCGTAAACGTTATATGATTTCAATTTGTAGGATACGCTTGCGGAATCAACAGTGAAAGCTTTAAGGGTCCTTCGAGGTTTGCTGGCTTTTCTCACAACCATCCCCGCAGGTGTAGATGAAAGCTTCTTAGAGATTTCCGCTCGTTTCATGTTCCTATTTCCGATTATAGGAATAATTATAGGATTTCTTGCCGGCATCTACGCCTTCTTCACAAACAACGTTTTGCAGCTTCTTTTCGCCTCCTTAAACGTCACGCTCTTTGCAGGTTCCCAACAGGTTCTTTTCGATTTTGTAGCCAAGGGGCTTGCAAGTGCCATGACCCTCGCTTTCATTCTTGTTCTCATAGGGCTTCAACACACAGATGGGCTGGTTGACGTGGGCAACGCCTTAGGCATAAGAAAAGCATCTCTGAAGGAGAAGGTGGAGATTGCTCACGAGTGGACTGTAACTAGAACAGGAGCGTTGCTTGCCCTCCTCGTTTCCTTCTTCACCCTCTTACTCATCTTCCTGATAAAAACAGACATCATCATCCAATCTCTCATAGTAGCCGAAACCTCAGCGAAACTGGCTATGGTCACAGGCGGATGGCAAGGCACTTCTCCCCCGCCCCGCTTCTATGAGGATAAGTGGGAAAAGGGAAGGAGCTTCATTGACTCCATTAGAAAAAAACATGGCTTATACGCAATTTCGCTAATCATCTCCCTTGCCGTCAGCATTGCACTACTTGGTCTCAGCGGTTTGCTGGCTGTGGTCTCGGGTATACTGGTAGGTGGCGTCATGATTATCGTGGGCAAAAGAGTTTTCGGAGGAGTGAACGGGGACGTATTCGGCGCCACCAACGAGATTGCCCGCATGGTTGCATTGTTTGTGATTGTATTGTTTGTGCTGGTGATTTGAGAATGCGCGTCGTAGCGTTGATAATGGCGGGGGGAAGAGGAAAGCGTTTCGGTGGAGAGATGGAAAAACCCATGGTGGGGTTCATGGGTAAGTCTCTCATAAGGAGGGTTATCGAAGCTGCCAAGGCGTCCAAGCGAATCGCAGAGACATATGTGGCGGTAACATCCTACAGTCCCAAAACTGCAGAAGAGGCAGCGAAAGCTTCAACTAAGATAATCAGGACTGAGGGGCGAGGATACCATGCTGATGCGCAACAAGCTGTTCAGAATGCAAACCTAACATGTCCTGTATTAATTATCTCAGCGGATCTTCCCTTGCTCACCGGAGAATTTCTGGACGAGATAATCGACAAATACGAAGAGTCTGGCAAACCTGCTTTGACTGTGCTGATTCCGGAAGATGCTTTCAGTGAATACGGCTTGTCAGCCGTCTCTTCCTATGAACATGAAGGCAAAACATATGCGGTTTCTGGGATAAACATAATTGATGGTCGCCGAATCTTGGAGGAACAGGAACAAGAAGTCATTGTCAGCAGGAGACCGGAAGCCGTATTCAACGTGAACTCCTCCAAAGATTTAGAATCTGCGAAAAATTATCTGTTGCGTACCCGGCGAGATTCAAAACGAAGCAAGGATTGAGATGGATTCATTTGTAACTGTTATTTTTGGTTGCCAAAGGATTTTATTTGTTCTATCAGTTTTTTGTTTTCTTCTGGTCTTCTAACTGTCACTCTGAAGAATCTGTTGTTTAGTCCATCGAAGTCTTTGCAGTCTCTGATGAGGAAGCCTCTTTTGGCAAGTCCCTCCCTGAGTTGCGTTGAGGTTAAGTCGCCTTGAATAATCTCAATCAGCAAAAAGTTAGTCTCAGACGGATACACCTTCAACCAAGGAATTGCCCGAAACATCTCCAGTATCTCCCTCTTGCTTCTTGAGAGAAGAAGCCTGCTTTTCTTGATGAAATCTTCGTCCTTAACTGCCTCCACGGCACCAAACATGGCTAAGCTGTTTACGCTCCAAGGCATCTTTGTCCTCTTCAGAATCGCTACTATATCGGGGGAGGCTATGCCGAATCCTATTCTGGCGCCTGCCAAACCAAAGAACTTCGTTAATGACCTGAGAACAAAAAGGTTGTCGTAGTCATTAACATATTCAGCCATAGAATATCTTTTGCTGTCGTCGACAAAGTCAATGTAATCCTCGTCCAGAAATACGAGGGCGTTCTTTTCTGCGGCGAACCCAATGAACCGCAGTATGTCGTCTTTCTCATGGAGACATCCAGTTGGGCTATTCGGATTACAGAGAAAAATCATTCGTGTTTTCTTCGAGATGGCTCTTTTCAGTTCTTCAAAGTTCAGCTGAAAATTCTTTGCTGGATAACATTTGACGAATACTATTTTGCCGCCGACTCTTTCTGTGGCTGCCTTGTATTCGTTAAAGGTGGGAACTGGAATAACTGCCTCGTATCCGCTCTCAAGGAAGACCTCGGTGAACAGATATATTAACTCGGTAGAACCGTTGCCCACTACCACATTGTTCGGTTCTACACCAGCGGAATTGGATAGAGCCTCGAGAAGCCATTCATGACTGGGGTCGGGGTAATGCTTTATCAGGTTGAGGCTTTGACGGATGTTTTGCAGGGCTTTTTCAGGTACACCTAGGGGATTGGTGGAAATGCTGAAGTCAATCAGTTGGTCTACGGGAATTTTGTATTTCTCTGAGATTTCCCAAACGTTTCCGCCGTGAACGTAGGGACTCAGAGTTCGGAGAGATTTCTTTACGAGCTTGGAAACGTCAACCATTATGATCTCTTCCTTTTCTGGTGATTTCAGAATTCCGTATTGTCTAGACAGGTATAAAAATTAACAGCAAAAACCAGGGGCATCAACTGGCTTTTTCATCGATTGCCTTGAGGAAACTGAGCAGTTCATCTTCTATTTTCCATTGCATCTTGAAGTGATTGTTGTAATCATTGAAGATTCGATAGAGCCAGTATGCGGCTGCTAAACCGAACGTTACTATGCTGAGAACTAGATACCTGCCCAATGCGAAGCGCTTCGTAACCGTAAAACCGTGAATGTTCAGAGTCACTCCCGAATCTTTCGCCAACGCGATTACTTCAGCGAGAAAATCATGCTCATGCATTTCATGTTTCTCCAAGTCGCTCTTTAGAAAATAAAAGACGTAAAAGGCGGGAACGATGAAAAGAGAAAAAAAAGTCCACACCTTCACGTTTCTTGACGGCACCAGACTCTCTATTTTCGACGAGTTGGACGCCGACTTTCCAGAGCCTTCTGTTTTTCTCAGCTTGCTCAACATGAGTGCCTCCAGTTTTTCTTGTCTCTGGAAGTGAGCGTTTCTTCTTTTGATCAGATAGTAGATCATGGGAAACCAAGCGATTCCGAAACTCGCTATAGAGAGAATAAACCACATGGAGAACCACATGATTCTATCCGTTTCTTTTCTTGACTTGAGGTTCTTCTCGATTTCCAGCAATTTTTGCTTCACTCTGGGTCCTTCTCTCCATAAAGGATGGCAGGGGCATCCTTAAATCAGCATTGCAGAACTACATCAACCCCCATTAATATAAAAGTTAAACCGCCAATCAGAGTTTCATGAAGATTGGCAAACTATTTAATGCATGGAGTAGACATCTCTGAAACAATGGTAAACGGTAAGGAAGATAGGGAGCGAGAAGAGGTTTTCGTCTCTGTCGTCATTCCAGTGTTCAATGAAGAACAGACCATAGGCGACATAGTTACTCGAACAAAGAGGACACTGGAACAACTGGGAGTCTCATACGAGGTTCTGGTTGTTGATGACGGTTCAGTGGACAGGTCAGCAGACATCTCTCAGGAAAGGGAAGCCCATGTTCTGAGAGAAAAACATCGGGGAAAAGGTTATGCTCTAAGGTCCGGCTTCAGAAAGGCAAAAGGAGAATTGATAGTTACCTTAGATTCAGATGGCTCCCACCAGCCAGAAGAGATTCCGTTGGTTCTACAATGCATAAGGGAAGACAGGGCTGACTTCGTGATAGGAACAAGATTCTTCAACTCTGCCAACAAAACCAAGGTTCCGAGAGTAAACAGAACAGGAAACAAGCTATTCAACGACCTAACAGGGTTCCTCACTGGCGTGAAAATCTCTGATTCCCAATCTGGCTTCAGAGCAATCAAAGCTTCCCTGATAAAGAAGATGAAGCTACGTTCCCGAGGCTACGAGGTAGAATCCGAGATGCTTGTCAAAGCCTTGAAGATGGGCGCAAGAGTCGCGGAAACCCCCATCAGTTTTGACCAGAGGACCATAGGAAGCTCTAGGCTTGACCCCATAAGAGATGGGTCAAGAATCCTGTATGCCATAATAGCATCTTATTTATCATAGCCGAGTTACGTTAGTATTCAGAGTTGAGCTTTCAAGGGGCAACCGATTGAAGAGCAAAACAGCCAGAGAAGAGTATTCGCTCCCAGGGGTCAGCATAATAGTACCCACTTTAAACAATGAATCAACAATAGACGACTGCCTCCGCTCTATTCTGGAACTGGACTACCCAAAACAGTTACTTGAAGTGATTGTAATTGACGGCGGCTCAAAAGACACAACGACGGAACGCGTCAAAAAATATCCGGTCAAGCTTGTTTCCAGCCAGCTTAACCCTGCAGCAGCTTACAACCTCGTTTTGAAGACCGTGGAGAACGAGATAATAGGATTAATTGACTCCGACGCAAAAGTTGAAAAAAGCTGGCTCAGAAAACTCGTTAAACACCTGGACAGCTCGAAGGTGGCGGGGGCGAGTGGAACCGTGGAAACTTGGAACAATGACAATCTGGTTCCAAGAGCCATAGGCTACGAGCTGAGCTACAGGTATCGGCGGCTTCCAGAAACGGTTGGGAGAGTGGCGACGATGAATCTGTTACTGAAGAAAAAGGTGACTCTGGAGGTCGGTGGCTTTGATGAGGCTCTTCCCACCCAGTATGACACAGATTTGGGGGCGAGACTTGTCAAGGCAGGTTACAGGATAGCCTTTGACTCCGGTGCCGTCTGTTATCATTTTCATCGCCCCACTTTGCGGGCGTTCTTCAAGCAGCAGTTCAAATACGGCGAGAACACTTGGAAATTGTATCTCAAGCATCCGCAACTGGCTAAGGGAGATAAGATAACGGACTGGTGGATGAACATACAGCCTATACTATATGTGGTTGTAGCTGTCTTCCTAATCGCGAGCGTGGTCACTAGCTTCAATCTTATCCCATTGTCAATTCTTCTAGCCCTTGTCCTCATAACAGCCCTGCATTACACCTTCTCAGCTGCAAGAATCTCCTACATCTTCCACGACCCATCAGCCATGTATCTCATCATAATCTATTTCACCAGAGCAGCTGCATGGACCCTAGGAGGAGCAACCTCTTTAATACGCACCCTCTTAAAAAGAGGAGAGGATATGTCTTGAACGTCTGCTTCGTAACACCGGAATACTTCCCGATTTCAGGCGGAACAGGAGCCTACGTCTATTACCTGTCGCGTAGCCTCCAAAAGCTCGGACATAACGTTCACGTCGTAGCCAGACACACAGAGGATTCAGAAGATGTGGTTGATGGCGTCGACGTCCATTACAGAAAAGGCGTAGGAAACGCCGTAACAAGGTATTGGCGATTCGCCCGCTCCACCTCCAAGAAGATAGAAGAACTGAACAAAAAAATCGGTATCGATATCATCCACGCGAATCTTCCATTGGTTCCAAGTTTTGCCATACCAAGCGATTCAGCTAAGGCGCTGGTCTGTGCAGTTCACTCAACTTGGAAGGGAGAAGCCCTTGTGACGAGGCGGGATAACCCTAAGAATTTGAATCCCAACGAGAAGATGATGCTCCGATTCAATTTTTTGCTCAGGTCCTATGAAAAGAAACTGATGGACCGTTCGGACGCCCTGATTGCGGTGAGCAAGTACACTACTGGGGAACTGACCAAACTCTATGGTATCGATGAAGAGAAGATTCATGTAATCTATAATGGGGTGGACGTGCAGAAATTCAAGTCAAGACCAAACAGGGCTGGGCTGCGGCGAGAATTCGGTTTGGAGGAGAAACAGAAAATAGTTCTCTTTGTAGGGCGCCTCTATCACAGAAAAGGCTTAGAAACTCTGTTGCATTCGATTCCGCCAGTTCTCAGAGAGTTTAAGGACGTGAAATTCGCCATATCCGGCACAGGCTTCAAGAAGAAGGAAGAGAGCCTCCGACGGTTGGCAAAAAAACTGAAAATAGAAGACCACGTGTCATTTCTGGGATATGTTCCAGACGAAAAACTTCCCGACCTCTACGCTGCTTCGGACATATTTGTGCTGCCCGCCATCTACGAAAACTTTCCCTTCGCCATACTGGAAGCCCAAGCCACCGGACTTCCAGTTATCTCCACGAAAGTGGGGGGAATACCTGAGTTTTTGGTCGATAATGAAAACGGGTTTTTGATAGACCCCGGAGACTCAAAGCAACTGACCCAAAGAGTGTTGACTCTGCTGCAACACCCAAATCTTGCTAAAGAAATGGGTGATCGTGGAAGAAAGTTGATAGAGGAGAAGTTTTCTTGGCGCCTGATTGCAAGCCAAGTGATTGATTTGTATCATAAATTGTTGGAGACTGCTTAACGGGGCAACGTGTTGTCCCAGTGCTTGTCTATCCACTCTTTTCCCTTCATTTCCTCGTCGACCTTTCTGTAGACGTTCATGCAGCCCTGCAGCATGTTAAGGAAGGGTGTGCCGAAGCAGAGACGGGTGAGAAAATAGCTTTTATAGACCAAACGTTGAGCCCTAACAGCCAAATCCAAGTACGGAGTTAGAAATGGGCGCTTCACTGCTTCAATGTCTTCGCCGATGATTTGGGTCTCTGTTTTCTCCCGTTGCAGATGCTTGTCGATGAACTTCAGGTAACTTATGTCATTCCAGTCTATACCCATGATTTCAGTGCATAGCTTGTCGGTGGCTAGAAGGTTGTTGCTTGCAAGAATGAGGTTCATTGGTATGGCGATTCCTCTGTTGGGTCCGTTTCCTTCCATAGAGACTGTGGCATCCATAACAACAAACTTCGGTTCCAGCAGAACCAACAAGTCATGGAGAGCCATATCGAAGTGTGGATGAAGAAAAATGCGCCTGTCATCCGGTATGCACCCGAATAGGTTCTTTATGGCGCCACTATAGGTGGTGAACTCATGGGTCTTCATTACTGGAACATCAACCAATGAATCGGCTTCGACAAGAGTCTTGGGAAGAGAAAAATTCCTCAAGAGAAAGGTTTTGGAATTCTGAACCTTCACGGTTTCGTCCTTGGAGAGGTTCACAGTCTTTCCGCCAGCCCTGTTAACTATCTTCTCAACACCGGTCATTTTCAGGGAGTCGTCGCAGCAGTAGTTGTATCCGTTGGATTCACCAACAATAACTTCCTCAGCTCTGTCTCGAAGAAGACTTACCAGGTGAAAGAGAACGTGGGGATTTGTGACTGCTCCCGGAATGTAATTTTTGGAGCATAGATTTGGTTTTATGAAAACCTTGCCCTGAACATGTCTCTCCCAATCCGCAGCTTTTAATGCCTCTCTTAAGGCGGACTCCAAACCGTTATCGGTTCTGAAAACTCCGATTTTTGTCTTTTTCAAGTGTCAGTCGCCCTCCGAGATTTTTCTGATGCAGCCTGGGTCAGACATTAGATAGTCGTCGAAGTAAGAGTAAGCTCTTGCCCTGCATCCTCCACAGACAAACTTGAATTCGCATCCTCCACAGCGCCCCTTAAGCTTTCCTCGGTCCCTTAGAGCGTTAAAAACTGGAGAGTTAACCCAGATGTCCTCCAGCCTCTCGGTCTTTAGATTTCCAACGGTTATGGGGAGGAAGACGCATGGCTGAACGTTGCCTTCGGGAGAGATAGCGCAGTAGAAACGTCCGGCTCCGCAGCCGCCAATAAAGTCAGCGAGGGCTTTGGCTCGTTTGCTTATCTTGGCGGCTTCCATGTGGGCGAAGGGCACCATCATGTCTTCTTGAGGCGACCAACACTGAGACTGTAATGCCACTCGGGCAAGTTGAGGAGCGGTAGTCAATATGGCGATTTTAGGGTTGCCCAGCAACTTTTTATGGAGAAAATTCAGAGCCTCCTCTCTCTCTTGGGGGGAAGGGTCAACCGCCATTATGTCTCGCCCTCTGCCGGTTGGCACAAAATTGAACAACGTGAATCGTTTGATTCCCATATTCTCAGCCAATTCGAGTACTGAGGGTATTTCGGTCAAATTGTTCTTGGTGGCAGTTACGGCTAAGCAGGTACAGAGGTCTTCTTCTACGCAGTTCCTTAATCCCTGTAACGCCTGATTATAGGCGCCGGGTTGTCCCCTGAAGAGGTCGTGTGTCTTGGGGTCGGATCCGTCAAGGCTCACTTCCACATAATTAAGTCCAATTTCCTTGAGTTTTCTGGCATTCTCTTGGTTAAGCAGGGTTCCGTTCGTGGCTAAGGAGACATACAGCCCTGAATTGACCGCGTGAGCGGCTACTTCGAAAAAATCTTTTCTCATCAGTGGTTCACCTCCAGAAAAGGCTAAGGAGGTTACGCCAAAATCTGCTATTTGATCCACGACGTTCATGGCTTCTTTGGTGGAGAGTTCCATCTTGGATGTGTTGCCTGCATCTGAGTAACAGTGCTTGCATCTGAGATTGCATTTGTAGGTGAAGTTCCACACTACAAGGAAGGGGGCGTGAATCGAGAGGGGTCGATTGAAACCGAAGTCTACGAAGCCGGATACTATGCTTTTTAGGGCTCTTCGGGTGTAGGAATCAGCTAAGAGTTTGGATACACGGTTCTTTTCAACCGCTAAGGTCATTGCCAAGAAACTGACCCAGAATCTTATGATGCTAGAATAGAGGCTACATGAAAGACATTTCGCGTATTCTTTGCCCGCATAATCATCCAGCGCGGTTTCAAGGTGTGTCCGGTTACATTCTGGGCAGGTTGCCAAGGCGGTTTTCAACATCCATTTTACTGGGGGTGTTTTGAAGATAGCGTTCCAGAGTTTTTCGTTTGTCAACAACTTCATTGGAATCTTTCCAGAGGTTTTCTCTATGTACCTTTGCTAGACTATTAGTGGAAGCGGAAAAAATAAACTTACCGAGAAAAAGACGAGCATGCTCTCTCATATTCGAGTTGAAAGAAAAAAAAGGAAAGGGGTTGATGGTTTATTTTCGTCTTCGGATTATCCAGTAGGCGCCTATGCCTGCGACTGCGAGGACAGCAACGCCTGCTATGATGGCTATTTGTGTGGTGGTTAAGCCTGCTCCTGGTTCTGCTTCGGGCGACACCTGTTCAGCTGGTGAGGGCGCTGGGCCAACTCCTAAAGCGGTTTCAGCGTATGAAGGCCAGTAGGAATCGCTTCCCTCAAAGGTGGCGATGACCGTGTATTCGCCCTGCTGGTCCGGAGTCCACATCTTCTTGAATAGGCCGTAGCCGTCGCTTGTAACTTTGCCGATGTTGACCAAGCCATTAGGACCAATGGCATCTAATGTTACTTCAACGCCTTGTACGTCTGCTGGGCACGGTTTCTGCATGTAGAGATATTCCATCCATGGACCCATGCTTGTATCAGCTACGGCGGGAACTCCATTGGGGAAACGCTTTGCCTGTTCATCTTGGTTCGTGCCGGGAGCTTCATCAGTTACTGAGCCTTCTATGAGTACGCTGGAGCCGTCTGCAATAATTTTCGGCGATGCTGTGACTGTGGTGGCGCTTGGTCCCTTGCCGATGAGGTATACTTGGTTGTCGTAGTAGTTGTAGTATGCTAGGAAGCCGTCTGCAATAACAGCGGTTGATGTGCCGCGTCCTCCAGTTTGGCCAGCCCATCCGAGTAGAGTCCATATTTCCTCTCCGGTGAAAGCGTCTATGCAGCGTACCCTTTCACCTTTGTATAATGGGTAGTTGGGACTGTGTTCATTGTTGAATGCGTAGACTTTTCCGTCGGCAATACCTGCCATGAAGATGGGGTAATATCCCCAAACTGTTTCAACACCGCTATTCGTATTGTTGTATTCCCAAATCAGGTTTCCGGTTGTCATATCATAGGCATGCATTTCTCCGCCATAACCCTGCACGTAAAGGTTGCCGTAAGCAGCGAAGCCTTTCTGTCCGCCGCCTTCACCACCGCCATAATATTGGAAGGCACGAAAGTCGTTGTCTCCACTTGGACCCCAAAGTGGGGCTCCAGTGTCGAGGTCAAAGCCAAACCACATGAAGGTCTCTACGTCTGACATGGTGAAGACGCGAGCATCTGGGTCTACTGGTCCCAACGTTCGGGTGAGGAAGTTTCCTGATGATGGATAGTCTCTGGACCATAGCAGTTCGCCTATGTCGCCTTTGTCAGGGTTTAGGTTTAGTGCCCACATAGTGATGGTTTCCGCTGGGATTCCTTCACGGCGTCCACCCAATCCTGGAAATGTCGTGCTTGTGCCAAGTATTATGTCACCTGGAAATACACTAACGATACGCGCGTTCGAAGCCGCTGGTATATCGGCAATTGTAATGTTCCACAGGTAATTTTCGCTCATATCAGCGTTCTTCCCCAGAGGTCTATACTGGAAAGCATCGGTAGTTGTTCCTGGAGTCAGCACTAGAGGTGAATCTGTTGTTGCAGATGAAGTCCATAAAGCCAACCAGTTGTCCTCCGCGTTGAGCACATAGCGCTCTATCTCTCCGCTATCAGTGTAGACTTCTGTTCCTCCGGGAACATTGGTCAAATTGTAGACCCACTGTCCGGTGTATGCATCGTAGCCAATCCATGTATCACGAACCACGTTCCAGATTAGGCCACCTACGACACCGTGCTGGTTCCTTGATTCGTAATTATAGAGTTGCCCCTTCAGATTTGGTCTAGCTGAACTTGAAAATACTCCTGTGTAGGGTGTGCCGATTTCGTCGGAAATCCATAATGTTTCGCCAGTACGCATATCGACGCTCGCAAATCCAGCACCGCTTGAACGTGAGCCACCAGCGCCTAATAGTGGGAGCAGGAAGTATAGTCTTCCGTACATGCCTATGGCATAGGTGAATCTGCCTTCGTATGAGCCTCCTGAGTAGAAGCCCACTCCAGGTATAGCAGTGGTTCCTCCAACAATGCCTCCGAACTCAATCGGCATTGTCCACATTATGTGAGGAGTTTTAGGTGCAGTTCCGTCTCGCTGGAAAAGATTCTGTGCACCGCCATAGACGTAGCCAACTTGTGCTCCACCCAACCAATTTGATGCAATGTTAGCCCAATTACTATTCTGTCCTTCTATTGGGCGTGTCCAATATTCTGTTGGAAGCGGATAGGCTGGGTGTTTCGGTATTGGGTCTTGCTGTACAGTAAGGGTCTCTGTTACGCTGCTGGGTAAAAGAGTGTCGCCAAGCCACGGACTATTAGCGTCGCCTGCAATACCGTTTACAGGATTATACAAAGATACTACTTGTCCGAGATAGTTCATTTTGAATGAGTATACACCAACTTGGTTAGGCGTATATTGCGTGAATATTGATCCTGTCGGATCAGAATACCACGGTCCAAGCGTCTCAGTGTCGCCGTTAGGCGCTGTGACATCAACAGTGAATTGGTATCTGTCACCACCATCACCCGCTGCTGTCGGTGGAGCTCCATGAATCCACATTATAAGAAACACGGTTTCACCGGTACCCACAGGGTTAGGTGTAATAGCGAGATAGGGGTATGTTGGAATGTCAATTGGAGGGTCATGCGCAGTAACAATAGGTAAAGCAGCAAATAAAGTAGAAAGAGTTAATACTAGAACTAAAGCGATTGTAGTTAATGTTTTGTTTTTTGAGATTTTCATTTCTTTTGTTCCTCTTAATCTTTTTGACAGGCTAGATATGAAGATAAACGCTATTTAACATTTTTTCTATGCTGAGTGTTCTGGCGTAAAATTCTAAAGTTAGAACAAACTGAATAAGCATTGGCAAACTCAAGCTATCTGAAAGGTCTTGACTGCAAGTTTCTTCGTTAATTCCTGACGGTTCAAGAGAAATTATTGCAAAACAGTAGGGTTGTTTCATAAGAATTATAAAATACTAACTTGAAACCTCAATTTTTGAAGATTACAGACTGCAACAAGTGGAAATATTTAAAATGAAAACGTCTCTAACTAGTTAAGGAAGTGAAGTCAATTGTCGACCTCAGAGCAAGAGAACAAAAAAACCAAAAAGAAAGCGTACCTGAAGGCTATGCCTCTACGCACCCTCGATGATGTAGAAGTTATCAAACATGAACTCAGCTTGGGGAACATCCTTGTTCTTAAGGTCACTCCCCTTGCAAGAAAAAGCGTTGAAGATGTCAAGAAGGCGGTGAACGAACTTTACGGCTTCACCCAATCCATCGGAGGAGACATCGCCCGCCTAGGAGAAGAGAGAGTAGTTATAGTGCCCAATTTCATAAAAATCTGGCGCCAAGATGTTCCTGAAAAGAAGGCGCCTACCGCAGCTTAATTGTTTCCAAAACTTCTGGCACAAGAGTTTCCACATTATATTTTCTCTTGAACAGACTAGCCATGCTAAGACTCTTTGATTTTTCGCCATGGGTCACAATTATTCTCTCAGGTTTCGGCTTCACCCGGCGGATATAATTAATCAACTGCCTCCTGTCCGAGTGCCCTGAAAACCCTCTCACGGTTTCAACTTGCATGTTAACTTTCATCACCTGCATCTTTCCCGTGCTGTTTATCATGGGGACGTCAGCTAAGCCCTTCTGGACTCTCGACCCCATGGTTCCCTCAATCTGATAGCTAACAAAGATTATTGTATTACGCTTATCCGCCGCCAAACGTTTGAAATAGTCAATTACAGGTCCTCCTTCCAGCATACCTGAGGTCGCTAGGATTATGCACTGGTCCCCATCCACAATCTCTTCTCTTGCACTAGGATGCTCGACAATGGTGAAGTAGTCCGACTGGAAAGGATTGATTCCCTCATAAAGGATGCTGTTTCGAACTTCTTTAGCCAGATATTCGGGATACGCTGTGTGGATTGCGGTTGCCTCAGAGATCATGCCTTCCACAAAGACAGGAGCCTCCTTCAGCAGTCCCCGCCGCATATACCCGTCAATAATCAACATTATTTCTTGGGCTCTTCCCACAGCCGGAACTGGAATCAAAACTTTGCCTTCCCGATCCAAAGTATCATTAATTATTGTTGTAATGAGCTGCTCCGATTCTACTCTTGTGGGCATAACATCCTCCGGAGCGCCGTACGTGCTTTCTGTTATTATGGTCTCTACTCTGGGAAACATGGCGACGGCGGGTTCAAGGAGCATCGATTTGCCATACTTGTAGTCGCCAGTATAAACTAGGTTGTGGAGCCCCTCGCCGATGTGAAGATGAACTAGTGATGAGCCGAGAATGTGCCCAGAATTGTGGAGAGTTAAACGAACATCAGGGGCTATATCGGTTACAGAGCCATACCGCAGAGGTATGGTATGCATTACTGTGTCTCTTACGTCCTTCTGACTATAAGGCGGCATAACTCCCTGTTTATTCGCAACATCCAAGTAATCCATTTGAAGCAGGGTCATGAGGCTTGAGGTGGGTGCCGAACAATAAACTGGTCCGTCGTACCCATACTTGAAAAGAAAGGGGAGAAATCCACAGTGATCTAGGTGGGCATGGCTTATAACCACGGCGTCTAAGGCGTCTAGATCAAACTGAGGCATGTCCAATCGTGGAAAGGAGTTGGGTGGAGTTGTAGAGCCGGGGTTGATGCCGCAATCCAGCAACACACTGCTTTCCCTTGTTTGAACAAGAATCGCTGATCTTCCCACTTCTCGGAAGCCACCCAAGGCGGTGAGGCGGACATCTCCAGCTTCGTAGACCATGGGTCTAAAAATTCTTTCCCCAATGGCTCGTAGTATTCTCTCTCGTTCCTTGCTCTCTGAGTAAAGAAAATGTCGCATGTGAGCGATGATTTTGGAGGGTATGGGGGGGCTTCTCAGAATTCTGGGACGCCAACGGGTTTTTTTGATGATTTCCTGCAGGACCCCTCCGTTTTTTCCGATAACCACTCCTGGTTTTTTTGCTTCTATGATGACTTCTCCGAGGCTTGGGTCAAAATTTATGTTCGAGATTTCTGCCTCTGGGGAGACTATCTCTTGTATGATTCTCTCTGTGTCTCTTTCGTCAGCTCTTATTGAAGGGTCAGAACGAACAACTATTCTCTTTCTGATCAGCTTGACTATGTCTGCTATTATGTAACTCTGTTCAACTAGGA
>CAYQMM010000006.1:0-156054 GCA_964418675.1 uncultured Candidatus Bathyarchaeia archaeon
TGGCGGTCGCAACTGCGTTCACAAGATTATAACGGCGTTATTGCTTATAAATGAACCGCGAGGAAAAATAAAAACAGAAAATTTAACTGCACTGTTGCCTTGATTCTATGATTGGAACCTGCTTAGCACTAAGGGAAAGTTATCTTTTGTAGACGTAGAGCGTATGTGACGGGTAGCCCAGCTTGGGGTTTTCGCAGAAATTGTCAACTTTTAAGGGTTTCCACCCGAGAATTTCGTAGTCGTGGGAAACCACTCTAGCCCCAGGTTTGAGTTCTGCCTCCAGCTTGGATTTTATTTTTTCGTTTGCACTAGTTGTCAGATAGAGAAAGACAACATTCGCAGAAGACAGGTTGACGTTAAATATGTCTTTCTGGATAATCTTTGTCTTCTCTTCTAAATGGAGTTCCTGAATGCTGTTGAGGGCTCTCTTTGCAAGGTCTTCCCTCAATTCAACTCCCACAGATTTTGCTCCAAAGTCTTTAGCAGCCATTATGACTGCTCGACCATCCCCTGAACCTAAATCATAGAGGATTTCTCCCGGCTTGAGGTCAGCCAAGACAAGCATCTGACGCACTACCGGCGTAGGTGTAGCCACAAAAGGTGCAAGAAACAAAGTTTATCCATCTCTTGATTTTTCTTTTATAGGTAAGCGCTTACTTTTATGGTTTTCGCGAAATTACTGGCACATAAGCTTTCCGCCTTTTTTAAGAAACGTGAATGCCAATGACCGACATGTTAAATTGCGTGCCTGCATAATTTATTTTACATTAATATCGGTGGCGCCTGGTTTGGTCAGGAAAGCAGATGAAGGCTACAAGGTTGTTTTAACCGCTGACAGAACCTTGATGAGTGAATATAGTGGGGGGGTTTTCCTTGGCTTCTCTGCCTGCGTGCCAAAAGGGCTAATTCCAGACTGGCTCTACTTCTCGATGTTTTGCCCATCAGTTCCTGTGAATAAGGATGGGTCCGTCAAGTATGCTCCCTGTGGAACAAGAAAAGTTGAATCTGCCTTGCTGGACCACGGCTTCAAAGATGAGGATATTATCGTTGCTCACCCAGAGCATCTGGATAAAGTTGTAGGTTCCAGAACTAAAGTCATTGGAATCACGGAAACCGACCCCTTGGGCAAAGCGCCAGCAACTTCTACATTCACGCAGTTATTTGATGGCGTAGCATACATGAACCTAAAATTTAGAGAATTGCTGAACAATTCCGCCATCAAACGATACAAGCCTCGAATCATTGTTGGAGGACCTGGAGCATGGCAACTGGAAGACACAGAGATTCGCAGCAAAATGGGAATAGATTGTGTGGTCGTTGGTGAAGGAGAGAAAATTGTGGGCCCGCTCTTCGAAAGGGCATTGGATGGGGAACCACTGCCCGAAGTGGTGCATGGAGACGTAGTTGAAACAGAAGAAATCCCGCATATCAAAAGAGGAACTGTGGATGGAATAGTTGAGATAGCTCGTGGATGCGGACGCGGCTGCGACTTCTGTGTCCCAACGCTTCAGCGTTACCGTTGTCGTCCCATAAAGGACATTTTGAAGGAGGTTGAAGTTAACCTTAGAGCTGGGAGACGCCCATTACTGCATGCAGAGGATGTGCTGAGGTACAAAGCTAAAGGCTTAGAAGTGAATGGGGAGGCAGTCATAGAGCTTTTCAAAACTGTAAGGAGCTACCCGGGCGTTGAGGCGGTGGGTATGAGCCACTTTGCTCTCTCCTCCATTGCCAGCGCACCAGAAGTTGTGGAGGAAATCTCGAACATTCTAGACGCAGGTAAAGAGGGGGGATGGCTCAGCGGACAAACAGGCTTAGAAACTGGGAGTCCTAGGCTGGTGCGGGAGTTTATGAAGGGAAAATGCAGACCCTTCAATCCAGAAGATTGGCCTCAGGTAGTTATAGATGCTTTTGATATTATGGAAAGAAACTTTTGGGTTCCCTGCGCCACACTAATTATAGGTCTTCCCAATGAAACCGAGAAAGATATTGATTTAACCATTGATCTCGTTGAAGAGTTGAAGAGCTTCAAGAGTTTGATTGTTCCTCTCCTTTTTGTCTCGATGGGAGGACTGAAGGATAAAACGGAATCTTTTGCCATCGAGAATATGACGCCTAAACAAACTAAACTTTTCTTTAAGTGCTGGGAACACAACATAGATTGGGGACAGACTCTTCTTCAGGAATATTTCCTCACGAAGAGTGGAATTAAGGGATACGGGCTGAGATTTCTGTTGTCCTATGGTATCAACCAAGCAAAGAAGCTAATGCAGCAATGCAAAGAAGACTACGATTACGACATGGCTGCTATGATAAAGGATGAAAGAAGCGGAAAGATAAGGGTGGGTCCTGCGCCAATCCGCTTCATATACCGATACCTACGCCATAGTAAATAGGAAGGCACGCTTTTTTACCAGAATTTACGTTGAGGAAATCGCAGATTCCCTGAACGCTGAGAGATGGGCTTTTAATCCTTTGAAAAGATGGTGGCTAGTCGTTCGATGAATAATAGGGGTAGGGTGAAGAGGGAAGCGAGGGGTCCAAGTACTTTTAGCATTTCTTTGAAGTTTTGAATATCTGTTTTGTTTATTGCACCTATCAGTGGAGCCGCGGTCAAATACACCATTAGAAATATCAGCGCTCCAATGGCTAGGGTTATCCAGTTGTTAAGGGTTAGATGAGATGTTACCACGAAAGTGACGATGGTTGCGAGGGCGGATGCCAATAAAATCTTTGCTGATGAAGCCCAGTCGATTGTCGCATTGTAATGTTTTTTTATCCACCAGAGAGCTATAATAATGCTGGGGATTCCAGATATAATGTTTGCAGCAAGCAACCCTAGAATATCAAACATCGGGATTAACACGAGGTTTAAGGAGAGCCCTATAGCCGATGTGATTAGGGTTAGTTTCAGGTTGAAATCGGTTTTTCCTCGGCTCTTTATGAGGTTTTCAACGCTCAGGAACCCGAAAGCCGTGTAAATAAAGGTGACAACATAAAGTGACAGATAAAGGGGCGAAAACGAGTATTTATCGCCGAAAATTGCGGATACTCCGGGTTGAGACAAGGCTATAACGGCGAAGGCTACGGGTACAATAATAAGGGATGCGTATTTCACTGAAAAACGGAAGACGCTTCCCAGCGTTTCCTGTTCTTCTTGTGAGTTGATTTTGGAGAAGGCTGGCAGCAACACAGTAATCACTGGCATGACAAAGAAGGTAACGATAAAGGCAAAGTTTAATGCAACTTGGTAGTTGCCAAAATTCAGGTCTGTGGAATAGATGGCTATTAGAAAGTTGTAGAATTGCGCTAGAAACCCGGTGAGGATAGATGAGATGGATAGGGGGAGTCCGTATTTGAAGAGGGTTTTTATGGTTGCCAAGATTTTCAGCTTGCTGTCCACCTGTTTCCGTAGATTCTTGTAGATGGCAACGTAGAGGAGTATTATGGCGATTACTCCGGAGATTAAATACGATATTGCAGCTCCGAGGGTTGCCCCAAATGTTCCAAACCCTAAGATTACGAGGATAGCCATCAAGCCAGTTTTGAGGATGGAGTAAACTATCGAGGTTATGCTGTGAAACTCCATTCTTTCGTAGCCTGTGAAGACGGCTTGAGCTGCTTTTAGAAGAGCATCCGCAAAGATGGTTAAAGAGGCTATTTGGATTAGAGGCACGATGTTAGGTCGATCTAGTATATTTGCCAAGAAACCTGAAAGAAGAAAAGAAATGATAGATAGTGTAAAGCCTAACAGAATCTCAAAAAACACTACAGAAGCCAAAACATTCTTCACTTCTGCCTCTCTATCTTCTGACCTGTATTGGGCTGTATACTTTATTGTTGCCCAGTCCACACCCCAGTCTCTGAATATCATAATGAGATTGGGACCCGTCAAGGCGATTCCAACTAACCCATATTCGGGTTCAGTGAGAATTCCTGCAACAAGCATTACGCCTATGGCAGATATGATTGATGAGGCTGTTAGACCCCAGAAGATGTTGAATACGCCCTTAGCTGAAACCTTAGCCAAACTTCTTGCTTTACTCACCGAAATGTCTTCCTCTAAGCGGATTTTTACAAATATGTAAAGGTATTAATAAAGTAGGTTCTAAAATTAGTAAATTGAACACGCGTTCTATGAGGACGAGACCATGAGTTCAGGTGAATCTTGCAAAGTGATTGCCTATTTTATCATAGCCCCTGTGGGAATCAAGTCAACGAGCATGGGAAGTTACGTGGCGGCGGCAATAGCGGCGATGAATGAAGTGAAGGGGTTGAAATGCGAAATCACCCCAATGGGAACGGTTATGGAGGCAGATAATTTAGAGCCAATCTTTGAGGCGGCGAAGGCAGCCCATGAAGCCATAGTTGCCAAGGGCATACTTAGAGTTGAGTCAACTCTTATAATCGATGATAGAAGGGACAAGCCGCGAACTATGAAAGACAAGGTTAACGCGGTTAAAAACTACATGAAACAACTTTGAATTTTGCGTACAGAGACATAAAAGAGCTGAAAATGCTTCATAGTAAAGTGAGAATCGGTGTTTCTAGGAGCTAACTCTAGTTTACGAATCATTCATTTCGAGGACAGAAAAGCCAGTTAGGCGGATTCGGCTTGAGCACTTGTTGCATTGAATCATCAGCTCTTCCAGAACTTCGCCCTTTAGCTTCTCCTCCAGAATAGTGTAAACATCCTCTGATTCATCTTCAGGAGAAATGATGACCCCGCAGTTTGGGCAGGGAAAATCCCCATTCCCCTCAATTTTGGTCAAATCCAATTCGCTTACCAGCAATTGCTTCGTTTCTTTTTGAGCAAACGTTTCAGACAATTCTGGTTCCTCAGAAAAGAGATGAAGCAAAAGAAGTATTACTACATTGCTAACATGCAGAGAATACACACATATAGCCCTAGCACCACATAACTGTTTTAAAATCGCTCAGAAATTTTAAATTACAGATGGAAAAAGAAACCGAAGCAGCCCCAGAGTAAACAGTTTCTTGTCACTTCACACAACTCCCCAAAAATATTTCTTCACTAGCATAATAATGAAGGACAATGAAGAATTACATAACCGCCTGCGGCTTCCCCCTCCAAAAGATAGCAGATAGACCAGTCCCAAGGCTCATCCTTGGACACCTGCCCTTCGTAGGCGAATCCTACCAAGGACCAGAGAAGAACCGAGAATACGCAACCAGATTCTCCGACATCAAAAACACAGTGAAAATCTTGAGATTGGCTGTTGAAAAGTATGGCTTAACTGTGACGGCGGCAGGAGTTTCAGCTGATAATCAGTTTACGAACCTCTTCCTTGAGGCTGTAAGAGAGACTGAGAGACTTGCCGACACAGAGATAGCAGTAATCCCATGCATCCAGATTCCCTTAACCATTCATGGAAAGCCAGTAGACACCTACAGAAGGTGGCTGACATACTACGAAATCGAGAGGCAGATTGCCGGAGATGGAATCCTCGACAGATACCTGGAAGATCCAGTGCTTCAATGCAGAAGAGGCTGGAAAGCCAAGTTCAAGGAGACACTACAATATTCCAAACCATATGGCAGCAAAGAGCTGAGGGACCTCCAGATCGATTTTGAAAGCCTAGAAAGACAAATCACAACCTTAGAAGACCATAAAATCCTGTTCGCCGAGTTGGGGTCAGAGACAGACTTCTTGACTATGACAGGTAGAACAGATTTACTTGAGAAACTTCTTGACAACATGCAAAGCAATTACGGATACCGCATTCTTCTGGGAGTCCATCATGCTGGAACAACAATTCCAAAACTCGAAAACTCTGAAATCAAGTTCGCTGGTTATGTCACACCAATAAACAGCATGGGCGTTATGATGCTCCCAACCAGCGAATTAGCGGTAGAAGCAATAAGGGCAACCAAAAAACCAGTCATAGCCATCAAACCACTAGCAGGAGGCAGAATAAAAACAAGGGAAGCATTAGAACACGTCTACAGGAAGATGGGAATCAGCTTCTGCATGATAGGCGTCGGCTCAGAGAGGGAAGCAGAAGAAGACTTTTCAATCGCCCATGAAATCCTAAAAGGACGAGCCTAGTTTTCCACTTAATAGCTTATTTTATCGCTTTGTCGGCTGTCTCATATGTTTGATAAATCGCTTTTGCAGCGTCAATTATTGCCTTCTTTTCTTCCGCGGAAAGATTGTTGTAGATAGAGGACCCAATTGAATTTCCCAGTCTGAGAGGAACGCTAACGAATACAGGTTCAGGTAATTCTTCAAGTTTCATCGATGCAGCGACAGGGAAAAATTCTTTCGTATTTCTAACAACCGCTCTAACTATATCTCTAAACGAGGCTGCTGGTCCATACTCGGTGCCTCCAATATTATCAACAATAACCTTCGAGACAGACTTTACATACGAGTCTATTTCGTCCTTGATAAACGTCTTATCGTTTAACCTCAGGTAATCATTCAAGGATAGACCACCGACCATTACCGTTGACCACAGGATAACCGCACATGCCCCATGTTCTCCCCCAACCCAGCCCTCAACTGTGGACACTGGCACTTCGAGGGATTTAGCTAAACCATACCGAAACCTTAAAGATTCAAGGTTGGTTCCAGTGCTAATCACGAATTTTGCCCTAGAATATTTCTTGCAGACAATTGCCATGGCATCAACCGGATTAGTAATCACAATATACTTTGCATCCGGGTTGTTCGGCGCCGTTGTCTCCGAGATATATTTCACTATTTTACCGTTTTGAACCGCCAAGTCTCGCCTGCTCATCTTGACCCCAGGCGTTCTGGGTTTTCCAGCTGAGACCAAGATTATGTCTGCACCAGCGACATCTTCGTCCCTCTCACACCCAATAATCTCAACATCCATCTTTAGACTCGCGGTTACATGCCTAAGTTCTTCAGCGAACGCCGCTGCCAGACCCGGTTTTGTGTCACAGACTGTAATTGTGTCGGCTAGTTCAGCGCACATTATCGTGTAGGCTGTTGGGCGTCCAACCCGTCCCGTTCCTATCTGGGCTATGTGCAGACTTCATCACCTCTTTGTATGTGCTCCTTTTCGATAAGATACGCGCGGAGCGCTTCTTTCCACGCTCGCGTTTCTATGCCATATCGAGACAGTTTTATGCTTCTCAGCGCAGAAAAACGTGGTCTTTTTGCCTTCACGTTTAGCTGTTCTGATTTTATCGGTGTTAAATCAGGGTTTAACCTTGTGAACTGGAATATCGTTTCGGCGAATTGGTACCATGAGCAGTAGCCGCTGTTTGTGGCGTGGTAGGTTCCGTAAGGTAGCTTTGATTCTGCAATCCCTTTTAATGTCGAAGCGGCGTCTTTGGTGTAGGTTGGGCTCATCCATATATCATCTATGACAGCGATGGATTCGCCTTTCTCTGCCTTTGTTATCATTGTCTCGACGAAGTTCCCTCCCTTACCGCTGGCTCCTGCTGCGCCGAAGACGCTTGCTATTCTGATGATGTAGTGTTTTGGGTTTTGCCGTGTGAAGTGTTCGCCTGCAAGTTTGGATATTCCGTAGGTGTTGATGGGGGCGGGAACATCATCTTCTGTGTAGGGTTCATTTTTGGAGCCATCGAAGACGTAGTCTGTGCTCATAAATACGGTTGTAGCCTCAATTTCTCTTGATGCCAAAGCGACGTTTCTTGCTCCTATGGCGTTTACGTTGAAGGTTTTCAGGGGTTCCTCTTCGCATTGATCGGTCTTGTGGAAGGCAGCAGTGTTTATGATGATGTCTGGTCGATGCTCCTTCAGAATCAGGCAGCTGCTGTAATCTGTTACTTCAATGTTTTTATGAGTTAGACCGATGACCTCATGCTCAGTTTCTAATGCTTTCATGAGGTCCGAGCCGAGCTGTCCAGTTGATCCTATGACTGTTATTTTCATAGGATTACTCCATCTATTTCTGTATCTTTAAGAAACTGCTGCATCTCCAGAAGGTGCTTGTACCACCTGACAGTTATCGTCCTCGGGTCATCTGGATTCAATTTCCCCTCGTTGAGGGCTTCAAAGACGTTTTTTGCTCCTTCGCGTATTGTTGTCTGTGGCTTGAAGTTTAGTGTCTCTTTGATCTTGTTGAAGGTTACTCGGTAGCTTCGGGTATCTGGAGAGCCGTACCACTCGTAGTTGAAGGGGAGATTACATGATTCTGCCACAAGTTTTGCCAAGTCGAATATCTGCACGTTCTGTTCATTGCTGCCCACATTGAAAACTTGACCGTTAACGAGTTCTGTTTCTGCTTCTAAGACTTTCACGAAGGCGTTTGAGGTGTCCTTTACGTTCACGAAGGGGCGCCACTGTTTTCCGTCTCGCATAATCGGGATTTTCCCGTTTCTGTAGAAGCCTAAGACCATGCCGTTGATGGCTAAATCAAATCTCATTCTGTAAGAACAACCGTAAACCGTAGCCTGTCGGAGTGCTGTTGCAGAGAAGGATTTGTCGGCGAGGGGTAAGATTTCCTTTTCAGCCATCATGTTGGCTTTCGCATAAGTCGTCAGAGGATTCAAACTGGATTCTTCGGTTATAATTTCTTCTTGGAAGCCGTAGACACTGCAGGTGCTAGCTAAAACGTATTTTTTGACGCCGTATTTTTTGGCAAGGTTAGCTACTCTAACTTTTCCTTTGTAGTTTATTTCCAGCGTTTTCTGTGGTTCAAGTTCACCACAAGGGTCATTGGACAGGGCAGCTAAATCAAAGACAGCATCTACGCCCTTAAAAATTTCCGGCTTGAACCAGCGCACATCATCCTTGACGAGGCTTATTCTGTCTGCAATATCCCTTATCGAGTCGTTTCCGAAAAAGAGCCTGTCTAAGCATGTTACGTCGTAGCCCTTTTCCAAGAGGATTCTTGACATAACGGAGCCTATGTAGCCTGCTCCACCAGTAACTAAGACATTCGTTGCTGAACCACACCTCCTTACTTGTGAGGAGGACTGAACCAGTCCCATGGCTTGCCAACACGAGGGTCGGCTTTCTTGCCATTAATCTCTGTGGGGATTATTGTTTGGTCGTTCCATGGTCTGCGGTGTTCATCTGGATTCGTGTAATCATAGAGTCTTGTGACGAAGTACACGGTTAAGGATGGTTCGTTGCTTACCGTTTTTGTTCCATGCAAGTATTTGCCGGGTATTCTCACCAGCGTAGGTTTTTCGCCGCTGGAGATTATTTCAGCCATTTTTCCAGTTTCTTCGTCGTAGGCACAGATTTTCATTGCTCCTTTCAGCACCAGAAAGTGGTCTACCTGTCCTCTTGTGTGCTTGTGCCAAGCTCTGACGATGTTGGGGTAGCTGTAGCTTATGTTTGCCTGTGTTATCCACTCGTCTTCGAGGAGTTCTTTCCAGTCCTGCCTCAGGGCTTCAGCGAAGAACCCTCTTTCATCAGGCAGTATTTTAATTTCGTACGTTTTCACTCCCTTAAGGGCATATTCTTTCATATTTCTACCTCCGAATAGTCACCTACATTTAATTTCAAGCAGCCGTTCCTGTGGTTTCTGGTTACCTTGGCGTTCTTGCCGATGAGACTCTCTTCCAGCCTCTCGACACCAGTTATCTGGGCGTTTTCCAGTATTATACAGTATTCAAGGGCGCTATCAATGATTTTTGTTCCGTTTCCTATGCTTGTGTATGGTCCAATGAAAGAATTTTCTATAAGGCAGTTGTCGCCGATTACGCTTGGTCCTCTAACTGTGCAATTTGTTATTTTTGTGTTTCCTTGAATGGTGACTCTTCCCTCAATTTTGCTCTCTACGGTTGTTCCTCGGATGTCCCGCTTTACGTATTCGTCAAGGATTTTAGCGTTGGCAAAGAGGATGTCGTCCTTTTTTCCAGTGTCAAGCCACCATGTGTCGAGGGTCTCCGCCTTTACATCGAATCCCATGTTTATCATTGATTGTATGGCGTCTGTGATTTCAAGTTCACCTCTCAATGAGGGCTTTATTGTTTCTATGGCTTTGAAGATGTTGCATGAAAAGATGTAGGTGCCAACTATGGCAAGGTTTGATGAGGGCTCTTTTGGTTTTTCAACTAATTCTATGATGCTGGCTTTTTCGTCCAGTGTTGCTACGCCAAACTTTGTCGGATCCTTTACAGGCTTTAGGAGGATTAGAGCATCCATCTTTCCTTTTTTGAATTTTTGTACATAGGTGGTTAATCCTTGTCCTTGTAGGTTGTCGCCTAGGCACATGATAAAGTCTTCTTCTTCCAAGAAGTTTTTGGCTGTCTTGACGGCATGGGCTAATCCTAACGGTTCTTGGGGAATATAAGTGACATCAAAGCCCCATTCTGACCCGTCTTGGACGTATTGTTTAACGTAATGTCCGGTTTCTGGAGCGATTATAATTCCGATTTGGTTTATTCCTGCTTCGGCTACTTGGTCGAGGACATAGCCGAGAACAGGTTTGTTTGCTAGAGGGATAAGCTGTTTGGCTAACGTGAAAGTTAAGGGTCGAAGTCTAGTTCCTCTACCACCACTCAATATTAGAGCTTTCACGTTTAGCACCGACGGAGATGTTATTTCTTGTGGTTTACCTTTAAAGTTTTGGCGATGCGGGCGCTCGTTATGTGAAAGCAGCATTGTTTATTGTGGTTTTTGGTTTTGTGAGAAGAGGGGTAGATAGAGGTAGAGGGAAAGAGATAAACAGGAAGAAGGAAAAAATTAAAATTTAATCTTTAGGGTATTCCCTGCCCGTTCTCAATTTTACATTTGTAATTTTCTCGGAAACCACCTTGTTACATTGTAATTTCGAGTGGAACAAAACAAAGCAAAAATTTACACAATTCAGATTTACTTAAACGGGTAATCTTATTCGTACTCCTGTTAGAATCATAACAATGATTGAAATCAGCAGTAAAAAGGCAAAATATACCTAATTAGAAAATCAAGGCATGCTCTGTTAAAATATATATCCTCCAGTACACATATTGTCAAGCATGGAGCAAATAAAAGCAATAACCTTTGATCTCGACGGCACATTAGCTCATGGTGCGCTTGATAGTGAAGATTACAAGAGAGCGTTAATAGATTACCTTCATAAGATTGGGTACTCTGGAGGAAGTGCTACACTTAACAAATCTCACCAAGAAATGCTTGAAAGACAGAGGAAATCTCAGGCAAGAAATATTGAATTACGGTTTGATGTGCTTTACAGTTATTTGTTGTTTGATCTAGGATTGGATATTACGCAAGAACGACTTGAATATATTGAAGGTCTCTATAATCGTTTCTTCAGAATTTATATTGTTCCAGGCGTGAAAGAAATGCTGGTAGATTTGAGCGGAAGATACAAATTGGCGATAGTGGCTAACGCTATCACCAACGTTCCTCGGCTTGCTTTGCAGAAACTTGATCTTGCAAAATATTTCGATTACATTGTGCTGTCTCGAGATTTAGGTGTAAGGACACCTGATCCTGAAATTTTCTTTTATGCTTTGCGGAGTATGTGGATTAAGGGTAGTGAGGCGGTTCATGTTGGAGACTCCTTAGAGAATGTCCAAGGAGGCAAGAATGCTGGGATGAAAACAGTATGGATTAAAGGAGATGAGGAAGTGATGAATATTCAGCCAGACTTCGTTATCTCCAAAGTTACGGAACTGCCAAGTTTATTCTAATCCTGCTTTGTTGAAAAATAGTTATCCTGATCGAAATATGTTCCCAAGTTTGGGAACAAGTATCTGGAAAAGTTGTTATCGAAAACGCAAGCATTGCTCATAAAACGGTTTAAGAGTATACTTATTTCGGTTTTTGAAATATATTCTATGTGAGAACTCCATTTTAATACTGTGGGGCTACTTTTAAATTTGGTTTTGACGTTGGCATGCGTTTTCACGGTCATTGGAATCTTATTGTTTCATCTTCATTCAATCTATAGACGGGAGGTGAAGGATTGATAGATTTCAACTTCGTTATGGGAGCCATTTCCCTTTCGAGTTTTGTTGCACTGGTATGTTATTATGCCCATAAAGTTCTGAAAGAAGTCAGACCACGAATACCCTTTAAGTCAATTGGCGTTAATCTTCGCGCACTTTACTTAGCGATTAGAAAAAAGAGGCAGGGGAAGAATTAGATATATAAGTAGCACACGCAAAAAGCACTGCTAACAAATACAAAACCAGACAACAAACTTCTAGAGGCGTGTAACTCGGATACGACTCTAATACATAAAAAATTTCTGATGTAAATAATATCTTTATGGTAACACTGAAAAGATTAACTATTTCACCTAAAACAACTATTTTTTAGTCTTACATGCAATAAGCAAATATGCAAATCTAATAGGTAGTTTCGGAATTGTAATAGGGAATACATAGCGCCAAAAATGAAAACCTACCCCATAGATAACGAACCCCCGTTTTTTCAGATCCTTGGCAGTGTATCGGCTTATGTGCTCCTGATGAACATTTTTATCGAGTGTTTCTTGATGTAATGGGTATTGGGGTGTAGAAATAATTACTTTTTTCTTAGCACAACGTTCAGATTCTGTAAATATTTTCTCACCGTCTGCTTTATTCAAGTGTTCTAACACTTCGGCAACCAGAACTATATCAAAAGATTCTTCTTTGAAAGGAAGATATCTTGCATCACATCGCACTAAATAATCATAGACATTAGAAAGACCTTGACAAAAACGAAGGTAAGGACGAAAAAGATCACAACCCACTATCTTGTTTGGGGGTTCCTTTACCAAAAATGGTGCATTAAGACGTGACAAAAAACCCCACTTTCCTTTCCCACATGCGATATCGAGCATAGATGACCCATCAAATTGTTTTACTAAGAAATGATCAAGTAAGAGACTGCTTGACATTAATAATCACCTACAAGGGTTATTGATGTTGTTCATTTTTCATTAACGTTCTGTATAACTGGATATAGTCTTTGGTAATTTTTTTCCAACCATACGTGTTAACCGTAATCTTATTGTTTTCTGAAATAGTTTTCCTCAAGTTCTTATCCACGGTCAGATTGAAAATCGCTTGTGCAATTGTATCTTTCGTTAACTTTACAACTAAACCATTCTGACCATTTTTTACTAGTTCAGGTAATGCGCCTCTATCAGATACGATTAGGGGTTTACCTGCGAGCATTGCCTCCAGTATTATTATTCCAAAGGGCTCATCACGAGAAGGAACAACAACCATATCGCAAACCGAATAAATATTATTTTTTTCTTTTTCAGAAATAAAACCATGTAAAAACACATTTTTTTCTAATCCCAAATCAGAGATTAACTTTTTAATTTCTCTATGTTTACTACCGTTGCCTACTATATGTAAGCAAATTTCTGGTAGATTTTCTTTAGCAAGATTTATTGCTTCAATGAGAATATCTATCCCCTTGATATACTCCAGTCTTCCCACATAGAGAACAACTGGGTTCCCTTTCGTATTCTTTATACTTTTTTCAAAATGTTGTTGGATTTTGATACCATTAGGTATAATGTTAAGTTTGTTCACGAGACACCCTTTAGCTTGAAGCAAAAATTGTGCAGAATATTTGCTGTTTGCAATAATTTTATCATAGAAAAATTTGCACTGATTGATGAATAATGCTCTTTGTATTCTTCTTTTTTTTTCAAATAAGATTCCTCCATGAAAAGAGTAAACTATTTTCATATTAAAAACTTTCATTAATAACAATAAAGGGGATAAATACAATGGAGGAAAATTAAAGTGACAAACTGTTGGTCTATTTTTTATAATTGTTGAAAAAACCACAAAAATCATACCCAACCAATTCTTAGGCACCTTAACGTATCTTCTGTGACTCGGAGCGATCAACTTAGCCAATTCTTCATCTACAATGGCTATAACACTCAATGTCTTGTCTTCAAAAATATTTTCGAAGATATTTACCGCGACTTGTTGGGGACCAAACCGCTGTCCAAAAGAGATTAAAAGAAGATCCGAATGAAAAACAAAAAATTTGTCATTAGCCATTAACGGTGTCAACCTTTCTTATGTTTGCGCTTTATTTCATTTGAGAGTACAATTTAGAAACTAAATATACCTTATTGGATATATCAGAAAATCTAAATAACTTACTAAAAATTGGGACTTTGAGAGATGTTGCCATCAAGTCGTAAAAGCTAATTAAACAATTCAAGAAGGGTATTTTTGATATCACCTACTTTGCATAGATTAGAAGTTGGAGGTTTATTTGAAACTACAAAGCTTTTTTGGACGTTCTCCTCTGGAAGATATCCGTGTAAACCTTTCATGGAGCTAATAGGAGAAAAAAAGTTTGGAAAAAAGGTAACACCTGGTTTTAATACAAAATACAATTCGCCATATCTAGCATCAGCAAATTTTATGTGATACTTTTCATGGAGACTTCCATGAACAACCTTACCCAATCCACACCCTTCAAGCTTTTTTAATATTGACATTAACTTTTCTTTGACAGAATCGTTTGATGGCCAAAACAAAGCAAGAGTTGCGTCTACAAAACACACAAAATCTTTCACATGACGTAATCTATGCCTAGAAAGTTCATGCATAAGATCAAAAGTACTAATTTGTTCACATTGACCATGATCTGAAAAAATAAATAACGTAAGGTTCTTGCCAAACAAGTCAATAAGTTTTCGGTATATAAGTGAAAGATTGCGGTCTAAGGCTCTAGCATATTCAAAGCATTCTTTTGAAAAGGGTCCAAATTTGTGCCCAAGACCGTCCAAGGCATCATCATATACTACCACAAGTTCGTTCTGGTGGTCAACATCGTTTAAGTGCCTTAGCATTTGGGAGTACATCTGCTCTCTTAGAGTTGGTGGTCCAAAATATTCCAATGATGCTTGAAATTTGCTTTGGAGTATATTCCTCAATTCGTGGAAGAAGGGCAATTCACACATATAATAATAGGGAAATAACGCTATCTTGTCTAGCATTTGTAGGGGGATATTATTTGCATGTACTCCATCTTTCATAAATAAACTTCTAGTTCGTCCTACTGCCAAATGCCTAAATAAAGGCATCTTGTCTAATGGAAACACGCGCCCAATTTTTTTTAGATTTCTGAACAGAACGGGTGATTCCTGCGGCGAATAGAAATAGGGCATCCAGTGGTTAGTTTGGTCGGGGTACTTGCCACTAAGAAGACACGACTGTATGGCAAATGAATAACCTAAAACGTTATCCAGTTTTTTAAAACAGTTTTTGGCGAGAATAGACAAAAATGGCATATTATTGGATGTCAAGAAACTGTCATTGAGAGCATCAATATAGAGAAATACAATTATCTTTTGGGACATAAAAATCAACTCAATTTTATTGATTGTTCTGCAGTTCGCCACATCTTATTCAGCTTATTTAGTAATGAAGTGTTTCCATTTGATACCCAAGGTAATGTTTCAGTTAGTAGTTGCGTTATAGGCTGATAGCCACCCCAAAGATGTAAGGTTAAAAGAATGTTTAGAATTGTCTTTGGAGGTTGCTTATGAAAAATGAATGTGGTGAAGAGTTCCTTTCGTTCATTGTCTTTAGTGAGAAGCCAGAGACCGCACAATGTAATGCCTAATAATCTGGAAAGTCTTCCTGACTTTGAACATAAGGAGTAATTTCTTAATAGTTCCGGAAGATTGCTTGACAGATTTTCAGAATCTCTAGCATTTAAATCTCCACTAGCCAAATCCAGAAGCTCGTAATACAGAATTTTTGTTGTTAAATTCCACAAGAACCTTCTTTGAAATTCAATTAATTCTTCAATTTTTCTCAATTTTAAGTTTTTTAATAGGGCGGTGATTGACCCTGAAAGCTTGAACTCGGTATAACTCTCAAGCACCTTTATATCATGCGCGTTAAGGGGAATTTTCCCTTCCCATACACCTTTTATTGCTAACTTCATTCTTCTTTCGTAGGTCTTTGCGATAACTCCCTGAAAAATTAATAGTGAGTTTAGCAAAGTGAGAGCTCTTTTGGCGTATAAGTAAGCAATTCCGGCTTTAGAAAAGTAGAAGTCGTTCTTAAAAGCTAAGTCGCTGACCACTGTGAATGTAAGTTCAAGTGCATCCATTTTGCTGGGACAAGCAGATTTACCAAATGTTGTGTTTTTCCCCAGAATACATTTGCTTGCAAACGCAAACTCGTATAGATAGATGCTCGGATAATTAGATATCTTTAAAAAAATGTTATTACGAGGAAGAAAATCAACATGACTAAAGAATCTTTTGCGTAGTAAAATATTTGACATATCTCTTGAAAGAGTCTGTAAAAGCTTGCGTTTTCTTACAAAATAAGGGAAGTCTAAACCCACTACAAAATCAAAATCGCTTGCAATCATAGACGACCCGCAGTCTATTAATGTGCCTTCGCCATTTGCGAGACTGCCGGTTAAAAATATGTTCTTCACGTGTTTTCGATCGATTTTTTTGAATAGAAAGCTGAGTGATTCCAAAGCAATATTCCGAAGGATTCTGTCATTTGACGGATCTTTAGCCAGTGGAAAGCTCAAATCAATTTTAGAGAAGATTCTAGTCAGAATTTATTTCCTCTAATATTCTAAGATTTCGCAGAATTAGTTCTCCATTCTTTTCGCCTAAGAATTTAAGAGCGATTTGAACAACAGGATCGCCACAACTTGGGATGATCTCATAGAAAGTTTGCCTTTCGCTTCCTGTCAATAGTTGTCCATCGTCTAACGTTGCTGTTTTCACATAATCGATATCGTATCCGCTAAATTCGCCATCTCCATCCATATCATAGTAGAACAAAAACATTAGTTTGGTTCCTTCAATGTTGTTTCTGATTTCGATTGATATATAATGGTTTTTTGAGGAATTGATTGGCTGTTCTAGAGGGAGATATAAGCCAACTGAGTCATCAACTTTTTTTAGTGTAGTGCCCTCCGCTGTGTAATTTATTTCAGTTTGCGCTGGAATGGTAAATGATTGGGGTGGGGGGGCGGTTAATAACGTTCCATATATTTCTTTGAACGCCATTCGTTGATATATTATTACTTCGCTAGACCAACCAGTACTCAATGTAAAAGGTATCACTTTCACCTCGTGAATAAGCGCCATTAACTCATCATTAGCCTTTACTTTGTAAAGGCGCGTAGCATAGGGATCAACCCAATCGCGAACAACGTACTTAACATGTGGATCTTCTTTAAGAAGGGCAATCATGTACTCGCGTACTTGCAACACTTCGGAGTCGGTTGTATTCGCCTGAAGAACTACACCAGCTGAATCCCATATTGAACGGTAACTCACGAATCGAGTGTTAATGCCTGAATTAACCACAGAGAAGACGTCAGACATTGGAACGAGGATTAAGTCTTCTGCTCCGAGATTGCTGGAGAGCCATTTTGAAGCATCTACGAATACCCCAGTAGAACTACTTGCATCTTTTGAGTAAATTATTGCATTTTGCCACATGAAATTAATGTTTAACAGATAGAACATTGTTAGAACAAGCAAAACTGCTATGCCGAGTATACGCATGAGTCTATTGTTTGTGCGCAATTTTAACATAAATCCATTTAATGGTCAAAGATAAGGGATAAGTTAACGAAAAACTGAGTAACAATCGGGGCAGAATCAGATATCTTTCAGACAAGGTCTTTATGATCACTAATTTATCATCAGTTATTACGTACCCAAATCCGTATGTAACTAAAACCAAAACATAAATGCCAAAAATCAGACAAATACAGATTCCAATAACAACACTTTCCAAATTAAGAAGCATTCTAATTAATTTCCCGCTTTCTTTGAACCATAACTTTGTCTGACTTAAGTACTCCGAGCCCTTATGCTTAACAAAGTCGCTATAGACATGAACGAACCAGGTTAGCACTCCAAAAAAACATAACAGCACGAAGATGTAGTTCAATGAATCTTGAGAATAGAAATTGAAGATCGATGTTAATGCTACCCCGAATAACTCAGGGTTCAAAAATAGGATTATCCGTTGTATAGGTGAAAAGCGCGTATAATTAGGCAGTACGGTGTAAATCCAAAGTGCAGGGAGCATATAAACCACGGTCAGATAAACGGCGAGCAGCATTTTTTGTCTAAGATTTGATTTCCAGTTTTTGTAAACATTGAAAAGGATTATAGGAACAACAAATACAGGATACAGTTCCGGACGTGTACCCACAGCAAAATAGAACAAAAATGGACTTATAACATAATGCAATTTTTTGTTAACTGTCACAAAATAGAATGAACCTAATCCCATTGCTATCGCAAAAACGTCGTTGTGCCCAACAATTGAGAATGACAAAAAGTACTGTTCAAATGCAGCAAAAATGCTTGCAATAAATGCAAATAGTGTTCCAGCCATTTTTTTACCTATAAAGTATAGAGTCAAAACAGTCATAGCCGAAAAAGAAATCATGACTGATTGAACAATACTTACTGGTGGAGCTAACCAACTGAAGAGTTTCAGGAAAAAGCTTAATGAAAGTATAAAAGGCATACTCGGTCCGAAGTTAATTTGGCCGTTGTGAACAAAATCTAATGCTTGGTTCACATATCCATACGAATCAAAAAAATACATAAAAGGGGCATTCATAAGAAGGATGATTCTTGTAAAGACTACAACTGAGACAAGAACAAGAACATAAAAGATATCTTGCTTAGGAAGAGTTGGTCTGCTGAATCTAAAGCTTAACCACAATCAGTTATTGCCTCACAATAGGTCTTAACTATGTTGTCAACGATCACATCCCATGAGAAGGCAGCCAAAGTTTTTTTGTCAACGGTTTCCAGTGAATGCAGATGGTTGTTAGGGGGCGTCAAAATTTTGTCTATAGCTATAGCTAAACTTTTGGCATCTTTTGGTGGAACTATCAATCCGTTACACTTGTTTACAACAAGCTCGTTCAATCCGGGAATATCCGTAACTATAAGGGGTTTTCGCGCAGCCATCGCTTCAAGAGCAACCGTTGGTACACCTTCATACAGCGACGGAATAACTACAACTTTAGTAAACAAATAAGACCTCAAGAGTTCTTCTTTTGAGGCATAACCTGAAAGGCTAACATAATTATCTAAATTGTTTTCAGAAATTTTTTCTTGCAAATCCTTAAGCATAGGACCGTGCCCGATAATTCGAAGAGTATACTTCTTTCCGCTTTTGTGGAGCAAAGAAAACGCGTCAATCAACCATCGGAGACCCTTACGGTGTTCTAGTCTGCCAACAAAAAGCACATCAGAGCTTGTTTCATTTTTGACAGATAAATCGCGTATTTTGTTAAACTGTTCTTCAATCGATTTAATGTCTAAGGCGTTAGGAATAACAACGCATTTGGAACGGTTGAGCCCTCTTTTGACCAAATTTTGCATGATGTTTGGGCTTAAACATATGACTTTATCTGATGAAGAGCTGATAAATCTAAGAGATGCATGGTCAAAAAGAAGCTTAGCAGGCAAACTTCTATTCATTGTAGTATGCAATGTGGTAACGAGAGGCAAATTCAACTTCCGTTTAGCAAACAACACTATCTCGCCAAACAAAGTTTCATGATGCAAATGACAAATGTCGAACTTGTTTTCACTCAAGAAAGTCATTAGTTTTTTGTATGAAAGAACATGCAAACCTACAATATTCAAAAAATCAATCGTAGCAACTTTGAAACTTTCTGTGACATTTGATGAGTTATTGGACTCACAGGTCAACAACGTGACATCGTGACCCATATTCGCCAAATGCTTTGACAAAGCTAAAACATGTCTTTCTTGACCCCCCACTTTTGGGTCAGCATTTGATGTTATCTGCAGAATTTTCATTGTGGATGCACTAAATTATCATAAATTTTTAACAATTTGTTAGCTACAACTGACCAGTCGTGTTCTTTTGCGAAGTTAATTGCGTTTTCTTTGTATTTTTCGCCTTCTTCATAAACTCGTATCATTTTGTCACTGAGGGACTGTACATTTCCCAGTGTGTATGTTTCACCAGCATTTGACTGCATCAGCAATTCCATGTGAGACGGGATAGACGATGCAACAACAGGTTTGCCACACGCCATTGCCTCAAGCGGTGGTAATCCAAAAAGTTCCCAACGACTTGCAGTAACATAAACGTCACAGGACGAATAATAATAGGGGAGGTCAAGATTGCTAACTCTCCCAACTAATTCGACATGTTCATCAAGCCCTAATTTGGCGACAACATTCTTCAAGTGATTATGCATTACACCGTTGCCGACTATCTGTAAATAGGCCTTTGGATATTCTTTGGATAATAATTTCAGCGCAAAGATTATCTCTTCTACATTCTTGTGTTCGTAAAGATTTCCTACAAAAAGAAACTGAGGTACACCTTTCCTAAATTTCTCTTCTAGTCTTGGCTTGAAAACATCATGATCTACCCCATTGTAAATCACATGTATTTTATCAGATCTAAACTGTTGTTTTAATTCCGCACCCGCAGCTTCAGAAACTGCTATTATCGCGCCAAGACGGGAACGGGTTAGCTTAATTGAAAAAAGCATATTTATTCGGTGTAAAAGGACGTTTCCAGAATCAGGAATACCATGATAATGGTAGATGAAAGATTTATTGTTTAACAGAGCAAGATAATTTGTTAGGGGATGATGATTATGTATAATATCAAACTTCCCAAGAAACCGTCTAAGCTTGAAAACATTACCAACCGGAAGTTTTGCAACATTATAAAGATGGGCAGGTGGTGTACGCTTGAAAAACAAAGCGCCAACGGTAACATCTACTCCTGCTGCACAGAGTTTATTCGCTAAATTTTCGATAACTATAGAAGACCCTGCTAGGGGATAAATACCAGATGTTATCAAAACTCGCATTTACAACAGAACATCCAGCAAAAATGTTTCGCTACAGGAATTTTTTCGAACAGAATGTCGATCTTTTGAAAAAGTTTTGCAAATTTTTTTAGAAAGGCAAAACAGTGAGCGAATTTTGATGCCCAAAGGAAAGGAAAAATGAATCCCATAAAAGATAGAAAGCGCAGCTCCACCCTAGTAAATCCATTTTCTTTTATTTGACTAATGAACGACCAGTAAGTATAGGGCTTCTCATCGGGCGTGTGAATTTTTGTTTTAAACAGCCGTCTCCCTATAAACGATAATATGCATAGATAATTAGGTTCAAATACCACTAAGAACCCGTTTCTTTGAAGAAGCCTTTTGCATTCTAATATAGACTTTCGCAGGTATAGATGATGAAATATGCCAATTGCAACTATGGTCTTAAACGATTTATCACGGAATGGCAGTTTATGACAATCTACAATCAAATAGCCAACATCTTTGCCTTTTTTTGAGGCATACCTAACTAGCCCACCAGACAAATCGACTCCAATCACATCATTCTTTAATTCAACTTTTATAAATCTAGAAAAAGAACCATCACCACATCCGTAGTCTAGGAAGAGGCCGTTCTTTCCTCCCAACCATTGCTTTAAAAGTTTCTTCCTTCTTGAGTCAATTATTACTTCATATGAATTACGGTCAACAATATCAGCACCATGAGCTAAATCCAGTGCAAATTGATTATAGATTTTGGCTTCTTCATTTGAACGGCTCATATTAACTCAGGACACTCAGTTTTTGACAAAAAAGGTCATACATATATTCACCAATGTGTTGTGGGGTTAAATTCTCTGAAACATATTTCCACCCGTTCAATCCAAGCCACCGTCCTAATTTTCTATCAGTATATAATCTTAGAACTAATTGTGCAAGAGCTTCAGGGTCACTTGGCTTTGAAACCAATCCTGAGTTTGTTATTCGAACATATCTCGCTGACTCCCCATTAGAAACACAGATGATAGGTTTACCGTAAGCTTGATATTCAAAAACTTTTGTGGGAAGCCCCAAATCCATAAACCGCATATCAGCCATAGGAAGCACAAAAACATCTGCAGACCTTAGCAAAGCAACCAATTCCTCCTTAGGCAGAAAACGTGTATCCACAATGACATTCTTCAGTCTAAAATTCTTTATCTTCCTCTTCAATCGTGCAGCCAATTCACCAACACCTCTAATAACGAAAACAATGTCCTTATTCTTGTCCAAAAACCGTGCAGCCTCCAAAACTACATCAAAATCGTAGCCTAAACCTAAAACCCCCGAATACATAATAATGAACCGACTCTCAGAATTACCAAAAGTAAAAGGTTTAACATTCTCAACCCCAACCTCAATAACATGGAGTTTATCCGGAGAGACTCCATATTTGGCAACTATCCAACGCTTATAGCCTTCACTTATTGGAGTAATAACCGCAGGTACAACATAAGAAATCCAAGCCATGAAATCCAATAATTTCCGAGAAAAATTGGACTTCACATAACCCAACTCGTAAAAAACTTCTGGCCATAAATCATCCACATTCCTAACGATTGGCACACCCTTAACAACACCATAAACGAAGCTGGGAAAGAAAGAAAACAGGTTAGGGTTGGCGCACCAGATCACATCAACTCTACCTACAAATGGCAAAGCAAACAAAGAAGAAATAACAAAACAGAAATGCAAAAAAATTCTGTTTAAGGCATTACGATGAGGCAGAGCTGGAACCCAGACGCGAAAAACGTCTGCAGCACCTAATTTTTCTGGAAGAATTGCCTTGCGTTTATACTGCCTCGGAACATTTCCCATCGGATAATGAGGAAAAGCAGCAATAACAGTAACTTTGCACCCTTTTTTCAGAAGACCCTTGACAACATTGGATGCTCTGGTACTGGCGCCTCCCATGTCCGGAGAGAAATATTGTGCCAACACCAGAACTTTCAAAGGATTCCTCAATACATTTTGATTTTGATGACCTAGTGTGCAATCGCTGTAGTAATTGACTTGTCTTGTCTGCATTGGCGTAAAATCCATGTGTATGTTTGTGCAAGCCCGTCTTCCAAGCTGACCTTTGGTTCCCATTTTAAGACTTTTTTTGCTAGTGTGATGTCTGCGTTTCTTCCTCTGACTCCTTGAGGTGCTAAAAGGTCATGCTCTTTGATTATATTTTTCCCTGAAAACTCAATTATGATGTCAGCAAGTTGATTGATTGTAACAAGTCGTTCTGACCCGATGTTTATTGGTTTGCCATAATTAGATTCCATGAGTTTCACTGTTCCTCGTACGCAATCATCGATGTAACAAAATGATCGTGTCTGTTTCCCATCACCCCATATAGTGAGAATGCCATTGTTTGGGGCTTCAGCAACTTTTCTGCATATTGCCGCTGGAGCTTTTTCCCTTCCACCGTTGTAGGTTCCTTCTGGACCGTAGATATTATGGTATCTAAGAACACGGATTTCCATTCCATAATCTCTTTGATAGGCTTCGCACATCTTTTCTGCATACAGTTTCTCCCATCCATAGAAGTTGTCAGGATCAGCGGGATAGGCATCTTCTTCTTTTAGGCCACTCACATTTGGGTCTGTCTGTTTGTATGTTGGGTATGCGCAGGCGGATGAAGTGAATAAGAATCTTTTGACTTTGCTTTTTCTTGATGCTTCCAGCATTTGTGCGTTTATCAGAACATTGTTGTGCATTACTTCGGCACCTATAGCGGTTATAAAGCCAATGCCGCCCATATCTGCAGCGAGGTTGTATACTTTATCTATGCCTTTAGTCGCAGTGTAACAATTTTCCGGGTTAGTCAGATCTAGATGGATTTTTTCGTCGCAGTATTTTTCTTTTATATAATCATCGAATTTTATGTCTACAGCTCTTACGAAGTTACCTTGCGAATAAAGGTATCGTGCAAGGTGGCTTCCTATGAAGCCTCCACCACCAGTAACCAATACTCGTTCGGTCACTTGAATCCCTTCGTTATCGTAGTTAATTTTTTGGATTTCATTTTTTTCATTTATTAATTACCTCCATGATTGTGATTGTTATTCATTTTCTGGCTTTGCCTAGAAATGGCATAGAGCGTTATTGCAGAAAAAAGTGTGAACATGCCGATTAGAATAAAAGCCACTGAAGCGAGGGCAACATTTGTTACGATTTGCTGTCGCTCTATGAATAGTTTCAGCATCCACGTTCCAAAA
Organism: uncultured Candidatus Bathyarchaeia archaeon; assembly: GCA_964418675.1. Lineage (GTDB taxonomy): Archaea > Thermoproteota > Bathyarchaeia > Bathyarchaeales > Bathyarchaeaceae > Bathyarchaeum. The sequence continues at coordinate 23,974 of CAYQMM010000006.1, forward strand.
CCTATCCCAGTAAAAAGGAAAATCAATCCAGGTAATCCCAGGAGCATTAATGGTTTTTCTTCTACTATTAGTTGGATAATTGACATCAGAACACTGCCGCCATGTTTAATAGGATTTTGAGTAGAAGTTCGCTCCAACTCATCGTATTTGCATTCGGCGGGAACCTCCATAACTCTTAAACTTTGATTCTTTGCTTTCATAAGAATCTCAACACTAGAACCCATGCCATTCTCGACAAGATTGAGACCATGCAAAGCTTTACGGCTATACACTCTAAAGCCACATTGAGCATCATTGAATTTATGATTGGCAGCAGCTCCGGTCAACTTGGAAATCAGTTTTATGCCCAAGCTCCTATAACGCGGGAGGCGCCTATTTTTTTCATTGGCATCCAAAAAACGGGAACCTAGCACAATATCCGTTTTATTTTCCAAAACAGGTTTAATCAATTTTGGAATCTCTCGAGGGTCATGCTGACCGTCACCATCTAAAGTTACTAAAACATCAGCGTTCAATTCTCTTGCAGTTGTGAATAAAGTCTTGATCGCAGCCCCGTACCCCAAGTTCTTTTCATGACTGATTACATCAGCTCCCACTCGTTTAGCAATCTCTGCAGTCAAATCTTCAGAACCATCATCACAAACCAAAACAACATCAGCATATTTCTGAGATTCTAGGACAAGTTTCGCAATTGTTCGTTCCTCATTAAATGCGGGAATGGCAACAACAATCAACGGTCTAGGCTTGCTTAAATAACTCAAATCTTCAAGAGGTGTTAATGAAGTCAATTAATCAAAACCAAACCTTATTCGTGTCAAGCAAGCAATTTCGAACGCTAAACAATTTGAAAGACGGAGATTCTTCCGCTGTCAAAGACCGAAACCCAATCGTTCGACAATCGCAAATTGTACCAACCAATATCTTGGTTCCACCAAACAAAATACGCCGACTTGAAACCTTCTTCAATTGCCAAGTTTGATGCTTCTTCAAGATTATTATCAAACAGAATTACGGTGTGACTATGATCTAAATATAGCATAGTCCAGAATTTGAAAACATCATGTACTAGCAACGAAGAGTCATTTGTCATGTGGGTATTCAACCACTCAAAAGCTTCGACCGTACCTTCGGTATCTCGAAGCGGAACCGAACTGCTCTGCATAGTAGAAGGAACATACCTGTAAGTACTCTCCCACCCAATAATACCATACCTGCCATCCACCAATGGCCACACCATAAATAAAACACCCATAACAACAGAAAACAACGAAAGGCCAATACCCATTTTCTTTGTAATCTTAAACCAATCCAGAAATCTTGAAACACTAACGGCTTTAACGCATTTCGCCAACTTCCACAATCCATTAACAGCAAAGAATGACAACGGATAAACAAGCATCAACATCCACCTACTCCACAACAACAAAGCAGAGAAAGGCAAGATCAAACAGCTGAAAGAACCGACCAAAAGAATGAACATCCAAGAACTAAACACTTTATCTTTGAAATATCCTACAGCAACTAGAGGCAACATAACTATGTAAAGAAGAAGGAATAATGATCCAACATGAGAAAACAACTCGAAATAAGACGTATAATGCTCAACTGGAGTGCTAATACTCAGATAGTTAGTCAAGAAAAATAATCCACCAGGATGTGCCCAAACACTATCACCCAACCCAATCATATTACTCTCTATGGGAAGTGGATAAGGGGAAATCAAAAGAAAATTTCCGAAAAAAATAACCAAAGCCGGAACAACTGCTACGAAGAGTCTATACGGAATCTTCTCTCTCCTCCAAAGGCTAGAAACCAACAGCCCCGCAACCATAACAAATAATGAAACAGCAGCCAATTTATGACCCCAAACAATCAACAAACTAAGCATAGATAACCCTACAGCCCCTTTCCAGCCAATGTCTCTCCTGAGAAACGGAATAGTAAAGAGGAGAATCATGACACCAAACACATTCCTAAAAAAGTGCCAACTAATAGCTAAAGCCGCCAACTGAAATGCAAAGAAGATAGAAACAAGTAGACTCTTCGTAACACTCCAATCCAGCTTCTTCCAAGCAACAAAAAAGATGCCTGCTGTGGTCCCACCGTACAATAAAGGAACAACGATCTTAATCAATATGAAAGGCTCTAACCGAGATAGATTGCCTAAAGACACCAGTATTCCATAAATTATCCAAGTCGAAAAAACATCACTCCAATGAGCCCAAACTATACCAACATTTATTCGAGCAGCATAATAGATTGTGTCCCAACCAATAGGATAAGGGAAAGACAACAGTTCAGGAATCAACCTGACAACAAACCCTATTGTAAAGGCTAAAAGGAAACCTTTACTGTAACTTAGGTTCTGCAGTCTTATTGGTAACAATGATCTTCACAGGTTGTGGTTTTTCCGGTCTTGTTGGTCTTTTCCCATTTTCGGGGTCTTTTCAACAAGATTTGGAGAAAAGCATATAATGCCACGAAATTTTGAATTAACCAGTAACAGTAAATGAAAGGTAACCAAAGTATGTTTGATACTCTTCGCGGTTTCTCGGTGAAAATCATAGCCACTCCAGCCAAAGCCAAGAGAAGGAAGGAAAACAGTGAAGTGATATTAGCCAATAAAATGAATGCAGGGTCGGGCTTCGTGGGAATAAAAAGCGAGTAGAAAGTCGCAAAGTAACCTATCAAACATGAAATCAAAACGAATGGACCAGCTAAAGTAACCTCTGCATCAAGAGATACCTTATTCAGTCGCTTAAGCAGACTTCCATATCTAAAGCTTACCTCCATCGTCCCCCTGAACCATCTTGTACGTTGCTTGAAGAAACCAGAAACCGTAGCAGGATACTCCTGTAAAGACTTAACATCCGAAGCATACCGTATCTTGTGACCATTTTTTGTCAACCGAGCTGCCAACTCCATATCCTCGGAAAGAACCTTACCGTTCCATCCCCCAACGTCATCGAGAACACTTTTCCTAACAAAATAGCAACTACCAGTCAAAGGAACGAAAAGCCCCAAAGCATCTTTGCCCCTCATGTAAGCTTCGCACCTCAAAGCCTCCTCTTGGGACACAAATTTCGTTAAAATATTCTCATCTTCATTAACCGCAATCAACCTCCCCTGCACAGCTGCTACAGAAGAGTCCATAAAGTAACTTGCAGCATTCAAAAGAAGGTCTGGTTCAGGAATATTGTCCGCATCAAAGACAGCCACAATTTCCCCACTAACATGCTTGAAAGCTTCCTTTAATGCCGAAGGCTTGCCATCCGAATCAAAGCGTTTTATAAGCTTCACTTGACCCGGATGCTCCTCCGCAAACTTGCTGCAAATCTCATCTGTTCTGTCCATATTGCCATCTTCGACAATTACAATCTCCTTCTTTTCTTCAGGATAACGAGCCATCATGAGCGCCTTAAGAAGCCTACCAACAACCTTCTCTTCATCCTTTACAGGAACAATTACTGATATTGTGGGCAGTCTTTTCTTGCCACTAAAGCATGATTTCTTGTTTCGTTTGCCTGAACGAAGGTTCCTGATCCCTGCAACAATAACAGGTATGTTGTAAAAGGTCCAAGCATAAAGCAGGGAGATAACTGGAATGATAACCCAATACAGTGGATTCATATTGGCATAGACTCTTCGTAGGTTCCTAGTTACACCTAAGTTTTGAACGACGACAGGTTACAAACTGTCAGATATTGAATGAAACCACGATCATGCGACCAGAATTTAGCCTCCTTATTCCCCCAAGCTTCCCCGATCTTGGAGACCTTCTCTGCCAGCTTTCGCCCTTCGATTTTCATGAGGCGAAATATCCGGCTTTCCATGGCTTCACACAATTTACTAACTATTCGGGAAACGAGTTTGGCCAAGAGGAAGCTGTGAACCTTTTTGACCACCATTATCGTCAGTTCCAGAAGCTTTCTCTCTTCAAGCTTCAAATCCCTGAACCAGCATCTGTTACGCAAAGCCTTCTGCCTCAGCTTGGTCAACGCTCCCCTGGTGAGAGGGATGGAGATCCGAGAACCGACGGAACCATCACCGGATCTTCCTGATACGACACTCAATCAAATTACCCTCCTCAAGATCAAGAACATCCCTAAGCTCCTTCGGAACAGTAACCCTGCCTTCCCGCCTTAGATACACCATGAAAATATACTCGCCATCTTTTCTCTCATCCAATCAAACCACCCCTGTCCCGACGCCCACCCAACAGACAAACGTCTAAATTCTACATATTTCTACGTTTATTGGCGAAGAAAAAATAAAAAACTTATTCTTACAAAAACTTCTTTCCAATTCAGATTCTTAAAAAAAATTAAATTTATATATACCTAAACATCATGAAGAGATATACCATAATATTAAAGAACTGAAAACAAACATTAGGAAAACTACAAACTCCAAATTGCTCAAAAGAGGATACATAAATCCATAAAAACCACCGATAACAACGTCCTTGCTTAAACATATTCCACCAAATTTTCCCAACTGTGCACGAAGAGTCAACGGAGAAGCATCAGAGGGTTTCAGGGTCCTATATTTCTCTCCCAATCGGGCAACATTATCTTGGTTGTCTAGTTCTGCGACACCGAATCCTGAGGGGTTTTCAACCTGTTTCAAGAGGAGGGCGTCTAATTCTTCTTTTGGCTTTGTAGATAGTAAATGCCACTATACAAAAATGAAAATTATTCAGTTGAATCCTATCAGAAAGTGTTTAACACCGAAATTACCGAAGAGGAGCTTTATGCAATAACCTCATTGAGGGCTCCGTTTTTCTTTTTGTGACGCTCACGAACTGCAGTTGTGACTATCTTACTTATGTCATGGGAAAGCGAAATGTGTATCGTTTGTATTACCTCATACTCAGAATCCGACATAACAGAAAAAAATACTTTAAACCCTGAAGATTTGTTATGTACGCCAGCACGTGAGAGCTGCATTTTCCCCAACCTTTGCGGTCATTTTTCACTTTTTACTTCATGCGAGTCGTGTTCAAGACCCTCGTGAGAGAAACTTGAACATTTCAACAGAGTGCCTTGACGGTTTTTAAGGTTATTTCCAGTTTCGTCATATAAGTTATTTGGATTCCAAACCTGAATTTGAGGCGCGGGATCAGCATCCGGCAATCATTTTTATATCATATTCTCGTAGATTCCAATAAGAACCGATATAATGTGCTTGGGAATTGAGTCTATTGAAAAAATGGGAACTGGTGGATACAAAGGTTCTTTATCGCTCAAAATTCGTATCTGTTCTCGATGACAAAATGAGGCTGCCGGGAAATCAAGAGATAACGTTTACGAGGATTGAGTTAAAAGATTTTGTTTCTGTTCTTCCTGTTATCGGAAAAAAAATTATCACGGTTGAAATTCTCAGGTATCCCACAAATTGTGTTAGTCTTGAGATTCCAAGTGGTCACATTGAAGATGGTGAGACCCCTAGGGAAAGTGCTCTCCGTGAACTTGAAGAAGAAACAGGTTACAGGGCTGGAAAGCTCACCTATACGGGATGGTATTATCCATTGTCGAGAAGCGTTCAGAAGGCTCACCTATTCCTTGCTGAAGAATTAAGAGAGGGTGTACCAAAACCAGAAGCAACAGAACAGATTAACATCAAGTTCGTTTCTGTTAACGAAGTGAAAGAATTACTTACAAGCGGCAGGATAACGCATGCTCCAACCATATTGGCTTTGCAACGTTTCCTGTTGAAGCGCCAAAAATGAATTATTCCTTAGTCTTTTATTGTCCCCTTCCTATGGCTATGAATTTGATTTTTTTGAACTTCTCTGGATCGTAGATTCTTCTTCCGTCGAATAGGATTGGCTTTCGCATGTTTTGCGTGAAGTCTTCGGGCTTTAGTTTTTTGAATTCTTGCCATTCGGTTACGACAATGCAAGAGTCAGCATTTTTCAGGCATTCAATAGCCGAGGAAGCATATTTGATCTTGTCTCCGAAGATAGATTTAGCGTTAGAGATAGCAACAGGGTCGTAAGCTGTGACATTGGCGCCTTCGTGAAGGAGCTGATTTATAATTAAAATAGACCTCGCTTCTCTCATATCATCAGTGTCGGGCTTGAACGATAGACCTAAAATAGCAACTGTCTTTCCACGCAAATCTCCTAACTCTCTTTTTGCTTTTTCAACGATGTATTTCGCTTGATTCTCATTAACCCCATGAATTGCTCGGAGCATATCAGCCGTATAGCCGAGCCTGTTAGAGAAGGCAATAAGAGCCTTCACGTCTTTTGGAAAACACGATCCTCCATAGCCTAGTCCAGCACGTAAGAATCGAGAATTAATCCGTTGATCGAGACCTATCCCCTCTGCCACCACCGTAACATCTGCACCGGGGATTTTTTCGCAAATATTAGCGATGGTATTAACAAAGCTGATTTTTGTGGCTAAGAACGCGTTATTGGCGTATTTGATGAGTTCTGCTGTTGGAAGATTCGTCCTGACCAGTGGGATTGACTCTTCGCGATGCCGTTGGTGGTAAAGGCTTTCGAGGGTATCACCGGATTTTTTGTCGTATTCGCCGATGACTATACGGTCGGGATGGGAAGCATCGTGGACAGCAGAGCCCTCACGCAGAAATTCAGGGTTCATACATAAGCCGAAATCAGAGCCGCAGTTCTTTTTCGAGTGTTTTTCAAGGAGAGGCTTAACCAAGTTTTCTGTTGTGCTTGGCGTGACGGTGCTTTTCACTACAACTAAATGGTATGTATTTTTTTTTGATAGTGCCTTCCCAATTTCGATTGAAGCGCTTTTTATTTGTGTTAAGTCTATGCTTCCATCTGGATTGCTTGGAGTTCCCACTGTAACAAAAGTGATGTCGGTATTTACTATGGCTTGCTGATTGTCTGAAACGGCTCTTAGGTAGCCGTCTTTGATGGTTTTCTGCAATATTTCTTCTAGGTCTGGTTCATAGAAATGGGGGATGCCCTTGTTTATTGAAGAAACTTTTCTGGAATCATGGTCTGTAGCGATAACGTTGTAGCCTTTACTTGCAAATCCGATAGCGGTGCACAGACCAACGTAACCGATTCCAACAATAGATATGCGTTTAGTCACAGCCTTTAGCCTCGTTCTAAATAGTATTCGAATTCTTACATTAATTATATATTGGTTTTTAGATAAAGCTGAATCTGGTGGCGTGATTGATCAGGAAAGTTGTGGTTCCAGCTGCTGGTCTCGGAACTCGCTTATTCCCAGCTACGAAAGAGCAACCTAAGGAGATGCTTCCCATCTTTTCTAGATTGATGGATGGTAATGCAGGTGTAAAGCCTTTACTGCAGATGGTTTTCGAGCAACTTTATGACACTGGATTTAGGGAGTTTTGTTTTGTTGTTGGACGAGGAAAACGAAGCATAGAAGATCATTTTACGCCTGACCAGAATTCAGTTGTTATGCTGAAGAATAAGAGAAAAGGGGACAGAGCCTCGGATTTGGATAGCTTTTACATGAAGCTCAAGACTTCGACAATAATGTGGGTGAATCAGCCTGAACCGAAAGGCTTTGGAAGCGCAGTGTTGATGGCTCAACCCTTTGTGCAGAATGAGCCGTGTTTGGTCCATGCGGGTGATACTTATTTCATTTCCGAAGATGCTGGACACATCAAGTTGCTGATGAATGTTTATGAACGTCTTAACGCTGATGCCGCTTTTCTTGTGCAGGAGATTGTGGACCCAAGACAATTTGGCATAATAGAGGCTGATGAGATAGAAAGACGAGTCTACAGGGTTAAGGCAGCGGTTGAAAAGCCAGAGAAACCTCCAACAAACCTTGCAATCATGCCAGTTTACATTTTTCACCCCGTCGTCTTTAAGGCGCTGGAGAAAACTATCCCGGGTAGGGGCGGAGAGATTCAGCTCACTGACGCAATCCAAAAACTTGTTGAATGGGGATTAAATGTGTGTGCCGTCAAGCTTGGTTCGGATGATGTTTGGCTTGACATTGGCAGCCCAGAAACCTACTGGAAAGCCCTAAACTTGTCTTATCGACCATTTCACAGCAACACTTAGGAATAGATGGGTAAATGTGGTGGATTAAATTTTGATGAGGATTGTTGAAGAAGATGTTAATTCCCTTGTTAGAAGTCTAAACGAAGAGGGAATAAACTTTGAGGACAAATCCGTTCTCGTAACGGGAGGTGCAGGTTTTCTAGGCTCTTGGATATGTGATACGCTGGTGAAGCAAAACGCTCAAGTAATCTGCGTCGACAATTTCAGCAGTGGAAAAAGAGAAAACATTCAGCATCTCATGGGAGCAAAAAACTTCAAGCTCGTTGAACATGATATTTCTCAGCCAATATCTTTTGATGAAACCATCAATATCATCATGCATTTTGCTAGCAGAGCCTCGCCTCTGGAGTTCGCTAAGTTTCCCATCCAAATTTTAAAAGCAAACACTCTTGGCACATGGGTTACGTTGGGTATCGCCAAAAGGCATAAGGCTAGACTGGTTTATGCTTCTACAAGCGAAGTCTATGGAGACCCTGAACCTAAACAGATTCCGACGCCGGAGACATACTACGGTAATGTTAATCCTGTGGGTCCTAGATCATGTTACGACGAATCGAAGAGGGTAGGAGAAGCATTCATCACAGCTTATAGAACCCAGCATGGATTGGACACCCGAATGCTTAGAATATTCAATACTTATGGTCCTAGAATGCGTTCTGGCGACATTTATGGAAGGGTTGTGCCCCGTTTTATTGACCAAGCGATTAATGGGCAAGCTTTAACGGTTTTTGGGGATGGAATGCAGACAAGATCATTCACTTACGTGAGAGATATGGTGGAGGTTGTTCTGAAGGCAGCGTGGTTACCTGAGGCTTCGGGAGAAGTGATTAATGTTGGGAGTGAGGTAGAGACGCGAATTATCGATTTAGCGAAAATCATTCTCGAATTAACAGGTTCAAAGTCTGAGATTGAATATCATCCTTTACCCAAAGATGACCCAAAAAGAAGACGCGCAGAAATAAGCAAGGCAAAGAAACTATTGCGGTGGAAGCCGAAAACAACTTTGAAAGAAGGCTTGTCAAAGACAATTAAATGGCATCTGAAAAAATAATCGTTGAACTGCTGCTAGATGGTTAGCTCGGAACTTCATTCTAGCTCATCAAATTCACAAAGCGGATTGCTGGTCTCCAGCTAAGACTGTCTATGAACCCCCGCAAATAGCTCCTCAGAATTTTTATCCTCTCTGCGATTGGTCTTTTTGACTTGAACAAAATGACGTTGGGGTAATATAACAGAAAAAGAAGAACGAAAACCAGAATGAAAGCGAGAAACTGCCAGAACGTTGAATATTTCTTGTGAAAGATTACTCGGTTCCTCAAGGAGAAATACGCTCTTTTAGGAGTGTGAACACCAAAAACTCGCAAAACGTCACCTCCTTCAGGTGTGGGAACATCATGATAAGCCTTGGCGCGTTTTGTTATACAGACTTTCCAGCCTTTTGCTTTTGCTCTGAAGGAGAAATCGACTTCTTCATAATGTATTGGAAACTCGTTTGGGTCAACGAAAAACATTTTTCCTCTGTCTTTGTTGTAGAATAGCTCTCGTCTTACCAAAGCGACAGTTGTAAAGGTGTCACTGTCGAATATTTCAGTGAGTGGAAAAGGAGAATCAACGCCATAAAAGCGCATTTTGCTTGTCCACATATTGATTTTTGATCCAGCCCACCAGATTCTGTTTTTGTCTTTTAGATAACAGCATATTGGACAGATTATTCCGATGTCTCCGTTCACTAATAGAATGTTCACGAGATTTTGAATTGTGTCTTTTTCTAAAACAACATCGTCCGAGCATAATAGTATGAGGTTACTGCTGGTGTGGGGAAGACCTAAATTGATGGCGTTAGAAACATACACGTTGCCGCAGTGCAGAATTTCTATCTTTACACCAGTTTCTTGTCCTATTTTCTTCAAAGAAGAAGATGCACTGTTGCTTAAATTCCCCATATCAACAATGATTAATTCTACATTATTGTAATTAGAGGCAACGATAGATTCAACAGTTCTCAGTAGCGATTTTTCCCGTTTAAACGTTGGAACCACCACAGAGATTCGTGGCTTAACCTCATTTAACCTCGTCATTTCCAGTTGTACGACATCCTTAACTTCAGTTTCTGGCATAGACACCGAATTAATTACCGTTCAACTGCTTAGACGAGCCTTTTGATAAAACTCGAACTCGCTCGGAATTTTGCCTTGTGCTTGGTATGTTTTCCCAGTAAGCGTTATCCTCGTTGATTTCAAAATTGACCCTAATGCTTTTTTCAGAATATAAGTAACAACCCTCCGTTCGATAAGGGATTTAATTACATGCGTCCTTGGGAAAGGGATGGGAAGTTCAAAAGATGTTGCACTTCCGTTATGATCACCATCAAAAAGGTCGCTGAAAGGAGAGGGAATAGCATACACATTTCTATGTACTTCATCAAGTAACCGGATAGTTCGTTCAAAAGTTTTCTTCCAATGATATTTTGCAGTTTGCTCCCGAACGATTTCCCAATCCACACTACCAGAAAGACGGTATACATGGAGCAAGTCAGTCATATCGACGCCAAATTTTTCGTAGTTTACATGAGCTAAGTTAATGATGAGCTCAGCTTCATTACTAGGTACATTGACTTCTGAACCGTGAAACGTTGCTCGATTGGGGTTGGCACTCAATAACTCTTTATCAATAAAAACGGCATCAGACCACATCAACTTACTGTGTAAGTGAATTTGCCCGATTCCATTGCCTCCGAATACTGCTTCTTTGAGCTGCGCATCATAATCTAACAATTTAATCTTAGATTTCAAGCGGTTGAAGGCTCGATCGAAGTCTGGCGTGTACACGTCTAAGTCATCAGGGATTCTTGAAAAGCCTTTGCAGGTCTTAATCAGAACGTAATCATCAAAAGAATCCTCTAAAATTTCGATGGCTACCCGAATCTTCTCAGCCTCTTCTCCACACAATTCGATTAATCTCTTTAGTAAATGAAAAACGTCGGGACTGATGCGTGTGTGGTCTAACGTCATCTCTTTGGCGAAGTAATATAACACGTTGTTTCTAAGAGCCAACCTAACTAATTCATCAAAATCCAAAGAAATAAACGCTGGTCGTTCTATGACAGGCTGTCTGTACAGCTTGGTTGTTAAGTGAAGCAAGAAGGCTGATTCTCTTTGGAACATAGTAGCTCTTAGTCGCAGAAATTTTTTATGAGATTTACGGCATACGAAGGGCGACCGCTGTATTGGACGACAAAGCAGTTTTTGCCTTTCAGAAACTCGGAGAGAATCAGCAATTCCTTGTTAGCTAGCGTTGCTAATCTAAACGATGGATTGCATCCAGCATACCAGATTATCGTATTTTCAGATTGAAATGACAGAATCTTTCTATTTATGGCAGTAAGTTTGGCTACAGCAGCTTCATTAGAAATCTCCTCAATTGAATTGTCAGCAGCACGCTCCAAGAAGAAAAGATTCTCTACGTTAGCCGCATATTTCGTGTCAAAGACAGTTTCTGGAGCAACGTTTTTCTCCATAAACGGCAGAAAATCAAGTTTCCATTTCGGTCTAATCCTCATAGGTTGGGGATAGGATAATGCTGTATTCTCTGAACCGCCAACAATAACCGTGTCATCGGCAACAAATCCTGCTTCGTGATTTCTTACAAACTCCACTACAACACTTGTCTTGCCCATGGCGTTAGGTGCAGAAACTAAAATTCCATGATCACTGTCAACTGGGATTACGCACCCCGCCATAACAAAAGAGTACCCTTTTAACAGGAGCTTAAGATGCAAAATAACTTTGAGAAATATCCCCACGGGAAGGATGCCGCCGATGGGAATTTTAATCAATTCGCTCCAAAGACGGTATCCCCGTGAAATTTTCACTTCGGTTCTTTTTCCTTCAAGGTTTTTGACAGACCAAGCGATATGTATTCCTGCTAGATGCGTGCTGTAAATTATTGAATCATCATCAAGGTTATGATAGGTGGAGGAAGCTACCTCGACGAGAGAAGAAGGTAAACTTTTCAGATCGTTAATCAGCAGGTCACAATCTTGAGCTGAATTGATTACACCAGTTTTTTTCTGCATGAAAAACCGGGGTATATATTCGGAATGTGCGCTATTGACCGACAGAATATCATATATGTTGTAGAGCATTGGCTTTCCCTTAAAATCGGTATTATCTGTCCAATTAATCCGCGAAACGTGTAGTCTGAAGTTTTCCTTTTCTTCGTCGCCTCAGATGGACAAGGAAGGCGATCAGAACAACACCTGAGAGGAGAAATGCTGAGAGAAAAATAATCAATTCGTTGGTGATAAGCGGTTCCTTAACACTTATCCACAGGTAACCAGTTGTTTCAAGAAGGAACCCGGAAGCTTCTCCAAGAACTCGTATGGGCACCACATACTCGCCGGGTTCGGTTTTAGGAGGAACTGACAGTTTCAGCAGGATGGAGCCGCTTCCCGATGTTGCCCCTTCTGTGGTAAAAGTCTTCGGCAAGGTCTCAACTAGACTAAGCCACTCTGATGCATTTCCCTCAAATTCTACGCTTGTGACCGTAAGTTCCTCCATTTCTGTCCACACGAAGTTTACCGACGCTTCGACAGTTTGTCTTGGATTGGCATCCACACCAACAAGATTATCGTCGATCCAGAAATTTACAGTCCAATCCAGTGTGACCTCAAGTTGGCTAGAGAGTTGATATTGTCCCGTCAGAATCTGGGTTTGGGAGTCGTACGTAGGCTTTGCAGTGAATCCGGAGGTCGCTTGAGGGTTACCTCTTTCGCCACAGTAAACCGTCAGCGTCTCGTTAGTTTCATGAGCCCCGTCTATGGTAAGGGTTAAATTTTGTTTGGTCCAAGAGACGCTTTGAATCGTGCTTTGTTTAATACGAGGAATATACATGTCGTCCCAGCTTGAGTAAGCTACAGTGATCTGCTTGGACCCGTCGTGACCTAAAGTCAAATAGTTCGTGTAGTCTGTGCTCAGATCGTAGGGGATGTTGAGAATATACGTGGGGCGGTTGCCCGAAATCTTCAGGATGTAATTGCCGATGCCTCCAGCGAAATTTATAATCAATTTCTCGTCGTCCCATCTCAGTCCAGAGACCCTGGCATCACTTTGGATTAAATGGGTTTTTTTGGCCAAAGGAAGCGTCTGGTTTTGCATTTTATATGTTATCCCATAGATGGCGTCTCGAAGAGCGTAGGCTTCTTGACCCCAATTAAAGTCCGAAGCCTCAGTCATGTTAAATTCTGCCCAGCCATTGACGTTAGTTTTGGCTTCCAATCCTGCAAATTTGACCATGCCGTTAACAACTGCTGAATCATCAGAGGTGTATACCATGTGGACATAAACCGTTTCAGTGCCAATGTCTATTCTGTGAGAGTCAACCTTCAAAGCATCCACGTTTACAGTTACCTCTTGGTTCTGAACAGTTTTCTCGTCTGTGTAGGCAAAAACGTTGTAGCTGTAGGAACCAATCAGATGTTCGGCAATGACGTTTGGAATTGCAAAATTTCCGTTTGCTTTGACTATTCCGACGGTTTGTTTTAGGGTTCCATCCAGTTCGACTTTTGCATCGAGGTTAACCCACCCTTCGTTAGTCCACGAGGTTCCATGTATTGTGCACTGATTTTTATGTCCACTCTCATCATCGGAGTCACCGTCGAAATCTAAGTAAAGCTGGAGCCCATTTTCATCATTGTAGATGCCTTGATAATGTTCCTGAATCTCACTTGAACTCAAAGCGCGATTGTAGATGCGAACTTCATCGATTATGCCCTTGAACGCTTCATTTGCCGGAGCCCATGTTCCAATGTAGTTGGGTAAACCGAACGTTCCGAGAGAAACGCTTGTTATGTTTCCATCATTATTTGAGTTGACATAAAAAGTGAGGTCTTGTCCATTGTATGTCCACACAAGATGGTACCAAGCATTTGCTGTTAGGGTTGTTAGACCGCTATGACCGCCTGCTTCATTTGAATAATAACCTATTGCATTATATCTCCAGTAGAACTCGTTGTTTCCAAGTCTAAAGATTGCCAGATTTGTATTAGTTTCACTCGCTTTTATCCAGCTCTCGAGTGTGAAATCTTTCTGTTCTAATGATAATGAGGAACCTGAACCCATATCAACATAGTCATTTTCACCATCAAATTTCAAAGCTGAGTTTCCATTTGCTGGCGGGATTGAAGTGCCTTCGTAAGAAACGTATCCGGTGAATGAGAATGTGCCGTCTGCGTTCACTCGCTTCTTTGGTACGTTCGCTGATCTTATTATCAGGTCGTCTTTGAATATACTGAGCCCTATATGTGAATTTGAGTTCCACGCACCAGAGGTGTCGAAAACCTTTGTGTTTGATGAAACTACATTTACACTTCCTTTTGGATATGTCCAGTCGAGTTTAATCTTCCAAATCAACTTGAGGGCAGTCGAATTAACCAAAATCTTTGAGCTACTCGAAGAATCGAGGGTACAATATTTTTTGGGATAACTATATTCAGTAAAGGCATCCGTGCTATTTTCCCATTTAAGAATCACTCTGTTGTCGAGTCCAATCGTGGCTTTAGTAAGGTCAGTTACGCCGTCATCATCGTTAATCGTGGCATTAAAGTAGAAGTATCTAGCGGCATAGACAATGCTTGGGGCTTGAAAACCACCTATTGTGGGGGGCTGATTTGTAACCGTAGTCTGCCCACCAACAGACAATACTGAAAGGGATAAAACCAGAATTACAAAGGTTAAAGACAATACAAAGTATTTTTTCATCATTCTCATTCCTCCGATTCTTATCATGTTATCTGCCTATTCCTGCGGACATTATCTTCAGCTGTGCGTCTACAATCTCTGTTGTAGTTTCAGTGGAGATTGGAATGAGGTTTTGTTTAGCAACTAAACTCTTGAAAATCTGATCTACTTGCTGCATAGACTTTAGAGTTTGACCCTTTCGTCTTTCATAGAGAATCTCTGGTTTTGCATGCAGGAATATAGCTATGTCGGGTCTGGGCACCAGCGAAGAAAAACGAAGGATCGATGGCGCTAATTTTCTTTCAGAGACTGCGATATAAACGATGTTATCGTAGAAATATCTGTCACAGATTACGATTTTATGTCTATATTTCAACCTTAAGTACCAGTATGTTGCCCAAGAATCAAGAAGGGTTATCAGCGACTTTAGTACGAGCATCATGGTTGTCCGATAGGATGTATGCGAGTTTTGTTTGCTTCTTTTTTTGTTATCTCGCGAGAACACTTTGAATGAGTGTATCAGACGGTTGAGGAAACTTCCTTCTTTGCTGAAGATATGGATGTATTCTGCTTGTTTGCCATCTTTTCTAAGTTCATCTAACAAAAATTTTGAATGGGTAGTCTTTCCGGTTCCATCGGGACCTGAAAAACAGATAAACGTTGTTTTTTTCATTTTTTATTTTTTGCTCCTAAACATTTTTTGCAATTTTATTTTTTTACTAATTATTTTCATGGAATATGATAACAAAACAAAAGAAACGATTGCTATGCATAAGAATGAAATATTTTTTAACGATTCGAATTGTTGTTGTGGCTGGAAATATAATTTCACGTTGAAGTTTCCAGTCTCATTTATAAGCCAGCCATTGAATAAGCCATCTACTTTGAGGTGTTCGAGTTGCCTTCCATTTATTTCAGCAATCCAAGTGTTGTAGAAAAAGTTGGAAATTAGAATTAATGGTTTTTCTACGTCTCTCATATGTACGTAAAAAGAGGAAGAAGTGGTTTGCTTTGAAATCATTTGCGCATGATTTACCTCATAAAGATAGGGATTGTCTATTACATCGAGGACCGTACGATCTAGATAGCTGGTGAAAGTTTGGTTAACTGAAAGAAAATGAATCTGTATTCTTTTGACCTCTGACCATGAAGGTGAACCAGAAACAGATTCAAAGACCCCCAGCGGTATTCCAACTAATTTCCATCCTGAAAAGTTGTCTGTCAGATTGAAACGGAACCAGTTATCCGAATCTGGTGCAGCAACCGAAATTCTAACTTGTAATCCCGTGTTGGCGCCATAAATGTATAGACATAATAATTCCTTTTCTGACCAATCTTGGGGTGATGCATATTCGTGGGATATTCCCACAACATCTCGTGATCCTGCTGTTATCGCCATCTTCAAACTTGATAGCCTTTTTATCTTCTCGGTTGTGTCTTTGCTCAAAGAGAGATCATAATTTCCTCTGCCAGATATTGATCGTTCCCAAAATGAGACATTTTCATCAAATATTTCAACTACTGCGCCTGTTTCTTGGCGATCAGGGTCAAGATAGATGGAAACTGGTTCCATTATTTCGCTTAAATCTGAAGCATTTTGGCGGTCTATGAACGCAATCTGTGTAAGGTCATTGAACCTTAACAGTCCTTTAATTGCCCTTTCGGGGGATACAGATTCAGATAAAACTAAACCGCCTAAAAGAGGATAAAATGTTTCTGGCTCCCCTGTTGTTTCATATAATACGTGGTTGCCGAATCTCCCGACTAATGTTATGCCTTTACATTGTGACAAGTAGCTGTGAATTTGAATAAAATTGAATCTGAATGTTCCATCCCATCCCAATGCATCGTCAGCAACAACAATGTATGATATACCCAGCAAGGTCAATAGTCTAGAGAAATCAGTCGGACTTTGATCGATTTTTGATTCTACATACCTTTCAATCAGATCATAAACGGTGTCTTGAATCGTCCCGCCTAAGGCATGGGAGAGAACTGGTCTTTTAAGAGATAAATAGTAGACATCATACCCAAAATATCCTTGATCCCAATTATAACCACGCATACTTAGACCTTTAGGAAGAATTAACACTCCCCCTTTCTTGGGGGAAGCATTCAGATAGGCGCTAAGATTTTTCACATAAGTGGGCACTTCCACCAGAACAGAAGAGGGCTGGTAATGAGCCTCATTGTCTACAAGATAGGTTTGCGTAGATTGGCCCAACCATTGAGGAAACGGCAGAACTACTATAACCAAAACTAAAAGAAGCATAGTTACACCATAGGCAACCCGTTTTGTTATGTGAAATTTCTTCATGTAATAGTATGCCGAGAAAATTCCCAAACCGAACATGTATGCGTATGCGAACTGTAAAATGAACATGAATGAAGAAGACCGTGCAAAAATGTAGAAGGGCATATTTTCACTTAGCCACTGTATAATAGGACCGAATGGCGCATTTAATCCTGTTAAGAAAAGCGGAATGAAAATCGCTGCAATAATCGCGAAAACCATTGATTCAGACTTTCTCACCATTCGTTTAGAAAGCAGACCAATTGATACCACTAGAGGCGTAAGTACAGAAATTCCAAGGAACAACGAAGAATCATAGATTCCAAGATTTGGAGGTTTAATGTAGGGGTCCGAATGGATATAATATGCCATGCCCCGTAGAACATTGGAGTAAGTCATGTAGGGACGACGGTTAGCCAAACCACCAATGATATAGCTCAAGTAATCTGATGAGCGGTTAACAGCCGACGTGACAGTGCTGTGAGTTAAATTGGGAGTAACCCACCACAAATGAAACAAGAGAGAGAACCCGCCGAGAAGAATCAGCGTAGGAATTAACGCTCTTAACCTTCTCTTGAAAACAGCCAAGAGTATCAAATATGCCCCCAAGAAAAAGGCTGTCACTAGCCCTTCTTCAAACATGCCGATGCCGGGGGTCATCATGACTGTAATCAAAGATGCCAAAACTGAATAAACAACCGTCTTTCTTTTTGATTCATGAAATGACAACAATGCTTCTCTTGACACAAGCAGCAATAGAGGCAAAAATGCCAATATGAACAGAGTAAGGAACTGAGTATCCAGCTGAAAAACCCAGTATGGATTAAACATGTAGACCAGAGACGCTATTAGAGCAACAAGCGACACCTGCTCTTTTTTAAATTTCAGAGTTTTCATTACAAAGAAATACATTGAAACTCCACTCATGAAAAAAAGCAGCCAGAAGAGAACAGTGTTAGCCACATTTACAGGTAAAACGGAGCTAAACGCAGACACTATCTCATGATAAATAAAGTGTGTTGGGGATGCAAAATTTCGTCCACCTAAAGTTTGAAAATCCCACAATGAGATATCCATCTGAGCAGATAACGTGGGATTAAGGGGGGTCTGGATTGAATCCCAAAGAGCAACAAAATTCCAATTCAGTTTTCTTATCATCGTCAAACTAGACAGAAAGATAATGCTGAGGCAAAAGGCGCTAGCATGTGACACCATTATCCTGTTTGAAAGCTTCTTAACGCCCAATATTGCTTTGCGGATTTCTGTTTTCAAGAGGTTTGTTGCAGATTTAAGTAAGCGCTTATACGAACTAATTTTCAATCTTTCTACGCGGTATCGCATACGGGCAACGAGAGAAAGTTCATTTGGAAACAGCAGCAATCTTTTGCCTCTTTGCGTAAGAGAAAGACTGATTACGAAAAATTGAACTAAAACAGCGATGAAAGAGAGAAGGGTTACAATATCTATAAAATCTTGTTGAATATAGTGCAAAACAACTACATAATTACCAGTCTTAGGGATTAACCAACCGCTGAATAAGCCATTAACCTTGATTGGAGTCAACTCAGACGTATCTAGTTTAGCAACCCAATTTTTTTCATATATAAAGGGAGAAATAAGCATGAATGGGCTGCTGGCATTCAAAACATGTATTTCATACGTGACAGGATTAATTTTCTCAGTTAATATTTCAGGAGGAGGATGAGGATCAAGGGTAATATTCTGAGTTACTGCAACTTCCGAAGGGTCTTCAGATTCAATCAATCTTTTAACATTTGACAAAGCAC
This sequence comes from uncultured Candidatus Bathyarchaeia archaeon, assembly GCA_964418675.1. Lineage (GTDB taxonomy): Archaea > Thermoproteota > Bathyarchaeia > Bathyarchaeales > Bathyarchaeaceae > Bathyarchaeum. The sequence goes on from CAYQMM010000006.1 coordinate 42,820, forward strand.
TGTTGTCAGAGACATTACTTGTAATAACTGAAGCAGAGGTGTAAAATGTTCTGGGGTCCTCAAAAGTCTCATAAAGTAGATGAGCACCAAATGATCCCACGAATCTAATGTTTTTTTGTTTAGATAGGAAGTCTTGGTAGACTTGGCTGTCAAAAAGAACGGCTTGCCCCGGTATGGGTAACGCATCTTTGGTTAGAATGATATATTTAATTCCAACTAAGCCCAGCATTTCCGCAAATCTCGGCTGTTGTCCAAAATCCAGAACGAAAAGGTCTAGATAGAAATCGCTGGTTCTATTGGGTATAACTTGGAAGCGGATGTATTCCGTAGCAGACCAGTTAACTGGTTTAGGTCCGGCTTGCTGAAATCCCAGGCGAGGAATCATGAACTTTTTCCAACCTGAGAAATCATCTATGAATTCGTATTGGTTTCGATAGTCCCAATTTTTATTGCTTCTCAGCTGCAAACGGATAACTGAATCAGTGTCCTGTCCATACCACCACCAGCCTACGAAGTCATAGCTAGAAAGATTTTGTGGCTCATCAAAGGAATGATCGATGTACACTTCACTGTAACTACCCGAAGTAATCGCAATTTTAAGACTGCTCGTTCCATTTTCAACTGTAGATGTTTCTTCGCTTAAAGCTGCATCAATTGTTCCTTCTCCGCCTTTGTTTAACTTCCAAAATGTTGTATCATCATCACAAATCACTTTTGGTTGAGTCCCAATTGGATCCAACTCGTAGTCTAAATAGAACTCAAAGGCAGCCAAGTATTGGTACAATTCATTCATGGGGTGCGAAGGAGGCTTAAAGGACAATACTGGTCTATCAAGCATGAGGTAGTATGGAGACCAACCGAAGTAACCCTTATCCCATGCATACGCCCGAAGATTTGATCCCATAGGCAGAACAAGTACACCATAGTCATCCGGTTGATCATTCAGATACGTCGCGAGGTTCTGTACATAATCAGGAATTTCAACCGACCCAGAAACTAGTTGACCCCTTAAATCTATCTCGTATCCTTTTCCTAACCATAAGGGGAAAGGAAGAATAAAGATCACAGAAACAACAATTAAAATGAGTGCTATCGGTATCGACGATTTAACGATTTTTCTTACACTTGAACGTAGTCGAGGAAATGCGAATCGTTTTGTACTAAAATCGGCGAGTGATTCTTTAGTTCTACTGGTTAAGTTTTGAGAGAAGTTGTAGATCGTTACTATGCCAAGACCAAACAAATAGGAATATATCAGATGCAAACCGAAGAGAAAGTTGGGCGGTCTCCTGAATACGAAAAAAGGTACATGCTCATATATCCACGAAAAGATCGCTCCAGTCGGAGGATTCAAACCAATAAGAATTGGGAGAACAGTGACCCACATAAGCAAGAAAACAATCGTGTCAGAATGTTTTCTAGCACGCTTCGACAATAGATATAAAGCCGATACAATTGGAGGGAATATTGACAGCAATAAGAACAATGGAGTTTCATAAAGCATCGTCCAAGGCATAGTGGAATACAAGGAAGGCAAATCATACGTGATTCCTCTAAGGGCATTTAGAGGAGTAGAGTATGGTACCCAATACTTAGCTACACCCAATGACTCTTCGACATATCCGCTACTTCTGACAACAACATCTCCCAGCTGAGAATTAAAAAACTGAGGCGCTATCCACCATAGGTTAGCAGAAAAAGTGAATAGCCCAAACAAGACAAGCGTAAAAACAAAGGACTTCAATTTTTTTGTTAAAATTGCAAGAAAGAAGACATATTCTGTTGCTAGGAGAAAAGTGAACACCATGGCAGGTAAACCACTATATCCAGGGCTCATGGCAACTGTCACAAGCGCCGACGCTAGCAAATACTTTATTTTATCCAACATTGTGAGAGAATAAAGAGCTCGCCTTAGAAAGAGAAGAAGCAAAGGCAAGAAAGCTAGGATGTAGGAAATGGAGAAGCCGATGCTTACTCTGAAAATCCAGTAGGTATTGAACATGTAAGCGAGCGCTGCTATTAAGGCGGCAACTGTTTTTTTGTCATTTTTTTCAGAGCCTCCAAAAGTATCTAGGGTGAAAAGATACATTGAGAAACCGCTGAAAGCAAAGAGAACGTAGTAAACTATGGTGTTAGCAACCCCGAGGGGAAATATGAAATTCAGCAGCCACACTTGGAGGAAATATAGCAGATAGAATGCATGACTATAAGACCTGCCACCAAGAAACCACCAATCCCAACTGCTACCAACTTTTTCTACCAATAATCCAGGGTTTAGAGGAGGAACAGGGCTATCCCAAACCGAGTAAAGATACCCTTTATGAAGATTAACCATTGTTAAAGCAACTAAAGCAATTATTAGAAGAGGAATTACTTTTTTCAAATTGCTGTGTGAATTCTTTTGGTTTTTGTTTTCTCTAGTCATAGATGCAATCCTAGGGGCAATAATGTCCGAGTTGTCTCCGTGGTAGGTTCTCAACATTGGCTCTTACACAAAAACTAGGTTAGAATAAATCTTCAACTGCAAGAGTAAACATCATGCATTGAATTCTAAGCTTTCTTAATGCAACATACGTAGATGTGTGCGCAGTATTCGGGTAGTTCTTTGCCAACCTGATATAATCCTTCAATTTCTTTTTCGGTGAGAGAGAGACGCAACATGATACGATTGGGGAAAGGTTTCAACAGAATTCCTTCCCAGTGAAGGATTTCGAAGCCTATATCCTTCAATAGATTGAATAAACTCTCTTTGGTGTAGAGCGTCTTATGACCTAACATTCTATCTCTTTCACTGTATTCATCCAGTTTCTCCACGAACCCAGCAGACCAAGCTATTCTTCTATGCAATGAATACGTGTTTGGTACTATCAGATGCAGCCGTGAACCATCTTCCATCCAACCTTTTATAGTCTTAAGAACGAGCCTCCCATTCTTACCCGAGAGATGCTCTAAACCAGAAAAAAATACAACGTCACTCGCTTTTCCGTCATATCTGAATTTTTGCCAGAGACTGTGATGAAACTCAACATTCTGTTTCTCAGCCACTTTTTGTTCTATAAACTTTAGGTTCTCTTTTGATCCCTCGACAACTATCAGCTTTTTTGCAACTTTTGCAAGCCTTTCTGTTATGTTACCTCTGCCAGAACCCAGTTCCATAACTACATTGCCTATCAGAAATCTCGTCAAAACTTCAAAATCGTATTTCAGCAGCCAATAGTCGAAGTCATTTTCTGGCAAGGTAGGATCGTAGATTTTAGCAATGTTATCAAGTTTTGACTTTATTTTCTCTTTGGCATTATGAACTTTCACAGCAGATTTGACGTTTAGGAAGTCAATTCCGGTGGCCTTTGCCGCTAACTCGTCTTCAGTGGAGTTGCCTATAAAAACTGCTTCTGACTTGTCATGAACATTCAGTGCTTCCAGAATTTTCCCCAGTCCTTCAGGGTTTGGTTTGAAATTGGTAACATTGTTCTTGCATACAATGATGCCGAACCTGTCTAAAATTCCTAATTCTTCCAGTATACCTTTCACTGTGGTTGACAAATTATCTGAAAAAATAGCGTATATTTTTTTGTGTTTTTTTACATAATTGATGAGGGAATAGTTCGGTGTGTATTCGGCAGCATTCTCATGCTTCTTCATTATCCTGTAAGCCTTATTCAATTCAGCGTTGTTTAAGCTCATCAAACCCGCATCAAGTCTAGTGAAGTCTTTGCCAAAGGTATGCATTAACTCATTTTTCATGGCCTTCCAATCAACTAGCAGGTTTGCTATTGTTCCATCGAAGTCCAATATTAAGTAATTATATTCTTCTAAAGGAGTTCCCATGGCACATATCCTTTCTCCTTTTTCACTATTATTTCATCCCAAAACCGCACCATTCTTAGGTCATATCTTATTTGGTTAAACAGAGGCTTCACATCTATTCCGTTAAGCATGTCCAACACATACAAGATACTGTTTATTCCAGCTGCAATCGAAAAAGCGTGAGTTCCAGCGAATCTTGGATTTATCTCCGTGAAATACAGTTCGCCGTCTTCATCCTTAAAGCATTGGATATTATAAGGTCCAACCATCTTCAGCTTTTCACCTATCTTGATGGCATAGCTCACTAAATCGCTGTCATGAATCACTTCAGATTTTACGGATAAACCGCCCTTCGTTTCTATCCTTTTTCTCACGACCACAGCTACACATTTTTTACCGTCTAGAGTATTCAGGCAATCTAACGTGAATTCGTCCCCCTTCACGAATTCCTGCACTATCCAATTTTTTGAGCGTGAAATGTAGAACTGAAGCTCAGACTTGTTTGCGACTGTATACACATTTATTGAGGCTCTTCCGCCAACTCTTGGTTTGATGAACAAAGGAAATGCAAGCTTGTTCTTCCTGACTTTCTTGAGGGCGTCCTCTCTTGAAAAGGTCTTTACAGTTGGAATGTTGTTTTCCTTGAAGAACGAGAATGTTTCATATTTATCTGCACACACATCGATTGTTTCTGGAGCAGAAATTAGCGGGAATATTCCTGTCTCCTGAAAAGCTCTTTTAGCTCTAGATATCCGTGGTAACCATAAGTCAAAAATTGGAACAAGAAGGTCTGCCTGCTCTTTCATGCAAATTTTTAGCAAGGTGCTGATTGCATCTGAATGTTGAGCAGGGGGTACTGTGTAGAATCCATCGGAGAAATATCGTCCAGCAATGAAGGGGTTTGTGTCCAAGGTTATAATCTTACATTTATACTTTGTTTGATGCCTCAAACCTTTTATTACTGAAGTGGCAGTCGCAGTACCGGCGGCATCGACCACGACAACAAAGTCGCGTTTAAAGCCTCCTCCTTTTTTACTGCGTATATTATCCCGAATTGGCACGCAAGCTTCGTGATTTTGAAGGATACTCGTCATTATCATTAAACCATTTTCATCGTTACTGGCTCAGTTATTGTCACGGCACAACTTTGATGCTTTGTATGGCTTGATCGATCATTTCAACGCTTCTAGCTCCAATAATAGATGAATTATAGTTGTTTTTTCCCGTTTTTATCGATTTCATGAAGTTCAAGATTTCATCTCTGATTGTATTATTTGAATCAACACTTATGTCTTCAATTTCCGATTTTTCATACAGTGTAGCTGTTTGTTTGACACAGTCCGCAGTTATGCTTTTCTTCGATCCTATAATTTCCAATCTTCTTGTTCGAAACGGAAGCACCCAGCTCAGATGAAAATTAGCGAAAAATCCATCATAAGCCGCTTCAATAAACGCAGCTTCTATCAATTTGCTTCTTCTGAAAGGTTTCCCTATCCCGTCAAAACTGATAGGCCACTTACCTGTTATGAAATTTACTAGGTCTAATGGATGGGGAAGGAGATCGTATACGACATCTACATTCTTTATGGGCGGAATCAGATGAGCCCATTCGAGGTTGAAGTAGTATGGTTTGCCCAGTTCTCCTTTTTCATACAGCTCCTTTGCTTTTCGTGCAATATTTGCAAAGCGAAAAACATGCCCTACCTGCAGTACTAATCCGTTATTCATGGAAAGCTCTACAAGATCAAAGGCGTGGTTTATGTCTCCCGCCATTGGTTTTTCGACTAAGACGCTTATGCCAAGTTGTAACGCTTCTTTAGCCACCTCATAGTGTGTAGAGTTAGGTGTGCAAACATGAATCATGTCCACCTCTTTGAGAACCTTAGCGTAATCGGTAGATGTCTCACATTTGTCGGCAAAACGTTTTAGCATAGAACCATTTTTGTCACAAAGCACTACTGAATCTAGCATTCCTTCTTTGCGGAGAATGACATATTCCTCCGCAACTTTGCTGCCCCAATATCCGCTGCCTATGACTCCTGCTCTCAACTTCAAACGGCCCTTTGTTCATAAAAGGCTTTTACGTTGGCAACCACGTATTCAATTTCTTCTTCAGACAGATTAGGATACATTGGCAGACTTAGCACCTGTTGCGCCCACTTTTCAGCGTTTGGACATGTACCTTTTGTAAAACCTAAATTTCGATAAGGTGGCTGCAGGTGTACAGGTATTGGATAGTGAATGCCGCATTGAATGCCATTCTTTTCAAGATGGCTCTTCAACGAATCACGGTATTTTGTTCTTATAACATATAGATGCCACACGGGGTCAACTGTAGCGTGCTCGCCTGTTGATGGAGGCAGAATGATGTCTCCTACGTCCTCAAGGTTTTCACTGTATTTTTCAGCTGCCTTTCTCCTTTTTTCATTCCAGTTCTCGAGGTATTTCAACTGAATTTTCCCTATGGCAGCATTTACAGTATTCATCCTAGCAGAATATCCGATACAGGTGTGAAGATATGACACATTTGGATCATTTGATCTACCTACCTCTCGGAGGGACCTGATTTTTTCTGCAAGTTCAATATCATCGGTAACCACCATTCCCCCATCTCCACACACTGTCATATTTTTAGAAGGATAGAATGAAAAAGCGGCAGCATCACCAAAAGACCCCGCCTTCCTATTTTTGTACGTGGCGCCGTGTGCTTGACATGCATCTTCCAGAATTTTAACTTTGTATTTTTCAGAAATTGCTGAGATTTCATCCATTTCACAGGGATAACCGTAAAGGTGGACGGGCATAACCACCTTCACTTTCCCATCATGTTTTTTGATGCATCTTTCAAGTTTTTCAGGGTCAAGGGTGTAGGTATCCAAGGATATGTCTACGAAAACTGGTTTAGCGTTGAGATACGTTATTGCGTTTGCAGTGGCAATGAAGGTTGCAGGTGTAGTTGCTACGTAATCTCCTTTCTTGACGCCCATTGCAATCAAGGAAAGATGTAAAGCAGATGTCCCGCTGTTGACGGCTAAAGCCTGTTTTCTGCCGATATATTCTGCGAACTGGTCTTCGAATTCCTCTACGCTCTTTCCTCTCAGGAACCTTTCGTTTTTCAGGGCATCTACTGCGCAATGAAGCATTTCATCATTGAGCACGGGTTGCATCAAAGGAACATTCATGAAAACATTATCCCATGAGACTAACTTAGCAATCCAGTTTTCTGCTGTACATATTGCTGTCGCCTTTTTCTCGGGCTAAAACAAAGGTTAATCCAATGATAAATCTCAAGAAATACATTCCCATCGTAAGTATCGGGTTTTTCACCAATTTCTTCCATTTTCCGTTTTCTTTGAAAACCCCAAATAATCGATAATAGGCTCCTAGCTGCTTTTTTACGATGGGGTCACTCTTACCCCATTTTCTTATATATACTTCTTCGCCAGTGAAATAATAGTATTTTTTCTTCAAATATCTCCTTATGCTGAACTCTCCTTCATTATGGTATAATGGGGCGCTTGTTATCCCTACTTTCCCAGATTCCTTTAACCTGCGATCAAGATCCCAATCTTCTGGTCCAGTTAAGGATCGGTCAAAACCTCCTAGCTTCATGAAACTTTCTCTTAGAACGAAGCGGAACGCGTCGATGCATGTTGCGTTGTAAAAGCTCCTTTCGAAGTCTCTTACCTTCGTCCAAAATCCTCCTCCAATAACTCTTTCCGGGATGTATAATGCGATGAAGCCCTCCGATTCACATTTCTCAATGCATTCGGCTATTACATTGCGGGATAGAACCATGTCCGCATCAAGGAAAAGCAAATATTTTCCCTGAGCTTTCTCAGCTCCAAAGTTTCTTTGAGCAGAACGTTCAGGTCCCAGGTTGAAAATTTTGTCTGCGTATTCTTTGGCTATTTCTACGGTTTTATCTGAAGAGTTGTTATCGACGACGATTAATTGAATTCCATCAGATGGAAATGTTTGTTTCTTGACGGACTGGGAACAATTTCTTATGTGTTTTTCTTCGTTTTTTGTGGTAATTATTACCGAGACCATTGGGCTCTCCAGATTCTGTTCAGCGAAGTTATTCAGCGGCATTAGTTAAAATCCTTCAGATGTCCACGAATTTTGGAGATGCCTCTGGTTATGAATTTGATATCATCAAAACTTCGTATCGACAAAAATTTTCTAACGATATATTTTGGTTCAAAGAAAACTTTGTACAATCTTTGTACAATTTCTTTAAGTTCTTCTGGGCTTACTGAAGATTTTATCACTGCCTTTCTCATATCATACTCGTCCCAATCTTCGGTGCGTAATAATCCATTTTCTTTGCATTCCTTGAATAGAGGGGTTCCCGGGTAGGGAACAACAACGGTTGCCTGTAAGGTGTTAGCATAGCCTTCCCTAAATAGATGTTTAGCAAGCTCCACAGTTTTCATTACATCTTCTTTAGTTTCCCATGGATAACCCACCATTATCGTCAAATGCGGTTCTAGACCAGCTTGAGAAGCCCATTTGCAATCTTTAATTATTCTTTTCGCAGTTACGTTTTTGTTGATTTTATTCAAAATCTTTTGGTTTGCGGATTCTAGTCCAAAAAGGAGCAGTCTGAAGCCTGCTTTCTTCATTAACTTGTAATCTTCAGGGTCTAATGCTCCGAATCGCATGTTACAGCCTAACTTGATTTTTTCATTGTAGCCTCTCTCGATTAGAAGTCTGCAGAACTTTGTAACCCAATTTCCCACAGGAAAAGTGCCTGTGTCGTCGAAGATTTCTTTTATTCCATACTTTTCTATCAGGATTCCTATCTCATCTGCCAAAGATTGGGGACTCCTCACTCTAAACTTGGGATACAATGTCGTCCAAGCACAGAAAGTGCAGCGGTGCCACCAGCAGTCTCTGCCTACCATCGTATATGTTCCTGGGGTTCTGCTGAAATTCCCATTTTTTTCACTGTAAAGCCGCCATTTGGTTAGGTCACGATCGATGAAGGGCATACTGTTGAGGTCATGGTTAAGCTGGAAGTCTCCGGTGTTTGTCACTTTACCATCTTTCATATACCAGATTCCTGGTTCCAGTTTCTTTTCTTCTTCCACTGCCTTAGCCAAGTTCAAAAGCAGGAAATCATAATCTCCGCCGGTTAAGACGTAATCTACCTTGCTGTTTTTGAAAGATTCTTCTGGAAAAGCGGTAGCATGGTCTCCCACTAAAACAACATTGGTTTCGCTGCTGACCTTTTTCACATCTGCTATGATCTTCCAGTGTCGCTTTATTACCGGAGTTTTGGTCTCTATCATCATCAGATCTGGATTATGTTGTTCCACGTTTTTTAGCCATTCAGAATAGCTCCTCTTTTCGGCGATGGCATCGTCCCAGAGGACGTCGTATCCTGCCTCATTAAGCAGTGTTGCGGCGTAAGCAGGAATCATGGGGTAAATGTAGGTGGGTTCATTAAACCATTGAAACTGGCGGTTTTGGCTTAACAGAGGTACGCCGTTGCCGTTTTCTAAGGGAGGATAGGAAATGCTGACTTTCACTATTTCCACTCTTGCAGTACTAGGTACTTCAGATTGCCGATTCCATAGACGATATGTGTCAAAATCGTACCTATGAACACTAACGGGACAACACTTAGATTCGATTTTCCACACGAATAGATGCTTGAAATAAAGACTGCAGCAGCATATACGGCGGTAATGGACAGGAAAAACAGCTGCATATAACCCATTAATGACAGGAGGCTGCCAAGGATAATTCCTATCAGCATTAATGATGGAAAGAGATGAAGAATCTTTTGAAAAACGCTCCTTCCAGTTAGAATAAAGGGGGTTGTAGCATATCTCCAAATCTGTTTCAAATGCGGAACAAAAAGTTTCCGCCTATGATGGTAAACGATAACCTTAGGGTCGTACATTATCTTCTTTTGCAGCCTGTTAATTACGTCTAGACATAATTTTGTATCCTCTCCAGGCCAGAAGTCCACATCAGATCCTCCTAGCTCTAGGAAAGAAGATTTTCGCATAATGAGGTTACAAGTTGGGCAGATATCTACTTCTTCCCTCTTTTTTCCCGGAAAATATCGGTAAGTATAAGGACCTCCAACCAAAACAGATGAAAAGACAAATCCGCTTGCCTTTTGTAGTGGGGTGTCCTCCTCCGGAGTGACAGCTGGTCCACCGACGACAGCAACCTCTTCGTCATTAAAACTTTTCATTGCTTCTTTTAGCCAGTCTCTGGATGGATAAGCATCATCATCGATGAAGGCAAGAAATTCTCCGGTAGCATGTTCTGCGCCTATCAATCTTTTTCGTGAAGGAGACGAAGCTCCAGTGGCTAAAACTTTAGTTCGGGGGAACACTAAATTTTCTTCTGCATCAAGCAGAACAAGGATTTCAAATGAGTCATAGTTTAACTTCAGACACTGCTCCAAGCATTTCCGCAAGTTTTCATTGCTTTTTTTTGCGGGGATAATTATTGAGACTTTTGCCATTTATCTATCCTCACGAGAGATGATGAGCGTCTTTGAGCACAGAGATGAGACTATCTAGGTCGCGGTTAGATAAGCTGGGGTTTGTAGGCAGGGCAAGCATCTTGTCTACGACTTCACATTTTATTCGTGCAAAGATTTTGTAAATGCCGCGAGGATGCTTACGATACTTCAAGTAGGAGAGCAGATAGTAATCGTTCAATACAGGAACGTCAAAACCATGTTTTACGAATTCTTTCATCAAGCGGTCTCGTGCATTCCTTGTCCGGTTATATTTCACTATGAGTCGCAAGAAAACTGGTTTGGCAGATTTGTGACTTTTCTGGAAAGAAAACCATTCTAGATGCTTTACCTCATCAATAATTCTTTCAGCATTTTCAATGCGATGTTCATTGAAATCAGCGATTTTCGTTAGTTGCAACTTGCCTAGGGCAGCCTGAATTGAAGTGTATCTTAGAAAAACGTGTTTTCGTGCTAAAAGATGGGTTTCTCGCATGGGACTTCGTACTCTGGAGGAAATCTCGTAGACTTTTGGGGAAGTCAGAAGAGGGTAAAGGAAAAGCATGGCTGTGACTTTGATAGTTTGGAGAAACTTTTTGTGAGAAGACTTGAGGTGAGCATCAATTCTATCCGCTAAATCTTCTCTCTTACTGACAATCATTCCGCCTTCGATGGTTGTCATGTTTTTTCCAAGACCGAAGCTAAAGAAACCGATGTCCCCGACCCCCCCTACTTTTTTTCCAGAGAATTCAGCGCCCAAAGCTTGAGCGGCATCTTCTATAACGACAATGTCCTTTTCTAATGCTATTTCTCTTATTTCATCAATCCTACATGGGTTTCCGAACATATGGATGGGAATTATTGCTCTAGTTTTGTTACTTATTGCCTCAATAACAGCCTCCGGCGTCATGTTTAAGGACTCATCATCTATATCGGCATAGACTGGGGTGATTGGAAAATTCAGTAATGTTTGGGGGATTATAGGACTTGTATAAGCTGGAATTATGACCTCTTCTCCAGGTTTTAGTTTCAAAGAACTGAGAATGATATATAACGCGCTTCTCCCTGACGAGACGCACTTTGCATAAGGAGTCCCTATATAATTAGCAAAATCTTTCTCAAAAGATTGAATAAGATTTCCATTCTCATTTACTGAAACTTTACAGGCATCAATTACATCGCCATACTCTATGGGTGTATGAACTTCAGGGATCATAAACTCTTTTCCTACCTTGTCACATAGCAATCTGCTTTCTTATCCAAGGTCCAATGAGCCTCGAAAGTGACTCGGGAATGAAAGTCTTCCACAGCTTGGATAAACGTTCATATGTTGGATCACGGATGTCAACAGCTTTTCCAGATTCTTTCAGGAAAAAATAGAGATGGTTCAGGTTTACAACCTGTCCGTTCGCGCCGTCTTTAGGAATCCATTTCTTCTTAAAAGAGAAATTTCCTGAATTCGGTCGTGAACCTCCAAAATCAAATGATTTATAGCCGTTGTCATTCGCCCATTTAATGGCGTTCCAAAGTAGCAAGCTCAGTGGGTTCAATGATTTATGCTCTGCCAGTTGAACACCGGTTCCCCATCTTACACCGTTATCATAGATTAGAATTGAGACCGCAGCCACTTTTTCATTTTTCCACTCTGCAAAGAAGTTTTTAACGAGCCCTTTTGAGCTAAGTTGCAGCAACATCTCCTTGAAGAAGGATTTTGAGTGTGGAGGCGTACCCAGTTTCATCATATTGTTGACGTGCATTTTATAGATGGCTTCTATGGTCTCTTCGTTGTTTTCCATAGAAATCCTCACACCACTTTTTTCTGCCTTTCTGATGCTGTTTCTCACTTTTTTCCCGAGACTCCGCCAAATATCTTCATTAGATCTGCCTAGATTGAGTTTAATTGCACAGTAATCATAGATTTTCTGGTAGCCAAAATTGCAGAGTACATTAGATATCCATGGTTCCGGGGAGAATATTTCTATTGAATGTCCATTTAGTCCAGTGGCTATTTCCTTTGCTTTGTAGAGTAAAGCTGTTAATGCCTCGGTATTTTGATTCTGGACGCATGGACCGCACCCATAATCAGCAAAAGGAATAGAGATCAACCTGTCCTTGAACAAGCTCCCTTTGACGTGCATCAGAGGAAAGCAACCGATGATCTCTTTTTCGTTTTCGGCAATAAGGTAATACGGCACATATCCGTATGTGCCAACCAGAACTTTTCTCCATTCAAACAGGTTATAGACACTGGAATAGCCATCAGGTGCGTTTCGCATGACAAAATCGTTCCATGCCTCTGCATCATGGTCGTCGGCTAACCTTAGTTTTGTCCTCATTCAAATTATCCTCTGCAAACACATTGACACTCGGTGTCTTCTCCACAATCATGGGTTATTTGTTCATCAAGAAGCATTCGAATCGTTGAGAAAGTATGACTCTTTAGAAGTTTTCTTATTCTCTTTTGTGAAATCTTGAGGAGATATGGAAGCTTAAAAACATCTGTAATCAGTTTCCTGAAGTGCATCTTAGGTATACCTGTCAACTGCCAAGGATGAATAAACATAACAACGGGTCTATTTTTGTCGTTGACCTTCTTGATCAGACTACTAAGTATCCTGGAACTTAATAGTCCCACAAACAAACCTGAACCAAAAGGTATCTCCAAATTTCTGAGACAGTCTTTAAATGTTCTGGGGAAAGTCTGCTCAAAACTTATGGGATATGAGGAGACTGGGACCTCTTTTAGCCCTGAGACAGAAGTTTGCCGATTGAAAGATCCGTAAGTTGATGAATCATAAAGGAACCCAATAGAACTTAATAGTTCTAAATCACGTTGGGAGACCCGCATTCTAGGTGCTCGAAACCCTTTTACTGCGTATTTTTCTATTAAAAATCTTGATTTTTCAATTTCACTTCGTAGTAGGTCTCCAGTTACTCCATGGTGTGAATAGCCATGGAAAGCTATCTCATGATTTCTTGAGCTAATCTCGTCGATAAGATCAGGGAACCATTCATAGACTATTCCTTGAATAAAAAACGTGGTTAGAATGTCATTTTCATCCAATGTATCCAATAACCACAATGTTCCTTTCACGAGTTCTCCTCTATCCAAACTCATCTTTTGCGGAACATCATCATAGAAGGCCATCCAAGGCTCTAAATCGACAGTAAAAGCGTTAATCATTTCTTTTTTCTGCGATATTTCTTAGAAGTCTCAATCTAATGGCGATTTTTAGCAGATCAAAAAACATTTTACATATTTCACTTGCAGGAAATATTCTGGATTTTGGTCGCCGAATAGTTACAGGTAACTCGACAATCTTCATGCCATAAAGTTTCGCCAAAGCCAACAGCTCCACATCGTAAGCGTATCGGTTGACAGCTAAACTTGAAAACACGCCCTCTAACGCTCTCTTTCTAACAGCCTTTAACCCCGTCTGCGTATCTCTTATCTTAATGCCAGTCAAAAACCTAGCGAATCTATTGAATGCTTTACTGAGAATCTTGCGTAAAAACGAAGTTCTCACACTCGACTGAGGATGCCACTTGGACGCTATTACAATATATCCCCGTTTCAAAGCTTGAAAATAATCAAAAATTTGTATGGGATCAATGTCCAAATCGCTATCAATAAAAATTACCGAACTCCCCTTTGCATGCTGAAAACCCGTTCTTACAGCATACCCTTTTCCCATATTTTTTTTATACCCAAACACTTTTACATGACCGTTTCTGTTTGCGCAAGTAACTGCTTTCGTTCGAGTATCGTCCATGCTTCCATCATCCACGACTATTATTTCATAATCGACCCCTATTTTCTTGACAGCAGCTTCTACGTTATCGATGCTCTCATTTACAACGCCACTATTATTGTAGGTGGGCATAACCACTGAGAGCTCGGGGCTATGAATTACTCTCTTCATCTTCATCCATTCTGCGTTCAAAAAAAGACTTCAACTGCAGAATAACCACAATCACTAGTAAACAATAGGCGATTATCCCAATTTCGTTGGACCACACAGAAATGCCCCGGCTCAACAAATATGTGCTGATGAGCAGCAGGGTCACAAAGGCTATAACGAACCAAGCTACGGGATTTTTTCTAATATATTCTGAAGCGTTTGGAACTGATTGTGTCATTTAGAGTGATGCCTCATATAGCTCAAAGGTTGGTGCTGTTGAAAGATTTGCAGGGTTTTGAAAACTCAGGGATGAATTATAGTCCATATTGTACAACCGAAACGTTGTTTCGGGTATAAATCGAATGAAAATTTTCCACGTCCAAATCGCTGTACATGAGTAGATAAATTCGATGGAAACCATTGCCTAAGGCTTTTTCTAAAGCAGGCTCGGGCAGAGTCATATCAGGGTAATGAATGATTTCAACATCATTGTTTGCCCGCTTCAGGTAAATCAATATCCATCCATAGAGCCTTTCTTCACAAAGTATAGAAGAATTCGTTTCAGCGTTTTCGTCAAGCCAATTTATAGCAACTTTGACATCATCGATTCGATTCCAATCTATCGAAGATTCCACCAAGTTTGTCGAAACCCAGCTATTAGGTAAAATTGCATATGGAATTCCGACGGAATAGACAGCTCCAATCACCATAAAAATGGAGAAAACAGCTAACAACTTCCTGAATCTGCATCGGTCAAACAAACGAAAATAACCGAACCCTCTAACCGCGTAAATGGTGAAGGAAAAAACCAGTAAAATCAGCCACCTTTGATAGCCAGGTACGGCAAACCAAGGACTTACAACAACACTGAAGGAGCATAGAAGAAGCAAACTAAGCATTGGATCAAGCAACCTATCTCTCTTAAAACCCTTTATAACAAAAGGTAAAAGGGGAATAAAACATATCAAAAAAATCGAGAAAACATCCTGCACCGTCCAAAGATAGTTACCCAAGAAATACCCGCCCATCGATACTTCATTCCACCAGAGCTGCCGTGGAAAATATGCGATAAAAAATATTGAAAGAGCAGGAACTAACGTAACCAACGATGTCAGCCGATTCTTTTTCTCTAAAACTGCAAAACCCAAAACCGTAACAAACAGAACCACTGCAACATATTCACGCGTAAGTGTCGTTAAAACCACCAAGCTTGCTACAACTGGCCACTTGAGTTTATGCTCACTTTTTAGTGCAACTAGGGTGGCAAAAACGAAAATCAATCCTAAGACGGTTCTAAATCGATCCCAAGACACCCTTAATGCTGCCACCTGAAACACTAATAGCAAAGCCGTCATGAACGCCGTTTTCCCACTTAACTTGAGTCCTCGTTTCAGGAAAAGCAGGAAAGAAAGAGAGAGGAGACCATAAAGTAAGGGTCCAACTATCTTCAAGATTAGGTATGGATGTGCCCCACTCATAACCTCGGTGAACCACATCAAGACATAAAACAGCGGTCCAGCTTTGAGAAATTCAAAGAAAACATTAACTAATCCCTGCTGGCCAAAAGCAAACATAGGCGGAGCATACCACGTGATTGTCTCATAACCAATTGGATACCAAGACACCAACAACTCAGGTATTCCACGAAGAGTCACTGCCACCAGAAAAACGAACAAATAGGGAGATTTCAGAGACCTAACAAAACTGAATATGCCGTCTGCCAGAGACCGCTTGGCTAACAAGTTGGATTTAGCTTGTGAACTCTCAATGTCTAAGTTGAATTGCATAATGACCGAGGCTTCTTATGTATCTTGTTCGAGAAATTGGTTAGTGGTTGTTCCTGTCTTGTTCGTCTTTTCCCACTTTCTGGGTCTTCTAAAAAGAATCTGCAGTAAGGCATAGGATGCTATGAAGTTTTGTACAAGCCAGTACACGTATATGAAGGGCATCCACAAAAGATTTCGAATCTTGCGCGGCTTTGTAGCATAAATCATGGCTACTCCGGCAGCTGCCAATAGCCCAACGGTTAAGATAGAAGTCACATTTGCCAGAAACAATGAGAGTAGATTGGGCTTTAATGGGAACATGAAGGACAGCAGAGGGATTAGGTAACCGATGAGACAGGAGATGAAGACAAATGGCCCCACTAAAGTGACCTCAGCGTCAAAGGATATTTTGTTCAAGTTCTTCAGTAGTTTTCCATATTTGAAGCCGACCTCCATTGTTCCTCTGAACCATCGCACTCGCTGCTTGAAAAATTCAGTAATTGAAGCAGGATACTCCTGCCAAGAACGCAGATCAGAAGCGTACTTTATTTTGTAGCCCTTATCTACCAATCGGGCAGCCAGCTCCATGTCCTCAGAAAGAGCAGTGGTATCCCAGCCTCCAACATCCTCAATGACAGCTCTTCTAACAAAATAGCAGCTCCCATTGAGGGGAACGAAGAGACCTAGAACCTCTTTGCCTCTCATGAAACCTTCATATCTCAGAGCCTCCTCTTGAGCAACAAACCGGGTCAAGATGTTCTCTTCAGCGTTTATGGGACAAACTCTTCCTTGGATAGCAACCACCGAAGAGTCTCCGAAGTAGTTGACAGCTCTCAACAGAACATCAGGTTCAGGAACATTATCAGCGTCAAAAATACCCACAATCTCGCCCTTAACGTGTTTAAGAGCCTCCATTAAAGCGGAAGGCTTACCATTCGAAGTTTGGCGAGAAACAACATTGATTAGCTGAGGATGCTTCCTCGCAAAATCCCTACAGATTGCCTTCGTCTTATCAACCGAGCCGTCCTCAACAACAACGATCTCCATCTTCTCCTTTGGATAGTCAACCTTCAAGAAAGAATTAAGGAAACGACCAACAACCTTTTCTTCATTTTTTACGGGAAGAATAATGGATATTGAAGGCAAATCATCTTTCGAGGGAATAACCAGCTTCCGCTTTTTATTCTTGGTCCGGCGAAGATGTTTGACACCTGCCACCACAATCGGCACATTATAGAGTGTCCAAGCGTAAAGGAGAGAGATTATGAGAATAGCTGCAAAATATAGCGGATTCATGTCAGTTAAGGCTCTTCATAGCTTCTGTTGCACCTAAGTCTTGAGGGAAGAAAGGTTGCTGATTGTCAAGAACTGTATGAAACCTCGATTTCCAGCCCAGGACTTAGCTGACCTGTTGCCCCAAGCTTGAGCTATCTTGGAGATTTTCTTTGCTAGGCTTCGCCCCTCAGTTCTCATGAGGCGAATGATCATGCTCTCCATGGCTTCAGACAATTTGTCGATTATTCGGGAAACTAGTTTGGCCAAGAGAAAGCTGCGTACCTTTTCGACCACCCTTATCGTCAGTTCCAGAAGCTTTCTCTCTTCGCGCTTCAAATCTTTGAACCATATGCCTCTTCGTAGTGCTTTCAGTTTCATCTTGGCTAATGCTTCCCTAGTGAGGGGGATGGGAGTTTGAGTTTTGACAGGATTCTTATTTGATCTTCCTGATTTGGCACTCATTATTATCCGATCACCCCGAACTTTCCACCCCAAATGTTTTTTTGATGAGATTGTGGTTGTCAGATTTAACTGATATGAAGATGGAGTACGTATTAGTAGTAACAATACATATTCAGAATCCAATCGGAACACATAATTCACAATGGATGCATAAAAGTATCTATGATTTTGATGTAGAACATGTACCCTTGGAACCGCTCAGCTCGACAAACAGACCTCAAAACTATTTTTTTCTGTCTCTAACGCTTCCAACATGCAAAAATTCTAAAACTCGATTAAAAAACATCATTCTCGGCGCCTTCCACATAGCCAAGATTAACGCTAAAAAGCTGAGGCTCCATATTCCCTGCAGCATCCAGTTCCAAGTTCCAAGAAGGGAATACTGCCACATCCATGTCCATTCTCCCTGATACACTTGACCGCCGTTGTAGATTAAAAAGAACATCCAGTCAATCAATCCTCCTAGATGCGCCAGAAAGAGGGTTAATCCTCTCTTCAACGCAACATTCATTGATGCTGTGTCTTGGTAGCTTTGCCATGCGACGAGAAAGCAGATACAGCATATGGTTGCGGAAAGCCCGAACAGGTAAGGGATATACCATGAGTAGCTGAAGTTTAAGCCATAGGAATAGAGGATGTTATTCACGACAAAATCAAGTCCCGTGATGCTCAAAAAAACTACCAGAACTAGGGAGAACCACCCCTTAGATGTACTCAAGCGGGACTCTTTTCTAATCAAGGCCATCGAGAATACTCACAAGCGCTAGTTACATAAAGTTAGTATCTTGAGCCGCAAATATTCTACGCTAGGAACAACTCTCAGAAACGGATTCAAAGTCTAAATCCGAAGCACTTTACACGCTCCTGCATTCACAGAATGGAGGATTGTCTTTAGGTGAAAAAATTTAGATTTCAAGGAAGAAAATCAGCGACTGATAAATAATCCCCTTTTCACGGTTTGGGAGTTATTTTGTTATATCGCTGGGAAGTTTTTAGCTTGTGAGATTTTTGGGTTATTAGGCGTTTCTGGATGAACTCGTAACCGCATTCGCACCTAAATCCAACAACCTCATCGTTTTCTGTCATCAGAGCTAGGATTCGTGACGCATTGCATCCTTTCTGTTGTTTGTGTAACTTCCAAGTTAATGCAAGGTCATCTAGGTCCAATGGTTGAGAAGTTTTTGCCTTAAAAAAGAACCACAAGAGATATGCGGTTAATGCAAGCCAGAAACCACCCACCAACAGAGCCAACAGCATTTTCATTCAACTTTTTTTCTTTGTTCGGGCTTGCTTATGGACAGAGGATGCATAGAATTCCCACACTATAGTTCCTTTCCAGTCAAGGCTCTGGACATCTTGCGATAAACATTGACCATCTTGGCTTTCCTAGCCGGATTTTCTTCGGTGTCTATCTGCTGTCGGATGCTGCGCAGTTCATTTTCAAGTCTTCCACGAATGACAACTTTCCTTTTCAAATCCACCAACTTTCACTGGCACCCCACTCTTAATTTTGTTTGATAGCAAATCAGATGGTAGCGAGTTTTAAATCATATGAAGATGTACTATGAATTGATATTAACTATACATATTCTGATTCTGAATAAAACATGTATAGGCACACATGTATGGGACAAAAACAGGAATCCCATGCTGCACACCAAAATTTATTATCTCGATTGAACACTTTCCAGTTTCTCCACAAGCTATAAAATCTACGGCAGAATTAGACGGATGATTGACTTGAGAATCATTGAGAGACTTGAAGAGTTCTGGCATAATTTTATCTTAACCATCCCCTTTGCCGAGGAAATTAATGGAGCAGTTGTAACCTGTTATCCCGAACTCCCCATGCTTCATTTCAATCATGCTGCAAACATTAACGTTGAAGATGAAAAAGCTGAAAAACTACTAAACAGAGCCACCAAATACTTTCATTCAAGAGGCTCCCCATATGTTTGCTTTCGAACTTCCCCCCTAACTCGCCCAAAAACGTTCCCTTCTCTTCTCGAAGATAATGGATTTGAGAGAAAACTGGAAGAGTATGTGATGGTGTTCAAAGGTAAACATCCGGAAGATAAACTAAACCCTGACATCAATGTAAAGGAAATATCGGAAAAGGAGATAGAAGTTTACACTGAACTCTTCCGCACAAATTTCGAGATGCCCCCAGAATGGAAGAAAGGGCTTGAGAGACTCGCCCTAAACTGGATACAACAAGGATGGAAATGTTATCTAGCATATGTTAAGGAGAAACCTGTAGGAACCTGCCTTCTGTCCTCTTTGAATGGAACTGGCGGAATATTCAATGTTGGAACATTAAAAGAGTACAGAAGACAAGGCATCGGAACAACTCTGACAGTCCATGCCCTTATGGACTCCATAGATGAAGGAAACACTCTTCACACCTTGGAATCGGAAAAGGGAGGAAGTGCAGAGCGTCTCTACAAGAAGATTGGATTCGAAAGTGACCACACAATTTCATACTTCATCAAGGAATTCATGGTGAAAAATGAGCCTATTAGAACGGTCTCTCGGGACCCGGTCGACGCCTGATAGGATTAGGCGGTTCAAAGGGATTGGAGGGATTAACTGGATTAAGGGGGTCAAAAGGTAGCTCTGGTCCGATTTTTCGTTCATTCATGATCTTTCCACTCTGGTAAGGTCTCTTGTTAGAGACTGACTCTCATTATTATTACTTTGCGGATGCTATTTGTTGATGAGGAATAAAAAAAGTAGGTCACATCTAGGCTGATAGCCTGTATGAATCGAAGAGGTCGAAGTATGCCACTGGGCTGCGTCCCACGTTGGGAATGAGCCTAGCTATGTAGCCCATAAGCTGGTAAGAAGCCTGTAAGGCGACGTTCAGGTCCTTCTCCCATAACATCTTCGCGTCTATGTTAAGTTGACCGCGTTGAAAATTGGCAGAGATTATGGTGCTGCCATCCTCAGTGATCCACTTCAAAGTAACACTTTTGTTGTTCTTAGAGTAGCCTAGCCAACGGAGCACACCAAACCATTTACCTTTAAGATTCGAGACAACCTGTTGAATCGGAACGTCTGGGGGCAGAAGCGTTTGAAGTAGGTTCATGGTGGGGGCTCTCGTGCTGAAAGAGTGCAACTTGAGTAGCTCCTTAGCCTTGGATGTAACTTTGTAGCCTTCCACCCCTTTTTCCACGATGCCCTGGTCTTCGAGTCTGTAGAGAACCCTGGAAAGCGTCTCTGGATGCAATCCAAGTCTCCTCTTTAGTCCTTCAAAGGCGAAGCTAGCTAAATCCTCTTCCTCAATTACGTTTAGAACGTTTGTGTCCCTTTCGCTGAAGGGAAACTCAGGTGTGTCGTCCAAATCAGCGTCCATGACTAGAGAGCTCTCCCACTAAAACCTTCAACTCGGCATCTATTGAACCTTACCCCCAGAGAAAAAGTGTAGCGTGCATGTGAACACAGAATCTTGCATTGCAAACGTCCGCCTTAAATCTTTTTACAAACAATTTTTAATTTGCAAATTACATTGGGAGTGTAACTTTTCTCATGTATAAGAAAGTGATTGGTTTGTTAATGGTTGCCGTTTTTCTCTTTTCGTTAACTCTTCAAACGGTTCCCGCTCAAGACGAATTTTCCCGATGGTCTGTAGACTGTCAAACTGGAGAGTCTGTTGAAATTCCTGATTACGCTAATATCGCAGGGACAAGTGTGAGTAAGGAGGGAAATTCTTATGTGATTAGTGTAAACGTGGAAGGGGACAACATATTAAATAAATGGGACTCTGTCCCAGACACTCTGCTTTTCCAAAGTATGATAGTTGGAGACATCTCAACGCTTCCTACGCCTCCTATGGTGGAGGATTCTTTTATGGAAGGCAGGGTTGGGAACAAACAGTGGATAACTACACGGCTTCCGGGAGAAAATTTTGGTCCGCTGGCAGAGTATACTTACGATGGTGAGTGGCGTGGAGAGGAGGTAACAACTGCTCAATTCTCGTGGTCTGAATCCGATAATGGTTTAACCCTAAACTTCAAACTTAGTTATTCATCCATTCCCACTGATTATTATTTTTTTGGGGTTGTAATACGGGAGGTGGTCAATAATGTTGATACGGCACTCTATTATGCGCATTGCCACACCTATGGAATAGACTTACAAACAGGTCAACTGCAAATACCTTTTACCGTATCAGTTGAGGAGCCAACATCTGAGGAACCTACTACTGAGGAGCCATCTCCCCAACCCACAGAAGGATATTCCCATGCAACCATAGACGTTTCAACCGGAAAGAGTGTTGACCCAACCGGTCTTCCTCTAAGATACGCTTTCACTGGAAACACTGAATTCACCATAGAATATAATTCTGACGACGGCACCTGCGAGGTTAAATTCTTTGATGATTCTTGGAAGGGTCCAGACGAAGACGGCGAACAGTCGCTCATTTATTTTCAAGCCCAGTTATTTTTAAACGACCCGAACGGCACTAAACGTACCTGGAATCCAGAAAATTTTGATGAAGACAACATTGGTAACAAAAAGTTCACATTCACACGGACTGCCCCAGAGGCTTTTATCGGGAGTTATGGGTTTCTAGACGCGTTTTCAGAATGGCATGAAGAGGAGACAGACGCAGAATTCCACATCAGTTATGATGAGTCAAAGAATAGTTTTAGTGCCCTTCTCACCCGTATGTCAGACATAGTTACTGAAAACTTAATTGGTTCCCCTGAACCCGGAGATGTTTACTCGCCAGGTTTATATTTCGGAATTCTATTCCACGAGGGAATTGATATTGGAGGAATCGAACACCACTACTATGACACCTACGGAATAGACCCGCTAACAGGGAATCTGCAAATACCTTTCACGTTCACCATATCGACTGAGGAGCCAACAACTGAAGAACCATCCCCATCTAATTCGCTTTTTGACCACCCCGAATATTGGGCATTAGGAATTGGGATAATCGCTATTATATCATTAATTATAGCATGGAGAAAGAACTGGCTTGCAAGGATAAAATTACCGTTCTAAACAAACTGTTCACCAACCTCCCCAACTCCTCCGAGAACACAACTCCAAAATCCACTATACGCGCTACCGACAATTTAACATAGAAATGCAGCAACAACCAGCATCTTGGAACCAAATCATAGGCTTTGAATATTCAAGCCTAGAAAAAATATAACCGAGGCGAAAACAGCACCCTCACGTTTTCTTTTATAAGAGAAAAAACTATGTAATTGTACATGAGGACCAAAAATGAATGGTGACGAAAAAGAGGCAAAAAGGCTGCCAACGCCCTTAGAACCATTCCAGCCAAAGAGACCATGGCCCACCCCAACTCCCGGCGTTCTCTATCCCACGAGGAAAGAAGACGAAACAAGGGTTTTGAAACAGATACTGGAGAGACTAGATGAAATCGAGAGACGACTTGAGAAAATAGAAAAACTTCTCGCAAAAAACTTCGGAACCCTTCCCTGAGGATGGAGACGTCTCTACAGACAGAAGCATAATCGCTGAACGAACGGTTTCGGGGTGAAGAAGCGCTACGCCTTAATCTTCTCTTTCTTAACCACATTTCTGAAGGTTTTGCCGCATTTTCCGCATTTAT
The DNA here is from genome assembly GCA_964418675.1 of uncultured Candidatus Bathyarchaeia archaeon. GTDB lineage: Archaea > Thermoproteota > Bathyarchaeia > Bathyarchaeales > Bathyarchaeaceae > Bathyarchaeum. The sequence continues at coordinate 66,115 of CAYQMM010000006.1, forward strand.
ACAGGGCTATCGTTAATTGGAGTCTCTCACCAGCCTTACTAGGTCTCCCAGCCATCTGCCAGGTCTTCTCCGGTTTTGATAAGGTTCCACACTCAGGGCACTCAGCAACCTCAGGATTACCTAAAGCGTTTAACAGTGCTAATCTGAGGTCTTCGCCCATGCTGGTCGTCTTCGCGATTCTCTCAGCCAACTGGGTTTCTTTGAAAACATCCCGTATCCATCGGGCAAAGTCTCCTCTGTTTTGGTGAAACTCCAGAGAAGCAACTGGAACTTTCCCAATCTTCTTCTTGAGGTCTTCCAGATTGAAGGCTGCCTCAAAGAGTGGCTTGTTGAATGCTTCGTAAAAGTAGAATCCCCATTCTGGGGTAACTTTTTCTTCTGGTTTTAAAGGATTATTCAATTTCGGTATGTCCCCATAGTCCTGTTTATATTCGTTTAGAAGCTTCTTAACTCTTTCTTCCCAGTTTGCGGTACTCATTCTTCGATAGTAGACGGTTTCACGTTTGCGAGGGTCATCAGAAAAGTTTGTCTCCTGATAGCGAGCGAAAGTTTCTCTGAGGTTGGAGCTTCCCCCGACGTATATCAGAATTTTGTTTTTGTCGTAAAAGGCGTAGACGCCCATCTCTTCTGGAACGTATTTTGCTCTCTCTCCCCACATGTATAGTTTACCTTCAATTGACATGCTAGTCGCCCAAGATGAATAATATTGTAGGGCATATTTATGAAGTCTTTGGCGCTTTTACCCTGAAATCCGATTTTTCCACTAGACTTAGTACGTATTCCATCTGGCTACGTCGTTGAGACCCCTCTTAGGCACATGCAATACGCCTTTTTCGTCAAGCCAATATTTTATGTCCCCAGCCTTCACCACATCAGCTACAGGGTTTTCTGCTGGATAGCCTAGAGCAACCACCAATGCAATGGCAAGACCCTCCGGCACCTTCAGAACCTCTCGCAGTTTCTCTCTGTCAACTGCTCCCAGAATGCATGAGCCTAACCCCTCGTCATGAGCAACCATGGAGATGCTCATGGCAGCTATGCCCGCGTCATGATTGGGGGCTCGGCTGATTTTCTCGTCTATCAGAATAACAATATAGGCTCTCGGCATCTCCTCTTCACTAGGCTGATAAGCTGGTAGATATCCAGCCCAGCTAAGCGTGCCGAAGACCCTTTTCAGCAGCTTTTGGTCGTGGACAATGATGTATTTTAGGGGTTGAAGATTAGCCGCGGAGGGCGAAAGTCTTGCGGCGTCCACGCATTTTAGCAGGGCTTCTTTTGGAACAGCTTTCTGGAGATACTTTCTGATGGTTCTTTGGCTCTTTATCTTTTCGTATATGGTAACTTTTCCCAGTTTATTTTCCCCCATTCGTTAGAATCTCAATAAATTATGTTGGTTACTGAGATATAAGAGCTACTTGCTTTGAGGCGAATTTTAAGCTTTTAGATATTCGTTTATCTTGTCGGCAATCATGCTGTGAAGGGTTTCTCGGTTCTCGTAGGTTACCTTAAGAATTTCTACGTCTTCTCTCTCTTTGATGCTGCTGATTAGAGAGTGCCTCAGTCCATAATGGATTGTTCCCAACATGGGTTTGCTGCTTTCTACAGCCTTAACTAAGGCGTTGCTGAAGGCTGGTGAAGAAAGTTCCATGGGACCCACCTCGTCTACTGCCAGTATATCCGCGTTTTGAAGGGCATCAAGAATAGAGCCTGCGCCTATAACATCAAGATCAGTTAAGTTAACGCGATACTTGCCGATTCTGGGTCCTTCTGGCTGGTTTACGTGGGCTAGCCATCCTCTCTGTCCTGTGGACAAATCCATGATTTCGAAGCCCACTCTTACTCCTGCCTCACGGACTTCACGGCAAATCATGCCGCCGACCTTACATTTTCGCTTCTTAAGTTCCTTTACGGCTCGACGGAGGGTGCTTGTTTTGCCTATTCCGGGCGGTCCGGTTACGAGTATGATTCGTTTCAGCGTGAACACCTTGCTCTTGGTTAGATGAACCCTAAATATCTAGTTTCCATAATAAAGCTTCAGTGATTGCAGGAGTTATGAGGCTTGAGTTTTGGTTTCCCAACCGAGACAGTAACAGAGGGTGAAGTTAAGGTGGTGGTGCCCCAGCTTGCTGCTTACGTGAAACAACCGTGGGAGTATGCTCCTTCTAAGGCGCCGGTGTTTTACAACCCCATTATGGAGTTGAACAGGGATTTGGCAGTTCTAGCATTACAGGCGTATCAACAATCCTTGGAGAGAGAAGTCTCGGTTTGTGAGCCTTTAACTGGATGTGGAATTCGGGGCGTAAGATTTGCTGTGGAAGTGGAAGGCGTTAGAAGCGTTTCTGTGAATGACATTAACTTCAAAGCGGCAGAGCTTGCCAGCTTCAATGCTGAACTCAACGGGGTAGAAGACAGGGTTAAGGTTGCCAATGAGGATGCGAACCTTTTTCTCAGCAGGCATGCAGCGCCACGAAGAAGATTCAACTATGTTGATGTTGATCCTTTCGGTTCTCCTGTGCCCTACTTGGATGCTGCTTTACGGGCTTTACGTAGCGGCGGCTTGCTTGCTCTGACAGCTACGGATATGGCTCCGTTGTGTGGGGTTCATCCCCGAGCTTGTCTACGTAAGTATGGTGGGGTTCCCTTGCGTACAGAGTACTGTCATGAGCTTGCTGTTCGCCTCTTGGTTGGCTGTCTGGCTATGATGGCTGCGAAGCATGATGTGGGCGTGGAGGTCTTGTTCAGTCACAGCGTTGACCATTATGTTCGAGCCTATGCAGCTGTTCATTGCGGCGCTAGACGAGGCGACAAAAGCGTCCAAATGATGGGATATATTCTCCACTGCTTCTCATGTTTTCACAGAGAAACATCCTTGGGAATAATTTCTCCTCTAAACCACGTTTGTCCAGAATGTAAAGCAAAGTTGAGCGTCGCCGGTCCCCTGTGGCTTGGCAAGATAACAGACAAAGCCTTCTGTTCCCTGATGGAGAAGGAAACGGCGAAAAGAAGCTTGAGACAGGAAAAGAGGCTTCTCAAAATGATATCCTTGATAAAGAACGAGGCTGAGGCGCCACTCACCTATTATGCCGTCGACAAAATCTGCGACAAACTAAACCTGCCCATTCCAGCCCTAAAGGAAGTGATGGATGGAGTAAGAGAGGCAGGTTTTCAGGCAGCACCAACGCATTTCAACAGCCGAGGCTTCAGAACAACAGCCCCAGCAAAGGTTGTTAAAGAGGTTATAGCAGACCTTGCAACCCAAAAGCGTTAGGTCATTGCAAGCCTAGTTTTCTGTAGATTTTCTGTTTCTCCTCATCAGCTTTGGTTTGAATGTCTTGGAAGAGGTTATTTCCGTGGGTGTCGATGGCTACAGTTAAGGGTCCGAAGCCCACAACTTCAAGTATCCACATGGCTTCCGGCATCCCCAAATCGCTCCATTCTACGCTCTTCACACGCTTCACGGCTTTGGCTGCCAACACCGCTGCTCCTCCAGTGAAGGCTCCATAGACAGCTCCATACCGTTTCATGGCGTCAGCGGTCTTCTTGCCCATCCCCCCCTTCCCTACTACAACCCGAACCCTGAAATTCTTGATGAATTCATCTTCAAACAGGTCCATGCGGGAACTTGTGGTTGGACCAGCAGCCACCACCCTCCATCCACCCGCCTCCTTTTTTACTATGGGACCACAATGAAAAAGCGCTAATCCCTCTAAATCGACGGGCAGCTTCTTTCCCTCTTTATGGAATTCTAGGGCTCTTCTGTGGGCTGCGTCCCGAGCCGTAACAAGGGTTCCTGTGATGTAGATGGTGTCGTTGACTCGGAGTTTTCTAACTTCTTCCTCTGAAATCGGAGTTCTAAACCTGTAGGTCGCCATCCCTTTCACCTCACCTTGTGGCTCAAGTATTCAACATTTCCATCAGGGAGAATGCGAGCTGATGCCCTTCTTGCAGCCCAGCACTGTACAGCCACAGCCACAGGATAGGATGCAGGATGCCTATATGCATAATCAACCTTCACACCCAACACTGTGATTTTGCCTCCCAGCCCCATGGGTCCGATTCCCGTTTGGTTTGCGGCTTCACGCAGTTCCTCTTCAAGCTTTGCCAGTTCAGGGCTGGGGTTGGGCTGATTCAGGGGCTTAAGCAGAGCCTCCTTCGCAAGCTTCATGGCTATGTCAGCGCCTCCACCAACTGCAACACCCAAAATAGTGGGGGGGCAAGGTTTTGCGCCAGCGGTGATTACGGTGTCAATGACGAATTTCTTGAGTCCCTTCATCCCTTCATTCGGACTAAGCATGCCTAGGGCAGAGACGTTTTCTGACCCGCCCCCCTTTGGCATAACCGTGATTTCAAGGGCGTCTCCGGGCACCACTTCCCAGTGTATGTAGGGGATGAATCTTCCTGTGTTGTTTCCCGTGTTCTTTTGGGTGAAGGGGTCAACGGCGTTGGGGCGGAGGGGCACCTCCCCCGTAGCTCTCACAGTAGCGTTGCGAAGAACCTCTTCAACCACTTCTAACCCCGTTACTTTGCTTCCGGCTTTCACGTAGAAGATTACGACGCCAGTGTCTTGGCAAAGGGGAGCCCTCATTTCCTCAGCCAACTCCACATTTTTTAGTATGGCTTTCAGCTGAGCTTTTCCTACTTTGCTCTCTTCTTCGTGATACGCCCTCTGGAGAGCCTTCTTCACGTCCTGTGGCAGTTCTGTGGCTGCAAGCTGCAGGAGTTTAACCGCCACATTTTCTATAATCTTCTTGGTTACCAAGCCTTTTCCTCTCCCCATCTAGAGCAGAGTTGGACGATTAATCTTATACTTTTTTCTGCCGATTCGAAGATTCGATGTCAGCATTCTTTCATCGAATGTTTTATTTGCTATGATGGTCTAACTTAAATATGTACTACCCCATTGCTTTTAAACATCGGGAACTGAGGCGCCAAAATGACTGAGGAGGCAGCCCTAGAAAAAAAGAGATACGAATGCTTGGAAGACCTTGACATAGGTCCAGCCATATCCAAAAAGCTGCGGGAGCTAGGGTTCCACACAGTCGAGAATCTCGGCATGGCTACAGCTAAGGAGCTGGAGCAAGCGGGCATAAGCAAAAAAAAGGCTGTGGAACTGATTCGCAAAGCACGTTCATGCATGCCCCTTCCCTTCATCCGAGGAGACGAACTGCTGAAGATGCGGCAGACCGTCCTGCGCCTGACAACAGGAAGTAAAATGTTGGACAAACTGCTGGGTGGAGGCATCGAATCCCAATCTATCACAGAATTCTACGGAGAATTCGGAAGCGGCAAAAGCCAGATATGCCATCAGCTGTGCGTAAACGTTCAGTTGCCGCCTGAAAGAGGCGGTTTGGGTGGTGCAGCTCTCTACATAGACACGGAGAACACCTTCAGAACCGAACGAATTTTCCAAATGGCAAAGAATCTGGGCTTAGACCCGGAAGAGGCGATTAAGAACATCATTTTTGCCGAAGCCTACACGTCCGACCATCAGATGTTTCTCTTGGAGAATGCAGACAAGGTAATCAAGGAAAACGGGGTTCGCCTGATCATTGTGGATTCTTTGACTTCTCACTTCAGAAGCGAGTATCTGGGCAGGGAGATGCTGGCTGAGAGGCAGCAGAAGCTCAATAAGCATCTTCACAGGTTGATTCGATTGGCTCGGGCATTCAATGCTGTAGCTGTTGTTACAAATCAGGTTATGTCTATGCCAGACGTCTTTTTCGGCAGCGCCATACATCCCGTAGGCGGTCATATAGTGGCGCATACGAGCCACACCCGTATTTTTCTTCGAAAATCTGCTCGTGGACCAGTGAGAATTGCCCGTCTTGTTTCCAGTCCTCATCTGCCTGAGGGCGAAGGAGTCTTCATAGTTTCTGAAAGAGGAATAGAGGATGTCAACGAAGAGGAGAGACAGTAGATGCCTATTTCAAAAATTTTTGTAACCCGATTCTTTCAGCTCGTAGAGGGAAGACGGTTTGCCGAAGCCGAGCGGGTACTGGAGCGGATAAGATTGAAGACAAGCGAGACAGAATGGAACAGCGGATACCTCCACGCTCTCGACGGTATACTTTTTACCCAAAAATCAAACGACTCCTATTCATTTCTCAATAACCTAAACTTTAAAGACGAAAAAGAGCTAAAAAAATTTAGAAAAGAGTTTTTGAGGGAGTCCAGAAACAAGATTCACGCAGATTATGACCGCGGCTTCTTCTCAGCTTGGGCAGATTACATGCGCACATCGATTAAGACGCTAGCAAACCCAGAAGCGTCCAAATGAGAAAAACATAGGGCATATTTGGAGCCTAATCACAGCAGTATGTTAAAATCAATATTTTTCTTGGATCCGTGAGATACCAGCTACTGTTAAGATGCGGCGCTCACGGGCAGAGTCACTTCAGTCCCATTACCAATTCCATGGTTATCTTTGATTCTAAGGGTAACGGTATAATCGTCAGCGGAGGTATAGGTGTGAGTGGTTGTAACCCCGGTTCCTGTGGCGTCATCTCCGAAATACCAAACATACTTAACAATTGTCCCATCAGAATCAAAGCTGCTACTTGCATCAAAGGTTACGGCTTGTCCAACCACTGGCTTTTGTGGGGTAAAAGTGAAGGCGGCGGTGGGAGGCGCCAGAAACGGAGTGATGAACAGGGTCCAGCATAGAATGAATGTTAGAAAGTAGGCGCCAATTCCCATTGTGAAAATCTTGGACGGTTTTTCCACCTTAGTCATGAACTGCCATTTCAGGATGTAGTAGGTGATGATGTAGAAGAGTATCCCGATGGAAATGCCGCTTATGAGGGGGTCGCCTACCCTAAGGTCTATCACGAGAGTGGCGATTAGGGCGGCAATGATGCCAAATCCGATTCTCGTCACGTAAATAACATTTAGAGTTTTCAATTTCATCCCGTGTCAATCGTTGTGGTTTTTAGTGATAGGTGATGTTGCTTTTGTTATTTTCGTTTCCTAAATAGTTTTTGACTATCCCGTTCATAAATGTGATCAAATGTCAGATAAAACAAGGGTGTACTTCAATCTTTTTCCAGCGAGACAGGCGTGGAATCCATCTGGGAACATTCTCCTTATAGACCAAATATTCGTCTCCGAACCTTTCTGCAAGTTCCGGTTCTTCGATTAAGGGGACGTAGATGAGGTTTGTTAGAATAAAGAGTAATGTCCAGATGGTTACTGGAATAGAACCAAGTAGTAGGCTTTCTCCGGTTAAAATGAGGAAGATGCCAGTGATCATGGGATTGCGGACATGCCCATAGATGCCACCAACTATCAGCTTGCTTGTGGGGTTCCAAGGCGCTATGGTGCCATTTCCCTTTGTAATGAAGAGGAAGATGGCGGAATAGAGGAGAACCAGCCCTGCAATCATCAGAAGTAGCCCACTTATCAAAAGTAACAGTTGAGTTAGGGAAGGTAGCCCCCAAAGAGGTTCATAAGATAATAGGCTAACCAATACAGCGGGTACGACTATGATCACCATTACTGGAAGCGCTATAATGCTAACCAGCTGTCTCCGCAACATACCAAAAGATAGATGATGACGTGAAATAAATTTTGCACGCAGACTCAACGTCTAGTCAATCAGGGTATTTGGCTGTTCCAGTAATAGATTTCCGAATATTTCTCCGCAAAATCGAAACTTGGGTCATCGTAGATTATATCTAGCCTGAGACCGTATCTGTCAATCAACTTGTTCAGGTTGTCCCATATCAGCGTAGACCGCGAATCTGGACCCCAATCAGGCAGCCAAATCCGGTCCTCCAGAGTTCGCATGCCCCATCCGTAATCCTTTGGGAGAACAAAAGCAACTTCAGCCTCCACCTTTTCAAGCGAACCTGAATGAGCCAAGTTCCAGAAAGTTTCCATGGCATCAAAATGTTCGTCCTCCAGTATACCGTAGGTTCCTTCGTAGGGATAATCGAATATGATTACGTATTTGGCTCCTGCTTGGTATGCAGTCTTCATGTCCTGTAGCATTTCGGGTCCGGTCTTGTAGATTCCTTTTTCGTCGTCTTCTGGGTCAATTGCTTTCCATACGATGATGGCGCCCCAATCTTTGTTTTGAACGGTTGCTGCACCTCTGCAGAGACCTATATGTTTTGGCACACTATGGTTCCATCCCAGTTCAACGAAGATGGTGTCATATCCTGCCAGATAGTCGAACCAGTAGAGGGCGAAATCTGAGGTGAACATGGTTATGTTTCGGCTCTTCAAATCTTGCACGCTATCGCTTTCAGGAATAGTCGTAACAAACTTTTCTGCCGCTTCACTGTAGTCTGACGCGTCAATGAATATGGCATCCCATCGTCCAGTCTCAATCTGTCTTCCACCAGGTTCGTCGTAGAGGTAAACTCCCAAGAAATTGTCTCCAAATCTCGCTTTAGCAGTATCCAGCCATGTTTGATGCCACGGATAGATAAAGCGGGAGATATAATCAAAGAACACCATGAAGTGCAGGTTGTTGTCTACGGCGTAATGGCTGATTTCGTCCAGAGCCGTCTCGTTAGTGGCTATGTCCCAACTGTTTATGAGAAAAAAGTTTGTGTACCCCTTAACCTTGTCGATGAGAAGCTTCGCTTGGCTGGCTGTAGTCCCGCCGAAAGAGACGCCGAAAAAGAACTCGCCGTTAGGAGAGCTAGGAGGGACAGCTCTGCTCTGGTTATGAACGTAAATTAGAGGAACAGAAACGGCAGAAACCACTATTACGACGAGCAGAAGCAGCCATATCTTTTTCATAGAGTCTCACCAATATTGAGATACGTCGTTTTTGCTTATCATTTTCCTAACAGGATTTTTATTGCTTTTTTTGGGTCTCGAAGGGCTTTTATTAGTTTAGCGCGGGTAAAAGTTGGGTTCACCAAGTTAGCTTGCGCACATAATTCGCTTAATTCGTCTGCTGTGAATTCTGGAGTTTCAATGAGAGGCTCAGTTGCAGCTAAAGCTTCATCACTGAAACCGTCCCTTAAGAAACCGCCGCGCACTGCCTGTTCATAAAGTTCAGTTCCGTACATGGGTGTAGCTATACTGAAGTAGAATTTATCGGCTCCCAACTGCCTCAGCTTATAGGCATACTTTATGGTTTCTTTTATGTCTTCTTTTGTTTCGCCAATCAGCCCAAGTACAAAGAAACATCCTACCTTGATTCCCACTTTTTTGGCTAGAACAATGGCTTTTTCCACTTCTTTCAGTCTCAGATCCTTTTTCACAATCTTATCCATAACACGTTGAACGCCGGACTCGGGAGCAACACGTATTCCCCTGCAACCAGACTTTTTCATTTTTGTCAGCAAATTTAAGTCAAGGGTGTCTGCTCTAACACCGTTTGGGGCGTACCATTCAACCTTCAACTTATTTTTCACGATTAGGTCACAAATATTTTCCATCCGCTTCTTGTCCAATGTCATATTTTCGTCGTAGAAGTCAATCTGTTTGATATGGTAGGTTTGAATTAGCTGCTCTATCTCATCAACCACGTTCTCAGGGCTTCTAGCGCGCCATTTTTTCCCCATGACAATATGAACAGTGCAAAATACGCAGTTGTATGGGCATCCTCTGCTGGTTATCATGTTAGTCCATGGTTTACGTATTATTCCTCTTATCGGCGTTTCTTTTACTATGTCAAAGTATTTGTCCATTGGAAGTAGATGCCTTGCGGGAAAGGGCAGGGAATCTAAATCTTGAATCTCAGGTCTTGGAGGAGCAATGACTGTTCTCCCATTTTTGATGAAAGCGATTCCTCTTATTTTCTTGAGGTCACGAGTAGCCCCTCGCTCTAGTGTGTCAACTAACTCAAAGGTTGTATGTTCTGCCTCGCCTATTATAACAAAATCGATGTTCGGATGTTTTAGACAATCTACAGGTCTTGCAGAGGGATGCTGTCCATCCAACACGGTAGTGATATCTTCGTCAATGCCTTTCACTATGGAGGCAACTTCAAATGCGCTTTTGGACCAACCGGAGAAGGGAACATTTATCCCAACAACATCGGGTGACCACCGTCTAATCCTATCTGCCATCTCTTCGTTTCTTAAACCAACTCGATACTTAGTTCCATCGATTTCTTCAAGATTTCTCCAGCCTTCTGTTGGAGAATCAATGATGCATACCTTATGCTGCCTTTCGAGCACCGCTGCTACATACGCTATTCCCAAGGGTTGAAATACACTTGGTTTGCCCCACAGTTTTGGGTGCATACGCGGTGGATTAATCAAGCAAACACGCATATTTGTTGCCCACTACCCTTCAGCAATCAACTTTAGATTTACAAATCTGATTCCAGCAAGCTCAACAACATCAGTTAAGCCACTGGAAACCTAAAAACGTTTGGAAACTGGACCCGAAGTCCACCGTTCCATTCCAAAAATACAATTTACTATATGAGCGCATTTGGTCGTAATATCTTGAGTCATCATAAATTACATCCAAACCCAGAGGATGAGTATCTAGGAGAAAGCTAAGATCAGTCCCTATTTTTATGGATAATTCATCAACCCAAAACCCCCAAACTTTGTCCTCGGCTCCCCGAAAGCCCCACCCGTAATCTTTTGGAAGAACGTAAGCCACCGGAGCAGAATTGAGGTCGTCAGATAAAATCCGTTCAGGATTCGCTTGTATGTAATTCCAGAATTTCTTCATTGCATCGAAGTGTTTTTCGGTTAGTGTTCCGTAAGGTGTGATTTTTTCCTGTGCGTAGTTTAAGATAATCAGGTATTTGGCTCCGCTTAGGTAGGCTAAAACCATGTCATGATAAAGCTCATCTGCTGATTCTAAGTATGGAGCGTTCCGATAAGTCCATGTGATTATGGCTCCCCAATCTTTGTTGTGCATTTTTGCTGCGCCTCTGTCGAGGGCAACGCTCAGCAGTCTGCTGTGGTTCCAGCCAAACTCCGATAGAACCACGTCGAATCTGGATTCGTAATCGAACCAGTAGAGAGCATAATCAGAGGTGAATGAGGTTAAATCACCAGCATTAAGTTCAACTTCTGTATACTCGTTCAGCAACTCGTCCAAAGTCCCCACATACTTGTTTGCTGCGTCAGTATAATTGTCTGCCTCGTCCACAAACCGATAGGGGTCACCATCTATTTGGCGTCCGCCTACCTCATCAAAGAGATATATTCCCAAAAAACGGTTTCCCCACTTCTGTTTGGCATCAGCAATCCATTGAGATTGATTAATTTCTTGATTTGGTGGTGGGTGCTTATACACAAAAAAATAAAGTCCCCTATCGTAAACATACTGGCAAACTTCATTGAGCTTCGCGGCGTTCCAAGTTATCCCTGTACTGCCAATCCCAAAAAGATTCGTGTAAGACTTCACCTCATCAACAAGTCTTTCAACGTCCTCCACATTGTCATATGCAGTATCAACACCCACAAAAAAGTCAGGTTTTGAAGGATTCTTCGCAGGTTCAAGTCTCCAAAAGAGAAGAACAAGAAACATGGAAACGAGAAAGATAGACAAAACCACTTTATGCTTCATTTACTTCACGTTCAACTTCCTATATTCGGTTTGAACATCACAAAATAATAGGGTGTCCAAAAGCTTAAATATTTAAGTTTTAAGAGAGCTAGCCAACATAAAGAGGTTACGAAAAATGGGAAAAGGTATGATTTCGGCTGCAATGACAAAAGATCTACTGATGAAATACACTCTTATTGCGCTCTTCGTCATCACTTTCTTCTCTTACTTTGCATTTGGTCTTGATTCACTTGTAATAGCTCTAATTTCAGTTGGAGTCGCTGTAGCTTGCGATTTGCTGCTCTCCATGGTTATGGGGGAAAAGGGACCTAGGAACACAATGTCTGCGATTGTCTTCGGCTTAATCGTTGCTCTGTCATACTCGCTAGGTCTGCCTACACGGATGATGCCTCAATTTACCCCCGCATTGAATGGTGGCATTGAACAATATATGATGGGTATAACTGACGGATTTGTTTTTGATCTTTACATATATCCTGCGGTAATCTCGGCACTCGGAATGATTGTTTTCAAGAAAATTCAAGGATTGGCTGGACGAAAATACGTGAATCCCGCTGCAATCGCGAAACTTCTGGTTCTCGGCTTACTAATTATGCCAACTGTCTCACAACTTATCCCCACAGACCATACGAATTCTATTAACTTGCAAAATCCTCTCACTGCAGATGCGTTTGGTGGTCCAGCCTTTCATCCAATGGATACGGCGATTTTTGGGTCCACGCTGGTCAATTGCTATGGAAGCCCTGATTTAGACCCGATGAACCCCTATATTTATGGTTCAATCGATAATCCTCTTCCAGATGTTATCTACAACATGTTATTCTTCAAGTATCACGGTTGGGTCGGCGGCTTCTCAAGCATCCTTGTGATTGCCGTAGGAATAGCCCTATTTGCACTTAGCCGTGGATACATCAAATGGAGAATAACATTGACGTTTCTGGTGACCACTGCAGTGATGTCGTTCGTTATGTACTTCATTTATGGTGGAGACCCCATACTTAGACTACTGTTCCATCTGTTCATGGGCAGTTCGATTTTCATGGCATTCTTTATGGCAACAGACCCTGCAACCACTCCCCTGACTCGTACAGGCCAAGTCATATTCGGTATAGGCTTAGGCATATTGACAATGATCATTCAGGTGTACACCGGCTTCTTGGGCGGTTCCATCCTAGCGTTGGTTATCATGAACCTAACATGTCCCCTACTGGACAGAATCGGAGTTCCCAAAGCCCTCGACGAAAGAACATACTGCGCAAAAATCCCGAAAGCCAAAAAGTTTGAGAGCGTAAGGACCACCCAATGTATTCGATGCGGAAGGTGCCTACTTGTTTGCTCAGGGAGAATCCCAACCATATCGATAGTTGAAGCCGCCGATAGGGGAGACTGGGAGAGAGTAGAGGAACTTGGTGCGGGATACTGCCAACAGTGCGGAACCTGCTCGTACGTTTGTCCTGCGAGAATCGATCTGAAAGGCAAAATGCTCGTCGCTAGAGATAAAGTTGGTATAAAACCTCTGAAAAAACACGCAAGAGGCAAGAAACAATAACCAAGCGCGCTTTAGCGCGCACTTTTTTCTCTCATGTTTTTCATGTTGCTATAGTATTTTCCCCTTTAGCATAAGCGTCTGTTACATCTTTTTTGAGAGTTTTTCAGCGCTGGAAGCAATTGACCGCGGTCGTAATGTACAACCGTGCTTAAGGATTATAATGCAAAAATTATATATGCACAAGTAGAGTAAAAAGTTGAAAGTAAAGGAGTGAACGAAAAAATGGCAACTTGGACAGATTGGAAACTAAGCGACCTAATTTGGGGCATAATAGTACCTGTTATCGTGGCGTTCTTGATCATAATCTTTCCAATGGAACTTGCTCCTATCCTTACCGATGTTGATCCCGGTGGCACCCTAAACGCTATATTCGTGGATGGACTTGCAGAGGCACTTCTAATAGTGGGCATCCCATTGTTTGCTGGACTAATCTGGAATAAATGGGCTGGCGGAGGCGCAGGATTCATACTGGGCAGCATATATGCCTTGTACGTAAACGACACGTTCGCCGCTGCTGGCGCTTTTACCCCTGCCGGGATGGTTGGAGACATCAGCAACCTTGGATACGTCGTATGTGCAATGTTGACGGGTTACATGGCTGGTGCACTGAACAGAGATTCCTTTAGCTTCAGAAGAATGCTCATCGCTGGACTTGTAGGTGCAATTATTGGAGGCCTGTTCCTGTTTTGGACGCAAATCATCTCACCTTTCGGGATGGTCACAGATATCCCATATACGCTATTCCTCACATTCTTACCGCGGATAATCTATGGTATCATAGTACCGATATTAGCTACGGTCTTCGGTTGGTTTGGCATAACCCCCAAACAAATGATGTAAACATTTCGAACACAAGCCCATTAACCCAAACATACCCCCTCCCTCTTTTTAACTAATGATAATTTTGTCCCTCGTTGATATAGACCTGAGACTCCCCTTCGCCGATTTATGGGTCAATCTTTATTTTTGTATGGTGTGACGCAAATGTGCAAAACATATTAAGCATGCGGCTTGTTGTATTTGTGGAAGGATAAACGTTCAGGGAAGAAATATGAAGCCCCATGTAACCCTAGTGAACCCACCTTACCCAAGAGGTGCTCACCAGCATCCACCTTTCACTCCTTTAGGGCTTGGGTATCTGGCTGCTGTTCTGGAGAAGAACCAGTATGAAGTTGATGTAATCGATTGCCAAGCCTCAGGACTCTCCTATGACGGATTTAAACGCGAAATCAGTAAGCGGCAACCCGACGTCGTTGGGATGACCTCCACCACCCTCACCTACAAATCTGCGCTACGCATAGCAGAAATTGCTAAGGAAGTTCATCCAGAATGCTTAACAATTCTTGGGGGCGTTCACGTTACGTTCTGGGATGATAAAGCCCTGCAGGAATGTCCACACCTAGACGTTGTTGTGCGAAAGGAGGGCGAGAAGACGCTGCTAGAACTTATGGAAAGATTGGAGGCAGGCAAGGCTTTCCATGATGTTTTAGGCGTAACCTGCAGGAAGGGTGAAGAAATTGTAAGGAGCCCAGACAGACCTTACATTGAAGACTTGGACAGCTTACCCTTTCCAGCTCATCATCTCTGGCCTATTGAGCGCCTTAAAAAGTACGGCAAGGTAATATTTCCCTTAATGACGAGCAGGGGCTGCGTGTTTTGGTGCGAGTTCTGCTCGGCAGTCAGGATGTTCGGCAGAAAATATCGAATGAGAAGCCCAAAGAACGTCGTGGACGAGCTTGAGCTTCTTCATAACACTTACGGTTCTGACAAGTTTACTTTTTATGACGACGCCTTCACTGTAGACCAATCTAGAGTTGAGAAAATATGCAGAGAAATTCATAACCGCAACCTTCGGATAACGTGGGATTGTGGGACTCGCGTTGACATGATCACAAAAGATTTGCTTCAGAAAATGAGAAGAGCTGGATGTATTGCCGTGTGGTTGGGTGTGGAGTCAGGTTCGCAACAGGTTATAGAAGCCATGGGAAAGGGATTCACTCCAGCGAGGACAAAGAAGGCATTCAAAATGGTGAAAGAAGCTGGAATGATGACTATCGCAAGTGTGGTCCTAGGGTTTCCAGGTGAGACTAAGGAGACCGCTTGGGAGACCATTAAGCTCGTTGAAGAAATAAGTCCTGATGATATAGGCTATTATATTGCAACGCCTTACCCTGGAACTCCAATGGCTGATTATGTGAAGAAGATGGGTTGGTTAAGAGTAACTGACTTCGACAAGTATGATACAGCGACGCCCATCTTTGAGATTCCAACAATGACCATGCAAGAGTTAAGAGAAATCCGTGAACAAGCCTTTCACAGGTTTTATCTTCGTCCAACCTATGTTCTTCGCATGTTCGCTAAAGGGGGAATGTATGGTTTTTCGGCAACACGAACGGCTTTTGCGCATCTCCTTAGAGCCACCAAATCTAAACTTAAACGCCCATCTGTTACCTAGGCTTTCTACCTATTTTGTAATAAAATACGGAACTGGAATTCAAGGGGAAAAATTTTAATGATTCAGAAGCGTGACATGATTCGTCCAAGTAAATAATTTGCTGCTGCACGAGCCATGATCTTACTGTAGAAGTTGCCTTTTAGACTGCCTTTAACGAATTGGCGAAAAACGTATCCTGGAGTATACAAGTTGTTGTAGAACACCCTTCTCATTTCGCGCATATCTTCAGCGGACACCTGAGGATTTTCGAAGACTGGATTCATTGCATTGTATAAAGTCCAGTCGGTGGAGATTTTCCATCCCATCTTTTCAACAAGAGCGCGAAGTTTAGTGCCTGGATAAGGCGTTGCTATACACAGCCATGCATCGTCAGGCTTTATTCTTCGCATGAGCTCAAGGGTTTGCATCATGCTCTCTTTTGTTTCACCAGGGTACCCGATGATAGTTGAGACGGCAACGAACATTCCCGCGTCCTTTGCCCACTTGGCGGCTTGCTCACATTGTCTTACAGAAACTTTCTTACCGACGGCATCCAAGATTCTTTGGCATCCAGACTCGACGCCAAAGGAGACTTCGTCGCAGTTTGCCTTTTTCATCTTGGCTAAAATTTCTTTTGAAACTAAATCGACTCTGGTTTGGCATCCCCATGGGATATCTAGTTTTCTGCGGATAATTTCGTCGCAGATGTCGATTATCCTCTTTCTGTCAAGGGTAAGGCTGTCATCATGGAAGGATACGCCTTCAGCCCCATGCTCGGTCTTTAGCCACTCAAGCTCATCCACAACGTTCTTTGGGCTTCTGCCTCTAAATTTTGTTCCAAACATTTGAGTTGCTACACAGAATGAGCATTGAAAGGGGCATCCTCTGCTACTCATTAGGGGAAGATGCTTTTTGCCGTAAATTCTGTACTGATCAATAGGCATGAGATGATAAGCGGGGTACGGTAAAGCGTCAAGGTCCTCGATGAAGGGGCGGTTTGGAGTCTGAACGATTTCTCCGTTGTTTCTGAATGTGATTCCCTTAATCTGTGGCAGGTTTTTCGGATTAGCTGATTTTTGCGCTAGCTCTAGCAGGGTCTCTTCTCCTTCGCCTCGGACGATAATGTCGACGTTTGGTTCTTCGGTTAGTATCTGTTTATCTGCAAATGTGGCATGAGGTCCGCCCATGATTACTTTAGATTCGGGACATGCTTCTTTTGCTACACGTGCAGATTCGAGAGCCGAGGGTATAGTTGGTGTCATAGAAGCAATGCCTACAAAATCAGGCGCAAAAGATGCCAGTTCTCTTCTCAATTTTTCAGGGTCCATCTTACAAACAGGGCAATCCATTACCCGAACTTCATGGTCGTTCTTTTCAAGTACAGCAGCCAGATATGCTAAACCAAGAGGTGGAAATTGTGGATGTTGATAAGTTTGTGCTGGAAGCGGCGGATTTACCAAAGCAACCTTGGTTTTTCTGTTTGTTTTGCTCATTTTGTATTAGCTCGGGGCAGCCCTTAGAATGGTAACAATTTTTAATCTTAGCCTCATTTATAAGCTTTTATCGAATACTCTTTTCAAAGCAATTTAAAATCAGTTAAGCTATTTTGTTCTTGAACTCAACAACCATGGTCTTATGTGATAGGGAATTGGTTTTTTAAAAAGCTGGATTCAAGTTTCTTACATGTTTTATCGATTGCATCTGTGTAATTACCGCATGAGCCTTGGAGCCTCCAGCAGCACTCATGATTTCAGGCTCAACAATGCTATCCTAACATGAAGTCATTCTACCCTCTACTACTATTCTAAAAAAGAAAAAAAGGGAGGTTAAGCGAGAGCTATTTTCGCTTTCTCAATACCCAGTAGGCACCGACGCCTATGACGGTGGCGATGCCAACGGCTGCGATGATGAGTACTTCTGTGGTGACGAGGGGTGCTTCAGTCGGCACTGCTGTAGGTTCTTCGGTTGTTGGTGGTGCTGGGGTTGTTGGTTCTTCTGTTGTTGGTGGCGGTGCTGGGGTTGTTGGTTCTTCAGTTTCCATTGGCTGTCCGGGTGATGGTGTTGGACCCACTGCCATGTAGGTTGAAGAGGATGAGGGCCAGAAAGATTCGCTTCCACCAAAGTCGGCTACGACGAGGTAGTCGCCTTCAACCGGTGGTTTCCAGCTCTTTCCGAAGTTACCCCACATGTCGGTGTGGGTTTGTCCTATGTCTTGGTAGTTGCCGTTGGGGTCAATAGCATACAAGGTCACTGTAACGCCTTGAGCCATTGCGGGTACAGGCTTCTGCATATACACATATTCCATCCATACGCTCTGGTCAGCATCAGACATGGCGGGGACTCCGTTGGGGAAACGTTTTGACTGTTCATATTGTTCCGTGCCAGGAGAAATATCATATACTGAGCCAGTTATCATTATGCTGTCGCCTTGGGTTATTGATGGCTGTTTCACTTCAACATTTGTTTGGGTTGGTCCCTTTCCGATGCAGTAGATTTGCATGTCATATACGTTGAGGTACACCATTTTGCCGTCTGCGACAGGCATGGGTTCCTCGCCAAATGATCCTATGGCATACCAGCTCAACATAGTCCATATTTCTGTGCCATCGGTGGCGTTAACTGCGCGTACCCTTGAACCTTTGTATGGCGGAACGTTAGGAGAGTGCTCACCAGTCCACAAGTAGACTTTGCCATCGGTAATGCTAGATATATATATTGGATAAAGACCCCATGGTGTTTCTTCGCCGCTGTAAGTGCTGTTGTATACCCACTTTGTTGCCCCGGTTTTGAGATCGAAGCAGTGGAGTTCTCCACCATAGCCGGCTACGTAAAGGTTGCCGTAAGCGACATAACCTGGTGCCGGCGGGTGTGAAACAATGCCATAATACTGTAGGTCTCTGAAATTTCCAGTTGGACCCCACAGCAGGCTTCCATCATCCATGCTGTAGCCCGACCACATCATGGTCTCTTTATCGACCATGGTGAACACGCGGGTTTCTGGGTCAACTGGACCGAGGGACCGGGTCAAGTTGCCGTCTGGTGGTAGATATGTTGCGTTCCAATACAGTGAACCTATTGTGCCTCTAGTTTCGTTCAGATTTATCGCCGATACTGTGAAGGGTATAGTTCCCCAGCCAAAGAACTGACCTGGGGGAGCAGTAGCAGTGTTGACCAGTACCATGTCACCAGGGATGACTCGGAGAATGCTTCCCTGCACATACTCTGGTATTGGTACTGTCCACAAAGTATTGTTTTCCATGTTAACCGACTTTCCGATAGGTCGATACTGGTAAGCATCGGTAGTTGTTCCCGGTGTCAGCACTAAACTTGAATTTGGTAGTGCAGCTGAAGTCCACAAAGTCAATTCGGCTGGGCTCGGCGGAATTGGACCGAATGGCCCCATGCCGCCTGGGCTATAGGTGCTAAGGGTGTAGACGTTGATTTCTCCGTCTATAGTAACGACGCCGCTACCGTAGCCTCCGAAGAAGCCTCCTCCATAACCTGAAGGAACACCGGTCAGGTTAAACAGATCATTTCCGGTGCGGGGGTCAATGTAAAGCCAAGTTTCTGGTACCGGTGGTAGTCCAAATAATGCTGCGAAGGGGTTTCCTCCCACAGATTGTATTAGGTAGCCGTCTCCGATGACGCCGTGTTGATTAAATGACTCGTAAAGGTAGAGTTGACCAAACGTTGGGGCGATGTCGTCTCTCGTCCATAGTGTTTCTCCAGTATCCAAGTCTACGCATGTGTATGGTCCAGCAGTAGGAGCATCACTCAGTGGTGTGTCGTAGTAGAGCCTTCCGCCAACGATTAGTGGATAACCGAATCTGCCTTCATATGAAAGCCCCGTGTAATAAGCTGCATTTGGGATTGAAAAGTCTCCTCCGACAATGCCTCCGTCCGCATACGGCTTTATCCACAATATGTGAGGACTGTTCGGAGCAGTTCCATCCGGTTGGACCCTATCAATAATGCTGCCTCCACCTAGATAATTCGATGCAATTTTTCCCCAAGCACTGTTCTCGCCTTCTATGGGGCGCGTCCAGAACTCGGTTGGAGGCGGATAGTCTGGAATCTTCTCTATTGGGTCTGCCTGTACAACAAGTGTCGTAGTTGTAGTGCTAGCTAAGTAGGTGTCATTTTCGAAGGCGCTAGGGCTGCCCGGTATACCAGTGGGACCAAATAGGTCTGCCACCTGTCCTGGGAACGTGAAATTGAATGTGTATGTGCCGACTTGGTTAGGTGTATATTGCGTGAATGTTGATGATGTGGCATCGGACGTGAATATGCCAAGGTCCTCGATGGTGTCGTCAGGTTTTGTAACCTTAATGTTGTAGCCTTCCCACCTTTCACCGCCAATACCCCCTGCCGTCGGCGGAACCTTGTCAATCCACATTAGAAGGAACACAGGTTCGTTGACGCCAACAGGGTTAGGTGAAACAGCGAGATAGGCGTAAGTTGGAATCTGCCATGAAGGATCATGCGCACTAGCAAGGGGCAAAGCAACAAATATAACACCAAAAGTTAACAACAGAACAAAAGCAATAGCAGTAGTCTTCGATTTATTTTTCCAAATTTTCATATTTTTCTCTCCTCAATTTAGTGAGGCGGTTCTTACAATGTCCCTTTATCTACTTAAGCATTTTCCCAAAACCGAAAGAACCCGAAAAACGTCCTTGCAACCATCTATCTAGAACACCAATCTAGAAAATCAGAGACAATTTTTCAAAGGTTTTAAGAGCAATTATAACCCACCACAATAAAAGGGAGGTGATGCGATGATTGGAGCGGTAGTTTTCATCATATCCTTCGTCCTTTTCCTACTAATCTCACTTGTTGCACCTCTGCCCCCCGGGTCCACGATAATAGAGCAGTTCATTCCCGATATAATGGGAACGAACTATGAAGGCTTAGCCACAGGAATCATAAACGGCGTAATCTACGGAGTCATCATCTGGTTCATATTCACCATAGCAAAAATGCTATACGACAGAATGCAGGGTCCAAAAGAAGTAGTGGTCAAAGTAGAAAATAAGGAAAAATAAAAAACGCCCGTACTTGGGAGTCCACAACAAAAAAGTCATATGCGCCCAGAGTCAATGATGTTTCTATATCAATTCAGCGTAGCAAAAATTAGAATCTCTCCTTCACTGGCAGAAGCCACCGGATATTGGCTGAAAAAGGCGAGAGCATATTAAGCCCATATATCTCAGAACCCGAATATTTCCAGTGGAACAACCTTCCACTGAATCCCCAAATTTCCTCAAGGTTTCATATGTAACCTGTCTTTTAAGTTTCCATGGCATTTTTGATTTAGTTTCAGGATTCATAAAATATATTTTAGTAACACTAAAGAAAAAGTTACATAGCAGTCAAGATTAGGTGCATATGAGAATCGTGGAGAACAGAGGGCGATTTAGATTACAATAAACAAATTAATATCCTTCAAAACACGAGATGCTGTTAATGATGAAGAATAAAATCCACCCTATTATTCTGCTGCTGGGTTTCATCATATTTTTCTCCACATGTTTAAACAACGGTCACGGAACATCTACCAGCCCTGAACTGCCTCAATGGCAAGTTGGTGACTGGTGGAAAGTTGATATTGAAATTTCCGGCGAGGTTAACCTTGTTGGGACTACCACATACACAGTTGTGAGCGACAACACTGATGTCTCTCAAAATGGACAAAATTTGAATTGCTACCAAATTGATGTTTCAGGTGGAGGGACACTTTCGGGGAATATTGATGGCAACGAGATAGGAGGAACTTGGACAGTAACAGAGCAGCAATATTACACAAAATCAGATCAAAGCTGGGTTGCAGTCTATTCAATCTATGAAGAAACATTCTCACTTAATGATGATACTAATTCTGGGACCACCACAATTTCATTAGTTCAGGATGGAACGATTACATCAAGGACAACCTACGAGACGACATACAATCCTCCATTTGAAGCCAACAAAGGTTTTCCATTAACCGTTGGAAAAAGCTGGTCAGCAGCAACTACTGAAACCACAAAAACACAAACAACAATCAATGGAAGTACCGACTCCACAACAGATAGTGAAGCGTACACAAAGACGTTCGAAGTACTCAGAAAAGAATCGGTGACCTTATCTATAGGTGAAGTTGAAACTTATGTTACCAAGAGAACTGACCCTGATGGAGCCTATGCAGAAAGCTACTATTCTCCAGAAGTTGGCTTTGACGTAAAACAAATCGAATATGATTCAAATGGAACAATCCAAATGACCCTAGAATTGTCAGATTATGGATATCAGACAACTGGAAACGACCCACAAGTGCTCACTACCGAAACATTTCAGATTTTAATAATTGTTTCAATAATAGCGATTTCGGCAATTGCAGCTATTTACCTCTTCCTGAGAAAGAAAAATGCTGATAACCAATCTCAACCCAATGATGTTTCATCTCTAAGCGTTGCTTCTTCAAAATTTTCACACGTGTTGCCTAATTGACATACGTTTTGATGGAATATCTTTTATACTTAACATGCAAAAATGGTTCTGGGAGCATTACAGCCTCAATTATTGTTGAAAGCGTTGTAAAAGATAGTGCTGGTGAAGAAGAATGGTTTACTGTACTAAGTGTGGTACAAAAAATGAGGATGACGCAACTGTTTGTGTTAAGTGCCAACAACCCCTAGGCAGCTATCAAACTATGAGGCATTACCGACGCCGAAGAGAGGATGAGTGCTTTGGGCTTCCCCACGGCGGCGCGATTGTAGGCTTGATCATAGGCGTAATAATCATCTTCTGGGGCGTATCTTCTATCACTGCTATTCCCTTTGGAGATTACTTCTGGCCTCTCATAATAATTATCTTCGGAATCCTGATAGTTGCCGGAGCCCTATACAAATACGCTCGCAAACCCTAAACTTCCCTTCTCCCTTTTTTCTACTCAGCCAATTCGCAGCTAGCAACATTGCAATCTGAACATATCCGTTCATGGTCCCACTGGGAAAGGGAGATTCGGGTGAAAAGCCAAAAAAGAACCAAACTAACCACGAACAGGTCAAACATTAAGCTGTGAACAAGCTCGTCGATTCCAATCAAGATGAAAAGAGTTCCCAGAACGAACAGAGTGTTCAAGGACAAGCGTACAACGTTCCTGAATTTGAACTGAAACAACCCGAGACCAACCCCCAGAATGCCGAGCAGAACCATCAGAGGACTATTTTGTTCAGCAACCTGCCAGTTACCGAAGAAATAGAGGAGCGCTCCGGTTAAGGCTGAGAGTCCTCCGAGGAGCAAACCTGTGCATGCGGCACAAAATGTCTTGCTTCTTATCCGAAAAACGTGGGCAGCGAAGTTTCCACAGGTGGGATGATGTCCTTGTAGAGAAGAAGATAGCTTGTGAGAGACAAACTTACCTGAACTAGAGTTGTTGTCCGCTTTTTTTCGGAGTTCAAGGATTTTCAAGCATCGGGCAGGCGAAAAAACCGCTAGAATTCCAAGGATGCAGATTGAGCTGAAGATTGAGCCGATTAACGGTTTTCGCCAAGGAAGGTTTCCAGTGGCTATTGGGGGATAAGCTGTCAGAACTGCGATGATGAGTAAGCCGATGAATGATGTGAGGATTAGAAAGGTCATGTCAAAGCTGCGATGATGTTTGGGGGACATGGTTGACCGCTACTTAGAATAAGTTTTTAACCTGATTCACGATGCCTTGGGAAGCCATGTAACGGTAGAGCTTTCTTTTCAGGGCTTTTCTTGAGAAGATTCCTCCGATTCTTCTACTCCAGGAGCCGAAGAAGTTTCTGTAGCAGTGGTAGAGTTCCTCCTGCACTTCTTTTGTGGACAGAGTTTCCGTGGGCATGATGGCGTGAACCATGTCATAGTTAGCCCAATTCCAGTCTTCTATCCATCCATTCCGTTTAGCCTCATCATAGACTGCAGTTCCAGGAAACGGAGTGAGAATCGCAAAAATCGCCAAACCAGGGTCCAACTCATTCGAGAACTCTCTCAGGTTTGCTATTGACTCGGCGGTGTCCTTCCGTTCCCCGATGATGAGCATGGCTTGGGTAAAGATGTCATTCGCTTTCAGCTGTTTCACTGCTTCTCTCGCCATTTCTGGAGTTGTTTCTTTCTTGAAAGATTCAAGGGTATAGGGATTGGAGCTTTCCACTCCCAGTAGGACCCAGCGGAGACCCGACTTCCTCATCTTAGGCAGAACATCACGGTTTTCTACTACATCGTCGCATCTAACCTGCATGAACCACATGATATCCTCTGAGAAGCCCCGCTGAATAAGCTCATCAGCTAGACTGCTTGCACGTTTACCCAATCCATAGTTGTCGTCAGTGAGCCATAGGAATTTGCTTCCATAATTTTCGTAGCAGAATTCGAATTCGTCTGCAATCCGTTTCGGCGACTTTTTCCTCCACTTCCCCTCCCAGTGCTTCCATTGGGTGCAGAAGATGCAGCGGTGGGGACAGCCTCTGGACCCTTCGATTAAAGCGTATCTGGTTTTGCCAGCCATGGCTGTGAAGTGGTATTTCTGAAGCAGATTCTCGACAAATTTGTATCCGGGAAAAGGTAGATTGTCAAGGTTTTCGATTAGAGGTCGCGGAGCGTTATGCTGGATTCGTCTATGTTTTCTAAAAGATATGCCCTCTACAGGCGAAAAAGACCTTCCATCAGCAGATGCTTGCACCAGCTCTGCAAGGGTTTCTTCTCCTTCCCCCCGCACAATTACGTCAATCTCAGGATATGTCTCTAAACTTTCCTGAGCCATAACCGTGAAGTGCTGCCCCCCAGCAACCGTTAGGACATCTGGCTTCACTTTTTTCGCAATCTCCAGGGTTCTGACGGCAACGTAGGTGTTGCAGGTGGCAAGGGCGCTTGAAGCCACAACATCTGGGTTAAAAGATTCTATGCGCTTCTCTAACCCTGTCCAATCCAGCCCCTCAGCATTGCAGTCTAAAACCTGAATCTCCGCATCAGCGATTCTTTGTTCGAGAAAAGCTGCAAGTTGAAGAATCCCATAAGGGGGAGGCAAATACTCTCCCATTACAAACCAGTAATCTTTCGGAGGCTCCACAAACAGAATCTTCACAGGTAACCACCTAATAGCAATACAAGTTCGGATTCTATGTAGATTACGTTTTCGTTCGCGTTCACAAACTTAATGGAAAGAAAATGGGAATATGGTTAACGTCTTCGGGTTAAGCTGTATAATGCTCCGGCAGCGATCAGCAATCCAAAAATGACTATCAGGAGTGGAAAGAAAAACCGTGCTACATCTAAATCCGTCAGCAGCGCGGTGACTCCGCCCAGAATTATTATTATGCCGATGAGCAAGCCGAAGATTATTCCGCCGTGGGGAAGCCCAAAACACTCTCTTTCGGTTTGTCTTCCAAAATTGTCTCCCCATTCTTCCGCCCGTTTTCCAAATTCTTCTCCCCACTTTTCTGCGCGTTTTCCAAAGTCGTCTCCCCATTTCTCCATGCGTTTGTCCCAGCTTTCCTCTTTAGAGACAAGTTTTGCACCGCATTTGATGCAGTATACTGCAGCCTCTTCGTTTTTTGTGCCACATTTAGTGCAGTAAACCATATTTCCCCCACACCCTAAACGATTTCATTGATTTAGCTATAAAAGCCATTCTACTCTAATTGCTATTCTGATGACAACAGTTAGCGAACTTCTCCAAACTGTTAACCGGAGAATATTTTAGCTATTTCGTAGAGTTCCAAGTCAACAGTCTTTCGCTTACCGACAACGTCCTTTAAGGGGACAGAAACGATCTTGTTTCCTTGGAGGGCAACCATCCTTCCGAACTGCCTTTTATGGACCAAGTCTATGGCGGCGATTCCGTACCTTGTTGCTAAAACTCTATCATAGGCTGTTGGAGAACCACCGCGTTGAAGATGCCCAAGAACCACAACTCGCGTTTCGATTCCTGTACACTTTTCAATTTCCCTTCCAAGATAGTAGCCTACGCCACCGAGACGGGGATGTCCAAATTCGTCTACTCCCGTTCCATAGATTATTCTGTCTGCTCCTTTGGGCTTTGCTCCCTCAGCAACAACCACTAGACTGAAGGCTTTGCCTCTTTCCAGCCTTTGCTCGATATACTTGCACACTTCATCTATATCAAAGGGTTCCTCTGGAATCAAGATAACGTCTGCTCCCCCAGCGATTCCAGCCTCTAAGGCAATCCATCCCGTATATCTGCCCATAACCTCAAGAATCATCACCCTGTGGTGAGCCTCCGCCGTAGTGTGAAGCCTGTCAATAGCCTCACACGCTATGTGAACAGCAGTGTGGAAGCCGAAAGTATAATCTGTTAAACCCAAGTCATTGTCGATTGTTTTAGGAACCCCGACGCATGGTAGTCCAATTTCACCCATTCTATGGGTTACCCCCAATGTGTCATCTCCTCCGATAACAACCACCGCATCTATGCCCTTCTCTTTAACATTATCCAAAACTTTCTGGGGTCCTCCGTCACGTTTGAAGGGATTAGTTCTAGAGGTTCCTAGAATTGATCCGCCGCGAGGAAGTAATCCAGAAATTGCCTCCAAATCCAAGGGCATATAGGCGCCTTCAACCAGTCCCCGCCACCCATCTTTTATCCCAATCATCTCGTCGCCGTAAATTCGAATGCCCTTTCTCACGACTGCCCTAATGACCGCGTTGATTCCCGGAGCGTCGCCTCCCCCACTTAATACTCCGACCTTCAAGTTTTCTCCCTTCTATGGAGCCTTCCCCGAGCTTCCGAAGAGGCGCATTTTGGCTTTAACAACCTCTTTCATGGTCTCCTTTGCCGGACCTAGAATCTTTCGGGGATCATATACGGCGGGTGATGTGACTAAGACCTCGCGTACTGTGCCTGTGAATGCCAATCTTAGGTCGGTGTCAATGTTTATTTTAGCTATTCCCAAGGAAACGGCTTTTTTAATGTGGCTGTCGGGAATTCCTTTGGCTCCGCTCCATTCAGCACCGTATTTTGTGGCTTTCTCAACTATCCATTCTGGGACTCCAGAGGCTCCGTGTAAAACTAGGGGGATACTTACGTTTCTTCTGATGATTTTTAATCTTTCGAAGTCTAGTTTTGCTTCTCCTTTGAACTTGTAGGCACCATGGGATGTGCCTATGGCAACGGCTAGGGCATCCACGCCAGTTCTGTTCACAAATTCTTTAGCTGCGTCAGGGTCAGTATAGGGGTCTTCGGCTCCTTTGGCAGTTGATTCTGGGGAGACAAGTTTTCCAAGTTCCGCTTCAACCGAGACTCCTTTCGGACGGGCTAACTTTACGACGTGCTTTGTCATAGCGATGTTTTCTTCGTAATCTAGGTGGGATCCGTCGATCATGACGGAGGTGAAGCCGCCGTTGATGCACATTGCGGCTGTTTCCACGTCTTTTCCGTGGTCGAGGTGGAGGGTCATGGGGATAGGGTTTGTTTTTGCTGCGGCTTTCACCATGGCGACTATGTATTCTAATCCTGCGTATTTGATGGCGCTTGGGCTGGCGGCTATTATTACTGGTGACTTCTCTTCTGTGGCTGTTTCGACGATAGCCTGCAGGATTTCCATGTTGTTGATGTTGAATGCTCCAACTGCGTAGCCTTTTGCAGAGGCAACGGTTAAGACTTCTTTATTTGTGACAAGCATGCATCTCACCAAATGTTACGTGTCTAGTATCTATTACTGGAACTCCTTAGCTTAAAATAGTTGATGCTTCTGCCTGATTGATGTACAAGTTTTGCCAGCGTGAGGGCGTGGATGGATGTGATTCGAAGAAAATGTTTATTAAATATTGCGATAGATTATATCCTGTGATTTTATGAAAGCAACGTGCCAACAAATCAGGCGCAAACAAAAGAACTGCGATTCGTGCAGACATGCCATTTCTTTATCCGATAATGTTTATTGCGGTAAACTCAGAAAGACAGTAGACCCCCTTGAGACATGCAGAGATTTTGAGTTAGAGCCTGTTGAATATACAGCATACAGAAGAATGTAACCTGCGGACGCTCCGCATCTGAAGGGATGGGCAAAGTTTAAACTTCTGAGAGTGTGAATGGAAAGGTCGATGGTGACTGGAATGGAGATACCGTTTGACGATTTCATGAAGCTTGATATACGCATAGGCAAAATCGAAGAGGCAACCCAGATTCCGGGGTCAAGAAATCTGCTGAAATTAATCGTTGATTTTGGTTCCGAGAAGAGGCAGTCTGTGGCGGGTTTGTTGCAGTATTATAAGCCTGAAGAGCTTGTGGGCAAGAAGTTTGCCTTTGTTCTGAATCTGCAGCGGAGAAAGCTTATGGGCGTAGAATCCCAGTGTATGGTCCTCGCCGCCGATGATGGTAAAGGTAAGGTTATTCTGTTAAGCCCTGAGAAGGATATTGCGGTAGGAAGCCGAATACGATAGGTCGCCTCACAGCATTCCTAGGATGAAAGCTACGAGTCCGGTTGTAAACCAGACTAGATTCAGGTTTTTTATTCTCTTAGCGTTTTTTCTGGAGTAGTTTCGGAGAAGCAGGATAGAAGAGATTATCAACCCAGCATCTGTTAAGATGACGGGGGGAAGGAACCAGTCGGATACAAGTTTCCATAGCCAAGGTAGGGGACTGAGGCTGACGGCTAAAAGAGAGAAAATCGTTGCCACAGCTGCTGCGGTTCTCTCTCCGTAAGTCACTGCGATTGTTTTGATGTTGTGGGATTTGTCTCCTTCAACATCCACTATTCCCTTTGTGATTTCTCTTCCTGTGTTTGAGAGAAAGGCGATGGCGGCGAAGAGGAGGATAGGTGTCTCGATGTGTCCTACTGTGAAGCCTCCGTAAATGAAAGGGATTACTACAGATGCACTAACTAGGAAGTTTCCGGGGAGTCCTGTTCCTTTTCCTTTTGTGATGTAAGTTATGGATATGATATATGCTATCACGGCTACAAGGAGGGTGCTTGGCGGGTTAGTTGTGGAGGCTGTTATGAATCCGATTATGCTTAGAACAAGGGCGGAGGAGAGGGCTTCTTTTGGGCTGACATCCTGCCGTGGAATGGGGCGGTTCGGCTCGTTTATGGCGTCTATTTCCCGGTCGTAGTAATCGTTTATTGCCATGGATGCTGCTGTCAGGGCAAATGCGGTTATAAAACCTAGGAGGAGGTTGATGGTTAGGTTGAGGGGGGAGACCAGAGAAGCGCCGACGACCACTGCGAAGCCCATCATTAGGCAGTTTAGCGGTCTTATCAACTGCAGGGTTCCTTTCAGTTTCCCCATTTTATCTCCTCAGCATTCCGTCAAAATCTAATGAACGGGTGTGTTATGTCGTAGAGACCAGTTACAACTATGGCGCTTTTAGATTTATCTCTGACTGGCTATTCGCCCGTATCTGCTGAGAGTCTAGGCATTGACTGTCATTGTTTTGCTAAGATGGTGTCGGCGACTTCTTGCACCCAATTTTTTGTTTTCTCCAATTCGCCGGTCTTCAATCGCCAGTTATCTTTTTCGCCTTCTACGTAGGTGATAAGGGGAGGGGCGACAATCTTGAAACCCAGTTTCTTAAGCCTCTTTTCTATACCTTCAGCTGCATTTCCGCTGTACCATTTTTGCAATTGTGTGTCGAAAGCAGCGGCAAGCTGACCGGAGAAATCTTTGTCGGATAGACTTTTGAGAAAGCGCATTATTCCGCTTGTTGCTCTAAAGTACATTGTGGGTGCACCGACTATCAGGCAGTCATAATTCTTGATGGATGTTTGACCGGCATTTTTGACGAAGATGGATTCAACCTCTATTCCCTTTTCTTTGAGGACTTTGCCGATGGTTTCAGCAACCTTGGCTGTTAGCTTCATGGGCGAGACGCTGTCATAGGCAACCAAGATTTTCATTCAACAAAACCTCTCTATAACCTACTTGTGCAATTTTGCGGGCTATTAAGGATTGCCGTATTGACCCGCCAAGGGCTACGAATCTAAAAAGAGAGAGTTTACATCAGGCTCTTGAATAATTTGTTGTGGTCAACGTTTTTTTCCATGAAGAGGCTGAGGTGATGATTGTTGAGGTTCATGGATAAGAGCTTAGTTTCTCCGCTTTCCACAACTATGCTGTCTACTTCTCCCATCTGAAAGATTTCTGTCATATTGCAGCCTACATCACGGGCTGTGGTTGAAAACAGGGCATAATCCATTATTTTTGTTGGGTCTTTCAGGTCGACGGCTGCTGATTTTTGGGCTCTCAAAATATATCCAAGGATTCCTTCCTGATTCCTGATGCCTTGCAGCTTTTCTTGCACGGCTTCAATATCGATTTTAGGTTTTTTGGTGCTCATATGAGTCCCTCTATAATGATGCTGGTTTGACCTTCACCAAGTCTCCTTCATTGATTTTGAGGGTCTTGCAGAGTTTCGCGGGTATTCGGACCATGTTTTTTCCTTTCAGTTTTGAATCGTTGATTTTCTTTACTTTGCAGCAGGCTGTGTTGCCGTCATGTGTTTCGATTTGGACTTGTTTGATGCTGTCTTGCGTGTTTTGTTCTTCTGTTGTTGCCTCGGTGTTTTTGGTCCATTCTATTAGTGTTTCTGCGTCGATTTGTACGGAATCGCCGGCAAAGAATCCGCTGAGGGTGTCGGCGATTAGTTCTTTGGGTGGAGTGAAGTGGAGGGGAGGGGGCGCAACAGGTTCCAAAGTTTTTAGGAGCGTTGGAACAATAACGTGGGTTATGGTGTAAATGTGGGTTTTATCGGCTTTTTTAGAGGTGCTAAGGACGAGATACATGTCTTTGATGTTGGATAGAATTAGTTTGCCATTTTTTCCGTTGACTTGGAAACCTTGAAGGTTGCCGATGATTTTTGCTTTTTCTCGTAGGGTTTCAAAAGATTCTATTACTCTTTTCATGGTTTTTTCGTTGGTTTCTGGGTCTCCAGCTACTACGGCTCCGTTTTCTGTAAAAAGAAAAGAGTGTTTGACGCCAGGGTATGCCTTCTTAATCTCGTTGAAGGCATTTGTTATAGCGTCAGCGTAGGGGTCCTCGCTCATTTTTTCACGTCCTGCGGGATTTAAGAGACTTTGAGCAGAATTTTCTCTGGAACCCCGTCGCTTTCCAATACCAAGTACTTGATTCCGTTGGTGTCTCCTATTTTGTCAACCCAGTTTAGGGCTTCGCGGGCTTTTTGGAGGACCATGAGTCTTTCTTGCTGGCTTCTGACGACCTTTTCGATAGCGGTTAGTTCGTGGAATGGATTGGCGTCTAGGACGATGCTTAGGTCGCCAACGTTTATCTCTCCCAGATTGTCTTGTGCTGACTTTTTGCCAGCGATTTTGAAGACTGCTTCGCGCACCTTCTTTGATCTCTCGGCTAGGTTCCGTATGTCGTCGAGCTTGCGTAGGTACTCGCCGAGGATACTCTTGGCCTTGGATATTTCGCTATCCATGAAATCTGCGATGTCCTCTGCTGATTCATATTCTTTCAGTTCAACAACCATAATTGTACCTCCGAAGATATGGAGAAAAGAGGGCGGTGTTTCTCTGCCCTCAACTTCTGAGTAAGCTCTGTGCTGTTCTATTGTGCAGTGTCTGTGTGTGCGAATTTGTTGCCCTTGGTAGACAAGAATTCTACTGTGTAAAGGTTGCCTGCAGTCCATGTGCCGGTCCCAAGATCGAGGTTAACTGTCAAAGAACTACCTGCGGTAACTTTTACTGGTGCGGTGTTGTCAATAGTAATTGTATATCCTGT
The DNA here is from genome assembly GCA_964418675.1 of uncultured Candidatus Bathyarchaeia archaeon. Taxonomy (GTDB): domain Archaea; phylum Thermoproteota; class Bathyarchaeia; order Bathyarchaeales; family Bathyarchaeaceae; genus Bathyarchaeum. The sequence goes on from CAYQMM010000006.1 coordinate 97,293, forward strand.
GGCGCCATATCCTGTCACTGTGCATGAATCGATTATAACATCATTTGTTCCAGTGTTTAATACTGTAACGTTCATTGCGTTATTACTGGCTCCGGAAAATTCGACTTTGGTTATGGATAGGTTTTCTGTGGCCATGAAGTTGAAGGTTAGTGATCCCATCCAGACTGCTACGGCGATGGATACTGCGACTGTTACTGCGATGAGTATGATTGCTGCGACTACTGGGCTTAGAGCTTTCTTACTCTTTAGGAGTTTTTTCATTTCTGTTTTTCCCCTCCATACTGTATGTTTCATATGTGAAATACACAGTATTGAGATTTAAGTCTTGCTATTCACGACACAGTATTTCAACACAGTATATAAACCCAATGAGCAACCAACTACTCTAACTTACCAAAGAAATCCAAAAGAAGCTCCGCTATCTTCTCGCCGAGTTCAGTTTTCACGTAATATTTCTTCAAAGGATCAATTGCCACGCTCTCAGCCAACCCCAAATCTTCCATCTCCATCATCCTCGACCTAAACGTCCCATCGCTGAGGGTGAGATTCAAGTCTCGCATGAAAGCCTTAGCATTCTTCCATCTACCTTTCCCCAAATGCAGAAGAAAGATGCAGTCGATAGCATGGTCCTTCTCCAGCACCGCCTTAATAGCGGAAAGCCTCTCATCGGTAAGAATATTCCGTATCGTCTCTTCAGCCAATCGCATTCCCAACCAAATTCTTATTAGATACCTTTCTACCTCCAAGTATATTTAACTTTATATTACGATTTTTGACATAACACTGATTACACATTCGACAACTCTTATGACTCCAGCCATCCATCTCACCAAAAACAGTTTATAAAGGTGGGCTCACGCATTCTTGAAAGCGACAGCATAACCCGTCTACTCTTCTCAAGATCTCAATCACTGGTCAGTGGGGCCAGAGTCGTCATCGCCCACCAAACAAAATTAAATGCCTCCCCAGCATAAAAGTATCGCTAACGGAACAGCGTGATGAACAAAAGTGCTTAAAAAAATCAAGATCATCCCTTTAGCCGAAGAAAGTTTCGGCGTACGGTCAATGTGTACCTACATGGAGACCTCAGACACGAAGATTCTCCTAGACGCTGGCGCATCCTTAGCTCCAAGGAGACGGGGGTATCCTCCTCATCCCAGAGAATACCAAGCCCTAGCGGAATGCCGTGAAAGGATAGGCAAAGCAGCAGAAAAAGCCGACATCGTAACCATAAGCCACTACCACTTCGATCACCACACCCCCTCCTACACCGACTGGTTCACAAACTGGTCCTCAGCAGAAGCCGCAAAAAAAATCTACGAAGGAAAACTCGTCCTCGCCAAAAGCTACCGTTCAATGGTCAACGCCAGCCAGAGACGCCGAGGATGGATGTTCAAGAAAACAGGAGGCAGCCACGCAAAAGGATTGGAGACAGCAGACGGCAAAACCTTCAAACATGGAAAAACAAAACTGAAGTTTTCCGAACCGGTCTTCCACGGACCAGAAAACTCAGAGCTAGGATGGCTCTTGATGGTAACCATCGAATTTGCAGACGAAAAGGTCGTGTTCGCATCCGACGTCCAAGGACCCATGTACACCCCTACCTTAACCAACATATTGGCTCAAAATCCAGAATTAGTCATCATCGGGGGACCCCCAACATACTTGGCTGGATTCAGAGTAAAAGACGCACACATAGAAACGGGAATGCAAAACCTGAAGAGCCTAGTTGAAAATGTGCCAACAACCATCCTGGAACACCACACTCTCCGAGATGAAAAATGGAGAAGCCTCACCCAGCCCATATTTGAAGCCGCAACAGAGAGGGGCAATAAGCTCATCACCGCAGCTGAATTCGCAGGGACAAAAAACAACTTTCTGGAGTTTCGCCGAAAACAGCTCTTTGAAATAGAACCGCTAACTTCCGAATTCGAAAAGTGGATGAAACTGCCATTACAGAAAAGAAAACTAACCAAACCGCCAATTTAGAGTCTATTTAATCAACCTCTTCCTTAACAAGCATTCTACGGAATTTCCTAGCGTAATTACAATCTGACTTGAGACGCCTCAGCTCCTCCGCTTCCTTCTCAAGCTTCTCAAGTTTCCGTCGAATCTCCCGAATTTTTGCGCTCATGTTAAACGCCGAAGCAACATCAGCGTCTTGAATAAAAATCGGTTATGAAATGGGAATATGTACTCAGAATTCATAACCATTTTTAATAAATAAAATCAAAACTCAAGAATCAGGGATGTAGACGATGGAATGTCCCAACTGCAAGGGCGAAATAACCTCAAGACAACCCAGTCTGAAAGGTAATTTCTGCTACTGCAAAAAATGTGGAACCGTAATTTACAAACAAAAAATTTGAGAGGTGAAAAAAGAAAATGACAAGTTTGATACCTCCGATACTGCTGATGTTGTTCATAGGGGGGGTCGCGGGCTACTTCGCAGGGCACCTGTTCAAGAGGGTCTCAGGCATGTCGCTGACCATCGGAATTTTCGCTTTTTTCATAATATACTTGGTCTACATAGGCACCTTTGACATAAAATTCGATTCAATAACTGCAAACGTAGGAAAGCTCTTCGACATTCTTGGTCCCTTAGGGCTTGCAACTTTGGCAACCAGCGTTCCGTTCGTAGCTAGCTTCATTGCTGGCATATTCATTGGATACAGAAGATACTAGAAAACACTCTATGTGTTTTTCTTTTTTATTTGTCAGATAGGTTAGCTTAGCACAAAACCTCTAACGTGATAGCCAGCAAAAATCAGCATCCAATCAGAGGGCAGACTGAACCTCCCCCTCACTCCCCAAACAAAACGTGGAAAAGACTTAAGAAACGCCGCATCAATATTCGACAGGTAAGAGCAAGCTCGACCGTTGCAAGTTACCTTAACACTTTTGCTCTAACAGTAACGCCAACTTCGGCATCGAACTTGTTCAATTATAAAGGAAAAAAAGATGATGATTGGCAAATTGGATTCCCTCTCAGTTGAAAGATGCCCAGAATGCGGGTCTTCATTACTTCTGCATGACCCAGAGAGCGCAGAAGTTGTATGCACAAAGTGCGGTTTCGTAGTTACCACAAAGCAGACAAACAGAGGACCAGAATGGCGAGCATTCACCCCAAAAGAACGCAGAGAAAAAGTTCGGGTTGGCGCACCCCAAACTTTCATGATTCACGACAAAGGACTTTCCACAAAAATAGACTGGCGCGATATAAACAGTTTCGCCTCCGAAAAAAAAGCACAGTTACATCGCCTTCGACGATGGCAACAAAGAATCCGCGTCTCCAATTCCAGCGAAAAAAGTCTCGCTGTAGCCCTATCTGCGATTCACAGAATTTCGGATGCACTTAACTTGCCGAAGAACATCTCAGAGACAGCAGCAGTAATATATAGAAAGGCTGTAAAGAAACAGTTGATCCGCGGTCGCTCTATTCGGGGGATGGCTACCGCCGCCATGTACTTAGCCTGCCGACAGAGTGAACTCGTGAGAACAATTAACGAACTATCCAACGCTTCGGGTGTCAACAGAAGAGAGATCGCGTCCAACTACCGATTCTTAGTTAGAAAGCTAAAAATCTTTGTGCCACCCGTGAAGCCAAACCAATACATAACCAGATTAGCCAACCAACTTGGACTTGACGGAAAAACAGAAGGGATTGCCCACAAGATTCTCAGAGGAGCAAAACAGCAGAAATTAACTTCAGGAAGAGGAGCCAAAAGCATCGCAGCCGCTGCAGGCTACATAGCCTCTATTATCACTGGAGAACGCAGGACCCAGAGGGAGTTTGCTGAGACAGCTGACTTGACAGAGGTAACGATAAGAAACAGATATCAAGAAATGATGAAACGACTCCTCATAATCGTCAGCTTCTAAGAAGATTTTCAGTTTTGGAAAAGGGTTTATAAATCGTCCCACGAACAAACAGGCTGGGGCGCACATCAGTTCCTTCATCATTTTGGTTTAGGGGCTATGCCCACGAGTTAATGGAAACACCTCGTTCTTGTGCGTCCTAACCCATGTAATCCTACTAGATTAGGAGGTGAATTTGTGCCTTCACACGGTTCGTTATCCAAGGCGGGTAAAATCCGCTCCATAACTCCCAAAGTAGAGGGAAAGGAGAGGCATTCCTCGGTTCCAAGGGTTAGCAACCATAACTTGTACCGTAAACGTTTTGTCTTAGACCGAGGACCGGGGCAATACAAGCCTAATCGCAGACGTCGTCGCCGCCGCAGATAGTTCTTGATGCCAGTAGAATTAACCAGAAACACCCTTTATCCTGTTTTTTCAAATAGCCAAAGTTTCGGCATAAGACCAGTTAGGAGTTTAGAAACTATCTAGTAATTTAAGATGGTCGTCTAATGTTATTGTTATCATGTGAAAAAAGAAATGAGAAAATTGAGTAGAGCTTAATGAGGAAAATCTCAACTTGCTGTGGGATAATGATGAAACTATTCAATTAGGTGGTTAAACCCAATTTCGTAGTTTGTAAATTATTAACCCTGCGAGTAAAATTAATCCTAAGCCTACTATGAAGAGGAGAACTACGTAATTTTTTGTTAATGCTTCTAGGCTCTCAATCAAGGCGTTCCACTCACCATATGATATCTCTGATAACTTCCGATTTAAGTCAGTACTTCGTTTTACAGAATATTCTGAATTTTGATATAGAAGGGCTTGTGCTCTGATGCTACCACTTTTTTAGGATTAGCATTCTAGAGCATAGTCATGGTCCTGTTGGTTGATTTGTATCTTAACTTTGAAAAGATACATCGGTTTTTGATATATGTCAAGTGTTGGAATGGTTTCTTAAATATTACTATATCATAGTTACCCAGAAATGACCTGTAATACCAATAAAGGGGATAAAAATGGTTAAACGGGGAACACTGGCGTGTATTTTCGGAACATTAAGTTTTATTGCATCCATCCATGTTTTTGAAGCATTCATCACTCTATTTTTTGACAAGCCAATTGTTCTATTGAAGCTTTACCCATTAATCGGTTCATTAAATATTGAAGGCTTCAGCTATCTGATAGGAAGTTTAATTGTAACTACTGTTTTACTGACACTGACTTTTCAGATGGTTTTTTCGAGTCCATTGGAAAACTATCTTAACATGGTCTTATCCGACGCTAATAAGAATAAAGAAGCCGAAAGCGAGATGGAGAAGGACCACCGGTCTGTTTTGGATATGATGTGCGAATCTATAATGGAGGTCAGCAAGCTGGTTGGTCAAACAAGAGACGTTACGTACAATGTCAGATCCGAACTCGCTAATCTTCGTCCAATGCCAGAAAAAACTGAAAAAATAAGTGCCGAAATTGAAAAAATTAAAAAAGAAATTACTATATTAAAAGAGAACTTCAAGAAGCAGAACTCTTGTCCCTCTTGTGGCAACACGGTATTAGCGAGATCCAAGATATGCCCCTCTTGTGGAGAAGCCCTAAAACTTTCCCCCGAACAAATAATCGTCAAGAAATTTAAATAAATCACCTGTGCCTTCGCATTACCTTAAAAGAGTACGGATTAGCATAGGCATGAGGTCAGTTCCTTTGAGTAGAATCCCTAATTCTCCATCTTTACATTCTTTTTCGGAGAATCCCTGAACCTTATCACCCTGCAACTTGTTCCCAGCAATAAGAAGGGGCACGGGGTCGCCACTATGAGCCTTTAACCCACAAGGTGTAGAATGGTCTGCTGTAACACAAATTAGATGATCTTCCAGATTGATTTTTTGCAACATATTTCCGACGAAGTACTTGTCAACGATGGCAATGAGTTGAGATTTCAAGTTGAAATTTCCGTCGTGACCCGGTTCATCTGGACCCTTGATGTGAATGTAAAAGCAGTCGTAATGAGGCAGAACCTCTAACAGCTTTTTCACCCTCAATTTACAATCTTTCTCAAGGTCTTTGGATGGAAGAGGAAGATCAACCAGACTCATCCCCGCCAGCTTTGATATTCCGCGTTCAACATTCATGTCCGCTAAACAGACGAAACTGAGACCATACAGCTGGCTAAGAAAAGGAAACTTAGGCACCAAATGACCAGCATCTCTGCTGAGGATAACATTAGCCTTCAACTTTCCCTCTTTTACGCGTTTTTTGTTTACTTCATGCTGGTCCAAAACGGCTATCGATTTCTGGGTTAATTCATTGACTATATCCGCTGAAATCCTCGCTTCTTCAGTATCATCAAGGGGAACGGACTTCTTCAGAATCATCTCGGCATCGGGGTCTGCCACACCTACGCCATCAAGCCTTTTGTAGGCTGGGTCAGTGTTATCTATGTTACCGGAAAGCTTTGCTTCCTCGCTTCGTATAACCAAGGCTGCTCTATAACTCATGGTGTTTTTTAGCTGCAGCGTTGATGGATGAGATTCCAGTTTTATTTGTTCGTTGATGGCTTGGGCTAGTTCAGTGGCTTCTTTAGTTGTTAGGTTTCTTCCAGCCCTTCTATCTATGATGGAGCTATTGTCAGATGCTAAAGTTGCGAAGTTGCATCTGAGAGCTAGATCACCGTTCCTCATGTTTAACCCTGCGCCGACGGCTTCAAGGGCGCCCCTACTCACATGAAATTCGAAGGGATTGTAGCCTAGGATGGAGACAACAGCCACGTCGCTTTCGGGGGCTATGCCTTTACCGATTGTGTACATGAGTCCAGTCTTTCCGATTTTGGCGAGGGAATCCATGTGTGGTGTCTCAGCAGCCTCCAGAGGGGTCATGCCATCCAACTCCTCGATTGGAAGGTCGCCTAAGCCATCTATGACGATGTAGATTAACTTCAAAGCCGAACCTCTCCAAACAAATGTAAATAGCAACACCCATTTAAAACAAAAGGATTTCTACAGGTTCAATCTGAATTAAAAAGTATACTTGGGCATCACTTAATTTTTTTCACTAACCAGTTGAAAATTAGGTTTCTGTTTGAGCATTTCGGAATAAAAGCATAATCTATGTGTCTAATAGTGAAGGTTAAACATCTCCTCACTTGAATTAGATTAAGCATGAAAAACTACACCAAAACGAAGGAATTGATTGACAATACACAGAGATTGGGGTATGGAAAAGGTTTTAAGAATCTGGTTACTATGAAAAATAAAGGTGGTTTGGATGATTATTACAAGTTGTAAACCTTATGGGGTTATTAGGGGTCTACTTAAAGAAGGAGACAAAATTGGAATTGTAGCCTGTAATTCCTGTGCCAGAGCTTGTGAAACAGGAGGAAGAGAAAAAATGGATGAAATGGCTGAAAGATTAAAGAAAGACGGCTTCATGGTAGTGGATGAGGATTTAATTCCCATGTGCTGCAATCTTGATTTGGTGAGAAAGCCAGAATACGATGGGGATGTTTTGATAGTTTTGGCTTGCGATGCAGGTGTTTATACGCTAAACAAACTCTTTCCTGAGAAAAAATCTATCGCCGCCAATGATACGATGGGTCTTGGAGCCCGGGATGGAAAAGGCACAATATACTTGATGAGAAAGTTTTGAGAACTTACTAGTTTTCCACTTCTTTCGTTTTGATGGTGCGGCCGCCGGGATTTGAACCCGGGTAGTCGGCTCGGGAAGCCGGGGTCCTACCTGGCTAGACTACGGCCGCCACAATTCTCCTATCTAGACAGGGTTTAAATCAGTTTAGGCTTAGCTCTTGTTAGGTAGATTCTTTGTGGCTCTTTTCAGGGCGTCGATTACGTTTTCTCTTCCCATCGCTAGGATGTAGGGGCCTAATCTAGGTCCTTGGGGTGCGCCTAAGAGAATGTTGTAGAGAGTCTTGAAGAACTTGGATGGTTTGACGTTGTTCTTTCGGGCAATGCTGAAGACTGCGGACTGAATCTCTTCTTCGGTTGCGTCAGTTTGTAGGGCTTGGATGAGCTCTTTCACAGCATCGTTTTCCTCTTCAGTTAGTTCTAAGGTTCTCTCCTTGATTTCTGTGAAATCTTGCGCCCAGTTGAGGGCATATCCAATTCGGTTCTTCAGGTCATCTGATAAGCCTTCTTTTCCATAGCCGTAGCCTCGAAGCTTCTCCATGATGAAAGCTGCCTCAGAGTCTTCGGGAGCTACTTTAGCTAGGAATGTGAGAAGATTATAGGGCACATGATGAGGGGGCTTAGAAGGCGGATTGAAGAGCCAGCAATACGTGTAGAGACCTGTAAGTTTAGCCAGCTCCTTTTTGTCTGCGACCCTCTTTTTTCCGAAGTATATGTCTTCCAGCTCGTCAAGTTCATTCATGTATTGGGGTATATCAGTAACCGAGAGGCTTCTGGCTCCAACAAACCGCTTCAAGGTTAGCAAAAGAAGGGATTGGGGCGAACCATACCTGAACCAAACCTGAGGGGTGAAGACGTTTCCAGCCGATTTACTGATTTTTTTTCCGCTTTTGTCCAAATACATCTCGTAACGGGCGTGAGTTGGAGGAGTCCAATTGAATATTTCTCGGCATATTCGGTCGTTCACCCTCACCGAATCTGCAATATCCTTCCCGTAGGGCTCAAAGCGAATGTCTAGGGCTTTCCATCTAGCCGCAAACTCCACCTTCCATCCCAGTTTGCCCTCTCCCTTACTGATGTCTGCCTCACCCTTGTGCCCACATCCTTCTAGCCATTTTCTCTTTACCTCCATCCCTTCACAGCTATACAGAACCTTGCCTTCGTTTGGAAGAAATGTGTGGGCTTTGGTGGTGTAGATTCTGCCGCAGTTACCGCATATGGGAAAGTAGGGAAGAACCTCCACGAATTTTTCCTGTCCAACTTCCTCCTTAACAATCTCTCCCACTCTAGTGGCATTCATGAGAATCGTCTTAATCTCCTCATTGAAGAGCCCCTTTTCGTATGCTTTTTTGGCGGACATGAAAGTGTATTTTAAGTTGCTTTTGTCCAAAGCTTCTAGAAGGAGGCTGGTCATATGTTCTCCGAAGCTTCTATGACAGCCGTCGAGGTCTGGGATAGATGTTACTGGGTAACCAAGATATTTGCTCAGCGACTTTGGTAGTCCAGCTGGAACTTTCCTTAAACCGTCTAGGTCGTCGGTGAAGGCTATGTACTCCGACTTGAACCCTTGCTCCTGAAGGGCTAATGCCACAGCATATGATCTGGCGCAGTCAGCGAAACTGCCTATGTGGGGAAAGCCTGAGGCTCCGAGACCGCTCTCCGTCCTGATTAGATTGAGGCTTCGACCTAGTTTACGCTCCTTTTTTATGATTTCAACGGCTTTTTTGTCGTACCATGTTCCGTGTCCGATGATCTTTTCTGGCATGGCTCAGGTTTCCTATATGATTAACTAACAGTAATTGTGCAGTTAGATAAAAACATAAAGTGGTTTCAGTCACACTGGCTTGTCTAACGCGAATGTTATTTAACGTTAATCAGCAATTATGGTTAGGTAGGTTGGCTCTTAGGATGGAGGAGGATCATGTTTGGCATTACATTCTTCCGTTTCCCTTAGAAACTGAGAAGCGTAGGCTGATCTGGAGAGTCCTCCAGTCTAAGGTGGGTAAGAGTCTTTTGATGAACATGAAGGTGGAGGGGCGGACCTACCAGCGAGACCTCATCAATGGGACGCCGTACTCCAACAAATCCATCATTGAATACTTGAAGCGGATGGTTAAGGCTGGCATGCTTGAACAAGGCATGGAGCAGGTCTCAACGGCGAAAAGTAAGATAAGAATCAAATGGTATGTTCCCACGAAACTTGGAAGATGGTTCATTCTTTTTCTAAAGCCTACAGAAGAGATTCCACCTGAGTTGGTGCGAAAAACCATAGAGGAAATCTTTCATGTCTACGCAACCAGCATCGTTGAAGTCTGCGAAAACTTCGGAATAGACATCGACGTCTTCTGTAACATCCTAAACAGGGAACACCGCAAGAAATCAGCTAGAGAAACATGAAAAAGAAAAAGGGAATGGATGCTTTACTTGAGCTTTTTTCCGCAGTTGCTGCAGAACTTGTTAGTGGACGGATTCTTCGTCTTACACTTTGGGCACTCGATTTCCTCAGGCTTTAAAGGAGAACCGCAGTTACCACAGAACTTCTGGGTCGCTGGATTCTCTGCTCCACACTTCGGACACTTGATCTTAGCCACTGGAGCTAGGCTTGATCCGCAGTTGCCGCAGAATTTTGTTCCAAGGGTGTTCTGGGCTCCGCAGTTCGGACACAATACCAGCTGCTGGGGTGCACCGCCTCCTTGCGAAGGCTGCATAGCTTTTCCAAGGGCTGTTCCCATGGCTATTCCAACGCCTGCTCCCACACCTGCTGCAGCGGCTCCGCCGCCTCCTTCTGGAATCTCAGCGGTTGTTTCCTTCATGTACTGCAGGGTCATGGCTTGTTGTCCCATGCTTGTGGCGAAGCGTCTTGCCTCCTCTGGGATTTTGACTCCTTCAAAGACTGTGTCTATGATTTTAAGCCCTATTCTGGCTGCCTCGTCTCTTATTACCAGAGCGAGTTTGTCTGTGGTTTCGTCCACGTTTTTAACTATGTTGAAGATGTCATGGTTAGCGAATTCGTCTATAACCCGCTCGTTTATGAATCCACGGATGTAATTTTCAATGTCACCGGATGTGCTGGCTTCTCGATTGCCGAAAAACTCTATCACGAAGAGCTTCGGGTCCTCAACTTTGTAGAGTAGATAACCGAAATAACCGAGCTCCGCCTGATACTGTATAGTTCCGCTGGGGGCTGAGTAAGCTTGTCCCCCAAAATTTCCCCTAAACTGGCTGTTGCTCACAAAAACGACTTCGCACTCGAAGATGTCGCCGATTATCCGCAGAGCCTTCAAGGCTCCGGTTAGAAGCGGAACGTTGTTGCTGGTGATTGTGTGTCTGCCTGGACCAAAGACATCGTAGGCTTTTCCGTCACGGAAGAAGACAGCCCACTGGTTCTCCTTAACAATAACCTGGCTTCCATATTTCAAGGAAAGGTTAGGAAATCTATGCGCAATATCTTCTGGACCCGCAAAATCCCATGCTACTTTCTCTATTACAGGCATTTTATCTCCCACCTTACATTTCTAAAGGTCTGAATTGGTTTTCTCTGTCATTCCATTTATTCTCGAAGGCAAGTAATAAACTCTTTACCTTCTTCACCTCATCGGGTATAACCGTCCAGTTTTCGGCTTCAGCCTCCATCTGAATCTTATTCACAGCCTCATTCATGCCATCTAGGTCGTTGCTTAAGGTGCGATCGTAGTTGAAGACGCGAGCCAACTCTTCTTCGCGTATGTGCCCCTTTCGATCCATGAGACCAGCATAACCATAGTCTGCATGCCTCACCTTTTCTGTGACGCGATCAAGAACTTGGATAACCTTTTTGTAGTCCCTGCTGGATGCATAGCCTGCGTCCAAGACCTCCAGATATAGGTCCTCCCAGACGTGTCGCATGTCTCGGAGGTCTGCGTAGTAGTTGTCTCGGAGCTTTTTATCTAATTCTCTCAGGTCTTCTTTTGTTCCGTATCCTAGGGTGAAGAAGTTTTGAATTTGGGAAAGGATGCCTTGTTTTTCCTTTACCTTTCCGATTGTCTCTCGCTCTGCCATTTATAAAACCCCCAATTCTAACTGTACCTAATCCCATATAACTTATAGCCCGCATTAACCTTTCTGTGGCATAAACTTTTAGGTGCGTCAGTGCTTCGGAGATAGAAAGGAATCATGAATGTTCTTCCATGTGCTACTGACCACCAACTGCGACTTGAAGTGCAGATATTGCTATGAAAAATCATGCGAGGACATGAACGCTGATTTCGGAGACTTCGAAGTGGACTATTCCGTACCCAACGAAATCAGCTATGACCTTGTACTCCTGAAGAAGTTTATGAAAAAAGACCCCGAGCCAGTCTTGATTTTCTATGGCGGCGAACCAATGCTCTGTATAGACAAGATGAAACAGATTATGGACAGCGTCGCAGCGAAACACTACGTTATCCAGACTAACGGTTTACATCTGAACAGGCTTGAGCCAGAATACGTGAATAGGCTCTCAGCAATCTTTGTATCGTTAGATGGCGACGAAAGGTTGACTGACTTTTACAGGGGAAAGGGGGTCTACCGAAGAGTAATCGAGAACGTTAAGTCCATCAGAAGAAACGGATTTGAAAGCGAAATAATCGCCAGAATGACCGTGATGGAAGAAACGGACATCTACGAGAGTGTCAGGTGGCTCCTAAACAATCCCGACCACTCCTTCTCTTCGATTCACTGGCAACTTGACGCGGGATTCTGGAAAAACGATTTCTCGAAGAGACCCTTCGCAGAGTGGGCTGATGAAAACTATAATCCCCAGATAAGGAGGCTTGTGGAATTTTGGGTCCAAACCATGGAGAGGGAAGGTAGGGTTTTGAGGCTTTATCCCCTTCTGGGCGTAATGCACTCACTTCTCAGGGAAGAGGAAAGTTTGCTACAGTGTGGTTCCGGATGGATAAACTACAGCATACAAACGGACGGCCACATAATACCGTGTCCAGTCATGGGTGGAATGAAAGACTACTATCTAGGACATATCCAAGATACGCATCCCCTGCGCCTGAAGAGAGTTTACGTTGGACATCCTTGCATCAAATGTGAAATTTTGCGGGAATGCGGAGGAAGATGCCTCTACGCCAACATAACCAAACGGTGGAGCGATGAAGCCTACAGTTTGGTGTGCAAGACCGTCAATAACCTCGTGGAATCGCTGAGGGCGGTCTTACCGCGGGTTAAAAGACTAATTGACGATAGAAAAATAGGATTCTCGGACTTTGAGCACATGAGATACAACAGTTGCGAGATAATCCCCTAAAATACGCTATTTCCGCCAAGCACGAATTCCGGCGATGGCAACCAAGACACCCACAACCAGTAATAAGATTGGGAGAAGATACCCAACAAACAGGTCCCGAACGAAGAGCAACCACAAGTCACCAATCGTTGTCAGTAGTATTCCTCCGGAGAAAGTGTTGAAGGCTCCTCCACCGTAATCTTCTGGATTTGCTGCCCGCAAGGCGGCAAGAATCAGAATCCAAAGACCGAAGAGAATCAAAGTGAAGGCTAATACCTCAGATATACCACCGAGCACGTTGAGAGCGGAAGCGGTTGCTGACACTGCCACAGCCAGTATCAAAATGCCCAGTGAGAAGACGCCTACAGGTCTCTTAGCCATAAAACCCCCGTCCTTCATCTTCAGCGGCATGAATATAAAAGCTTTAACCATAAACGCATTTGAATTTTCCAAAAAAATAAAAAAGGGGAATTTAGGTTCCGCAATAGACTCTAAAGTAGTAGCAGACCTATACCCAAGCCAATGAGACCAAGTATGAAGATTATCACTACCAAGATAATTATTGCTAATATCGAAATAACTAAGGCTTTCAGCCACCCCGTGTCAAAGAAGTGCTTAACCAAGGCAAGCCAAATAATCAGCTGTACGATCAAACCGACGATGCCGATAATATTGAAGTAGTTGAAGATAGCTCCAACTATGGTTCCAAGAATAATTATCCAAACCGCATCAAGGAACTTCGCATTTTCCCCAGCAAGTGCTTTTCCTGCCAGCCATAAAGCGGGTGCCAGAATGATAATCTGTATGATAAGCTCTATAACCAGTAACCCCAGATCAACCTCCGCCACTCCAATTCCTCCCTCTTAACCACACAAATGGTTAGCCAAATCTCTTTTTAATTTTTGCTGTAGCGAAATGCCGTCAACAAAACACCAAAATCCTATCACAACAATAACCGAACACAAGCCAACTAACGCGTTACCCGAATTAGCCCAGACACCAGAAAAAACTTTTTCAGCCCGGCACCTTGAGCGGTTGGAAGCCGCAGGCTGAACACCTCGGCCAAAGCCTCGGTGCGTACACCCCGACTCCATCAAACCCATCTTCTATGGGAGCTCTCGTCCATGACTGAGGCCTCGTTACCAAGGTCTCGTGTCAGGGAATGGTTACCTAGTTTCAGGAGCGGCTTCGAGCTTAGATGCTTTCAGCTCTTATCCGCGACAGCGTGGCTGCCCGGCAGTGCCCTGTCAGACAACCGGTAGACTAGAGGCTACAACGTTCCGTTCCTCTCGTACTGGGAACCCTTTCCCTTCAGGTAACCAGCACTCCCAGCAGATAAAGTCCGACCTGTCTCACGACGGTCTAAACCCAGCTCACGTTCCCTTTTAATAGGCGAGCAGCCTCACCCTTGGCCCCTTATGCAGGACCAGGATAGGAAGAGCCGACATCGAGGTACCAAGCCGCGGGGTCGATGTGAACTCTCGCCCGCGACAAGCCTGTTATCCCCGGGGTAATTTTTCTGTCATATCCAACCCCCACCAACGAGGATTTGGATGTTCGCTAAGCCAGGCTTTCGCCTCTGGATCCCTTGCTGTGGAGGATCCAGTCAGGCCAGCTTTTACCTTTGCACTCTGCGGCGGGTTTCTGTCCCGCCTGAGCTGACCTTAGGGCCCCCTCGATATTTTTTCAAGGGGGTGCCGCCCCAGCCGAACTGCCCACCAATCGTTGTCCCAACACAATCGCGCCGGTAAGAGACACGGATACGAAAGGGCGGTGTTCCATTGTTGCCTCCCCCAGTCCCCGGAGAGACTGGGATATAACGGCTCCCGCCTACACTCTGCATCCACAGCCATATCCCAGCGACAGGCTGCAGTAAAACTCCACGGGGTCTTCTTTTCCCGCTGGGAGTCAGTGGACTGTTCGTCCACTTTACGTGGGTTCACCGGGTACCAAGCGGGGACAGTGGGGTTCTCGTTGTTCCATTCATGCGCGTCGGAACTTACCCGACAAGGCATTTGGCTACCTTAAGAGAGTCAGAGTTACTCCCGTCGTTTGCAGGCCCTTAAACCGGTTGAAACCGGGTTTCAGGTACCTGTACTGGACAGGATTCAGAAGCCGTTCACACCCTTTCGGGCTTGCGGCTTCCTATGTTTTTATTAAACAGTCGAAACCCCTTTGCCACTGCGACCTGCAGTTCCAGCCGAAGCCAAAACCGCAGGCACCCCTTATCCCAAAGTTACGGGGCTAATTTGCCGAGTTCCCTCGCTTGGTGTGTACCCGACACGCCTTAGGTTTCTCGCCTAGGGGCACCTGTGTCGGTTCTTGGTACGGTCATAAAGGATCCTTCCCAACTTCCTTTTCATGGGCTCCAGAAATCAGCTGAACCATCCTAAAACGGATGGCTATTCCCGCTTTCGCCTGGTTCTCGCCATTACGGCACTCCCCAGACTTATACGGTTAAACAAGGCGACGGCCTTGCTCAACCTATCCAGAAGCGTCAGAAATTAGGCTTGCGTCACCGCGTGTACCTCTATGGTGCAGGAATATTAACCTGCTTCCCTTTCGACCTTCTCAGTTAAGATCGGCCTTAGGACCGACTTACCCCCAGCTGACGACGCGTTGCTGGGGAACCCTTGCCCATTCGGCGGAGGGGATTCTCACCCCTCTCTGCTGTTACTACCACCGGGATACTCAATCCTGATCCGGTCCACCGGACCTCACGGCCCGGCTTCCGCCCAGTCAGGACGCCCTCCTACCAGATTACAGCTTATGCTGCACTCTAGGGTATCGGCGGCTGGCTTAGCCCCGTCCATTTTCAGGGCCATCAGCCTCGGCGGGTGAGCTGTTACGCTTTCTTTGAAGGGTGGCTGCTTCTAAGCCTACCTCCCCGCTGTCTGGGGCTGATGACACCTTTCTATTTAACACTTAGCCAGCACTTAGGGGCCTTAACCCCAGTCTGGGTTGTCCCCCTCTCGGAACAGGGGCTTACCCCCTGTAACCCGTCTCCCAAGGTCTACGGCGCCCATGGATTCGGAGTTTAGAAGGAAAGCGAGACCTTTCGGCCCCTTACTTCCCAATTAGTGCTCTACCCCATCGGCTACCTCGCTTGAGGCTGGGCTGCGACCCACTTCGGAGGGAACTAGCTATCACCGGACTAGATTGGTCTTTCGCCCCTAGCCCCAGGTCAGAGGAACAAATTGCACGTTAGAACCCCTTCGGGCCTCCACCAGGCTTTCGCCTGACTTCGCCCTGCCCAGGGCTAGATCGTCCGGTTTCTAGTGTCAAAGCCGTGACTCCGGGCCCTTTCAGACCCCGCGCCTCGCCAGCAAGCTGGTTGTGCGCTTGTCGGTTTCCCTATGCTTACAGGCTTGTCGGCCTTTAAGCTTGCCACGACTATGAACTCCCCGGCCCGTGTTTCTAGACGGAACTTGCAACCCTGGTCCTCCTCCTTCGTACTGTTGCGTTGCCGCAGGTTCCTTAGGGAGGGGTCTTTCCTTCCGGGCTGCAAACGTCTGTAACCGTCTGGTTTCAGGCTCTTTTAACCCCCCTTCCGGGGTACTTTTCAGCTTTCTGTCACCGTACTAGTACGCTATCGGTCTTGAGACGTATTTAGTCTTGGAGGTTGGTGGCCTCCGGCTTTCCACACCGAATCCAGGGTATGGTACTCAGGGATTCCAGCTCAAGTCCTTCCAGTTTGCGCCTACTGGGCTTTCACCATCTCTGGCGGGCCGTTTCAGGCCACTTCGGCTTCGCTGGTTAGGAGTAAACTGGACCCGCAACACTACATCCCCCTCAGGTTTCCCAGAGGGGTTCGGTTTGGACTGTTCCCTTTTCGCTCACGTTACTTAGGGAATCCCGATTGGTTTCTTTTCCTTCCCTTACTAAGATATTTCCGTTCAGGGAGTTCCCGTTCCTGTATGGAACGCAACGGAGTCCCGGAGGAGTCCGTTGCGAGAAGTCTCATTTGGGCATCCTCGGATCTAAGCTTGCATGCAGCTACCCGAGGCATTTCGCTGCTTGTCGCGCCCTTCTTCAGCGCTCAAGCCTGGTCATCCACCAGACGGCGTTGCATGTCGGGCTTACTCGGTTACACTCCAGTGTCTGTTTAGCGTCGGAAACGCGTATTTGGCCTGTGTTCGGTTATCATTGCGAGCGGATAAAAGCTCACTCCACCCTTTGCTCCTAACGGGGGTCAGGAGTTGCATGTTTTGTGGAGATCTATTCGATCATTTTTGATCGCCAAATAGTTACAGAACAGTTAGGAAAATATAAGGATTGCTGTAGGTTAAAATGGGGTGTTTAAACGTGAAAATTTTTATCTCTCGTAGGGGTAGTTTTGTTTGTGGGTTGGTGAGCTGGCGGACGGCTTCGGGTGCCTTCGGGTGCCTGAGGAAACTCCGCCCACCACGCTGAGCTGCAGCATCTGTAAGGGTGTGGGGTGAGAGCCTTGGTTCCTGAGCAGAAACGGTACGTCCAATCGTGGGGTGACTGTGATGCGTGTTAAGTCGTTGAGGATGCGGTTGGGTGCGGTGAAACGGCTGTCCTGCAGGGTGAAAGGGCGAATAGGCGTCTGTGAGTTCTGCGGGAGACGCGGGTAGCCCGTTTAGCTGAATGCCGTCTCAAAACAAAAGGCGGGTTACGACCAGCACACCAACCCGCTACAAACTAAATACTAAAACGTTAAGAAAACGCAAATAATCACATTCATCTTTTAGAGTATACCAATACTGAATTAAACTTCATATATCATAAATAAAATCAATCATAATGTTCACTTGTCATGTTCGGTCTAAACCTTGTTTTTCTTTTCATTATTGGAATAATCGCCTTAATAGCAGTTATATTTGCTCTAGCAAGTTCTTCTGAGCCTAAACCTCAGTATGGAATTAAATCTGTTACTTTGAATGGAGAAGAAGTGAAAAGCGTAGCCGAACGAAAAATTGCGGATTACTTCAGTAGAAATAATATCAAATATGTGTATGAAAAAGAAGCTAGAAGCAGAGGATTAATTTTTAGTTCTAAGATTAGCAATCCCGATTTCTACCTGCCAGATTATGATGTATATGTCGAATATTGGGGGTTAGTAGATGCAGATGATGATTACACTAGAAGACAGTACGTCCGAAACATGAAACGAAAAATGGCAATCTATTATGCAAACAAAATCAAGTTCATCTCAATATATCCAAGAAACATGGACAACTTAGATTGGATTTTCAGAACCAAATTTAAAAAAGTCACAGGATATAAACTCGCGAATTAGCTTTCGTGAGACATTGATTGTAAGAGGCAAACCTCAGATTCGACATAGAGATTTGAAGACAGGTCGCTTCATAAAGAAACCTTAGGTCATTTTTACTTAATATATTTGTAATGTAAGAATCACCAAAGCAAAAGTAAGAGAAAGAAAGTTGACAGTGTAGAAAGAAAAACGCAAAGACGGACACCCCACTTATATTGAGGATTTCCATAAAAACTAATGAAGCTATATATTGACATTCCTACGACTTTTGGTTCTTTTTCAATATGGGACCTCAACGCATTGATAATTTGAGCGTGTAACGTTATTTCTTCTTTTGGACTTTGTTCTTTTCTTTTTCTTTCCGCTGTCATAACGTCATTAAGAGTAACAAAAAGCAACATATTCGCTACTTGTGAAAATGACATGTAACGAAAAATTGCTCTGAAAATAAAAAACGCCAAAATGAAAATCGCTATAGTGAATGCGGCAAGACTAATGTCTTGTGGAATGCTAACATTTGAAGGATAAAGCTGAAAAATAAATGCTTCTGAAAAAAATTTCCCCAGATGTTCATCAGGAGAGAGCTTAATTGCTCCAATTAACGTAAACAATCCTGCAGTAAATCCAATTAGACGAACAGATTGAGACGAGCCAACGTTTTGGTAGTAAGATATAAGGAATTCTTTGACCTTGCGAAAATCCTTTATATCAATTTCATTCTTTTTAATAGATTTCTCATTGGTCTCGGACATTAAAGTTCATTAACTAATCTATATTTCTCTTTATAATCTTTAAGCAATCCTTTTTGAGATAAGTGTGCAAAAAAGTCAAATCTTCACGAGTTTCCATTATTTGTGTGATTTTTTTGTTTTGTTAGTAGAGAGGAGTGGAGAGAGTTTAGACAAGACGACACGACAGGAGTAAACACGACAGATTAAACGAGTAGAAGAAAAGAGAGAGAAGGTTAAATTTTAACCCAACCCCTAGCTTCTTTCTGCTGTCTCTGTATTTTCAGCTTTTTCTTCGATTGGTTGTAGTGTTATGTTTTGTGGTTTGTTTGCGAGTTTTCTTCCGCATTTGGGGCATTTGCCGTTGTGTTTTGCTTTGAGGCGGTAGAGGGGAATCATGTCTCTGCCTTCATAGAGAACTTCTCCGCATCCATGACAGACTACAATAAAAGCCATCCAAAACCAACCCCTAAACGTACTTTCTATCTAGAAGGTTCTGGATTTCCTCGAATCTTTTCTGTCTAGCAAGCCTCTGAATATGCGATAAACGCCTAATAATAAGCCGCCTACCTTCCACATCATCCAATCCAATCAACTCCCAAAGGGGTTACCACGATTATCTCCACGTAGAAATAAGATTAGCGTCAAAACAAAATCTAGCATAGGTGAGAGAGTAAAATGAAACTAAAAAATCAACTCCCTACAATACACCAAAGCATATTTGGAGACTAATAACAGTGCTATGTTGAAAACAGTCTTTTTTCTGGAAAACCGTGCTAAGTTTCTAGTTTTTGTACTCCAGTGTAATCGCATTTGGGGCATCCTTGACCTTTGCAGGATGGGCATTCAACGGCAACTTTTTTACCATCAATTTCCAAATCTTGCACTCCATTGAAATCACATTTTGGACAACCACGACCCTTACAAGAAGGACATTCAATGGCAACCGACCCCCTCAATATTCCCTAGCACATCCAACAGCAAATCTCTAAATTTTCTAGTCTTTAATCCCCATATCCTTTCTCGGCGCCATTTTCACCTGAGGGAACTGGTCACCATGCCCCAGTTTCATGACAGATTTTCCCCCACCCAACTCTTCTCCACTTCCCTTCTGAAAGAAATTCTTGAACCATTTCTTGGTTCTATGTTGCGTAATGAATTCCTCCAAAAGACTCAAAGAAAAGAGCACAAACAAAACCATCGCAGCAACAAAAAGGCTGGTAAAGAACTGAATAAAAATACTAGCCGCAAGCCCCACAAAAAAGACAATCTTCCTGAAGAACAACGCCCTCACAACCTTGTAACTATGATGCTTCGCATGAACCTTCTCATGATGCAACGTCCGATTATAAATTATCTCTGGAGAATAAATGTAAATCGTATGCGACAAAACATCATACACAGCCTGACCATCCCCAATCTTGGGATTGTACGCATCACAGGTCACAATCTTCGGTTCTTTAATATCAACCAACCTTCTCGTTTGCGCTTATGCACTTACATCATTATTTTTAAACTTACTCATTTTTCACAGACTGAATTTGAGAATAGTTTTATTTCTTAAAAGTCTCCAAATTGTTTGTTGGTGGTTTCTGATGGATTTCGGGCTGACCGAGGAGCAACTGAGCCTAAAAGACGCTGTTAAAAAGTTCTGCGAGAAAGAATTCAACCCAGACTTAGCATTGGAGCTAGACAAAAAAGAAAAGTTTCCCATAGAACTCTACAAAAAAGCAGCAAAACAGGGATTCCCATGCCTCTTTATTCCTGAACGTTACGGAGGTGGAGGACAAGGCTATCTAGCAGCTTGCCTAGCCATGGAAGAGATGTGCAGGGCAGACTCCTCCCTAGGCTTAGCCTCCATGATAGGAACCTTCGGAAGCGAACTACTTCTCCTCCAAGGAACACAACAACAGAAACAGCAATATCTACCACCCCTATGCCAAGGAGACACCATATCCGCCGCCGCCTTCACAGAACCAAAACATGGAACCGACATAACAACCGTGGACACCACGGCAACTAAGCATGGAGACAAGTGGAGGATAAATGGAACAAAAACCCTCATAACAAACGCCCCCATAGCCGACTTCATCATAACATTATGCCAAACAGACCCCACAGCCGAACCACGCAAAGGACAAACCCTCTTCATAATAGACAAAGACACGCCGGGACTGACGATTAAGAAAATATCAGACAAAATGGGAATCCGATGCATAACAACTGGAGAAGTCACCCTCAAAAACGTGAAAGTATATGACAGCACCATTCTAGGCAAACAGAACAACGGTTTCAACCACTCCATAGAATTCTTCTCAACCAGCAGAACCCTAATAGCAGCACAAGCAATAGGAACAGCACAGGGAGCACTGGAAATCGCCATAAAATACGCCAAACAACGAGAATCAAACGGACAACCCATAATCCGATTCCAGCAAATAGGCGCCAAACTAGCCCAAACCGCATCCGAAATCGAGGCAGCCAGACTACTAACATACAAAGCCGCATGGACCATCGACCAAGGCTCCACCGACCCAACGTTGACGTCCATGGCAAAACTACTCTCAAGCAGAGCAGCCGTGAAGGCAGCGGACACAGCCATCCAAACCCTAGGCGGCATCGGATACCTCGGCAAAAACAGGGCTGAAAGAATCTACAGGGACGCAAAAGTAACAGAAATCTACGAGGGAACATCCGAAATCCAGAGACTAGCCATCCTCAAACAGCTAATCAAATCATTTTGAAATCTTAAATAACCGCCAACCCCACTTCACCCCTGAGGTGTTGCAACAGAGTGCTCTACAAGACAATAAAACTCAAGAACAAACAGACAACAACATGGATAACACTAAACAGACCCAACAAGCTGAACGCAATAAACGCCACCATGCTAGAAGAACTCTCAGAAGCACTGGACACCATAGAAGAAGACACGGATAATAGATGCATCATAATAACTGGGGAGGGCGAAAAAGCCTTCAGCACAGGAGCCGACATCACAGAACTCCAGAAACTAACACAGGAAACCGCCTCCGAATATTCCAGAAAAGGACAACAACTCTTCTCTAAAATGGAAGCACTTTCTAAACCCGTTGTAGCCACCATCAACGGATACGCCCTAGGAGGAGGACTGGAGCTTGCCCTAGCCTGCGACTTCAGAATAGCCTCAGACCACGCAGAATTGGGATTCCCCGAGATGAAACTGGGGATAATTCCGGGATGGGGAGGAACCCAAAGACTCCCATGGACTGTGGGCGCTGCAGAGGCTAAGCGTCTGATAATGCTGGGAAACATGGTTAAAGCTGAAGAAGCGTTAAGGATGGGGCTGGTGGATAAGGTTGTTCCCCAGAATAAGCTGGAGGTTGAAGCGGAAGCAGTGGCTCAAAGACTGGGTGGATACCCAGAAAAAGCGGTGAAATACGCAAAACAAGCCATAAACTTTAGGACTCATGTTCCCCTTGAGGCAGGATTAAAGAAAGAAACAGACCTTTTTGCTCTGCTCTTCTCCACAAAGGAAGCCAAAGAACGGTTAGAGGCTTTCCTGTCCAAGAGAAATAGAAAAGTAGGAAACCGTAAACTTTGATTAAACATCGCTTGGCAAGGGATAAAATATGAACAAGGTAGCTATCATCGGCGTGGGTCACAGCAGATTCGGCGACAGGACAGACGTTAACCTCTCCGAGCTGGCTTTTGAGGCTGTCCAGCCTTCCCTTGAAGATTCAGGGTTAACAGCAGAGGAAATCCCCTACATGGCTCTCGGTTCCATGGGGGTGTGGTCAGAGGAACCGTTACCAGCCGTTGTCATAGCGGAATACTGCGGATTAACCGGGGCAGGCTTGGTTAGATGCGAGGCAGCATGTGCGTCAGGAAGCGCCGCTGCCTTCACAGCCTATTCTGCCATTGCAAGCGGACAGATGGAATCAGCATTGGTTGCTGGAGTCGAGAAGATGAGGCAGATAGACACCCCAACTGTGCTGGAGATGATAGGCAGAGCCGGATACTACCTGTGGGAGTTCGAGAATTTCGGCATGACCTTCCCAGCCTATTACGCCCTCCACGCAACCCAGCACATGGCAAAATACGGCACCACAGAGGAAGACCTCGCCTTGGTCGCCGTCAAAAACCACAGGTACGGAGCAATGAATCCGCTGGCTCATCTTCAACATGAGATAACCGTGGAACAGGTGCTCGGTTCAAGTTTGATAGCGTGGCCTCTGAAGCTTTATGATTGCTGTCCAATAACGGATGGCGCCGCAGCCGTTGTTTTGGCTTCTGAAGAGAAAGTGAAGGAACTGGGAGTGGAAGCCCCTGTGTGGATAGAAGCCATGGGATTCTCGTCAGACACCGCTAACCTTTCCAGAAGAGAAAACTATGTGGGGCTCGAGGCTTCTGTGAGGGCTTCAAGAATGGCATATAAACTGGCTGGAGTAGAGCCGAAAGATGTTGATGTGGCAACGGTTCATGACTGCTTCACCATCGCAGAGATAATGGCTTATGAGGACCTAGGTTTTTGCGGAAAAGGTGAAGGAGCACGTATGATTCGAGAGGGGGAGACTGAGGTGGGCGGTAAAATCCCCGTTAACATTGATGGCGGATTAAAAGCTAAGGGTCACCCTATCGGAACCACAGGCGTCTCCATGCTCGCCGAATTAACAAAACAGCTAAGAGAAGAGGTAAAACCAAGCGGAAGGCAGGCTCCCATGAAAAATTACATTGCTTTGGCTCACAACACTGGAGGAACAGGTCACTACGGCTATGTGACGATACTGAGGAGATAAAAGAACATGGATAAGCCATTGACTCTGAAGAGCAACAGAACATTACACATAACATATAACCTGCCCATAAGCAGGACATCCAAGTTCTGGGAAGGTCTTAAGGAGGGAAAAATCTACGCGACAGAATGCGAGAAGTGCGGGAGGCTGCATTTTCCTCCTGTGGCTGATTGTGGAGACTGCGGTTCTTCTAATGTGAAGTGGGTTGAGCTGGATGGGGAGGGCGAAATTGAAACCTTCACTCAGGTGGTTGTGAAGCCACCCAGTTTCTCAAAGGAATCCTCTTACATTGTAGCTATCGCTAGGCTCAGGGAGGGGGTTAAGGCGTTGGCTTGGTTGATTGGGGTAGAGAGAGAGGATGTTAGGGTGGGCATGAAGGTTAGGCTCGTGGGTAGGGTTAGTTCTGATGGGGGAGTTGCTTACGAGTTTGTTCCAGTGTAGAAAAGGGTGAAAGGAGACGACTGGTGAAGAGATACAGCGTGTAGCCGTTATTGGAACCGGATTAATGGGGCATGGGATAGCTCAGGCTTTTGCCCTGAGAGGCTATAACGTGAATCTTCTGAGCAGAAGCGAAGACAGTTTAGAGAGAGCTATCAGAGAGATTGAGTGGAGCCTCGACAAGTTCGTTGAAAAAGGTACAATCAGCCGAAACGAGGCGAAAGCGGTTTTGTCAAGAATCAAACCAACCACTTCCTATATGAAAGCGGCAAAGAATATCGACTTGACTGTGGAAGCGGTCTCGGAAAACATGGAATTGAAGAAGCAAGTCTTCTCGAAAATTGATGCAATTGCGCCTTCCCATGCAATAATTGCGACAAACACCTCTACGCTGAGCATAACCGAACTGGGAAGAGCCACGGGGAGACCTGAGAAGACTGCTGGAATGCACTGGTTCATCCCACCACAGTTAACCCAGCTTATTGAAGTGATTAAGGGCGATGACACCGACAGCGAGACACTAAATGCCATAATGATGGTGAGCAGAAGGCTTGGAAAAACGCCAATATTATGCAAGAAGGATGCCCGCGGATTTATTGTTAGCAGAATCCTCGTGGCAGTCTTCAACGAAGCCTTCTGGACATACCATCGAGGAGAAGCTTCCAAAGAGGGAATAGATGCCTCCGCAAAATACACTGGCGGCTTTCCCATGGGCTGGTTCGAACTTGTGGATTATGTTGGAGTGGACATCGAATATGACGTCAGCAAGATACTGCATGAAGCCCATGGTGAGAGGTTTCGCCCATGCCTCGCGGTTACTGAGCCTCTGGTCAGGGAGAAGAAGCTGGGTCGAAAGACGGGAGTTGGATTCTATGATTGGAGTAAGGGCAGACCCAGCATATCTGCTGATTTGGCTGGAGAATACGATATCGAACGGTCTTGGGCTGTTGCCGTGAATGAGGCAGCGTGGATGGTTCTCCATGATGTTGCGGAGCCGGAGAGCATAGACTTGGGGATGAAGCTGGGGACAGGATGGGCTTCAGGTCCCTGCGAATACGCCGACAGAAAGGGGCTGGATTGGATGCTGGATAAGCTGGAGAACCTCCACAGCCAACATGCCATGGAACTGTACAAACCATGTCCATTGCTCAAGAATTACGTGGAAAAAGGCTGGACCGGCAAAAAAGCGGGAAGAGGATTCTACAGATACAGTTGAGCAAAAAACAGGAAAAAGCTAGTTTTCAACAATACGCTGTGATTAGTCTCCTAATATGAATGTTAGTTTTTTAGCGGACGACTTCTCGTTTCTTCCATCGTAGATTTTTGTTTCTGCATTTTCTGCATTTGGTGGCGCTGGAGGAGTTTCGTGCTCCGCATTCTCGGCAGATTTTCATGTAGAGTCTATGCTTCTGGGCAAGGGTTTTCTTGAAGGGGTCCATTATGGGCAATGTTGATTTCCTCTGTTAGCTGAACTTAGTTACGATTCAAAATAGTCCCTGACCTAAATATGTTTTCCTTTCTGGTTTCTATGAATAACTCGTCAGCTTGAACGGATTTGCCGTTTGGGCATCTTTTTGTGGGAAGAACGATTCTTTAATTACATGATGTGATGATGTTGCAAAGTTTTACCGTAATGTATTTATTGGACTACCAAAAAGCTATGAAAGTTTACGGAAGAAAAAAACGAGGAGTGAGGCGGTGAAAATGGCAGAAAACAATTCTGTGTTGATCGGGAGAAAGCCAGTAATGAACTACGTGCTGGCCTGCATATCTCTCTTCCACGGCGGAGCAAGTGAAATATCCGTGAAGGCTAGAGGTAGAGCAATCAGCAGAGCAGTCGATGTTGCGGAAGTAACCCGACGTCGATTCATGCCAGACCTGAAAGTCAAGAAGATCGGGATAGGCACAGATCAGTTGACTCCAACCGAAGGCCGTGACGCGCCATCGAACGTCAGCAGCATCGAAATCACTTTAGCGAAGTAAACTAAAGCCTACAACTTTAAAAGGCTCCGCCGCCCCCTCCTTTATTTCAGGGAGGACACAAACCGGGGTGAAAACGGAACTATGCAATTTCTGCTTGAAAAGCGGAATATTATGCTCAAAATGTCAAGGGAAACTCAAGTCGGGAAAGGTCAGTGAGGAAGACTTCAAGATCGCCCGCTTACTTCTATCTTTGGAAGAAAAGTATCCTTCTCTTCAGGAAGTACGTTTTCACAAGGCTGTGGAATCAGACAGGGTTCTCGCCATCCTCGTTGATAAAGGTGACGTGCCGCGTCTTTTAAGTCATGGCGGAAAAATTGTCAGGGCTCTGGGTGAAAAAACGGGAAAAACTATTCGGGTTCTGGAGTATGGAGTGACTGAGAGAAAGTTTCTGGAAGACCTCTTTGTGCCCTTAAGCATTCTGACGATAAACACCATATGGCTGCCTGACGGAACCACAGAAACAAGGGTTATCCTGAAACGGGGAGGACGAAAAAGGCTTCCTGTAAACGTTAAATCATCGAGGGACATCGCCCAAAAAGTTAGGGGAATGACCCTCAGAGTAGAATTCGCTTGATGACAGTTGGGTCTCCGATGAAAACTGACAAGATGGGGGAGTGGCGCAGAACCCATTATTCAGCTGATATAGGACCTGAACTGGACGGGAAGGAAGTTACTGTTTTCGGGTGGGTTCAGGAAATTCGGGACCTAGGCGGCATACGATTTCTGATACTGCAAGACATGAAGGGAAAAGTGCAGATTACCATTCACCGAGACAAAGCCGCTGGTAAGGTGCTGAAGAAGGCTGATTCATTGCAGAGGCAGTACAGCATCGGCATCAAAGGGACGGTTCGGGAGATGGGAAAAGCTCCTGGAGGAGCTGAAATCATTCCCAGCGAAATGCGGATATTTGGAGTGGCAAAGCAGCCTCTGCCCCTCGATGTAACAGGGAGAACCCGAGCAGATATCGATGTGCGCCTTGACGCCCGTGTACTAGATTTGCGGCGGGAGGAGAATCAAGCTATCTTCAGGGTTCAGCATACCGCTCTTGAGGCTGCAAGAAGTTATCTGTCGAAGAAGGGTTTCATGGAAGTGTTCACGCCGAGAATCATTGTCTCCGCTACTGAAGGGGGTTCTGCCCTGTTTCCAGTGGCTTACTTTAAGCGGGAGGCTTTTCTGGCTCAGAGCCCCCAACTATATAAAGAGCAGCTGATTCTGGATTTCGAGAAAGTCTTTGAAATCGGTCCCTTCTTCAGAGCCGAAGAGTCTCACACCCGACGTCATCTGAGCGAGTTCATCTCGGTTGATATTGAACAGGCGTTTGCGACCGCAGAGGATGTCATGAAGGTGCTGGAGGAGCTGATTCATTATGTGTGCGAGGATGTTGTGGGAAATTGTGGAAGAGAGCTGAAGCTTCTCAAGCACAAGATTGAGGTGCCGGAGAAATCCTTCAAACGCTTCACCTATGACGAGGCTCTGGAGGAGTTGGAGGAGGAGAAGATTCACATTCGGTGGGGAGAGGATATACCCACTCCAGCCTTCAGAATTCTAGGAAAGCTTCATCCCTACTACTATTTCCTGACGGACTGGCCAACTGAGGCTAAGGCTTTTTACATCAAACCGCGGGACGACAACCCGAAAATAAGCGAGGGCTTCGACCTCATGTGGAAGTGGGTGGAGCTCTCTTCGGGAGGAACGCGTATCCACTCTAAAAACCAGCTGGTCAAGAGGTTGACTGAGCAAGGTCTCAGCAAGGAATCTTTCAAGCATCATCTGCAGGCCTTCGATTATGGTATGCCTCCCCACGCTGGATGGGGATTGGGGTTGGCAAGGCTGGTTATGGCTCTCACTGGCATACGAAACATAAGAGAGGTTGTTCTCTTTCCAAGAGACCGCTTCAGACTCACACCCTAACCCGTGCTAGTATCCGGCTTCTATGAGGTCTTGGGGTTTCATGAATTCTCGCAGAAGAACGGTTGCGTAGGAGCCTCGATTTAAGGTGAAGCCAAGTTTCATCATTTGCATGTCGGGGTTTTCCATATCTTCGGATATTTCTTCCTGAAGGAGGTTCCTGACGGGATTTAGGATTGCCCGCACTCTACCCTGTGCGGTTGCTTCTGGCATGAATGAAAGTTGGAAGTTTTCTGGAGCCAAGTTTTCGGTTTCAAGAATCTCCTGTTCTATCTCTCCCTGAAGTCCCTCTGATGGAGGTTGTTTTGTGCCTACGAGGGGGGCTGCTACGCAAATCTTTCCTTCCTCAGACGCCTCTTTCATCATCTGAAGATTTTGTGCTGTCACCTGGTCATAGTCATCTGTTGGAAGCCCGTGCTCGTCAAGTTTTATCATGTAGTCGCCGACCTGTGGTTCGTCTAGTGGTATGCCTCTTCGTATGCGTTCACTGAGAGACCTGTTGAAGAGATGGGACTGGTAGGCTTGGACGAAGAGCTTACGGAGCCTCCTAGGCAACTCGCGGAATGCACCCACAAAATCTCTCGGATACTTTGCCAGGTGATTAAGCATAAATCGTTCATACCTGAGGAACCTTGGGAAACGAGCGAGAGCCTCCTCAAAGTCTCCAGTATTTTGCAGTCGTCCTCGCGCCTCCCTAGCCTCAGGGTGCTCATGCAGGCTGGGTTCTGCAAGGAAGGCTAATGCCGCCTTCTCCACATCCCCCTTCACCAGATATCTGCCCACTTGGTGGGTGTTGGGTCTGATGGTTCCAAAGCGCTGGTGCCCAAAAAAGTTTGGAACCCCTCCTAACGCCGCTATTTCATCTTGGACGTTTTCAGCCCGTTCTTCGATGACCGATGGGGGATGGGGTATTCCTCTGATTGTGATGTGGAATCTGTTTCCTTGGATGAGCTGGGAGTAGATTCTCTCCTTAGAAAAGCGCTGGGGATAGACTGTTATGTCCTTGATTTTAACTTCTGAGACCCTGTTTGGTGAGACTCCTTGGAGGCTGATATGCTGGGCAGTGAGGGCTTTGGTGTCCTTGATGCCTGCAAATCTAATTCGCTTCTGATTTATTCTCAGCTTTGCTGCGACTTCTCTTACTGCCAAAAAGGTATCCCATCTCCGCTTAACCAAGACGCAGATGAGATAGCGCCCCTCCCCCACAGGTTCCCACGTCTCGGCTGGCGGGTTAACTTCAGCCAGCGACCCATCAACCAAGAGTTCTTCAACTACAAAGTCGTCTAATAGCTGACGGATTCTCCCTCCGATGCCAGGAGATTGGGTGATGTAAGTTTCGATTCCCAGTTCTTTTTCGAGGGGTGGAACCTGCACGAAATCAGCCTCAGAGAAGCGGTAGGTTCCCCGTTATAACATCAATCTTATCGGAGGGTGCGGGTCCTATCCCCAGGCAGGTTGTGGTTTCTGGCGGAAGCTCAGTTAAACCCCTGTCAACAATGAGGGCTGCGGGTAATCCTGCGTTCCTTGCTTTTCGTTCAAGTTCCAGAAGCTCCTCCTTAGACTCCACTTTCACCGCAATCTTGCACTGCCCCTCCCTCATCCATGAGTTCCACCATTCGGGGCGGTTCTTTCGTGCGTATTCAGCTGCGGATACAGCTGCATGCCCAGCCTGAGCCGCCATCTTCCCTCTGCTCATCTTAAGGTCAGTTCTCAAGACGACAACTTGCTTATGTTCGAAAGCCGATGAACCAACAGATATTCTTCCAGTCATTCCTGTAGCCTCAGCAGCATCTATTGTGTATCTTTCCCTCTAAAACGCTTTCACCACAAGCGAAGATTAATTCTTTCCGGATGACGTCAACCATGAAAACATGAAGTAAAGCAGCACAGCCAGCGTACCCGGATACCTAAGCATGGGAATAATGGACCTCCCCTGAAAATCTAGGTCTCCAACCTTCTCAAGCACCCTATCCACCCCCAATCTTCCAGCTAAATCGATTAGCCCATCTGTTCTGTCATCGGACAGACTGTTAAGCATCCTCCTTAGTCTGAGCATAGCAGCTAAGTCAAAGCCCACCAGCCTCTTCCAGCGGGACTGATAGCGGGACAGAAAAGTCTCCGAATAATCGCTGTTCTTCACAGCCTCGTAAGCGACTTCCCCCGCTACCTTAGAGCATGTCAGCCCGAAGATGACGCCTCCCCCAGTCGTCGGTTTTACCTGAGAAGCCGCGTCTCCCACCACGAGAAACCCGTTAGAGTACGTTTTGGGAAGGGGACCTGCCAACGGTATGGGATGGAGAGAAAGAGCGGTAACATGGCTTTTCTTCAGCTTCAATGAAGCCACAGGATGTTTCTCCATGAACCTCCGCAGATACTTTCGGGGGTCGCCGGTTCCAGTGGCTAAACCCACCTTCGCCGAACCATCCATTCTTGGAATTATCCAAGCGAAAAAGCCGGGGGCAACATTTCTTCCGAGGTACATCTCAACCATGTCTCGGGTTATCCCCTCCACCCCGTCGACTTCCGCTTGGATTCCCCTCACCATCATATGACTCTTCAGCCCTTGGAGACCGGTCTTCTTCAGAAGGGCTGATGAGCAGCCTTCGGCGTCTATGACAACATTCGCTTCCACCCTCTCTCCATTCCCTTTGAGGGCTACTCCCTTGACAGAACCTGAACTGAAGAGGAGGGACCTCACCCGCGTCTTCAAAAGATACCTGACCCCGGCTTTCACGGCGAGGTCAGCCAAGTGTTTATCGAAGAGTTCCCGGTTAACAACAATCGTTACAGGAGCACGGCACCTCAAAACGAACTCTTTGCCTGAAGGAGAGTGGAAGACTGCCCCCCTGATTTCGTTCTCAACTGCGCCCCGCGGTATTTGCAGTCCTAAACGTCTTAAACTGGCTATGTTTAGGTGACCGGAGCAGTGTTTAGGAGCACCTACCTCTTCATGCTCTTCGCAAACGGTCACCTCGGCGCCTAGCTTGGCGGCAGTCAGGGCTGAATATGAGCCACAGGGTCCTCCTCCGACAACAGCGATGTCAGGTTTTTTCTTCACGTCTCTTCCTCTTTTGTTCAATCTGTGGATTTTTACTATACCGTTGGTGAAGCATTAAAAGATAGCATATATAAGTGGGCGTTGTTATATCCAGTTTTCCTTGAGGTGTTGCTGTGAGTGAGAGAGTAAGCATCGTCATGCCCAAATGCATGTCCTGCAACCGAACTATTCCTCCGGGGGAAGAGGCAACAAAATCTAATTGCCCCAACTGCGGAGAAATACTCATCTGGCGTTGCGCCAAATGCCGACAGTTCGGAAGAAACTATCGCTGCCCAAAATGCGGATTCACTGGACCATAGCAGGTATCTACCAGACCTTTGTCTTCAAACATGGCAAGGAAAAGCGTTTTGGTTTGGCTACGTGTCCACGCCTCTACTAATTAACCATGAGACTCCAAATTATTACTTTTTGAGCAAAAAAACAATATTTATCATATGTACCATTATTTTGGTAGTAAAACCTTGTCTTAATCGAATTCTTTTCAAGTTTTTCTTGAGCCTAGAGAAAGCTGTTATTCACTGTGAAAAAGCTTTTATTTCAAAGGGTAGAAACTGGTTTGCGTGATGTGAAATGACGCTGGAAACGAACAAGACTTTGGGTGGTATAGGCGCATTATTGCTGGTAATCTCCCCTTTCGCCTTTGCAGCAGGTGTATTCGCAAGTGTGTTAGGGTTGGTTGGCTTAATCCTTGTTTTGATAGCAATGAAAGGATTGGCCGACCATTACAATGAAGGCGGCATATTCAACAACTCACTCTACGGTGTCATCTTGTCGATAGTCGGCGGAGTAGTCTTTGTGGTAGCAATTGTTGTGACAGCCATAAGTTTCCTCCGAGATTTAGGCATTGACTTCTCAAGAGATTGGAGCAACCCCGCAGTTTTCTCAGGCATTAATTGGACACAAGGGATGGTTTTGGACAGCATAATCACTCATGTCGGAGTGATATTGATAAGTTTGGCTATACTTTGGATATTCGCCATTATCGCAGCAATATTCTACAGAAAATCATTAACAACCCTCGCTGAAAAGACGGGCGTTGGCCTTTTCGGCACCGCAGGACTGCTACTACTAATCGGCGCTGTCTTGACAATAATCGCTATCGGTTTCCTGCTTATCTGGATTGCCTTGCTACTCCTGACAATAGCATTCTTCCAGATTAAGGCAGAACCCACTCAGCCGCCTCCAATGACGCCCTCGTAAAATTTACACTAAATCACCCAAAAATATCGATGAAGAAGTTAGCGGTAGCAAACAAAAGCTTGCTATCCGCCGAATCCCTTTTTTTATCTAAACGTTTTTAAGCAATCAACTTAACATCTTCCAGAAGCGGGTAGGTGGAGCCTCCCACCCGTTCCGCCATAAAAATCCCGGAGTGTGGAGGTAAAAGATTGAGAATAGAAACTAGAGACCTTTCATTAGTAGCCATCTTCGCAGCCCTTTATGCAGTGCTCGTCTACATTTTCGCTCCCATATCTTTCTTAGCACTCCAATTTAGAGTAGCCGGCGTGCTCAGACCCGCCATCGCCAAAAAATGGATTCTAGCCATCGGATACGCCATAGGAGTGGTCGTAGGAAATCTCGCTAGTCCTAATGTTGGACCGTACGAATTGTTGTTTATGCCGGTTATGAGCCTTATTGCAGGACTGTTGGGGTATATCTTAGCAAAGAAGTTCGGCAACAACTACTTCATTTGTGGAGCTGTCATAGCGACAATAATCCCGTTTGCCGTAGCTTGGATGCTTTTCCAACTATTTAGTGAACCAATAATCGCAACCCTTCCGTATCTGTTTATCAGCGAGCAAGTAGTGTGTCTCATTGGCTCCGTTGTTTTCCAAGCAATTGAAACTAGATTCAAGTGGTGGTAGCAAGTGAAGCAGAAAGAAAAATGTGTAGTTGTATTGAGTGGTGGACCAGATTCGGCGACTGTAGCTTATTGGGCGAAGAAACAAAGATATGAGCTCTATGGTCTGAGCTGCAAATATGGTCAACTCGCCTCGAAAGAGGTTGAACATGCGAAACTGATAGCCCAAAAACTGGGAATGACATTAAAGGTCATTGATCTTTCTTCCCTGAAAGACATCTACGCTGGAGTGACGTCAGTGGTTGACCCAAAAATTGAGATGACTGAAAGTTTCAGCCAACCAATCATAGTTCCTTTCAGGAATGCTATCTTCCTCTCAGTAGCAGTTGCCTACGCAGTTTCAGTAGGTGCAACAAAGATATTCTATGGCGCACAGGGGTCTGATGAACCCTTCTATCCCGACTGCAGAAAAGAATTCTACAAATCCTTTGAGACAACGGCAAGACTGGGAACGGGTGAAAACATAACTGTCGAAGCACCCTTCAGTGATGTTCCAAAATCTGCCATAATAAGACGCGGAGTAGAACTTGGTGTGCCCTTCAAACTTACATGGTCATGCTACTTTAACGGACAAAAACATTGTGGAAAATGCGAATCCTGCATGAACCGCAAAAAAGCTTTCAGGGAGGCACAGATTCAGGACCCAACAGAATATAATGTTTAAGAAGAATGATGGAGTTGAAAAATAATATGGATTATGAAAAAGTGTTCAGGTTAGCAGAACCATACTTGAAAAAGAACGAGTTTGGGATGCCCCACACCCGAAGAGTCTTTGAGATCGCCAAACAAAATTTTGAGATTCCAAAGGAATCAGAAGAATTAATCTTCTGTTCTATAATCATGCATGACATCGGAGGAAGCAGTATCCAGAAGCAGTACGAAGAGGGCCCAAAGATAGCAGCTACCATCCTGAGGAAACTGGGATATGACGAGAAGTTTGTCAAAGAAGTTGGCGAAATGGTGCGCACACATCATGATCACCCAGAACATCCATCTCTGACGTTCCGGATTTTGTACGACTCGGACAAGCTTGTCATGTTTTCCCCTGAAGAATATACGCATTACAGTTCACACCCGAATTTTGACTGGAACAAAATAGTTGATTTGATATATTCTGAACACTGCAGAGATTTGGCTAAAGACCTTTTGCGGCAGAGAAGAAGTGAAGGAAAGAAATAAAAATTTCTTTGGAGCATTATCGCTTAAATTCTGCTCTGTCTGATGTTTAGTGTTTTAGAACCTTCTGGGGTTTTTATCCTCCTGAATAAGTTATTTTAGGGTTGGATACAAGTTATGTATATTCAGTGTCGAATAATGAAGATAATTAAGTAGAGGAATCATAAATGCGTGGCAAAACAGTGTCTAAGATTTTAGTAATGCTCATTATGGCATCGATAGTTTCAGCGGCTACTGTGTCATCAAATGCTTTCACAGTACTCGCGGAACCAGTTACTCTTGAGGACATCCTGGCGGCGATAGACGCTCTTGACGAGAGACTGGACAATGTGGAAGCAGCTACAACCACTTTGAATTCAGATTTGAACTCATTAATCACTACAATTGATAACATACAGTCTCAGTTGGATTCTATCAGCGCAACCACCGCAACCACCGTAGAAGTCGCCATTTTGGATTCAGTCTTGGAAGAGCTAAACGATGCGATTAATAATCTAGAGTCTAACTTGTCTTCTCTCAACGCCACCGTTGCAAGCAAATCAGACGTAGCCGCTTTAAGCGCAGTGAGCACAACGCTTGACGAAGTTAAAGCTAGCCTGTCTTCCCTCAGCAACGTATCCGCAACCTCAAATGATCTAGACGCCACAACAAGCGACCTGTCTGGAGATATCGAAAGCCTGAACATGCTGGTGATAGTAGCCATCGTGTCGTCTTTGGTAGCCGCAGCAACCTCGGCAGCCGCAGTCTACTTCATGCTGAAAAAACAGCTAGATAAGACCCGCCAAACTTAGAACAAACATCCCCTGTTCCCATGTGAGATAGAAACATGGAGACAACATCGTCGTCATAGTGCGAGAGAAGGCACGGAAGAAACAGAAGTAACCAGCGACATAAAACCAGTCCCTTGGAAAGGGTGCAGAGAGCATCCCAAAGCAATTGAGAAGTTACTTTTATTTGGGAATATAACTAATCTTTCTTTGGTTATTATGATAACTATTGTTGGTGCTGGAAAAGTTGGCAGCACAGCCGCCTTTGACATTCTTAAAGACCACGTAAGCGATGTAGTTCTCATCGACCTTAATGCGGAGTTGGCGAGAGGTGAGGCTTTGGATATGATGCAGGCTGCGCCAGCCATCGAATTTGATGGAAAAATTCGGGGAACAGATGATTTTAGGGAGATGGAAGGTTCCGAGCTTGTTATTGTCATTGCTGGTCAGGGCAGAAAGCCGGGTATGAGCCGCCTAGATCTTATGAACATCAACGCCAAAATCATCCATTCAATCGTTAAAGAGGTTGCACATTACGCTCCAGAGTGCAAGCTCATGATAGTTACCAATCCGGTTGATGTGATGACCTTTATTGCCCGTAAAGAATCGGGTTTGCCTCCAAACCGCGTTTTTGGTATGGGAAACATTCTTGACACTCTCCGCTTCCGTTCTTATATAGCTCAAGAACTTGGTGTTTCAAGAGAAGACACGCAGGCGCTGGTGATTGGCGAGCATGGCGAATCCATGGTTCCGCTGGTCGAGTACGCTTCTGTCTCGGGAATACCCATCACAACGCTGATGTCGAAAGAGCAAATTAAGAAGGTTGTTAACCAAACCATAACATCTGGTGCTGATGTGATAAAGCTGAAGGGCGCTACCACATACGCTCCCGGCGCAGTAATTGCATTGATGGCGGATTCTGTTCTGAAAGGAAGAAACCGTGTGATGAGCGTTTCCACATGTCCACATGGAGAATATAGTTGTTCTTATGTTTCGATTGGTGTTCCTGTTGTTCTGGGAAAAAATGGTGTTGAAAGAATTGTTGAACTCAAGCTGTCAACTGAGTCTAAGCTACGTTTCGAGAAATCTGTTGAAAAAGTAAAGAAAGCTATTGCTTCACTAAAATATTGAGCAGATTTTTAATCATTTGAATGCCCTCGGGAATTGGAGATTACGAAATAGCGCCGTTGAGAAGGCGGGGAAGATTCGGGATTGGCAAAAAAGTAATATCTATTAAAAGCCCTATTCACAGTTTATTTCCGAACGGCAAAGTTTGATTGCCTAGAAGATGACAGGAGCTAACGTGTTGAAAAACAAAATATTGGTCATTTCTGTAGTAACAATCGTTGTTGTCCTAATGGTGAGTAGCACTCCACTATTGCAGGCATCAACTGACTACATGCATGTTTATCTTTGGAACGGTATAGACAAGGAGCGGTATGCAGATGGACGTATCAGAATCTATAAAGGATCTCAGCCCTCACTTATAGGAGGACAATACGTATGGCGAAACAAGCTTTTCGACACAGCTACTGAGATGGGTAGCGAAACAACACCATCTATTTCATGGTATGGTGCCGAGTCCAACGAAACATATACTGTACGGGCAGTTTCCACTAAATGGGGTGGAGAAGTAAGCAAAGTAGTAACTGGAGGCGGTGTAGTTGAGCTGTTCTTTGATTCAGCAACAGAGCCCAGTGATATTCCTGACGAGGCAACTGAAGAACCACAGACCACCGAAGAACCAACAGCTGATAATTCAACACCCGAAGGTAATTCTGGAATCGAGCCTGGCGATAATTTCACACAAGTATTGCTTGTCCTTGTAATTGCCATTGTAGTAATAGTTGTGATTGTCGTCGTATATTGGAGGGCTAAAAAGAAAAATTCGGCAGGCTCAGCAAATTACAGCCCGATAGCATCCTAACGACTGGAAGAAATATTTTGCTGTGATATTAGTTGGGTTTAGGAGTGAAACAGTTATATAACATGACGTAGGTCATAATTAATAGGTTCTGAAGTGCAACGCAAAACGTTATTGCTCCTAACGCTTTTCTTAGTTGGATTACCTATTTCAATTGTCTTTTTCAATCCAACAGGAACACTGACCAGCACAGCAAATGAAACAGAAACACTTGAAAGCGTAGAAATCAGAGAGTACGAAGGAAAAGACCTCTCTGCAATTGCTGATTTCAGAGAAAACTCGATTAAAGGACCACAGTATATTGATGTAGAAAACTACACGCTCGTTGTCAGAGGTCTGGTGAATAAGGAATTAGAATACACCTATGATGCGGTTATTGATGATAATCAGCATTTCAAGAAGGTCGTCACACTAAATTGCGTAGAAGGCTGGAGTGTAACTATATTGTGGGAGGGCGTCCTTGTTGGGGACGTAATCGAAGAAGCAGGAGTTGACCCTGCAGCAAACACAGTGATATTTTATGCTTATGATGGATATTCCACTTCTGTGCCACTAGATTACATAATCGACAACAACATAATGATTGCCTACAAAATGAATAACGTCACCCTTCCACCCGAAAGAGGCTTTCCTTTCCAGCTTGTAGCAGAGAGCAAGTACGGATACAAATGGATAAAATGGATAACCGAAATCGAAGTATCAGACAACCCAGACTACTTGGGATACTGGGAGAGACGAGGCTACCCTAATGACGCAGACCTAGTTGGCGGAGGAGGAGGAATCTACAACCCAGAACCCGTTATACCCGAATTTCCATCATGGATTGTTTTGCCATTATTCGTGGCAGCAACCCTTCTGGTCATAATCTACCGAAAGCGGCTAATAAAAAAGGCGCGCTAACCCACGTTAGAAAATCTTAGGAATCCAGTTTTTCGCTTTACAAATAGTTAGATTGCCTATGCGCAGTGTTACTTCACGTAGAAGATGTCCTGTCCTTCTTCCGGCTTCTTTCCTATTTTCTTCCGTATCTTCTTCTCTATCTTACTTTCCTGACTTCCAGTTATCTTTGCATCATAATCCACAAA
This sequence comes from uncultured Candidatus Bathyarchaeia archaeon, assembly GCA_964418675.1. Taxonomy (GTDB): domain Archaea; phylum Thermoproteota; class Bathyarchaeia; order Bathyarchaeales; family Bathyarchaeaceae; genus Bathyarchaeum. The sequence goes on from CAYQMM010000006.1 coordinate 134,994, forward strand.
GGCACACACAAGCTCGGCGAGATTACTGTTTATCTCCTTCAACTCATCCAGAGAGAATTGAGCCATGATGTCGGGATTGTCAGCCCACTGCATCCAACCCGTAACGCTTCGCTGCAAGGCAAGAATCGTGAACCTGATTGTCCTCACCATATCCAGTCGGTCATGCCCTTCAGCCTTCGCTGACTTCTTTATCTCGTCCAATATCCGTTGACAGTCGTTAACCCATCTTCCTTCCATAAGCTCTACCCCTAAAATGGCATAGGGATGCGACGAATAAAAAGTTTCTTACTTTTAAATCTGGTTCATAAAGAATATAAGAATCGATAAAATCTCCTTTTGGATATGGGATTACTCAATAAGGGAAAAGAGCCGTCGTTGGCTTTTGGCGGACAAGCGGTGATGGAGGGAGTGATGATGCGCTCCAAAAAGCATGTGGTAGTATGTGTGCGGCAGCCCAACGACGAAATACTGACAAAGACCGAAGAAATACATTCCCTCTCTGAAAAATACAAGTTCCTAAAAGTTCCCTTCGTGAGGGGCATCCTAGCATTGTTTGAAACTCTATACGTGGGAATCAAGGGCATCTATTTCTCTGCGAACGCAGCTTTTGATGATGAAGAGGAAGTTCTCAGCTCTAAAGAAATCGCCATAGTTATAGCCGTAGCCCTCGCATTATCGATACTCGTGTTCAGTATCACACCCTTCTTCTTAACATCCCTCCTGAACATCGGGGGAGGAGTGGTCTTCAACGTCGTTGAGGGCGTGGTCAGACTCAGCTTCCTCTTAGTATACCTTGCCGCCGTTTCTATGATTGGAGACTTCAAACGTATATTCCAGTATCACGGTGCAGAACATACGGCTATAAACGCCTATGAAGCTGGTGTTGAGTTGAATGTTGAAAATGCCAGAAAATACTCTCGTTTTCACGCTAGGTGCGGAACATCCTTCCTTCTTATTGTCACTTTAATCAGCATTCTGCTGTTCTCTCTTATGCCGAATTTCGGCTATTGGATTAGGCTAGCCTACAGGATTCTTCTCATTCCCGTCATTGCCGCTGTTTCCTATGAGCTTTTGAGGCTCAGCGACAGGTATAAGGACTCACGAATCATGAAGGTTCTGGTGGCGCCGGGTTTGGCTCTTCAACATTTTACGACGAGACAGCCTGACGACAAGATGATTGCTGTAGCCATAAAAGCCGTGAAAGAAGTTGAGAACCTCCAAAGAAAAGATGAGTAACAGTAGAAGTTTCGAGTTACTTATAATAAGCAGTTTGTCTTTCCTCAAATTTAGGCGATTAACTTGGGTTCCCTGAAGCTTGACTTGAGATCTTGGAAGCTCTTCTTCACTCTCTACAAGTTAGCGGAGTTGGGCGCCTCCAGCCGAACCGTCAAGGTCTCCACAGAATACCTCGCCGAAAAGATTGGAGCGTCCCAGCAGACAGCCTCCAGACACCTAATCACCCTAGAGAAGAAGGGCTGGATAAACCGAACCATAACTCCCGAAGGCTGCTTGACAAAAATCACTAGCCAAGGAGTTTCAGAACTGAAAAAACTATATTCTGAATTGCACTTGATATTTGAATCAAAATATCCCCCCTCCATAACATTGGAGGGCACCCTGTTCAGCGGATTGGGGGAGGGAGCCTACTACGTAACCAAGGAGGGGTATCGAAAGCAGTTTATAGAAAAGCTTGGGTTCGATCCCTATCCCGGCACCCTTAACCTCAAGCTGACAACGGAGTATGACATCAAGTCCATGTCAGAACTTGAAGCCTATCCCGCCGTAGAACTTGAAGGCTTCAAGAACGAGACCCGAACGTATGGTCCGGTGAAATGCTACCCAGCCATAATAAATAACAGAGAAAAGGGCGCTGTCATCTATGCTCTGAGAAGCCATTACGACTCGTCTGTGCTGGAGATTATCTCTCCCATATATCTTCGAAGTCGTCTGAAACTGAAAGATGGAAACAAGGTGAAAGTGGAGATTCTAATTCTGCCCTAGGCTTCATCTGTTGAAGTATTCCACGATTTTTCTCATGATTTTTGAGGAACTGTCCAGTTCTCTCTTTCCGAATCTTCCAATCTTTGCAACCTGAATGTTAAGCTTCTTTTCCTTTATCGCTTTTTGTACTTCCCTTTCTATGCCGTCTTGGTCGTGACCAACGGCTATCACGTCCGGCTTTATCTTTTCAATCACTTTCTCTATGCTGAAATCCTCTAAACCAAGGATGGCTTCGTCAACCACCTTCAAGGATTCAACGAGCGCTCTCCGCTGGTCCTCTGGCATGACGGGCTTTTTTCCTTTCCGTGCCTTAACTGTGTTGTCTCTAGCCACTATGACTATTAACTCCGCGTCTTTGCCTCCTGCTTTTTTTGCCTCTTCCAGAAATTTGACGTGGCCTAGGTGAAGCAGGTCAAAGGTTCCTGAAGCCACGACCACCTTTCTCTTTTTAGGTTTGTCTACCATGAGAACTCCACGGCTCCTAACAGTCGCAGGGCATCTAGCAGTCCCTCGCAATAGGCAACGGATGCTAGGCTTGTTTCCAGTTTGCCTTCCCGCTGATAATATTTTGCGTCTTCCAAATAACGTTTAGCCGACTCGAACACTCTCTTTGCCCCCTCCTCGTCAAGTTGCCCAGTATCAACAACCTCTCCTATTTCCTCAAAGGCGTGCTCAGCGTTTCGAATATACTTGGAAACCAGCTTTTCCAGCGTCACTCAGCTATCCTCCTAATCTCTTCAGGGGCGTCTGCTAGGGTTATGAGGGCTTCGGCTTCCATGAAGTGGAGTTTGCCTGGAAAGATGAGGGTGTGGGGAGGGGCACCGAAGTAATGGTTCAAAACTTCTTCTAGGTAGCCTGCCTTGACCGTGGGCTCTGGTGAACCTGCTCTCGCCACTCCTATGATTAGGGTTTTTGAAGTGATAACTTGCCTCTTCTTAAGTTTCTCCAGTTCCAAAAGAACCTGTAGCCCCTCCTTGATGGTCATGTATCGTTGTTCCTCAGCCTTTATATCCAAATAGCACATGGTGTGCAGTCCCCTCTTCCGGTTCTCCAATATAACCTTGTAAGGAGCTTCAGAAACGAAATTTTTCTCAGAGAAAGGTATTGTGACGCTTCTTCCATACTTGTAGTTCTGCAATCCTGAAAGCCCCATGACGGCTGAAACTACAGAGGCGCCATGTATGACTCGGGTTTTGATTCCCTGCTTTTCTGCGCGGATTCGCAGGTCCACATGGGTTGTGGCAATCATGGGGTCTCCCGGAACCAAGAAAGCCACCTTTCCCTTCTTTGCTTCCTGCAGAATCGGTTTGCCCTCCTCCTCTTCCAAGACTCTTCGTGAAACAACCTTAATTGCTCTTCCAGCTTTCTCCTCAAGTTTTCGAATGGAGAGTCCCGGCATTATACTCGTGTAGAATTCGGCAAAAACGGCGTCTGCCTCTTTTATCGCTTCAAGTCCTCTGAGAGAAACATCATTTTCGTCATATAACCCTAATCCCACGAAGATAAGTTCGCTCAATTTCCACCGCTTCCATTATCCTACACTCTTTCGGCAACAAAAAATATATTGATACCTATAGAATTCAAAATTTTCTCCGCACGAGTTAACTGAGGTGTATTGCTGTTTTCTTGCTAGATTGAATGAGAAAGAATAAATTAGGCAATTACATTTTAAAAAATGAGAGAAGGCAGATTAGGATAATAGCGGCAAAAGAACCAAGGTCATGGATAATTATTTTGTTGCTTTTGGCAAGTCTGGATTTGATGGTTAGCGTGCACGGTGGAAAAACAAGTGAGGCAGTGTATGCAACAAATTCTCAATCAACATCTTTCACCCCTCCATCAATAAAATGGAACAAAACCTATGGAGTGGACACTTCTCCACTCTGTGGAATTCAAACCGAAGACGGAGGCTATGCCATAGCAGGGTCTATACAATTGCCGGAGGGAACAACGGGCTACCTAGTAAAAACGGATTCTTCAGGAAATGTCCAGTGGAATAAAACATACAGTGAAGTGAGCTTCGCAGCTTCTGTTGTTCAAACGCAGGATGAAGGCTTTGCCATAGTTGGCTATGGTGAGATGGGTGGGCTCCTTCTTGTAAAGGCAGATGCTGCAGGGAATATGGAATGGAACCAGACATATTTTTCAGGAGAAGGGGATGACAGAGCCTCTTCCCTGATCCAAACTAGCGATGGCGGATATGCAATAGTGGGTACGATGGTTGGAGTGCACCACCCCAATCGATACTGGCTTATCAGAACCGACTCTTCTGGAAATAAGTTATGGGATCAGGGATATGGAGATACAGGGTTGAATAGCGCATTTTCTGGAATCCAAACAGAAGATGGGGGGTACGCAATAATAGGTAAGTCAGGATTCTCTGATTCTTTGCTCATCAAAACAGACTCTTCTGGAAATATGCAGTGGAACCAAACCTATAATGGCATAACTCAAATTCATTCCATACTGCAAACAAGCGACGGAAAATACGCTCTAGCAGGGTCTACAAACAATTCTGTTTCTGACTTTTGGCTTGCAAGAACAGACTCGCTTGGCAACATGCAATGGAACAGAACGTATAGTGGAACCGGTGACAGCTATGCGGAGTCTTTGATACAGACGAGCAATGAGGGTTATGCCATAATTGGCAACACCGAATTGAATTCTTCCATTCCAGTGGCTGGCGGCTTTGACATTTGGGTAGTTAAGACAGATTCAGAGGGCAATCTACAATGGAACCAAACATACGGCGGGTCTGGCTATGATGAAGGGCGCTTAATAATTCAAACCGAGGATGGAGGATATACAATATTTGCGCACTTGCACGGTCACGGCATGTCCTTGCTTAAATTAGCTGCGCCAACTCAACCATCTACCTTACCAATTTCTGACGTAATTCTCTACGTGGGCATAGTAGCAGCAATTGCAATAGCAGTTGTTGTGGCTACAGTAGTAGTTAAACGAAGAAAACGATAGACTGGCGAATTGGTTCGGATGGGCGCACACAATCATTCTTCAGTTTACGTTCATTCAAATATGAAAAAGGGTGAACATATCCTACCTAATTTCATCTCGTTTGGTTACTCAAACCTTTGTTCGTATGAGTTGGAGCTGGGGATGGGTCTTCAGAGGGTTTGTAGGATGGTAGAAAAATTCATAAAGTGGTATGGCTATCCAGCTTGCATCAAAAGGTGGACTTCATTTCTAGGCAATAAAGTTCTATTTTGAAAACAACTAGGACTCTTTCCTGAAATGGGTTCTGTAACTCCATATCCTCGACTCAGATTTGAGCCAAAAGTCGGTTATGGGTAAGGGGTGTTTTTGTGCGCGTGAAGAACAAACTTTTTTAATAATGTCATGAGAATACTTTATGATATTATATGCCTGAAAATCCTGTTCCAATTTTACGAATTAATGTTTCCTTTCCTGAAAGTCCAAAAAAGGCAATAGATAGAAAGATATTGCTTAAAAAATTGAAGTCTTGGGTTAGAAAGGAAAAAAGTTCTTTATCAATAGAAAATGTCAAATTCGATCGTGATCAAGTTTATTTCAGTAAAAATGAATATTTCTTTCAAGCACAATTTAAAAAGCCAATACAGATTATGTTCGCAGTTAAGGATCCACAAAAAAACCTAGAATTTTGTAATGATGTTGCAAACAAAATTTTGAATTTTTTAAACGTTATTTTAGAGGAAAGTGTTTCCAATGCTGAAGTTAGTACTGATTACCAGTTTTTACTAGATGATGTTAAAGACTTGCCCAAAACAATTGTTGGGGAATCAAGACTGGCAAAAATAAATGAAGTAACAAAATTACCAATCCAAATTAAGGGAATTATATTTCAGTATAAGAAGTCTAATCGGTCAAACATGGTTGTATCAAGTGGAAATGCAAAAGATATCAACATGATTTTCATCTCTGAACAGAAAATGAAGGAAACACTTCCCTGGGATCTAGTCGTTTCTCAATACTCTGAAATGAATGATATGGAAAGAATTGTTCGAGAGTTAGGAAAAATAGGTGATTAGAATATCGCATCAGGAACTAGCTGAAGAAGAACTTTGGTATCGAGTTACTGGAAAGAAAAAACCGATTGAAAAATCTATTGTGAGTTTCATCAATTGGCAAAAACCAATTGAAAAAGAAAAAACAATTTTCAAAACTTCTCGCAATATTCTTTTTCCAAAGATCAGAATCTTGAGTACCGAGGGACTTGTAAGGGAAAGACTCTATCGTACTTTAAATCGAATGATTCTCGAATCTAAACCAGAAAATCCCCTAGAGAAAAGAGTACGGAATCTTGAAATGGAACTAAAAGAAGTAAAAAGCTTACTTGAACAGAGAACACAAATTTCAAAAACAGATCTTATTTATGAAAAATTCAAAGAAGAACTTGAAAGTAAACATTTTGGGAAAATAGCTGCAATAGATATTGAATCGCAGACTGTAGTAAGTATCGGAGATAGCGTCTTGGACGCCTTTCAAAGAGCTAAATCAAAGTCGTCTAAAAAGAAGTTTTCATACAAGAGAATTGGATATCCTTACGTTTTCAAGTTATGAGGTGAGATTTTTGGGTTCAGATAAAAAACCATTTCATGAGGAAGATTACCGTCAAGATGGTTGTGAAGAACTAGGACCAATTCTTGATGTATTGGTAGGCAAATCAGGAAAAAAAACATCAGTGTATGTTGATACGGGTTGTTCTTTTGGAATAGCCTTTCTCAAAGACCAAATTAAGGACTATGACATCGGTGAAAAGATTAATTCGGAACCAGTTCCCGTTCAAATGGCAGATGGACGTCTAATTGGATCAGATCTGTATTTATCCAAAGTGAAGATTTGTAATGATGTAAGAGAGATCGTAATTGCCTCGGTTGATCCCAAAAGAATTCTTGGCTTGGCTCCTCTTGAAGAATTAATACCCCTATTAGGAAGGAATTTTATTGATAATTTTGATGTTGTTTTGAAAGGAAAAAATAAAAAAATAGCGTTATTTAAGTGATAGGAATTACCTGTAGGCGCGCGCCGAACCTTACCACTAACTGCAAAGTACTTACCCAGTTGTTTATCCCTCGCTGAGTTCTCGGCTGCGTTAAGCAAAGTCGAGACGAAGCGAAAAAGGAGCGCGCCCACCTGTACAGAGGACAATAAATATTTAGGGTAACTGCTTCCACATTAGGAGGATGCCTTTTGGGTGGGCCCGTAGCTTAGCAAGGCAGAGCGGCGGACTGGTCCTGCGGGACTAGGTTGAGGCTCTTAACCCGTAGGTCAGGGGTTCAATTCCCCTCGGGCCCGCCAACAAAAATTAAGTATTCCAACCAGCATAAGGCTTCTACAGGGTGCTTGTTGTGGCTGTTTTCAAGTTGCCGAAAATGACTAAACAGGAGATGTGGAGATTGATTCGGAGACAGCGGCTCTGCCGGATTGCCTTCAAGGGAAACGCTTACCCGTACATGGCGCCGTTTCAGTATGTTGTTTTGGATGGGTCTCTGTATTTTCACTTTACCGATTATGGCAAGAAAATGAAGTTAATCGAGAGCGACAAACGTGTTTGTGTTGAAATCGAAGAGTATCGAGAAGACCTGAGCGAATACAGCTTCATCGTCTTAAGAGGTACCCTGAAAGTCGTCACCGACCCTCAGGAGAGAGCGAGGGCTATACGAAAGATTGCGGAAGAGGGGGAACAGAAGCTTTCGCCCAACTTCCTTCCTGCTCACGGCTTCAAAAAGGAGGACGGCTGGTCTTCCCTTACTCCCGAAAAACCATTGGTTGTTGTCAAGCTCGAAAATATAGCCCAAGAAATCGGATTGAAATCTCCCTGAATTGCTTCTGAATAGAAAAAAGAGGGGGAGAACAGGTGTCTCCTATTTTGGCATTAGCACAGTGTCGATGGCGTGAATTACACCGTTAGTGGCTTCAATGTCAGTCATTACGGTTTTGGCGCCGTTTACTTTCAAGTATTTGCTGATGTGCCACATCATTCCATCAATCGTAATTTCCTGACCCTGAACTGTCTTAACGGTCTTAGGTCTCTTGAAGTCAGAAACCATCAGTTTCCCAGGAACAACATGATACGTAAGAACCGCAGTCAACATTTTCTTGTCTTTTAGCAGAGCATCAAGTTCCTTAGCTGAATGCTTGGCGAAGGCTTCATTAGTTGGAGCAAAAACAGTGAAGGGCCCCTTACCCCTCAGCGTCTTCACAAGACCCGCTGCAATAACAGCCTTACAAAGGGTCGTGAAAGAATCAGATTCTAGAGCAGTATCCACAATATCTTTAATCTTAATCACCTCCAGTTTCGTCTAAAAGAGAGGCATAATTTGGACAATCCCCTCCAGCCTCAATATGTGTTCTTTCTTGAGGTGAATATTTATGTTGATGGTTTACATTTGAATACACTGTCTTGCATAGTAGACAAAGCAGACATTTTTGGTTCACCAGCAACAATAAACCGTTTAAAAGGTCTGCGCGTAACTCTACTAACTTAAATGCTCTTTCACCCATGAAAATTGGGGGCAAAATTGCCAGAAGCACCATGCTTAAAGGTTCCAAAGAACTTGGGCGAAAAAGCAATTCGTCTCGTCGGAAAACTTAGCCTTTTTAAGCGCGAACTAAAGATTCAGCAAGTTGACAACTACCTATGCATACCTTTAACTCATGAACCATCCCCCACCCTTCTCGAGGAAATCAGAAAGAAACTGGAACACTTTGAGATCTCCAAACACAACTTTCCCAAGCGGGATAAACGTCCTCTCAAACTCCTCGATTTCCTCGCTGACAAACTGCCTTCCCACCTTTTAGCAAGCGTCCCCCGAGCCATCGATTTTGTAGGCGGCATCGCCATCATCGAGATTCCCCCCGAACTTGCAGACCACAAAACGTCCCTTGGCGAAGCCATATTGAAAGCCCATAAACAGACGCGTACGGTTTTGTCGAAGTCTGGAGCTGTTGAAGGAGTTTACCGCCTAAGAGACTTCGAAGTAATTGCTGGCGTAGAGAAGACGGCTACTGTCCACAGAGAATACGGTTGCTCATACCACATTGACGTCGCCAAAGCCTACTTCTCCCCCAGACTCTCCAGCGAACACCACCGAGTTGCCCAGCAAGTTGAAGAGGGAGAAACAGTAGTTGACCTCTTCGCCGGAGTCGGTCCCTTCGCAATTCAGATCGCAAAGAAGCACGAAGACACCAGAATATACGCCGTTGACGTGAATCCCGATGCCATAGCCCTGCTGAAAAGAAACGTCGCCGTGAACCGTGTTGAAAAGCAGGTTGTGCCGATTCTTGGCGACGCTAGGCAGGTGGTCAGAGAAATGCTGATGGGCGTCGCAGACCGTGTAATCATGAATCTGCCGGAAACGGCTATAAAATATGTAGATGTGGCTTGTGATGCCCTCAGGGCTAAAGGGGGTATTATGCATTATTATGAGTTCACGAAGGTTTCAGAGCCGCTGGAAACAGCAGGTGTTCGGTTGACCGAAGCCGTGAGGCGTAGCAATCGACAAGTAAAGAAAATCCTCTTGGCGAAGACCGTTCGAGAGGTTGCGCCGTACACTTGGCAGGTGGTTGTGGACGCTGAAATTCAATAATCTTCCACAGTTAGCGTGACTGTGATTTCTTGATGGGGGTCTTTCATCTTTTCCACAAGCTTTCTTGAAAAGTCGATGGCAGCCTTATCAGCACCTATCGCTAACGTTCGACTGCATACGTAACTGCTCTTTCTAATCACCAAATCCGTGGGGTGTGTAAATGTTAACTTGGGGCTTCCCCTAGCTTCTGTTACCTCCTTCAGTTCACCTGCCTCAATCGTTATTGTTATTCGTGCTCCTTCTCTTCTTGCGGCTTCCTTGAATTCGGGAGGCAAGTCAACTGCAGCGGTGATTGCTTTTACAGCTACTATGCAGTTGCCCCGTTTCGTGAGCGATTCTTCCTTCGTGATTTCGAATGTGGTTTTGTGAGTTGCCACTATGTTTTCGTGTCCGTATGAAGAGAAGATAACGGTTACGGCATTCATGTTATGACGAAAGGCGTTTTGTTAGATTAAAGTTTCGTGATTGGTTGGCGGATGATAGTTTTCCAGCGTTCAGGCGGAATCCTTCTGGGGCCTGACATGTAGATTTCGTGGTGAAGACCTCTCATCTTGTAGCCGTTCTCTTCGATGAAATTATGCAGTCTCTTGGCAGTAGGTCCCTCCTCGGAGTAAGGACCGATGTGCATTATCTGGGCTGAGAGACCCTCATGAAAAGTTTTCAGCTTAATTTCATCAGCCTCTTTGATGCCCTTCTTCTCCCTGACTGTTTCTTTGGCAGCCTCAATTATCTCCTCGGTTACGAAGTCGGGCATTCTGATCATGGATTTCCAGTTCCATTCCTCCATAAGAGGAGCATCAGCGAGGTCAGTTATGGAGGGGTCGTCCCACCACCAGAGACCCTCAAGAGTCATAACAGTGAAGTCCTTTCCCTCAGCTTTGCACATGAACTTGATGGTATATGCAATGGAGTACAGGGCATTCAATGCCGCTTGATAAACTGGTCCGCCGGGTGCGCCGCGCCCAATTATGGTAATGAACTGGCCTTCTGGAACGTCTATTATGTTGGGCTTCTTGGCGCTGGCTCTGTAAAATTCCTTCAATTCCCTCTTAAGATCCAGTTTACTCATGGATACGTTTAGAGTAGAAGTGAACTAAAATAATTTTGCGTGCTCAGGAACAGGGGTTATTCAAGAACTTCTATAGAGTCAACCTTTCCGTCGCCGTCAAGGTCGAATCCCTGAATAACAGCAGCGAATTTTTCTTCTTCACCAAAGTTCTTTAGGGTCTTCTTCCAGAATTTCGTAAGTGCCAGCACGCAGGCTTTTGTTCCAATCGCCTTGTTGCCGGCAAAAACGATTACGATCTTTTCCTTGTTTGAGGGGTTAGGTATGCGGGCTATTAATCCTATGTTGTCTGCGGTGTAGACCTTTTTGGTTTTTTCTGAGACCAGCCCTCCTAAAAGGAATCCGTGTTCAGAGGGCATCATGTTGAAGCGTATGGGCAAAAACTCGTTGAATTCTTGGGTAATCAGGTTGGTTCCTGGTCCACCCACTAGGATTAGGTTGTTGCTTTCCTCCTTTTCAGCTTTCACGTCGACGTCCAGTTTTATCAGAAAATCATCAGGCAAATCCACGAATTGACCCAGAAAGAGGGTGAGATATGCGACGTAGTGCCCGTCTCTTGCTTTGGCTTTGAAGGGTCCGTGAGGGTCAGGGCTTCCCACCACGATTTTTCCGTCAAAAGCGCTGTCTTTGATGAGGGGGGTTAGGAACTGTTTCATTTTTTCATCTATGTTGGTGGCTGGGAACCTGTTGATTTGTTGGTATCCAAAGGGCAGTTCTACTCCCATGGCTGGAAACGTGGCTTTGTAGTATTTTGCGACAGCGCCCTTTTTTTCCTCTTCTCTAACGACCTTTATCACGCCAGCTTTTGTCAGTTTTCTGATGTGATAATAGACCTTTTGCTCGTGTACATCCAGTTCCCTTGCGACCTCCATGGGATACATCTCTTTTTCGCTGAGGAGCTGGAGAATCTTCCAACTGAGTTTGTGTAATACTGTTTTGAGTCTCTTCGGGTCTTCGAAGATTGCTATGTCCTTAGTCGTGAACTGTCCTCTTTCGCCGCTGAGCAAACGCTTCGTTTTCATGCCTGCAACTATGATAGGTTCTCTTATAAGTATTATTTTAATGGTTGGTGACTGCAACGCCTCACGTCATGGGAAACTGCCCTTGAATTGATTGATGGTTAATTTTATTAGAAACGTGAAGCGTAAAGAAAAACGGAAGGATAAATCCTGGCACTCGGCGAGTCACTTGCCCCCATCCTTTTTCAAGTGGGCATAGGTGGAATCGGCGGATTTTTCATAGGCTACACCATAAGAAAGTTCTTTAAATTTGCCTTGATTCTCGGGGTAATTGTCTTCTCCCTGATGTTTTTGGCTTACACAAACTTGATCCAAGTAAATTACGGTGGGCTTTCCGAAATGGCGTCAGGATTTTTTAACGCCGTTAATCCAGCGCTAGACGTGTTTACCCCCCTCTTGGTTAATATACCTTTCATAGTCAGTCTTATCGTTGGCATGATTCTTGGGCTTAGAAGGGAATAATAGGCTATTGCATTTAGCCTAAGGTCCATTTCCATTCTGTCGCTGCGGAGTTGGAGGGTCTTTTCTGAGGTATTTCTGCATCTCTTGCCATATGGCTTTTATGTCTGCCACTTTTCCTACTATGGGTTCCATCTTTTTGCTTACAGTTTCGATGCGTAAGACCCCCTTCTTTTTCAGGGTTCCCTTTTCGCTGTATTGCATTGTTCGAATGTCCTCTATTCTCTCTGCGATGATTCTGTCCGTTTTGAATAGCACTCCCCGTCGTCTATGCAGTAGTATCCTTTGGTCAGTTATGTAAAAAAAGAATTGATCATTAAGAGTTCTAACTTTTCCGCTCTGAAACACTACTGCTTCTCCGGGGTAAAGGAAGTCTGTAAGAACCAAAGTGCTCTCCTTTCTTCTTGTTGCGTTTCTGGATTCATATTTCTTGTGGTGAAATATTACGAAAACGGATATCTTGTGAAATAAGATAAACCTCTACAACAAAAACTTTAACGGTTCGCCTTCAACACAACCGAAAACTCCTGAAAACCATTCCAATTTCTCTTTTAATTCTAAAACAAGTTTCCTAAAAATGCTTATAGACGCCTTTCTAGTCTATAAGAAGCCCTCTAAGACCGGTTTACGGTCTGCTCTGTCAATTGAAAAACTTTAGAAATGTGAGGAATGAATGATGTGCGGCATATTCGGATGCATCCTGCAAACAGGCAAGGCTGCATCGACAATTCATGAAGGCTTAAAGAAACTTGAGTATCGAGGCTACGATTCCGTCGGAATCGCAACCCTCCAAGGAAGCCAGCTGTTTATAAAAAAGGACAGCGGAAAAATTGATGATGTTCACGCAATACACAACCTTGACAATCTTCCCGGACGACTAGGGATAGGTCATACCCGATGGGCGACGCACGGCGCACCCTACCAAGAGAATGCCCATCCCCACACAGATTGTGAAAACCAGATTGCTGTGGTTCACAATGGAATCATCGAAAATTTTGCGGAACTCAAGACTGAACTTCAAGAGTCTGGACACAAGTTTAGATCAAAAACTGACACAGAAATCATTCCCCACCTCATCGAAAAGAAGTTGAAGGAAGGCTTTTCTCTTGTCGAAGCGGTTCGCGAAACCGTGAAGCGGCTAGACGGTTCTTACGCCATCGCAGTCATCTCTGTTAAAGAACCTGACAAGATTGTCTGCGCACGAAAAGAGAGCCCCTTGGTTCTTGGAGTAGCTGAAGACAGCCTATACGTTGCATCTGACATTCCCGCTTTCCTCCCCAAGACAAACAAATCTGTCATCGTTGAGGACGGAGAGATCGTTGTTCTAAGTAATGAGGGATACCAAATTCGGAAAATCCTCGATTGGAAACTGGTCACCAGAGAGCCTGAGGTCATCGCTTGGGCTCCGGAGATGGCTGAGAAACAGGGTTATCCCCACTTCATGCTGAAGGAAATCCATGAACAACCTTTACGCTTAAGAAACACCCTCCGATTACAGGACCAGTACTTGGAGTTGATGACCACATTCTTAGACAGGGCAGGAGAAGTTTTCTTAGTGGCTTGCGGAACCTCGTACCACGCCTGTCTAGCAGCCTCATACATGTTCTCCAAAGTGGCGCTCCTAGCGACTCATCCGGTCGTAGCCTCAGAGTTCGTTGAACAGCATGGGAAATCAGTGAATATCGACAGCACACTTCTGGTTGTCAGCCAATCCGGAGAGACCGCCGACACCTTAGCAGCTGTTGACAGCGCTAAACTACGCGCCGCTACTGTTCTGGGACTCACAAACATCGTCGGCTCCACCTTGACCCGTGTTGCCAGAGTCTATATATCTCAGCAGTCGGGTCCAGAGATAGGAGTCGCAGCAACGAAAACCTTCACCTCTCAGCTCTCTGTGCTCTCGCAGCTAGCCTTAAGGCTCGCTAAGAAGAGGGGAAAGATTTCCCATGTGGAGATTGAGGACCTTGAGGAGAAGCTTGAGCAGATGCCCGACATAGTCGAAAGCGTTATCCTAAATCAAGAAGAAAAGGTAAAAGAGTTAGCCTCGAAATATCGAGGCAAGAAGTGCTTCTTCTTTCTGGGAAGGGGAATAAGCTCAGCTGTCGCCATGGAGGGCAAACTAAAACTTATGGAGATCGCCTATCTTCCTTCCATAGCTTATCCTGCAGGAGAAAGCAAGCACGGCCCCATCAGTCTAATTGAGCCGGGATTTCCTGTGATTTTCGTATGCCCAAAGGATGGCACACATAAAACGATAATCAGCAATATCATGGAGATGAAGGCTCGCGGCGCTTCCATAATTGTTGTAGTTGAGAAGGGGGATGAGGAGATAAAAAAGTTAGCTGACGATTACATAGAGATAGAGACAGGTTTGCCTGAAGTCTTGTCTCCGATACCGTTTGTCATTCCGTTGCAGCTCTTCGCCTACTACATGGCAATCGAGCAGGGCTGCGACCCAGACAAGCCCCGAAACCTAGCCAAATCCGTTACTGTAAAATAGGCAATCGCTTAAGACATAGCACAATTATATCACTCGGTGGAGGGTGTTCGATAAATTGAGAGCTGCGGGTCTCTTTTCTGGTGGCAAAGATTCCCTCTACGCCATATATCTCACCGAAAGAGAAGGCGTCAAGGTTGAGAATCTGATAAGTGTAGTTCCGAGTCTTCCGGGACCCTCTCCTCATGCGGAGAATATGGAAGCCATACGGATGTTGGCTGGGTCCATGGGGAAGAATCTTACAATATTGGATTTTAACAGGGGAGAAAGCTTCATCGAGGCACTGAAAGCCTTAGATGTTGATGCTTTGGTGGCGGGTGACATCTTTGTTGAGGAGCATCTGAGAGGTCTTCAGGATGTCTGCAGTAAAGTTGGTTTGAAGTTGCTTGAGCCTCTCTATGAGAGAGATACGTCAGAGCTTTTCCATGAGATATTCGGTTTAGGATTCAAGGCTTTAATTACGGGTGTAGACCTGAAATTTTTGGGCGAGGAGTGGCTGGGATTCACAATCAGCAAAGAGACTGGCGCAACCTTTCTCTCGAAGATTGGAGAGGTTGATCCTTTGGGTGAGAACGGGGAGTTTCATACGCTGGTCCTTGAGTGTCCTCTTTACGGAAAAGCCTTCAAGGTGAAGTCTTCAGAGAGGAAAGTTGCAAAAGGCATGGCATATCTCAATGTGTCAATTGAGTAAACTTTTTGAACACTTGCGACTTAAGGAAGGATTTGAATTGGGTGGATTCTCTCGTCCCATAAAGCTTCAGGTGGGATGTATAGTCTGATTTTATTCAACCTAGATTTAACTTTGATTAAGGGAAGTTTTATATGTGGCAATATGGATGGATACACCATCCAGACATGTGAAGAGATGAAAAAGAATGAAAAATTATGTTAAGTATATCTTGGTGATAGCAATTATTGTCGTGTTAGTTGTCGCAGTTTCTGCTTACATTCTGTTTCCGGGAAAACCCGAAGAATTCACGGGAGGAGACCTCGTTGATGACACGGGCTACTCGTTAACTCTAACTTCGCCTCCAGAACGAATAGTTTCCTTGGCGCCCAGCAACACTGAAATCTTGTTTGCTGTAGGTGCTGGCGACAAAGTTGTTGGAGTGACAAATTTCTGTGACTATCCTTACAATTTCACAGCATGGATTGAAGCAGGCAACATGACTAGCATAGGAAATTTCATGAGTCCATCTGTGGAACCAATCGTTGCCCTTGACCCTGACCTCGTTCTTGCCAGCTCACTTAGTCAAGAAGCCGCCGACAATCTACGAAGCCTTGGATTTAACGTCTTGGTGTTAGATCCAGGAAGCATGGATGATGTTTTTAACGACATACTGCTGGTGGGCAAAGCCACCAATCGATATAACGAAGCTGTTGCAGTCGAGAGTGAAATGAAGCAGAAAATAGACGCCATAGCCGATCAAGCCGCAGCTGCAACCTCCACACCGAAAGTATTTCATGAAGTTTATCCTCAAACAAGCGCGGGTCCAAATACGTTCATTGATGCACTGATTACTTTGGCAGGTGGAGTAAACATTTTCCACGACGCCGCTACAAGTTATCCAACCATAAGCTATGAGTCAGTTGTCGAAAAGAATCCTGATGTGATGGTGTTTCCTGACAAGTTTATGGGTAGAGACGAATTCTCTGAAACCATGGAAGATGTGGCGAATAGACCCGGATGGGACTCAATAAGCGCGGTTCAGAACGGTGCAATTTACGAGATCGACTCGGACATAATCTCTAGAGGAGGTCCCAGACTCGCCGACGCACTGGAAATCCTAGCAAAAATGATTCATCCAGAAATCTTTGGACAACCCTAAAATAACCCCTCTTTTTCAATAAACCTAAAAACGATTCGTGAAACAATCAGATGAAAACTGACACTGAAACAGCCCATCAAAGACGTGTTTCCCACTGGAAGCTATATATAATTATACTGATCATCACATTTGTAATCGCTCTTATTTTATCCCTTAACTTAGGCTATGCCCAAATCTCCTTCAGCGACATTCTAAAGATACTCACCAAACAAGTTCCTGGAATCAACAATTTAGTAGATTCTTCAGGGGTCAGCCACACATCTGAAATAATAATAATGCAAATCAGACTTCCCAGAATAATATGTGGAGCTCTGGTTGGCGCGGCATTAGCAACAGCGGGCGTCATCTATCAGGGAATCTTCAGAAATCCCATGGCTGATCCTTACGTCATAGGCGCTTTAACAGGCGCCTCATTAGGTGCAGCCCTCGTGATAATTCTCGGCGTGGGAATCTCGCTTCTAGGTGTTAACACGCTTCAAATTTTAGCCTTTGTGGGTTCCATAGCAACCGTTCTCGTTGTCTATAACATCTCAAGGGTTGGCTCTAGGGTTCCAGTTACAACTTTGCTCCTCACAGGAATAGCGATAAGCCTCTTCCAAAATGCCATAGTCACCTTTCTGAAAGTAATTGCCGAGGAAAAACTTCTTCACGGTCTAACTTTCTGGATTATCGGAAGCCTTGCACCTACAGAAAACTGGAAATTTGTATGGTCCATCATTCCCTTCATTCTTATCGGCATCGCCATCTCTTACTTCTTTTCGCGCGACTTGAACATCCTTGCCCTAGGAGAAGATCAAGCCCAACACTTAGGCGTCGAAATAGAACGAGTGAAATGGATATTACTTATTGCCGGAGCCCTCATAACCGCAGCCGCGGTCTCCATCAGCGGTCCAATCGTCTTCGTTGGTCTAATAATTCCCCACCTAACAAGGGTCATAATAGGTCCTGACCACAGGGTTCTTCTCCCAGCCTCTGCCATCGTAGGCGCTTCTTTCCTAATGATCTGTGACGCCGTAGCAAGGGTAGTGATGGGTTCGGGCGAGGCACCTGTCGGCGTAATCACAGCTTTCTCTGGGGCTCCATTCTTCATTTATCTCCTGCGCCGGAAGAAGAAAGGATACATGATGTGAGGTGTGATGAGGGGATGGTGGTTTTAACAATTGATGGCGTTGACTGTTCTTATGGGTCCGTTAAGGTTCTTGAGGATATCCACTTTGCAGTTGAGAGCGGCAAATTCTTGGGCATTCTTGGTCCTAACGGCTCGGGAAAAACTACGTTGCTCAGGAGCATCAGCAGGGTTCTCAAGCCGAAGAAAGGAACGATCTTCATTGGCGATAAGGACATATACCAGCTAAAATCGCTGGAAGTTGCTAAACAGATGGCGGTGGTCCCGCAGGACACGCCAATAACCTTTGACTTCACTGCTCTGGAAGTAGTTCTTATGGGTCGCAATCCCCATATGCCCCGTTTCAGGATGGAGAGCAGCGAAGACTTGGCTGTAGCAAAGAATTCCATGGAGCTCACGAGCACTTGGCAGTTTGCCAACAGACCTGTAACCGAACTCAGCGGTGGAGAAAGGCAGCGTGTTATAATTGCACGTGCTTTAACTCAAGAACCACAGATTCTTTTGTTAGATGAACCAACAACCCACTTGGACATCTGCAATCAACTGGAGATAATGGACCTTCTCAGGCAGCTATGCGAAACTAAGAAGTTGCTGATAATCGCAGTTTTCCATGACTTTAATCTTGCTGCCCGCTACTGTGACTCTCTCATCCTCTTGAAGAAAGGAAAAATTGTTGCTGTTGGAGAATCAAACAAGACTCTTACAAGCGAAAACGTCAAAAAAGTTTTCAATGTCGACACCATAGTGAAGAAACATCCCGTTACAGGCTCCCTTCATGTTATTCCCATCTCAAGACCTCAAAATCAGAAACACAAAAACATCATTATCCACATAATCTGCGGAGGCGGCACAGGTAGTCCGCTGATGAAGATTCTGACTGATGAAGGCTATACAGTAACCGCTGGGGTCCTCAACCTGTTAGATACGGATCATGAGACCGCCCAGTTGCTAAAGATTCCAACAGCCAACGAGGCTCCCTTCTCCCCCATAACTGACGAAGCTCACAAAGCTAACCTACAGATGATAAGCAAAACCAATGTCCTCATAATAGCGCCGACCCAGTTTGGTGGCGGCAACCTGCGGAACCTTGTTGCTGCAGAGAAGGCTCTAAAATTGGGAATACCGATCATCATTTTAGAGGATGGACCCATGGAAGAGAGAGACTTCACCAAAGGCAAAGCCACCAGCTACATGACGAAACTCAAAAACAGCGGCGCCATAACCGTGAAGAACACCAGCGAACTCCTACATTTACTCGACACACTAGAAAACAAAAACAACAAGAAACCTTAACCTTAGCGCGTTCAGGTTTTTACGGTGCAGGTTGATAGAACTGTTATAGTCTTCCTTTTCCGGAAAAATTAAATATGTTTTTATTCACTGGTTAGCCTCTTAATTACCGCTCATGGTGATACTTTGAGACGCAAAGGACCCCTATTCATTCTGCCTTGGAGATGCACCCAAGCGTGCACAAGCAGTTGCCTCCACTGCGGCTTCGCCTCAACTTCTCCAGCCCCAGACGCCATAGGAACCGAAGAGGCTATGCACGTCGTAGATGAAATCTACGATTTCGGGGCAACTTACCTCGGGCTAGGTGGTGGGGAACCCCTTCTGCGAAAAGACCTCCCCGAAATAATAGGCTACGCAAAAAAGACTGGCTTGAATGTGAGCCTCATAACCAACGGCTGTTTTCTTGACGACAAAATCTTCGATAATCTAGTTAGACATGGAGTTCGCGTCTCCATAAGTGTTGACGGAACCGAAAGAGTCAACGATGCTATCAGAGGAAAGGGTGCATACGCAAAAGCAGTTTCAGCTATGGAGAAGACCTCGAAGGCGGGACTGCTAGACTGCCTTGTGACAACCCTTGCCAACGTTGACTCAACCCTTACCAACGTCACCGCCCAAGAGGTCGAACACGTCATCAAACTGGCAAAAGAGTACGGTGCCCGGTGGGTGGTGATTCACGGCTTCATCCCCTTCAACAGAACAAAAGAGCACCTCGCCAAGGCTCCTTCCCCACAACAGTACGAAAAGATTTGGAACGAAGTCTATGACCTGCGCCAAAAATACAAGGGAAAACCTGACGTCAACGTCTACTGCACCTTCTTCGCGCGAATTGCCAAACAGCGGAACATGCCAAACTTTAATGACTGGTTCAACAACTTTTTCCTCGGCAAATGCTCCATCGCCGGTAAATACATAAGCGTAATCGAAAACGGAGACGTTATCCCCTGCAGCTTCAATGACCGCTACAGACTAGGAAACGTTAAGGACAAGACTCTCAAGCAAATCTGGAATGAACTGCAAAAATCCAACCTCACCAAACTCAGAGACAGAAGAAACCTGAAGGGCAAATGCGGAGTCTGCGAGTACCGCGAAATCTGCGGCGGCTGCAGAACCCGAGCGGAAATCTACACTGGTGACCTCTTCGCCTCTGACCCAGCGTGCGCCCATGTGCCTAAATTGTTGCGCAAAGAATGATATTATAGAAACTGTTTCTTCTTCTGACTTAAACACAATATTTTATTGTGAAACTTGAGCAATTCTTTAGTCAAGAAACCTTGACTAAACCTTTTGCCATAGACTTTTCATTTGGTCAAGAAACCTTTACAAAAATGCTTTTATCCAATATTAAACATTAAAATGATTGTTGGAGCCTCCAACATGAAAAACCGTATCAACATCCGTCACGATCTCCTTTCCCCCTCAAAAACCAATTTCCCAAAAGCGGAGCCCAGGAATTTTTTTCTCCTGTGCTGACGCATAAAAGCAGCGTCTGGATACCAATTAGCTAACACGTTGGGGTTCCAACACTCAAATCGCCTTCCCCAATAACTGAGGGAGCCAAAAATGAAAATGAGCCAACAAACGATAATGAGAAAGCAAACGGCGATGAGGAAGAGACCTCTTCTGTACATGATGACTTGGAGATGCACAAGAGCCTGCAACTACAACTGTCTATACTGCAGCTTTGCCTCCAACCCCTACGCCGTGAACGAGATTGACACTCAGGGAGGAATGCGCATAGTTGACGAACTCCATGAGCTGGGAGCAAAATGGTTCGGGCTGAGTGGTGGCGAGCCTCTTTTACGGAAAGACATTTTCGATATTATAGCTCATGCCAAAGACCTCGGTATGAACGTGAGCCTCATAACAAACGGCTACTACGTTAAAGGAGAAATCCTCGAAAAGCTAATCAAGAATGAGGTCATGACCGCCGTAAGTGTTGATGGTAGGGAAGAGAACAACGACCTCACCCGCGGCAAAGGCTCCTACGCGACAGCTCTTAAAGCTATGGAGAAACTATCACACGCCGGAATCTTCGATTGCATCGTAACGACCCTCAACAAGCTAAACTACAGGGATGTAGACCACATCGCCCAACTGGGGCATGAATACAACGCCACCCGCGTAGTCTATCACAATTATATTCCTGTTGGCAGAGCCCAGGAGCATCTGGAGTTGGCTCCTT
>CAYQMM010000007.1:0-119058 GCA_964418675.1 uncultured Candidatus Bathyarchaeia archaeon
TATTACAATCCCCATGCAACTTGGTCTTTTCCAAACCTCAAGGTTGAGGATTGGACTCAAAGTTTTGAAATTATGATAAGCAAGTTAGGAGGTAACTGAAAAAATGTCTATGTTTGAAGACATCCCTGTGGATGTCGGAGTAATCTACGAAGGAGAAAGAATCCGAAGAAAAAACATGCAAGTAGAACTAGGAGGACCAAAACAGGAAGCAAAGTTCGAGCTAGTGCGAGCCAAGAAAATGGATGAAGTCGAAGACGAGAAGATAACCATCATCGGACCAGACCTAAAAGACTTGAAAGAAGGAAGCAGTGTTTCCTTCGGAATCTACATAGAGGTCGCTGGCAAAAACGTTGAAGAAGACCTTGAGGGCGTAACTGAACGCCGAATCCACGAATACTGCAACTTCATCGAGGGAATCATGCATCTGAACCAACGCTACGACATCTGGATGCGAGTAAGCAAAAAATCATTCCAGAAAGGACTAAACTCCTTTACATACATCGGAAAAGTTTTGGCAAGGCTCTACAAGAGCGAGTTGCCCTTCATCGAAAAGATACAGATCACCTTCATAACAGACCCAGAAAAAATAAAAGAAATGTCTAAACAAGCGATGGAAGTTTATGAAGCCAGAGATGCAAAAGCCCGAGGAATGAAGGATGAAGACGTTGACACCTTCTACGGCTGCACATTATGTCAATCCTTCGCGCCGACCCACATGTGCGTTATCACTCCTCAAAGGTACTCCAACTGCGGTTCCATCAGTTGGTTTGACGGCAGAGCCTCAGCGCAGGTTGACCCGAAAGGACCAGTTTTCGCTATCGAAAAAGGAGAGTTGCTGGACAAGGAAAAAGGAGAATTCAGTGGCATCAACGAGGTTATCAAACAGAAGACCTTGGGTGCAGTTGACAAAGTATGGATGTATACGGGCTTCGGCTATCCCCACACTTCCTGCGGTTGTTTCGAGGCCATGGCCTTCTACATTCCAGAGGTAGAAGGTTACGGTATAGTTGATAGAGGATTCAAGGGAGTAACCGTAAACGGGCTGCCCTTCTCAACCCTAGCCGACTCAGGTGCCGGAGGCAGACAGGTGGACGGCTTCCACGGCATATCCATCGAATACATGAGGTCGCCCAAGTTCCTAGCTGCTGACGGGGGCTGGGACCGGGTAGTGTGGATGCCTGCAAGCGTCAAGGAACGTATCAAAGAATTCATGCCCAAAGACGCCGTAGTAGCTACTGAAAACGAGGCAAAGACGGTTGACGAACTGAAGGTTTTCCTTAAGGAGCAGGGTCACCCTGTTGTTCAACGATGGAAAGCGGCTCCAGTTGAAGTCGCACCCACAGCTGAAGGCGAAGAAGAAACAATGGAAGCAGCAACTGCATTTCCGGTTTCTACAGCAACTGTGGCTGCAGGCGGATTCAAGATAATCTTCAAAAACGCCAAAATCCACGCAGAAAAAGTTATCATCAAACGTGTTGATAAAGCGAAGAGGTGAGAGCAGATGCCCGAGAGGGCTGAGAAGAAGCCCGACAGCATTTTTCCCCCAGAAATCCTTGAGCTTCTTACTGGCATCGAAGAACTTGAACTTGAAGATGTTGAGATAGACGTCGGAGACCTCGAAATATGGTATCAACCCGGAGCGTTAGCCGTAGCTCCGCGAGTTGTTGCACCAACAAAAGTCAAGCCAACATCCATCCTGGAAGCTCCCTTCACGCCTCCGGTGCAGAAATATCCAGGAGAAATCGTGGAGGTAACGCTTGGTGCCACCAAGAGCGAGGGGGGAAGCCGTGGAAAACCCGTTATAATTGGCGGAGAAAAGTCGCCATCCTTTTATACATTTGAAAATCGCACGCCCAATCCTCCAGTAGTTTCCTTTGATGTCTTCGACTCCAAGGTGCCCCTGCCAAAAGCTGTAAAAATGAACTTCAAGGATGTAGTTGAAGACCCAGTGGCATGGGCTAAGTTTTCAGTTGAGAAGTTCGGGGCAGACATGATTACCCTCCATCTTGTCAGCATAGACCCCTTAAATCCGAAGCCGTCAACACCGGCAGAAGCCGCGAAAACGGTGGAAGATGTGCTGCAGGCAGTGGATGTGCCCCTCATCGTGGGAGGCTGCGGGGACCCCAAGAAAGACTTGGACGTCTTTGAGAAGGTGACCGAGGTGGCTGAGGGAGAAAGACTCCTCGTCAGCACAGTTACCTTGGACATGGACATCGAAAAGACAGCCAAAGTAATCAAAAAGCATGGTCACGTCGCTCTAGCTTTCTCTCCCATGGACCTGAACCAGGCGAGGGAGCTGAACAGGCGTCTCTTCGAGTTCCTTCCAAAGGAACAGATAGTAATGGACACGACAACAGCGGCTCTGGGATATGGGCTTGATTATGCCTATACCATCATGGAACGAGCCCGCCTAGCTGGTCTGATGGGAGACCCGGAGCTTAAACAACCCATGTCGTCTGGAACAACCAACGCTTGGGCAGCAAGAGAAGCTTGGCAGAAAATGGATCCGCAGTGGGGAGCCCGGGAACTTCGTGGACCCTTATGGGAAACCGTGACCGCCCTGACGCTGTTGCTTGCTGGTGTTGACCTCTTCATGATGATGCATCCGGCGGCAGTCAGAACCCTCAAAAACACTGTCACGAGATTGTCAGAAAAGAGAGGCATGGGCGACCCTGAAACGTTGGCTAACTGGATATCAGCGAAATTTTAGGAGATGATTGGCATGACAGAAAGAGAAGTTAAACGGGGAATGAAGGAACTTAGTCCCATCGATGTTTACATGCTGCTTCCCAAAACAAACTGTAAAGAGTGTGGAGAAGAGAACTGCATGGCTTTCGCCACGAAAGTTGTAAACCGAGAAGTTAGCATAGACCAGTGTCCTCCCCTCTTAACTAAGAAGTACGAAAAGAACTACAAGCAGCTCAAGGAAATGCTCAGGCCAGCTGTCAGAGAGTTCACTGTTGGCACAGGTGAAGGCATGGTTACTGTTGGCGGAAAGCTGGTTATGTATCGTCACGAGTTCACATATTTTAATCCAACCGCAATAGCGATTGACGTTACAGATGAGATGTCCGACGAAGAAATGTTGGATAGAGTGAAGAAAACCCACGAGTTCACCTATACGTACATAGGCAACCAACTGAAACTTCAAATGATGGCAGTGCGTTCCACTTCCAACGACCCAGCGAAATTCAAAGCCGCAGTTAAGAAAGTTGCCGAAAACACGAATTTGCCCCTTATTCTCTGCTCTTTTGATCCAGCCGTCCTTGAAGGCGGTTTGATGGCAATTCCGAAAGCCAGACCTCTGATCTATGCGGCTACCGAGAAAAACTGGAAGGACATGGCGGAATTGGCACTAATGTACAAATGTCCATTGGCTGTTTCAGCGCCAAACGACCTTACTCTCCTCCGCTCTTTGGTTAAGACCCTGAAAGAATTTGGTGTTGAAGACCTTGTTTTGGATCCAGGTACATTTCCCAGCGAAGGATTGGGAGACACAATCAACAACTTCACTATGATTCGGCGAGCAGCATGCAACATGGGCGACGAGCTGCTAGGCTATCCTCTGATTGGAACGCCAATTGTTGCTTGGACCGAGCCTGCAAGCTCTCCAACAGTGAGCGCTTGGAAAGAAGCATCGGTTGCATCTATGCTTGTGACCCGTTACGCTGACATCCTGATTATGCACGGCACAGAAGGCTGGGCGCTTCTCCCATTAACGGTTTTGCGGCAGAACATTTACACTGACCCCAGAAAACCCGTGGCTGTTGAAGCAGGTTTAAGAATCTTTGGGACGCCTGATGAGAATTCTCCTGTGTTAATGACCACCAACTTTGCATTGACGTACTACACTGTGGCGCAAGACCTCGAGTTCCCCGATGTGAACGCTTATCTGCTAGTCGTTGATTCTGAGGGAACAGCGGTGGACAGTGGGGTTGCGGGTAGAAAGATAACTGCCGAAACTGTGGCAGAAGCCATCAAAGAAAGCGAGATAGAGAAGAAGGTAAAGCACAGAAAACTAATAATACCCGGTAAAGCGGCACGTATCAGCGGAGAGATAGAGCAGCTCACCAACTGGGAAGTTCTGGTTGGACCAAGAGACTCCTCGGGAATTCCAAAATTCCTGCAAGAAAAATGGAAGAAGTAGCTCAATCAAGGCTACTTATCCCCCTTTTGTATTTTTTTAACGGCGACAAGAATGCTTGGAAAAGCTGGGAAGTTTCTTGATAATGCCAAGATAAGGATAACCTATTAAGAATCCGATTTCTTGTTTACTTTTTTGGCTTTTTCATCTGTCAGTTCTTTTTCTATTGATTGCAGTTTTTCCTGCATTATTCTGATGTGCTGTTTAAGTTGTCTTCTTTGCTGCTTCAGTTCTTCAATATTTGTTGTTTTTCCTTCTTCAAGGAACGCTGCAAAAGGGCTCGGCATGACTGGTATTGGAGCTGTCTTTGATTCGATGTTTAGTACGTCTCTTGCGAATTCTTGAAAAAGAATATTCATGTTGTTTGCGATTTTGCTTTGTTTTACAATTGCGTTTCTTAGGATGATTTTGCCTTTCTCGGTTATTCCGTATGTTTTTACGTTTCTGTTGTTTTGTTTATGCCATTTGCCTTTGATGTACCCTGTTTTTTCCAGGTCTTTTAGAATGGGGTATACTCCGCCGGGGGTGGGTTTGTAAAAACCTCTGGTTCTATCTTTGATTTCTTTCATGATTTCGTAGCCGTGGGACGGTTTATTGTTGAGCAGGATAAGCACAGCTACGCGCATGTAGCCTTTTTTTGCTTCTTTCATCCAGTTTGCGGTTGTTTTCTCTTCGGTGTCGACAGGCATAATCCTTCAGTCTACATAGTGATGGTCAGTAATACTTATATTTTGCCACGATATATTGCAGTGAATAATATTGCATTCGAGATGAGCATCGATGGAGAACAATTCCGCAATTGAAGTCAAGAATCTGACAAAAATGTTCGACAAGTTCACCGCCGTAGATGACATCAGCTTCAATGTGAAGAAAGGTGAAATATTCGGGTTGCTGGGTCCAAACGGCGCAGGCAAGACCACTGTACTGCGAATGCTTTCCACGTTAACAAAGCCTACAAGTGGAACTGCCACGATTGGTGGCTATGACATAGTCAAGAACGATAACGAAGTGCGGAAACTAATCGGTATTGTCTCTGAGAAAATGATAATGTATAATCGGTTAACTGCTAAAGAAAACTTATGGTTTTTCGGAAGCCTCTTCAACCTACCAAAAGATGTCCTAACAAAAAGAATTGACGAGCTGCTGAACCTTGTTTAGCTCACAAAGTTCAAGAATGCACAAGTAGGCACTTTCTCCACAGGCATGCGCCAAAGAATGAATGTGGTGAGGGCACTGCTTAACACGCCCCAAGTGCTATATTTGGATGAACCAACACTAGGGTTGGACCCTCAATCATCCGTAGAGATTAGGGAGTTTATAAAGAAACTCAACCGGGAAAACGGCACAACAGTTATCATAACCACACATATGATGGTTGACGCTGATTTAATGTGTGACCGCATAGGCATTATAGACTACGGAAAAATTATTGCCCTTGACACTTCAGCAAATTTGAAAAAACAACTTAACGGAGCGAATACAACAATAATAAAACTAGAAATTGGAAACCTTAATTCAGAGCTTGTCGAAACAATTCGGGCACTCAAATGTGCAGATTCTGTCACTCAAGAGGACGCGACACACTTGAAGATTCTTGTTCACGGCGAGGAAGCGTTCGACAATATAATTGACGCAATAAGAGCGAAAAATGGGAAGATAAATTCTATGGAGAACCTTCAGCCCTCCCTAGAAGACGTGTTCTTGCATTTAACTGGTCACCAAGTACGCGACAGCGCTAATCAGAAGATACCGATGGATACACACCGTGGACCTTTTGCTCGTCCACAAGCGAGGATAAGGTGAGCAGCATGGGAGCGAAGACTCTTCTTTCACACAGTCTCAGAATTGCTTGGAAGGACCTGACTGAACTCTTTAGGAACAGGCTAGGACTGGTTCTGCTTATAGTTATGCCTCTGTTCATGATGGTCATGATTGGCTTTATCTATCCTTCAAATGGCACAACGGTAACCAATCTGCCTGTTGCCTTGTTGAATGAAGATTCAGGTTTTGGCAATTCCACTATCCCAAGCCAAGCGTTCATCATGGGTTTACAACAGATTAATGACCAGACACATATGCTCTCTCTTTCGGATGCTTCAAGCATGGCTGAAATCAAAGACAGGGTTCAGAAGGGCGAGTTGAATGGTGGAATAGTTATACCTGGCAATTTCTCTGTTAGTATATTGTCTGGAGAACAAGGGACCATAATTATCGTAACTGATCAGTCTAACCCGACAATATCCGCAACCATGCAGGCAGCCTTGACCGCCACGTTTGACCAGATGGGTACATTACTTGCGCAACAGAATGTTCTGATGTTAAATTCGACAGTTACTGCAAATAATGCCCTTGCCATCGTAAAGCCTTACAATATTCAGACTGAGGGTGTTGTCTCTGGAAATCCCAGCTACTTTGACTTCATTGCCCCTGGTATAATGGCTATGACGGTCATGATGAGCGTTATGACTGGGCTTCCTGTGGCAATATCTCAAGAAAAGGAAATAGGTACCATGGATGGCATGATGGTCGCTCCAATTAACAGGTTGTCTATTATACTGGGGAAAACTTTAGGCCAGACTGCACGAGGCTTACTCCAAGGCGCCATAATACTGGTGTTGGCTGTAGGTTTGTTTGGTGTCGCAATTCACGGGAGCCTCCTGCTCGTTTTCGGTTTACTCCTGCTGGGTGTATTCTCATTCGTAGGTTTAGGTGTCGTGATAACATCATTTGCGAAGGATCAAGAGACAGCGCAAATGATGATGATGACATTGATGTTCCCAATGATGTTCCTCAGCGGAGTATTGTTCCCGATACAGCAGATGCCATGGTACATGCAGAGTGTCGCTAAGTTCCTGCCCCTCACATACGCGGCGGATGCGCTTAGGAAGGTCATGGTGTTGGGGGCTGATATACCTGCCATATCGACCGAGTTGATTGTGTTGATTGTGTTCGGAGCAGTTATGACGGCTATTGCGGTGCCAGTGTTCAGGAGAATGATGACGAGGTAAAAGCCGAGAAAATGAAAATGCAAATGATTTGGCACGAACATGAGCTATTGCAGGCAGTAAAAGAAACTCAATTGATGGAGAAGTAAATTTGAGTACTCTTTGTTCAAGGTGCCCTTTCTTTCAATTAGCTCCCCAACTTAGCCGCAAGAATGCACGAAAAAGATGTCGCATAGCACCTCAAAGACCACTGCGAATCTACAAGTGCAAGGACTTCCCAAAGAACCAACCTTCAACTTGCTATAGAATTCAGAGAAAGAAAAACGAAATGTCCATGTAACAGCGCCGTTGCTGCTAATCTAATCTTCTCGCCATTTAAAGAGTCTAATTGCCGCAAGGAAGATAATTACCGTGATTACAGCTACTACAGCGAGGTCTATCACTGCTCCATTATAGTTTCCGTAGACCATGACATTGTTTAATCCCTCAATTATGTAAAACAACGGTAGCACGTGTGCGATGCTCTGCAAGTACTGTGGCATAACGCTGATGGGAAAGAATGTGCCAGCGAGGAACATCATTGGGAAGGTCACTATGTTTCCGATTACTCCTGCAGTCTCAGGGTTCTTAGTCACTGTTCCAACCAGCATGCCCAATGAAGCGAAAAGCATGGGTCCTAAGATGAGAAAGGGTATAAGCCAAATAGTCAGCGTGATGTGCGCACCAAACGCTAAGATTCCTACCGCAGTCATGAGTAGAAAACTAATTGTTGTCAAAGTTATGTACCACATTACCTTTGATGTCAACCACTCCATCTTGGTGAGGGGCGTTAGGCTTAGTTGCTTGAAGAGTTTTGTTTTCTTGTATTCTGAGGATATATTGACAAGAGAGAACATCGGGCTGACAAGTATGGAGAAACCGATGAGTCCTGGGATAAGGAAGTCAACGTACTTGGTTTGTTCCGTATTAACGGTAGTTGATGTTATGCCGATGATTGGGCTAGCATTAGGGTTATAGTATTTCAGGTTGAGGTAGGTTATCACTCCATTAACTGTTCCGGTTACGATGCCGCTAGTGCTTGCGGTAGGGTTGCCATAGATTGTCACGTTAACCTGTTGTCCAGCCAAATAGTTTGCAGAGAAGCCTGCAGGTATGATAATCCCATCGGAAACTGAATGCTCTGCTAGATAATTGGAGAAATCTTCAGAAGCATTCACTGCTACGACCTTAACCGTGCCTGTATTGTTAAGTACATCTAGGAATTGAGTGGCTATATCCATCTGGGGTGTGGAAAATGGACCAGTGTCTTGGTTCTGCGCATAGAGTGTTATTGTTCCTGAGGAGTTCCCAGAGAAAATAGCGCCAAAAATCAATATGAGCATCACTGGGAAAACTAGACCAAAAAATAACCCAAACTTGTTTCTCAGGTATCCGCGACTGAACACCCTAAAATCTGATGCAATCCTTCGTAAACTTGCCACTTTCCAACTCCTCCATTAATTACTTGAATTATTGTCTCTGTTTTCAATTATGATTTCGCCGTGTTCATCAACCCTTCCACTTACAAGCTTGATGAATACATCGTCTAAGCTGTCACGCCGCGTGTGTATTTCACCCCAATCCAACTTTGACTGTTCGGCAGCCGCCAAGGCGGCTAAGGCATCAATTTTCTGTTTTAGGGGTATACTTATTACACCTTTATGGTATTCTACAACCAGCTCGGTGTTGGCTGCTATGTAGTTTGCCAATTTTTTGCTCCCGTGGATGTGAAGTCTTTCTCCTGAACCATGCTGTGCAATTATTTCATCTGCTGTTCCCATCGCCACAATTTTTCCGTGATCCATGATTGCAACTCGGTCCGAAAGTTGTTGCGCTTCATCAAGATAATGTGTAGTCAAAATTATCGTTTTGCCCTTTGCTTTCAACCCTAAAATGACTTCCCAGATTGCCCTTCTCGCATTCGGATCCAATCCCGTTGTCGGTTCATCGAGGAAAAGAAGTTCAGGTGTGTTCACGAGCGCAAGGGCAAGCCCAGTCTTCTGTTTTTGTCCTCCAGAAAGGTTCTCGAAAAGAACGTTGGCTGAATCTTCCAGTAAGACTTCTTTCAGGATTTGGTCTGGGTCTACTTTGGTGCCGAAAAGGTCTGCAAAGTATATTATTGCTTCCCTAGGTTTTATTTTCTCGAAGAATGTGAAATCTTGCGGTATCACTCCGATTTTCTTGTGCAACTTATACCCGTCTTTCCACGGGTCAAGACCCAGCACTTTTACGTCTCCGCCTTCCTTTTTTCGCAATCCTTCCATAATCTCTATGGCGGTGGTCTTGCCTGCGCCGTTTGGACCCAGCAACCCGAAGACTTCGCCTTGGTTAACTGAAAATGAGATTTCGTCAACTGCCTTTATGTTTCCGTAGTATTTTTTGAGGGAGGAGACTTGAATCGGGATCATACGTTATACAGCTCCATGAGTTTTCTAAGCCTCTGTGGGTTAATGTTATTTCAGCTTGTTTACGAACATGTAAGCTATATGAATTTCGTATAGTAGAAGTTCGCCGTAAAGCAACAAACTTTGCATGATATTTACAGGAATTAAATTTCAGGGTTTGCTTGGATCAAAATTTAACCGTGCGCATTAGCTTAAATAACTTGTAAAAGATTGTTCTTACCCTTTGTAGAATTGTTTCCTGTTCCTATTGGAACCTACTTTACATTTCTTAAGTTGAATCACAAAAGTGGTTGTGGAGAGGACGGCTCACATCAGCAGAATTGGGGCTTCAACTGAGTCTAGTTTTTTCAGAAGGTTTGACATTTTCGTGTAACTTTCGATGTATTTGATGCCTTTAGCAGTTGTTTCGTAGACTCTCTTTCTATTCTTTACGAGGGTCCTGAGGAACCCCATTTCAATTAGAAATGAAAGGTACTCTTTTAATTGGCTGAAACTCAAATTTACACCATACATGATCTGGGTCTTCAACTGCCCTCCCTTAGCTACCTCCATTATCTCCGCCATTATCCCGAGGCGGTCTCTCCTGTCCCAAAGGGTTTCCACAGTATTTCTTTCCATGACAATTTCCTCGCTAATTCAGTTCCATATCGTTCTTCTATACGTCTAAGCCTAAAATACTGTGTTTCCCTACGAGACATAATTCCGCAACAGGAATATAACGAAATTTCACTCAATTCGCTTGGCGGCGACGCAGCACACCTTAGGAAGAGTGTTAGCGTTAAACAACATATCTGTAGGCGACGTATTTTCCCGCAGTTGGGCTCTTCCTTATGACCTTCACTATGTCGCCCGGATTGGCGCCTACAGCTATGATGGCTGGGTCGGAAGCTTTGATTCGAGGCAACTGATAAGGCTGCACCTTATACTCTTCAAGAATCTTTTTCCTTTCTTCCGGCGTGAGAATCTCATGTTTCGACACGAAGTCGTGGTCGAAAACGTTGAAGGATGGAAAGATTTTGGGAATCAATTCTATCCCAAATTTTTTGGAGCGGGTTTTAGAGGTGTGGGTGTACTTTCCGATGGTGACGATAATGCCTTTTTCAACTTTGGCATCATCCATTGCTTTCTTGAGTTGCGTGACGTATGCGACTCCAACAGTTCCGTCAGTGGTAACTGCCCAGATAATTGCCTTCTTGTTGTCTTCCATTTTAACTTTGAAGCTGATGGCGTTCTTTATTTCCTCTCTTTTCAGCACCTTGTAACCGCGAAGTTTTATGAGAATTTTGGTCTTTTTCTCTACCAACTGTTCTTCAGAACTCAACTATTCATTCCTCACGCCAAACAAGCCTTAGAGGGAAAACCCTCTGCAACCCTTAAACTTTACGCTATTTTCGCCCTTTACCCATTAATTCATGTCCCTAAATGAAACGCGGGAGAAGCGGATTCACTCTTCAGTTACAGTGATGACAGACACTGGACAGGAATCTTCTGCCTCTCTTGCTTTTTCGATCTCTTCATCTTCAAAGACTCCCGAAGATGCCGCGTCATCAGTTTCTCCTCCAACAACTGCTGATTTTCCTTCTTCATCCGGTTCAAAGTGGGAAGGGTCTAGGGTGTAGCATGTTCCGTCAGCGATGCACCCAGTGCGGTCAATCTCAATCTTATATTTGGTCACTTAAGATCACCAAACTAAACTAGTAAAAACGTTGGAGGTATTAAAGTTTCACTGAAAGTCTGGAACCAAAAGTGGATTAAAAGAATTTAAAGATGTTGTACGTGTTCAGAGAATCTATACGAAACGGTTATCTAGCTAAATAAGCCCCTACACCTTCTTGCCAGGAACAGTTGGGAGAAGCAATCATGAAAACTGTAGATGTGGCAATGATAGGAGTTAGCGCTGCCCTCTATGCAATAGTTGGATACTTAACAAACTTGGGAATCGTAAGCCCGGTTGTTGGAGTTGTCAGATTTTGGCCAGCGGTTATAATTCCAGGAATCTTTGCCGTGCTTTTTGGTCCTTGGGTGGGAGGAACAAGTGCGGCAATAGGGATTTTCATCAGTGATATGGTTCAGCCTGGTCATGGAATCGCCCTCTTAAGCCTCACAGTTGGTGTTCCCTCAAATTTTGTAGCTTTCTACCTCATTGGCTTAATTTCACGAAAAAAAATTGAGTGGCGCAGCATAGTAATTGCATTAATAATTGGAAGCGCAGCGATGACAGGAATGATTGGTTATCTGTTCATCATTGAATCGTTGGCTCTAGACGTTGTAGCCCTGTTTTTAGGCGTCCTCTTCGCCTGTGTAGCCATAGTAATCGGAGTTGGATTATGGAAACCTGACTGGAAAAGTTACGGTTTAGCATCTGTCGTCGGTCTCTTTGTGGGAAGTGCCATCATAGGTTTCAGCCTTTGGGCATATAGTCAATTCCTTCCATTGCCCTTAGCCCTGGGGTGGGAACGCAATGCACCCTTCTACGCAAGCTTTCTCTGGCTTGTCTGGACCTTCGCCACAGAGATACCGTTCCTAGTAACCATAGTTCCGCCTGTCGTAAAAATCTGCTACAAAGCTTTCCCTTTTCTGTCTCCCCAACATGAGAAATAGAGGCGAGAGAGGGTGCACGATAGAGTCATAGCCTTCAGTCCTGCAGGAATCTCCAGCTTCTTTGAAATCTGTGACCGAACTCCTGACGGAAATCTGATCGCTGACCCAGAGCAGATTGGCGCTCGGGGCGGGGGATTTGCCCTCGACAAAGGAGTTTCAACCGAAGTTAGCCTAGTCAAGGCAAAAGAAAACCAAATTCAAGTCTTCATCAATGAAAGACTCTGGCAGGAAGCTGGCACAACAAAAACTGTGGCTGAAACATTGCTGGAGAAGGTTCCTGAAACGTTCCATGTTACTGTTCGACACCGCGTAGAGGTGCCTATTGGAGCTGGTTTCGGGACTAGCGCCGCTGGTGCCCTAGGCACTGCATTGGCTCTCAGCAAGGCTTTGGAGCTCAATCTCACTTACAATCAGCTGGGTAGAATAGCCCACGTGGCTGAGGTTAAGTGCCGAACAGGTTTAGGAACCGTTGGACCATTACTGCATGGAGGATGCGGATTAACCCTTGAACCCGGCGCACCCGGAATCGCTTCTTTAGACCAGATTCCCGTTTCACCTGACCACAGAATAGTTGCAGGAACATTCAGACCATACCCAACCAAAGAAATGCTTTCTTCCCAAGAAAAAAAAGGAAACATCAATGAGTGGGGACGACGGACTCTCAAGAAAATCCTCGCTGACCCCTCCCTCAAGAACTTTATGGGTGCATGTAAAGAGTTTGCTGTGGGAACTGGTTTAGTTACGGAGCGTGTTCAGAAGTTGATTGAAGTTGCGGAGGAGGCGGGAGCTATTGGTGCTGCACAGAATATGGTGGGGGAGGCGGTTCACGCCTTGGTTACTGTGGACCGGGTGGAGGATGTTTATGGGGCTTTCAAGAAACTTTTGCCTGAAGAAAAGATTATTACAGCGAACATTGACCTTCAGGGCGCACGTATTGGGTGATGGAACGCCGTGGAGAAAAAGTTTGAGACAGTGGCTGTGGGCGGAACCTTCGACCTGTTTCACAGAGGTCACCGAAAGTTACTGCGGAAAGCCTTCAAGGTTGGAAATCGGGTTCTCGTAGGTCTCTGCTCTGACGACTTCTTGAAGAAACTGAGGAAGCCTCATAATATCGCCCCCTACGCTGAACGCCTCAAAGACCTGAAAAGCTTCTTGAAACAAAAAGGAGTTTTAGAAAGAGCGGAAATCTTGCCCTTGAACGACCCATACGGGGTCACCCTGTCAAAAAAGGAGATTGACGCCATAGTTGTCAGTGAGGAAACGGAGCCTCGAGCCCGCCTAATAAATGAGAAACGAGAGAATTTGGGACTGCCACCACTACAGATTATAACTGTCCGCATGGTTCTCTCGGAAGACCATTATCCCATATCCTCCACCCGAATCTGGTTCGAAGAAATCGACCGGGAAGGAAATCTGCTTTAGATGCCCCCAGTAAAGGACGGGATTGTTTAAAGCCTCTTTCGTGCATAGTGAATGTGGAGAAAGGTGATGCCTTGAGGAGAACTGGGGTTGCGAGGCTTCCGCTTCATTACGGTAAGGCGCCGAGATGGCTTGTTTTCCGAATGCAGAAACTCGCCAGAGAGATGACCACAATAATCATAGACGAGTATGGTCTTGACATGTTCCTGAGAAGAGTCTCTGACCCATTCTGGTTTCAGGCTCTGGGTTGCGTCTTGGGGTATGACTGGCACTCCTCCGGCGTGACCACCGTCTTAACCGGCGTTCTAAAGAGCGCAGTAAACCCCTTGGAGCTTGGACTAACCATTTGCGGCGGGAAAGGCAAAACCTCCCGTAAAACGCCAGCAGAAATCGATCTTCTGGGTGACAAATACAATTTCTCATCAAACAAGCTCGACGGTTTGCGGTATGCTAGTCGAATGAGCGCCAAGGTTGACACAACCGCGGTTCAGGCGGGCTACCCCCTCTATCATCACGCCTTTTTCGTCACAGAAAAGGGAACATGGGCTGTGGTTCAGCAGGGAATAAACACTGAGGACAAGTCGGCGCGAAGATATCACTGGCTATCCGAAAACGTCAAAGATTTTGTTGTTGAGCCCCACGATGCAGTTGTTGGAGACATCAAAAGGGATGTGGCTTTGGACATGACTTCACGAGAGAGTGAAGGCTGTCGGAAAACTTCAACTGACCTCGCTAAGGAGGAGCCGAGGAAGTTGAGGAAGATGCTCTTGTCTATTCGTCCTGTCCATCAGAAGTCTCTGCAGGAGTGGATTCCCCAAGCCTCCGGGAAGGAGTACGAGATTGATGCTTATTCTTTGCCTCGCAGTCTCAACTGGAATGCTGTCAAGCGGGCGTATGATTTTCAGCCCAAAAATTATGAGGAGCTGATAGGTGTCCGAGGAATAGGTCCTGCAACAGTCAGAGCCTTAGCCCTAGTTTCTGAGTTGGTCTACGGCGAGAAACCGAGTTGGGAGGACCCTGTGAAATACAGTTTCTGCGTGGGAGGAAAGGATGGAGTTCCCTATCCGGTGGACAGGAAAACCTACGACGAAACGATTGAGATATTAGATAACGCAGTGAAACAAGCCAAGGTTGGCAACAAGGAGAAACTTAATGCAGTGAAGAGGCTTAGAACCCTTGCAAATCAGCAGGGTTTTTCTGGGTGATGGTTTGGGTTAGAGTTAGATTATCCTAAGGTAAAAAAAGCGTTTTCTCGTGGATTATGATGTTCTTCCGTGAATTTCTGCGGTTACTGTTATTTCGGCGAACATCTCTCTTTTGGCTTTGCATATTGGACAGACATACGGGGGGTCTTCGCGGAAACAGACATAACCGCATTGTTTGCAATACCATAGTTTCATTTTAATTTCAGGAGGCTCTGTGGGCTCCTTTGCGGTTTCTTTGGGCTTTTCGTCTGAAGGCTCAGAGGGAACTGCATAGGCTCTAACCTGTTTTTCCATGGGTCTTCGCTCTGGAATGGGTTGTATGGGCGTCTTTCCTTCATGTACGTCTTTTCTGACGTATAAGGCGCAGTAACAATATCCGAACTCTTCCACGTCAGGGTCCCTGTAGTCGCATGGGCAGAGTATGTCTCTGTCAAGCTCGAACTTTCCAGAGGCGAGTCTGCATGGGCATGATGGGTAGCCGTAGCGTTCTTCGTTTTTCGCGAGTCCTTCAAGAAGGTCTTGGAGGAGCTCTGGGTCAGGGGTTAGATAGTAGCCGTGGGTTTTTGCGTCGCTCTCCGCCCTTTTTCGTACCGTCTCCAGAGTTGTCAAATTCCCAGCGCCTCTCTAACCTCTTTTTCCGAGGGATTGGTTAACAATACTTTGTCGTTTATGATTATTGTGGGGTAGAGGAGGCGTCCGCCTCGTCTCGTAATGTCTTGCCTTATCTTCTCTTTATCTTCGCTGCTGCATAGGTCGATGTCAATGTATTCGTATTCAACATCCATGTCGTTCAACATTCTTTTTGCTCGTTTGCACCAGCCGCAGGTGCTTATGGCGTACATGAGGACTTTGTGCTTGTTATTTCCACCTGACACCTTATTAACTTGCATATTGTTTCACACTCTTCATCTTTTATGGTTTGATTTAAGCATTCTTACTTCAGAGCGTTTCCCGCTCTAGAATAAAAAAGGACAATCAATTAGAGAGCCAAAATCATGTGATCCGTGGGCTTGTTTCCTAGTAGCAATCGATAGTGCTCACGGTCTCCTTCTTGTTGCACTCTTTCAACTTTGCCTTCTGCAATCACAGCCTCACCACTCCTCGCCTGTTCACAGAATCTTCCTCGAAAGGACACGATCTCCTCCATGGGTTCAACGTGAGGTCCCTCAAGGATTTTCACATCTGCGAGTTTGTAGCTGCATGGTGTGAAGATTGCCTCTGAATCATCTACCACTGTGGCTTTGATTCTTGCGCGTCCTTCTGGCTTGTAGATGATGGTGCCGTATTGTTCACTGACCTCATTCCAGTCTTTTACGAAACGGATGAAAAAGTCCCTTCCCTTGAATTTGCCGTGGGAAACTTTTCGGGAATCGGTTCGAACAAAATCTTCGAAAGATGTAACAGTGTCCTTCGAACGGAAACCGAACAGCTCTCTCAAACCATCGATGTCGTAGGGCTTGAAGGGGCTGTTTCTGTCCCCTAACATCTTCTTCAAGGTTGAATGTACGCTGTAGCCTGTTTCGGAGCCGTAAACGATGGGGTCAATGTCAGAAGATGAAGTGTGAAGCCTCACCATGATGGAACCCGAAACCCCTAGGTTGCCCCATGGAACCCCCGCATTCTCTCTGAGAATCTCCATGAACCGTAAAGCTGCTTTCTGGGTCTCATCCAAATTGTCTTTGCTCCGGAGGTTCTCTAAACCCTGAATAGGCTGATAATGATGTTTCACATCCTGAAGTGGGACCTCGCATAGTAATGTGTTAAAGACGGGGTCGTTTACTAGGTAATGCGGATAATTTTGCTTTAACAAGGCGTAACGTTTTGACAAAGCATAAAACTTGCTGTATCTTCTTCCCTCTCTTTTGCGATTCCCGTTAGGGTTGGGAACGTAACGAAGAAAAGCTACAACACGATTCGGAGGATGAACTAATCCTTTAACGTCGAAAATGATGTTGTCTATCGATTCTATGAGATCGCCCTCTCTAAACCTAATATGCAGTTTTCTAGCCTTCCTCTTTTCGAGTAGAATTTAATCTGAAATTACCTTTTGCTGCAATTTAGATCGAAGAGCATCTAAAGCTGTTATTCTTATTCCACTTCTTCTTAATGCTGTAAGGACACCAGTGCCAATAAACGCTCCAATGAGACAATTCAATGAATCAGCTATTGCATAATACACTGTTAAAGGTGCCCAGTATGGATACATCTCTGGCACTCCCCAGCCCAGTACCCAAACTGCGATGTTATTGCCAGTTACAACGTCTCCACCTATACGGGCTATCCAAGCTAAACACCAAAGAGCGATTGGCAGATATTTCTGGTTCTCTGAAACTATTGAGCGAATGATGAATTTTCGTACTGGGGGAATAAGTATCAATGCTAAGACAAGCCAATATTCCCATGTAATAATTGGCATAAGTTCATACCAAGCGAATGGGTGAGCAAACCATATCACAAGCTGAGCTAGAAATATCAATGTTGCTTCCTTCCATCGGTTGAACAAAACTAGGCCACTCATTAGGGCAGCTAGCGTGGGAGCAAGAAAAGTCAATATGCCTATGGAGGTCGCGGGATTAACGTATGGAACAACCCATCCGAAAATTAAACCAGATACTGTTCCATATATTGGACCCAACAAGGGTGCCGTCAAACTTGAGAGCAAAACGCTGGAAAATGTAATTGATACAGATATGCCAGGAAGTGGGTAAATTATCAAGAAGCTTACTGCAAGGAGAAGGGCAGTCCAGATGGCAATCAGGGCTATGTTAACGCTGCTGATTGTTTTTCTTTCGTTTGTTCCAACCAAAGTTTTTTCCCCGTTAAGTAATTGGCGTTGTGTAATTTTTTACACACTGTATTTTGGCATTACCTATATAAGATTAACCCTCGCTGTCTCTCCGAAAAAGCTAGTTTTCAACAATACGCTGTTATTAGGTTCTTAATAGATGAGTTGTGAATGTTGAGAAGAACCCAATAGTTAAATGATTTTAGATATCAGAGATGTAGGCAAAGAGGAACAGCGCCTGAACGGGGAATAAAAATGAAAGTCCCGTATTTATTCCAGAAAATTCCTCGCTCCCTAAGAATCGCCATCCTCATTGCAGTATTAGCCAAAGTTTTGGTTTTTTCTCTTGGATATGTCACAACGTACCTAAATGAGGGTCCAGCGCCGCCACTCCAAATAGTGATGAACCAATTTACTCGATGGGACAGCCCACACTACATTGACATCGCGAAAAACTGGTACGTCAACCAAGGCGAACAACGCATCTTCCTAGTCTTCTTTCCATTATACCCTATCCTAATACGGTTATCCACTGTCGATTTTAACTACATCAACTTGTCCGCACTCCTGATTTCGAACATAAGCTCCATAATCGGGGTCATCTACCTCTTCAAGCTTGCAAAATTGGACTTCAACGACAACATAGCAACCAAAGCCGTTCTCTACCTCAGCATTTTTCCAACAGCCTATTTCTTGTCTGCGCCGTACACTGAAGGTCTATTCTTTGCATTGATTGCCGCAAGCATCTACTACGCTAGAAGCGCAAAATGGTCCTTAGCTGGCATCCTAAGCCTATTCGCGGCACTAACTAGGCTCGCTGGGCTTTTGCTCTTGCCCGTACTTTTTGTCGAGTATTTCCATCAAAAAGAGTGGAAGCTACGAAGAATAGACCTCAACGCCCTTTGGCTAAGTGTCGCGTTGATAGGCTTCTTGATTTACCTTAACATCAACAACCAAGTTTCTGGAAACCCCTTCATGTTCATATATTACCAACAAAATCCTCCATGGCATAACACGATTAACCCTTTCTTGGGTTTGAGCCAAGCATGGGGCTGGGCTACGACAGCAGCTTTTCCTAAAAACGTCACCATTGGGGCTGCACCCATAGCCTTCGGCGTCATTGGACTGCTAGCAATCCTTGCTGGTCTAAAGCTTCGCCTTCGCTTATCCTATAACTTGTATATGCTGCTCACATGGGCATTAGCCGTCTCAACTAGTTGGTGGATAAGCGTTCCAAGATACATTTTGGCTATGTTTCCGATGTTCATATTACTCGGTTTACTTGCAAAAAGAAAAATAGTTAATGTAACATTAATTCTATGTTCCTCTGGGGCACTGTGTTTCTTTACGATGCTCTTCGCGATGGGTCTATGGGCATTCTGACCATAAGCGCTACTATTATTGAAGGAAGAATGTTACTTATGATTAACGTTTTCACAACTAGAATTGGAAGAATTATGAAGATGCTGAAAAGAATAGCTGTCAACAGCATTACCCGTAAAGCTCTTCTAATATGTGTCGACGAAACATCCGCGATGTCGCCTATCCTGTAGAAACCCGGCTTTTCCAGCTGAATGTCTAGTGCCCCAGCCATGGCTGATAGGGTCCACCCAGCGTTAAGGCTTTCAGTGTTTTTCTTGTCCCTCTGCAGGATTCTCCAAGATTTCCTCCAATTCTCCTTCAATAATCGTGCAGCCACTACCATCAGGATTGCGGTCAGTCTAGCCGGAATGTAATTGGCTATTGTATCCATTTTCGCTGAAAACCAGCCGATGTTGATGTGCTTTTGATCTTTGTAGCCGACCATGGAATCTAACGTGTTGATAACCCTGAAGGCAACTGCGCCTGGAACACCGAATAATGCGAAGTAGAAAAAGGGCGAAGTTATTCCATCTGTAGTTCCTTCTGCTATTGTCTCAACTGCCGCAGAGATTATGTGGCGTTTTTTTAGTCCAGTTGGGTCTCGTCTTACAATAAAGGGTAATAACTCCTTCGCCTTATCATAATCTTCGTTTTCCACGCAATCCGCAACGGGTAGAGTATACTGTCTCATGCACTTGATGGCAATGGCAGTGCTCAACAGAAACGCCGACACAACAATATACGGTAACCAACCTAAAAATTCACGAACCAAAAAAATCACAAAGTAAACAGGAACCGCAAAAAGCACGATGACAAATATGCCGAGGAGGATGCCATTTATCTTTTCAGCCCTTGAATTTTCACTTTTGATCTTTGGCTTGAAATAGGCTATGACCTTTCCCATCCACAAGGTGGGATGAATCTTGTCAGGTAATTCACCAAAAACCAAATCTATTAAAAATGCCAAAGAAAAGATTAGCAGGGAATCGAAAAAGAAAGAAACGTCTAGGGCAAACATGTCTTCCATCCAAAAAAGTTCTTTAAATTAGAAAGAAAGTGGTTCAACTTTTGTCTCCTCTATTGCTGCTTTCAGATTTTAGGAGTTTAAGAGATGCCATTATCGCTCCAATTTCCGCGTTTGCCCTGTTTTCTCCGCTTCCTATTATGATAACATCATTTTCTTTTGGATTCAATTTAGATACGAGTATGTCATGTATGGGTGAAATGTCTTTTAGGCTGTGGTTTTTCTTGGAGGGCATGATTAATTTTTTGTGCGAAAAAATTAGTGTGGTTGCTCCTCTGGCTCCAGCTCTGATCGCCGTGTTACGCTGTTCAGCAGCCCTTCCCACTTTGTGAGCCGCACTCCTCACAAGAACTGCGATGACGTAGGGTCCAACTGTTAGAGAACTGTTTGGAACTTCTACTCCTTCACTAATTTTGGATCGTAGATCAGCAAATAGTTTTTTACCCTGCTCTGAAAACACAAATCCAAACCTTGAACTCTCGATTAAGCCTTCTTTTTTTAGATGTTTCAAGATAGTTCTTGTCGTGCCCATTCCTAATTTTAGTTCTTTCGACAAGCTTATTCTGCCCACGTTTCCGTGATCGACAATTATTTCCAGCGCCTTAACTACATGAGCTTCATTAAAGGATGGAGTGGGTCCAGGCGCGATCTTTCCTGCGACCTTTTCAATAATTTCTAAAAATTCCAACTCTGCCGATTGAGTTTCATTCATTGGATTCTGCCATCCTTAACCTCATAGATTATATTAATTGTACGTTTGATGTTTATCATGTCCACTTCTTCTATCATTCGATTAACCATTCTGCCAACAACGAGTACAAACACGTTTAGCCCTCTCAGAGCAGCTAAGGCAGCTGCCCTGCTGATGCCGAATTCAATGTTAGCCTCAAGTCCTAACTTATTCAGGACTGCTCTTCCAACAGACCCCATAACACCTATTCTGTCTGGTTTGAACTCTTCATAGAATCTTTTAATCTTAGCTAAATCTACGGCTTTTGAGCCTCCCTCCCTTATGCCCGGCAGCTTAACGATTAAGATTTTTCCTTGGGTTACTTTCACTTTTCCTTTCACATACTTGAAGCCTAAATCTTCTCCTGGGTTAGCTGCTGAGGTAACGATTCCAAATGCTTCAGCATCGATGTTGTTGGGGGTCACAGCGTATAAAACGCCGTCTCTCATTATTAATCCCACTTCGTCTCCTGCCTTTGTTGATTGGGTTGCTATAGCGGGCAAGATGTTTTCGATTTTGAGATCATTTTCGATTTTTTTGACGTAGCTCTTTAGATTCTTGGTGCCTTCCCGCAATTTTTCTATGGCTTTAGGTGTTAGTCTATAGTTTGCTTTCTCTGTTCCAGCCTCTACTAGTCCCTCCTTGATTAGTTTCTTGAAGTGTTTTGAGACGGCCTGTACGGTGATTCCGAGGGCATTGCTTATGTCTTCTTGTTTTACGTGGGGCTGTCTTCTGATTATTTCGAAAAGGATTTGGAATTTGGTGAATTCGCCCTTATCTCTTAGAAGATTCATTGGAGATGTCCTCTCTTGTTATTCAACCTGTATTTAACTTTGGTTAAACAAAGTTTTATAAACCTTTGGATGGATTATCCAATTTGGAGAGAATCAGATGCATATAATGGATGGAATACTGACGCTCCTGTGGATCGTAGCGTGGTTTCTAGTTGCATTCGCTTTTATTGCAGTAGGCGTTAGACAGATACTGAAGAAACGGACAGCAAATCCCACATTCATGTCGATATTAGCTCTCATGGGTACCGCTGTATTTGTGATATCCGTTTGGCACATACCTGTACCAGTTACTGGGTCTACTTCGCATCCCTGTGGTACAGCTTTGGCTGCAATCCTAGTTGGACCCTTTGCAACTACTGTAATTACATCAATTGCCCTGTTTTTCCAGCTGTTCCTTGCTCACGGTGGCTTAACAACACTGGGCGCCAATACTGTATCAATGGGAATTGTGGGCGGCTTTACAGGAATCTCTGTATACCTACTCCTGAGAAAGATTGGCGCACCTTTCTGGCTTTCAGCGGGTTTCGCTGGACTAATTGGAGATTTGATGACTTATGTTACAACTGCGTTGCAACTAGCGCTTTCGCTTCACCCTGAGTCTGTTCTATCTTTCTGGGGTCAATTCTTAGTAGGGTTTATACCAACCCAGATTCCGTTGGCAATCATAGAATTTGGTTTTACAGCTATGGCAATCCAGTATATCGCGAACAATAGACCAGAAATACTTTGGTGGAGGAAAAATGATGGATAGGTTCACGAAATATGCCCTTGTAATCATGGTTGCGGCTGTAGGTTTCATAATCCTTAGCACTTACATCGGCGTCTTCGTCTTCGGTGGCGATATGGCGACTAAGTACATCGTAATCATAGAAGAGCAGGCTGAAGAGGAGAATCTCACGGCTAGCCACGTCATTGAATTAGGCGAATTAGGCGAATATATCGGTTTCACTATTGCAGGCGCTGTAGGCGGGCTAATTGTTGGCTATCTTATACCCTCCATATTCGAACAAAACCATGCACCTTTAAGGAGGAAAAAGTAATGCTGGAATGGCTATTGGGTGACCCCTTAGTTGGTATATTAACAACAATTGGTTTCTTTGTCTTCCTGATTATTGGGCGTAAATTGAGGTTAAGAAGAAGGAAACTTACGTAGCAAAGCTGATGGGTATGCACTTAGATTTTGATGAATGTTCAGAAGGAAATTCTTCACTCCACAGATTAGATGCAAGAGTTAAAGTAATCTGCGCATTCAGTGCGGTCGTTGGCATAGTTGTTTTAAGTCACTGGGAACTGGCACTACTTGCATTCATCAGTTGCCTTGGATTAGTGGTTCTCTCAAAAAGCTCAATGAAATTTTATTTGAAGAGACTACTTTACCCCCTCTACATCATCATATTCGTTTCCGTTCTTCAACCATTCACGTTCGGGTCGAATGTAATTGCGGTAGTCCCGGGCTTATCCCTCCCCATCTATCAGGAAGGCGT
This sequence comes from uncultured Candidatus Bathyarchaeia archaeon, assembly GCA_964418675.1. Taxonomy (GTDB): domain Archaea; phylum Thermoproteota; class Bathyarchaeia; order Bathyarchaeales; family Bathyarchaeaceae; genus Bathyarchaeum. The sequence continues at coordinate 22,938 of CAYQMM010000007.1, forward strand.
CTCTTTCGCCATCCTTATTTTTAATCGCTGCATTGCTGCTGTAGCGGTTCTGAATCTGCTGATCTTTGTAACGCCCCTAACAACTCTGCTGGACTCTTTGGGATGGTTCCGGATTCCTTCTGTGATCATAGATACCATGATGTTGATGTTCAGGTACATTTCCATCATCTCTGAGGAAAGCGAAAGAATGTATAAAGCCCAGCAGTCGAGGGGTGGACATTCAAAGTCTGTAAATTATCTCAAAAAAATCAAAAATTATGGCACCTTAGCGGGTATGCTTTTAATAAGGTCGTTTGATAGAGCACTAAATATAGGTGACGCCATGGCATCAAGAGGATACACAGGCAAATCCAGACTTTTCAGTTGCCCCGAAAGAGAATTGCCGTTAAAAGACGTTCTTTTGGGTTCATCCATAGTTCTTGCCATTATCAGTGTAGTCTTGTTTGATGCGTTTATTCTCTGAATGGATGATTATTTTGAAGGCAATCGAGACCATCAATCTATCGTACACTTACCAAGATGGGACACACGCCCTAGAAAACATCAATTTTACGGTTGATAAAGGCGAAACCATTGCAATTCTTGGACCGAATGGAGCTGGCAAATCTACCCTCCTTCATCACTTCAATGGGCTTTCAATTCCCACCAGCGGTGAGGTATTGATTCTGGGTAACAAGGTTTCAAAGTCAAATTTAGATATGATCAGACAAAAGGTGGGCTTGGTATTTCAGGATCCGGATGATCAACTGTTTGCTCGTACAGTCAATCAGGATGTAGCCTTTGGTCCAACAAATCTGGGTCTTGGACGTGAAGAGATTGAAGAGCGGGTAAAATGGGCTTTGGAGGTTACGGAATTAACGGGGCTTGAGAATAAAGCTCCGCAAAACTTGAGTCAAGGGCAGAAAAAGCGGGCTGCAATAGCAGGCGTAATCGCTATGAAGCCTGAAATAATTGCCTTAGATGAGCCTTTTGCTAACATTGACCCGAGGACTGCAAGCAGGATTTTGAAGTTGCTCCTGCAGTTAAATCGTGAATTAGGGCTAACTTTGATTATTGCAACTCACGATGTGGACTCGGTTCCGTTGTTTGCCAATAAAGTGTATGTTTTGGACAAGGGAAAGGTCGTTTTGGAAGGGCTGCCTAAAGAGGTTTTTTTAAACACTGAGATTATCCGAAGTATTGACTTGCGCCTTCCTCGAATCAGCCACCTTTTCGAGATCTTAACCAAGAAGCATCGCCTTCCCACAAGCAAACATTTTCCTCTCACTATTGGAGAAGCTAGAAGGGAGATACTGGAGCTGCTAGAGTCCAGAACAGAAAGTAAAGAAACGGCAGATTCTTCATGAACTCTTTTTTGCTGACTCCAACTGTTGAGTACCTGCAATTCTTCACACTTTAGTCCAGACCCTAAGATTCCTTAGACTATAAATTTAACCTGACAAGTCGTAACCTCTGGGTGTGACCATTTTTCCGTTTACTTTGTAGGTTGTTGAGTTTCCTATAATTACTATGGTCACCATGTCTATGTCGTGGTTCAGCATCTCTCTAAGCGATGTAATGGTAGTTTCTTCTCCCTCCCTCTTTGCTCTCTTCACTATGCCCACAAGGGTCTCCGGGTCACGGTATTCAAGCAGTATCTCATGGGCTTTAGCTAAAGGCTCCCTTCGTCCCCTGCTCTGAGGGTTATATAAGGCAATCACCAAATCAGCTTCAGCAGCTGCCCTCAGCCGTCTCTCAATCAAATTCCAAGGCGTCAAAAGGTCACTCAGGCTGATTACAGCAAAATCTCCAATAAGCGGCGCTCCCAACGTTGCCGCTGCAGCATTAGCCGCCGTTACACCCGGAACAACCTCTATGGGGACATTCGCCTTTTCTTGTTCAGCAACTTCTAAAACTAAGCCAGCCATGCCATAAATTCCCGGGTCGCCACTACTAACTACTGCAACCCTCTTATTCTCTAGAGCTTTCATTACAGCGGTTCTAGCCCTCTCCACTTCCTGTCCCATTTTGCCGCTGATAACCTCAACGTCCCCTTTGATTATATGCTCTATCAACTTCAGGTACGTCCGATAGCCTATGATGACTTCAGCGTTTTCTATCTCCTGCTTGGCTTTAATTGTCAGGTGCTCGAGGGCGCCGGGTCCGATACCGACTACAGCTATGCGCCCTCTGCTACTGCCACTGTTACGCCCTTTGCTTTTGTCTTCTTTAGAATCAACTTTGCTTTTTTTCCCGCCATTATCAAGGCTGCTCGTTCGCATACTCCTCCAACCCCAATTTTTCTCTGGACCAACTCCGAGTCAGGAGAAAGGTCTTCATGCTTAAAAGAGCGAAGGTCATCTAGGCTGATGAAATCGAGGTTTAACCCCAAGGTCTTGGCTGCTCTTATCATGCTTGGAGAATCCTTCTTTATTTCGACCGTAGCTAACCGGTCCACCCGCTCTAATGGTATGTTAACCTGCGTTAAAGCAGATTTTATTGTTTCAATAATGTCGTCTTCGCTCACGTTCTTCCTTGCTCCTATGCCCACCGTAATTTTTCTAGGCTTCAGAATCGTAACTGGCTTAACCAACCTATTTTGCCATATCTTTTCCTTCGAAATTATTACTCCTCCATCAAACTCATTCACAATCTCTATTGCCTCTTCTCCCTTCTCTGCCCTTCTGACATCATAATCCCTAATTTCGTCGATTGGAATTTTCACGTTTCCCGTCAAAACCAGAACCAACCTCTCCTCGTTTACTAGGGCAGAGTTGACTGCAACTAGGCTTTCACGGTTCACTATATCGCAATAAAGCATTCTAGCTAGTTCGTCAACGCTCTGTCTTCCCATGACATCGGAAGCTGTGGTGATGACTGGCACAGCCCCAATGCCACCAGCAATTAACTTTGTAAGCTCATTAGCTCCTCCGTAATGCCCTGAGAGTAGGCTAATTACAAATCGCCCAGCGATGTCAACACACACCACAGCTGGGTCAACTATCTTGCTCTTCAACAGTGGAGCAATTGTCCGGACGATAATTCCAGTAGCCATAACCGCCACTATCGCATCCACCTTGCTGAAATAATCCTTGACAGAATCCCCCAATTTCTTGTCTAATGGGACGACGCCGTTCTGAGCGTACTTCCTAGGCGCAATTATCTTACAGCTTATCTTCTTGCTGCCCAGAAAATCCCTGATTATACCTGCAGTTTCAACCCCCTGCCTAGTCAGAGAATAAACAACTATCCCTTTACGGAACATCACTTTCGCCTTTACGATAGCCATGCGTGAACTTAGGGTCATAAAGCTTCGAATAATCATAGGACTTCGGCTTCAAAACTTCTCCCACAAAAATCAAAGCGGTCCTCATTATCCCCGCCTCCCTCACCTTCCCAACGATGTCACCTAATGTGCCCCTCACGATCTTTTCGTCCTTCCACGTAGCCTTATACACAACTGCCACTGGAGTAGTTTTTGGGCGTCCTCCCTCAACAAGTTCTCGGATGACTTTATCTACGTGTTGAATGCCTAAGAAGATGACCATGGTTGTTCCATGCTTCGCCAATTCTTTAATCCTCTCAGATTCTGGAACGGGAGTCCTGCCCTCTGGCCTCGTTATTATGACGCTCTGAGAAACGTTCGGCAGCGTCAATTCTCTCTTCAAGCTTGCTGCTCCTCCTTGCAGGCAACTCACCCCAGGAATTACCTCGTATGCTATTTTCTCCTTTTCAAGAAAATCCATCTGCTCCGTTATTGCTCCAAAGAAGCTGGGGTCACCATCATGCACCCTAGCAACAAACTTACCTTTCTTCACAGCATCAGCCATCACTTTGAGAACCTCCTTCAGATTCATGGCTGCACTATCGTAGAGTTCTGCATCCGGTTTGGCGTATCCTAGTATTTCTGGATTTAGGAGCGAGCCGGCGTAGATTATTACGTCTGCTTTTTCGAGGTTTTTCTTTCCTTTGAGGGTGATGAGTTCTGGGTCGCCCGGTCCAGCGCCAATAAAAACAACTTTACTCACGGTGCCTCACCTCTCCACGGTTCATTTTCGCTACTCTTTATTATTGTCATTGAAAAATAATCACTGTGAATATCCCAGCTTGGCACATCCCCCAGTTTTCCAACTATCACTTTCTCTTCAGGCATGGTGCATCTCCTGACTAAGGCTATGGTAGAATTTTTTGTGAATCCACACTTTTCCAGAACTGGAGCCAAGTCTTTGAGGCGTTGGGTGCCTTTCATCAAAACAAGGTTGTCTGCGTGTTGGGCAAATTTTTCTATCTGGTTTGAATCCGTGGCAGAGGGAATAATCGCAACGATTTCCTCTCTTTCCGCAAGGGGTATCTTGGAGCTTGCTGCGCAGGCAGTTAGCGATGTTACACCCGGTATTATCTCAAGCTTCACCTCGGGAAACTCCTCTTGCATGCTGTGACAAAGGTAAATGAACGTGCTATAGAACATGGGGTCGCCTAACGTGATGAAAGCAACTATCTTGCCCTTTTTTGCTTTCTCAGCTATAATCTGGGCGTTTCTAGCCCATGCACTTTTAAGCCCATCCTTATCTTTTGTCATTGGAAAAACCAGCTTAAGCAGTTCAGGGGGTCTCTCCCTCTCCTTTAAAATTTCATTGACAACTGCAAGGGCGAGGCTGGGCTTATCTGCATGAGCCTTAGGAACGCTTATCACATCTGCCATCTTCAACATTTTCACAGCCTTGACAGTGACAAGTTCTGGGTCGCCGGGTCCGACGCCGATTCCTACGAGTTTGCCTTCCAAGTTTTTCACCTTAAGTTTTGGTTGCTGAAATTATTGTGATGGGGTTCCTTGCCAGCATCATTGTTCCAGATTTTACTTCTCTCCCTTTAGCCACGAAATGCTGGGTGACGTCTAGGTTTTTGAAGTTCAGTTTTTTTATCTCGTCAATAGCCTTGTATGCCGTCTCCAGAAGTATGGCGTTTATGACCAGCCTGCCCTTCGTCTTCAGCTTCTGGTAAGAAGCCCGTATAACTTCTCTTAGAGAGGCGCTTCCTCCTATGATAACTGCGTCTACTTCGGGCAGATTCAACATGGCTTCAGGAGCTTTTCCATGGGTAACCTGAACTATACTTTCAACGTGAAATTTTGTGACGTTACTTCGGGTCAATTTAACAGCCTCTTCATCATCATCTATCGCAAATACCTTGCCTTTAGGCGTCACTTGAAGGGCTGCCTCAACGCTTAAGCTGCCTGTGCCACAACCAACATCCACGACAATGGAGCCTTCACAGAGCCGGGCTTTCGAGATGGTGACTACTCTTATCTCCTCTTTTGTAGGACCGGGAACTTTGTCGTTCTGGTTGAAATCTTCATCCGGAATTCCGGGAGTTCTACAAGTCCACATCTCAATCACTCTTAACCTTATTCTGATTAATGCTTGCCCCTATGGTCATCACACATAAGGGGTCGAAGTTGCTCTTCAGGATTCCAGCTAAGGTGTTTATTGCCGTTCTCTCATTTTTTAGAGTTAGCTTCTCGCATACGCCAACAGGCGTCTCTCTATCTATTCCGTTGTCGATGAGAAACTTCGCAATCTCAGATGGAGAGAAGGACTTGTTGTCTGGAAGAAGGATAACCGTTCTTTCCTCTCTGAGAGCTTTAACTAGCCTCACCTTCTCTTCATGGCTTGCTCCTCCATGGAAACTAAATAAATCGGCTGTATCCCAACGCATGCGGAGACGAGCAGCACATATCTGTATTGAACTTACGCCCGGGGTAATGTCTACATCAACATCTTTTCCTGCAACATTGATTAGTGACCCTAAAAGACCAGAAAAACCCGGGTCTCCAGTCGATAATAGTATAACGTTTTTTCCTGCTTCGGCAGACTCGACGGCGTACTTGAGGAGTTTCTTCAGGTTCTGAGCCGTCAAGGGCAATGATTCACCTTTTATATGGTCTTGAAATAGGCTTAATGCCCTTTTTGCACCTATCACAATCTCAGCATTCTGTACAGTCTCTCTGGCTATTGGAGTGATGTAATCGGGTGAGCCTGGTCCAATTCCAACTAACTTGAGTTTACCCACTTTTTCATACTCCTAGCATCTTCGGTTGTTCCCAGAATAGTGCCGTCCATGGAGACTATTATTACCTTTATCTTTGCCTTATTCTTCACTCTATCCAATGCGCGAGAACAAACCTTTTCAGCGATCATGTCGAAGGTGGGTTGCAGTAATTCTGCTTGCTCCAGAAGGCTGATTGTTTCTTCGGTGGTGTTCGACTGCACTATCTTCTTTAAGAGTTCTGTGTCTGCGCCGAGAGTGCCAGCGTAGGCAGCTATGACTTCCATTCGGGCATCACCCATTTTATGGTGTGTGTTGAAGATTCCTGCTGCTAACTTGACGAGCTTTCCTGGATGTCCAAAAATGATAATTTCTTTTGCCCCTTTCTCCACAGCCTTCTCTAGCATGTAGCCCATGAAGTCACCTGTCTGGACTATGGTATCTTCGGGAGCTTCGAAAATTTGTTTAGCCAGCTTTTCCCCTATGTTGCCCGGAACCACGAATATTCGCTCATAGTTTTGGGCAAGTGCAACGTCTAACTGCGGAACCAGTGAGCGCCTATATGCTGTCATTGATAGGGGTCTCACTACGCCTGTTGTGCCCAGAATGGATACGCCGCCAACTATGCCTAACTTTGAATTTTGGGTTTTCTCAGCAACTTTCTCGCCTTCAGGCGCACTTATGAGCACTTCGACACCTTTGCCTGGCGGTAAAACCTCCCTGATGCCTGCTTCTATCATTTTGATCGGCGTTGGGTTAATTGCGGACTCTCCTGTTGGAACTTGTAAACCTGGCTTTGTTACGGTGCCGACTCCTTTTCCGCCCTTTATTATTACTTTGCCGTCGTCGTCGGTTAGCTTTACTGTGGCAGTTATCTCCATTTTGTTGGTGACGTCTACGTCTTCTCCAGCGTCCTTTATGACTGAGGCTATGGCGGTGTCGTCGTTGGGCTTCTTACTTTCCTTAATCAGTATCTCAAAACGGATTCCCAACGGGCTGGGTATTCCTACTCTGTCAACGGGTTTATCCAGTAAAGTTATTAGAGCAGCTTTAGCCGCAGCTGTGGCACATGCGCCGGTTGTATTGCCGTACTTCAAAACTCTTCGCATCATGAGCCCCTTTAAGCTTTAGTTGCGGCGCTTTCGTCTTCTGCCATGGCGAGTAGGGCGTTGAAAACGGCGACTGCCAATGCGCTTCCTCCCTTAGGGCCTCTGATTATAACGTATGGTATGGGCAATTCTGCAACTGTCTCTTTTGATTCTGCGGCGCCTACGTAACCTACTGGAGTGGCTATGACTAGGGCGGGTTTAGCTAATCCTTGCTTCACCGCTTTTGCCAACTCGAAGGCGGCTGTAGGCGCATTTCCTATGACTATAATCGAATTATCCACGCCATCCTTTACTGCTACACGCATTGCAGCAGCAGACCGTGTAATCGATTCCTCTTTAGCTAATTTGAGTGTGCGGTCATCATCAATGTACGTAAAGATTCTTCCACCAAACCTTCCCACCCGCTTCTCGTTTATGCCAGCCCGCACCATCTTCACGTCCGTTATGATTTTTGCTCCAGCCTTGATAGCAGCCACTCCAGCTTCGACGGCTTTCTCCTGTATCGCCACTAACTTGGCAAATTCGGGGTCAGCTGTAGTGTGGACAACCCGTTCAATAATGGGAGCATTGTTTTTAGGAGCTTTTTCTAAAACATCGCCTATGAGCCCTCGTATGATGCCTATGCTGGTTTTGAACATGTTAGTTGAAGCAGTTAAGGTGCTAGCATCATCAGTTGGGATCGCTTTGCTGCTTTCTTGACCGAGGGCTTTAAGAGCTTTTTCTTCAATTATTTCCGCTATTCGCTCGTCAGAACCCAGAGGTTCTCCATAGATTATTTCTACGCCTTGGGCTTTTAACGCGGATTTTTCCTGTTTCAATTTCAGTATTTCAGGAATCTCTTGCTTGGTATGAACGCCGTGGGCTAGGAAAGTAGGAATCAGAACAATCTTAGTGATTCCCTGTTTGGCGACCTTTTCGATTACATCTGGAATTTCTGGCTTGTTTCTCGTCATAAAGGCGATTTCAACAATGTTAAATTTTGACTGTTTTTTTAGCATGTCTGCCAGTTTTTCCAAGGTTTCCCTGTTATGAGGGAGTTTACTGCCGTGTCCAATGATGATTAAGCCTGTTTTATTCATGTCCTTTACACTCTTTTAGTGAGTTAATCTGCCTCCTTTCCGAACAACTTGACCGCAATATCTATCAGTTGTTTATCATTATTAGTGGCTGCCTTACGTAAATTCTCAATAATAGGGACCAATATCTGTTCGATTATTTCGAAGGTCAAACCGTCAATTACCCCCCTCTTTTTCTTATCAATCTTTCCCAACATTTTAAGGGCTTTCATCAACTCTTTTCGGCGAATCTCTTCAGCGCGCGAAAATAAGGAAGAAACAATATCGCTGACAGACTGGGCTTTCAAATCTTGTTCAAGCGAAACTAGCGCTTCATCAACAATCTTTGTGGCGTTTTCCACTTTCTCGTGTCGTTTCTCTTTGTTTTTTTCTGCAATTACTCGAAGGTCGTCTATGTTGTAAAGTTTCACTCCTTTTATGTCTTCTACCGATTTCTCGACATTTCGGGGGTTTGAGATGTCGATGATCATTAAGTTGCTTCGGTTTTCGCGTTGCTTCATGACCTTAGAAACGGATTTTTTTGTTAACAGATAGTGGGGTGCGGCTGTAGAACAGATAACTACGTCAGCATCCAGTAGCACTTCTTCTAATCTATCAAATTTCACGGCTTTGCCCTTAAGCTCCTTGGCTAACCTCAGGGCTCGATTGTATGTTCTGTTGGCAATGAATATGGCGTTAGGACAGCAACTAGCTAATGCCTTAGCCACGAGAGTCCCTATCTCCCCCGCACCCATCACTAGAACGTTCTTTCCACTCAAGTCTCCCAGTTGCACTTCTGCTAATTGGACTGCAACCGAACCTATGGATATGGCTCCTCGGTTGATTTCAGTTTCATTCCTCACGCGTCTTCCAACGCTTAAGGCTCTGTTAAAGACAGTTTTAAGTATTGGACCAACCGTGTTCGCAGATTCAGCGGCTAAATAAGCGTCTGAAACTTGACCAAGAATCTGGTCCTCGCCTACAACCATTGAATCTAATCCGGATGTGACCCTTAAAAGATGCTTTAAAGCGTCTCTATTTAAAGATACTTCGATTGCTTTAGCTACATCCTCGGATTTGCTTCCAGACCTCTTTGTCAGGTACTCAGTTGGCATCTTAGATACGTCTTCACTATCCTTACCGACGATGTAGAGTTCTGTGCGATTGCATGTTTGAAGGATAACGCATTCTTCAACATTAACCATTGAACAAAGTTCGGCTAATGAACTTTCTAGGTTCTCAAAGGCTACTGCCTCAATTAAGGAGACACCTGATTTATGGTGCGTGATTCTCGTGTTCACGATGTTGATTTGGTCTACAGAGGTACCCATGGATGGATTATCCGTCCAACTTAAATATAAGAGTTACCATATTTTTTGCCCCAGAGGTGGCAGCGCATAGGACTAAAACATCGAATCGGATTGGTTTACGTGGCAGGGGCATTACCTTGTTTCGAAAGCTTCGGCAACTTACCAACCGACCTGATTCTAGAAGATGGACTTGTAAATGGTAAGCCAGCTTCAGAAGTCCTTGACCTAATGATAATTCCTGGCGGTAGCCTTGTGGAGTCACAAAGCGTAACGGAAAACATAACAAACGAAATAACGAAGATGGCGGATGCAGGCAAGTTTGTGCTTGGAATCTGTTCAGGCTTTCAGGTGCTTGCCAACGCAACCGACATTGGACGTTTGTCATCCACACCCATCGTGAGACAGGGGCTTGGTCTACTCGATGTAGACTTTAAACCACTGATATGTACAGACCACATCGCGGCTACCATTGTAGGTAAAAGTTTCATGACAGATACAATTGGAAAAGAAGTTACGGGTTTTCACTGCCACACTTACGGCGAAATTATAATTCATAAAGCGGCGAGACCTATACTTGTTTCCCATGTCCGGCGCCTCAATTACCGCAGTAAACCACAGGACTTCGTTTCCGGCTTCACGAACAAAGATGGTAATGTGGTTGGAATTTTAACCCATGCGTTGCTGGATGAAAATCCAGTTATCGTTCAGAGCATCATGAGGTCCTTAGATATTAGCCCTGAAGAACTTCAAAAAATGAAGGCAGCTAATTCTAGGTTATTGATGAAGATAAAAGAGGAAGTTGGCATATCGACAAACGTCAAGTTTCAAAATAACTTGCTTCGGCGGGTAGAAACCCCTGTGCTTCTCTTTACTACTGCAACGGGAAGTGGGTCAGGGAAGACTTTCATCGTTACGGGTGTAGCTGGCGCCTTAAAGAAGAAGGGAGTTAACGTTGGGGTGATCAAGGTTGGAGGAGACATTCGCGATATTGTGCCAGCCCTCTATCTAATCAAAGAACCAATACGGGGATATTCGTCAATTAAAATTGGAAATAGTGGCTGGACGCCACTCTTCGAAGCTGTGGAAAACGCAAGCAAAAATTATGATTTCCTTTTAATCGAAGGTGCTATGGGTCCCTTCACTGGCTTCTTTAACGATAACGTAGCGCGTCCCTCAACAACGGCGGAGGTAGCGGTGGCTCTGGGCGCACCCACAATTCTTGTAGTTGCCTGTGACAACGCGGGTATCGAAGGTGCAGTAACCACTGGCTTAAATTACGTTAATCTCATGAAAAGCCTCGGAATCAAGGTGGTGGGCATTATATTAAACAAAGTTCACACAAGTTATATGACCGATGAAATCACCCAATTCATTAAGTCTGCCTTCAGCAACCTTGGCGTCGAGCTGCTTGGCATAGTGCCACGTATCAAGTTAGAGGGGCGGGGAGCGATTCCTGAAATTGAGATAAAATATGAGGAATTCGGAGCTAAAGCCATCGAAACCATAGAAGAGTCCTTGGATTTAGATAAGCTAATAAAAATCGCAGAACCCCCAGTGAAAGTCTCATTGGATTACACAAAGTTTTTGGAGAAGTTCAAGAAGTTACTCACCAAGGGTTACATCTTAGATGAAAACGGTGAAGGAAGTTGATTTTGGACCTCAATTTTGAAGATAAATACGTTGTTATTGTCGGAGGAGGAAAGGAAGGTTACCGAAAAACCTTGAGTTTTCTAGACGCTGGCTCAAAAATTCTGGTCGTGAGCCGGATCTTTTCAAAGGGAATCAAGGAGTTGCATCAAGCAAAAAAGATTCAATTACTGAAAGTAGAGATTAAGGATGGAGAAGATTTTATCAATAGTTTCAATCCTAAACCATATTTGCTTCTAGCTGTCACAAACGATCATAACCTTAATCTTCAGCTAGCCAAGTATGCCAAATCTGCAGGATGCATGATCTACGTGACAGACGCCCCTTCGATAAGCGATTTCATCCTTCCAGCCGTAACTAGGATAGGAGACGTGAAGATAGCAGTATCAACCAGTGGAAAAAGCCCGGCGATGGCTAGAGTTCTGAGAAAAAGGATAGAAGGAGTCATCACCCAAGAGGATTTGCTTCAAATTAAGCTACAGAATCACACTAGGACACTGTTGAAACATCGAATCTCAGACCAAAAACTTCGAAGGAAAATTCTCCGCAGAATACTCGATGACAATCAGATAAAGAGGCTCTTGAAAGCGGGTGAATTTGAGAAGGCTCAAAGAGTTGCCATGGAGCTCCTTAAGGAGGCGCAGCCAGCATGAGTTTTCCTTCTGTTAGGATGAGAAGACTACGGAGAACACCTGCCCTGCGGGATATAGCGCCTAAAATCCGTCTTCATCCAACCAATCTGGTCCTTCCCATTTTCGTCGATGAAAAGGCAAAAGCGCCAGTTCAAATAAAGTCTATGCCCGACTATTTTCGATTACCCGTTCAACACGTAGTAGATGAAGCAAAGCAGACACTTGAACAGGGAGTAAAAGCTGTAATTCTTTTTGGAATCCCCTCAAAAAGGGACGAAATTGGTTCCAGCGCATTTGCCGAGGATGGGATTATTCAGAGGGCAATTCGCAAGTTGAAGAACGAATTTGGCGGCGAACTCGTTGTTATGACTGATGTTTGCCTCTGCGAATACACGACTCATGGTCACTGCGGGATAGTGGAAGATGGCGAAATCGTGAATGACCCTACCCTCGAATTGTTGGGGAAAATGGCTGTCAGTCATGCCCAAGCTGGAGCCGACATTGTAGCTCCTTCCGGTATGATGGATGGGCAGGTCGAGTCTATTCGAGAAGCTTTAGATGACTCTGGTTTTGACCAAGTTGGGATAATGGCTTACTCTGCCAAGTATGCCTCCTGCTTCTACGGTCCCTTCAGGGAAGCCGCTGAATCAACGCCCAGTTTTGGGGACCGAAAGAGCTACCAGATGGGTTACGGAAACCCGTATGAAACTTTGCGAGAAATGGAGCTGGATGTCGAGGAGGGAGCAGACATAATAATGGTTAAACCAGCCTTGGCTTATCTGGACATAATTCATCTTGCTAAATCGAAATTTCACGTGCCCGTTGCCGCATATAACGTGAGCGGAGAATATTCGATGGTTAAGGCTGCTGCCAAAATGGGCTGGATAGATGAGAAGGCGGCTATCCTTGAGATATTGACTGGAATTAAACGGGCTGGCGCCGACCTCATCATAACATACTTCGCTAAGGACTTGAAATCATGGCTGAATCAGATGTAGGCAAAATTAACTCACAGGAGCTCTTCGAGAATGCCCAGAAGATTTTGCCCGGTGGGGTTAACAGTCCTGTCAGGGCGTTTAAGCCATACCCATTCTTTGTTGAGAGCGCGAAGGGTTCAAGAATATACAGTGTAGATGGAGCCTCTTACATCGACTATTGTATGGCTTATGGACCTCTAATCTTTGGGCACTCCTTTGAAACTATACTGGATTCAGTGAGAAATCAACTGGTTAAAGGCACACTTTATGGTGCTCCAACCGAGAATGAAGTTAAATTTGCTGAGCTTATCAGCAAGCTAGTTCCCTGTATGGAGATGCTGCGGCTAGTTAACTCGGGCACCGAAGCCACCATGCACACCATAAGGCTCGCAAGAGGCTTCACAGGAAAGAAGAAGATCATCAAGTTTGAGGGATGCTATCACGGGGCGCATGATTATGTCCTCGTAAAAGCCGGTTCAGGAGCCACTTCCTTTGGGGCTCCCGATTCTCTCGGAATTCCTGAAGAGACTACCCGAAATACCATAGTCCTACCCTACAACAACATTCCAGCTCTAGAGCTGGCAATCAAGCGAGAGAGCCATGAAATCGCTGCCGTGATCGTTGAGCCAGTAATAGGAAATGCTGGTCTCATTCTGCCAAGAACGGATTACTTGAGTAAACTAAGAAAGTTAACAAAAGACTACGGCATACTCCTCATCTTTGACGAAGTCATCATGGGCTTCAGGCTAGCCCTAGGTGGAGCACAAGAATATTACAATATAAAACCTGACATGACAACTCTAGGCAAAGTACTTGGTGGCGGTTTTCCAATAGGTGCCTTTGGCGGGAGAAAGGAAATCATGCAGCATCTTTCACCATCAGGCAAAGTGTATCAGGCAGGAACTTTCAGTGGTAATCCAGTATCCGTAATTGCTGGCTATACCGCTCTCCAAATCCTCAGCAAAAATCGAGACAAAATCTACCCTAAACTTGAACGTAACTGCGAAAAATTAGCGAAGGCTCTGGTAGATTTAGCTTCAAGCTATCATGTGGAAGCGCAGGTTAACAATCTAGCTTCAATGTTACAAATCTTCTTCGCTTCCAATCCAGTTTTTGATTATGTTAGCGCTAAATCATCTGACACCCAAAAGTTCTCCATATATTTCCATCAGCTCCTGAAACAGGGCGTATTCATACCGCCCTCCCAGTTTGAGACCTGTTTCCTGTCGACAGCCCATAGCGAAGACGATTTGGTGAGCACCGTTGAAGCTTTTGATGTTGCTCTGCATAATGTATCAGCTGAAAGCGGGTCTGCTTAATGATTCTAACAGTTGGCACGCGGGGAAGCAAGCTCTCACTGGCACAGACGAGGAATGTTCTAGAAGACCTCAAGCTCATTCGCCCTCAACTAGATTTTAAAATCAACGTAATTAAGACCTTGGGAGACAAGGAGACAAGGAAAGCCCTCTTCACGCTAGACCAGAAGGGCATCTTCGAAAAGGAGATAGACTTGGCTATAGAGAAAGGAGAGGTTGACTTCGCCGTACACAGCCTCAAAGACGTTCCCATCCTAGAATCCTCAGAAACAGCTATCGCGGCAATACCCAAGCGGAGTTCACCCAACGACGTTCTCATCTCTAAAGGCAACATCCCCCTAGCTAGGTTACCAAAAGGCGCGGTCATAGGAACCTGCAGCTTGAGAAGGGGGGCTCAGCTCAAACATCTTCGCCCTGATTTGGAGGTCAGACCCATAAGAGGCAATGTTGATACCCGAATCAAAAAGGTGAAGAGAGGCGAATTTGACGGAATCATAGTGGCTGAAGCTGGTCTCAAACGCATGAAACTGGAAAACCAAATCACAGAACGCTTTCCGCTGGATAAATTCACCTCATCCGCAGGACAAGGAGCCCTAGCTATAGTTGCAAGGAAAGACAATGAACAGATAATAAAACTTCTTGAATCCATCAACCATTCTCCCTCAAGGGCTGAAACAACTGCTGAACGAAGTCTCGTCCTCTCCCTTGAAGGAGGTTGCCGTGTTCCAATAGGCGCAATCGGACGTGCCAATAGCAAGAATCTGTCGTTTTATGGTTGCATCTTTTCTCTTGATGGTCAGAGGAAAATCTCCTCCTCTGCAGAGGGCAAACTAGATGAAGCAGACGATTTAGGAAAGAGGGTTGCTCAAAGCCTTCTAGAGCAAGGAGCCAAAGACTTTGAGGCAGAATGGAGGGAGAAGTATGGGACATGGTAAAGTTTTTCTTGTCGGTGCTGGACCTGGAGACCCAAAACTGCTGACCCTGAGGGCTGCCGAGGTCTTAAAAGAGGCTGATGTTGTAGTCTACGATAGGTTGGTCTCAGATTCAGTTCTTGAGTTAGCTTCAGAAAGTGCCGAGAAGATTTATGTGGGGAAAAGCTCGGTGAAACATGAGCTTTCTCAAGAGAAAATCAACGAACTGCTGGCCAATTTGGCTCTGGAGGGCAAAACGGTGGTTAGGCTGAAGGGAGGTGACCCCTTTGTTTTTGGTAGGGGCGGAGAAGAAGCTGAAACCTTTGCTGACAAGCAGATAGATTTTGAGGTTGTTCCCGGAGTTACCTCTGCAATAGCCGCACCTGCCTACGCTGGAATACCCCTTACCCACCGAGATTATGCTTCTTCATTAGCCATTGTTACGGGTCATCAGGCAGCAGACGCTAAGACGCCAGTAGATTGGCGCAAGCTAGCTGGTTCTGTGGATACAATTGTTGTTTTGATGGGTGTGGGGTCATTAGAGTCCACCGCAGACAATCTGATTGGTGGAGGTCTAAGCCCTGATGTGCCTGTGGCTGTCATCGAATGGGGCACCTTGAAGAAGCAGAGATGTGTGATTGGCAAGCTGGGCACCATAGCAAAAGAAGCAAAGAGGAAAAGTGTGAAGCCTCCAGCAGTTATAGTTATTGGAGAAGTCGTTAACCTAGGAAGAAAGCTCGCATGGTTCAAAACGCCTTTACGCTGAAAGGAAGAACAGTCGCCATAACAAGACCTCGTGGGCAAGCTGAAGAAACTGCTAGGCTAATTAAGAAGTACGGAGGAAAACCTTACTCCATACCAACTATAGAAATTAAGGGAACCAGCGACTTATTATCCATAAAAAAGTTCATAACTGAGCTTGGGAAAGGAAAAGTTGACTATGTTATCTTCATGAGTCCTAATGGAATAAGATATTTACTCAGTTCTGCCGAAACGTTGGGAATGGAAGCTCAACTGAAAGAGCATCTAACCAAGACCTTGACGATGACTGTTGGTCCAAAAACTGCACAAGAACTTAAAACCCATAACATCCCCGTGAGCTTGGTTCCAGCAAAGTACAGTTCAGAAGGAATAATGGAGTGTTTACGGCAGCTCGATGTTTCCGGCAAATCAATTTACATTCCTAGAACCAGCAGTGCCACTCCCTCCCTAACGAATAAGCTTAGAGAAATGGATGCAAAAGTACAGGAGATTTATGTATATGAGTCACTTCTTCCAGTTGACCCAAAACTAACAGTGAAATTCCTTCAAGATTTGATTGCGGGGAAGATTCATGCGATAATCTTCAGCAGTTCCTTGGGTGTTAAGAACTTTTTCCAGATGTTAAGGAAACTAGTCTTGAGGGAAAAGCTGCTGGAATTGATGAATAGCAAATTAACCATCATCGCAATAGGTCCTGTAACTGCTGACACTTTAGTTAAAATGGGTTTAAAGGTTGATGTAATGCCAGAAAAGTATCTGTTTGAAGAGGCAGTAATCGCTTTAGCTCATTATTGGAGCAACAAATAACCAGTTCCTTGTCTCCGGAGCTTTTCAGCTTTCTAGTTTGAAGTGTTTCTGGAAGACCTTAGGGATTTCTTCGATTTTCTCCAGTATAAAGACGCCGTCCATGGCAGCTAGTTTTTTGGCGTTTTCAGCATCTTCTTTTCTTACTTGTATTTTCATTTCGGTTCCGTCGGGAAGTTGCGTGGTTGTTATTCCTTCTTTGTAGTCGCAGGGCAGTATGTAGACTGGCACAAAGGCTTTCAGAGCCATTATCGCCGAGTTAGTCAGTAATGTGTCCGCTATTCCCGTTGCAATCTTTGCAACAGTATTCCCTGTTGCTGGGGCAATCAGCAAAAATTCTATTTTTCCGTTCTGTAGCTGAACTGCTAGGGTGGGTACGTTCGAGTTTATTTCAATTCGAACATTATCAAAATTCTCCTTCAAATCCTTAAAGAGCCGATAAAAGTTTACTACTTGATTTCCTCCCTTCGAGAGATACAGTGTTATTCTAACGTCATTTTGATACTGCTTCCGAACCTGTTTCATGATTTCAACTACTTCACGCAGTCGGTCTCCGCTACCTGTGATTCCCCAAGCTACCCTCTTCCTTTTTGCTTTCTTTTTCCCTTCCACAGTTCCAACAGCCATTTTCCCCACTCCTAATTCTGTTTCTTAACTTCGATTTTTTTAAGGGCGTCGGCGAATCTTTTAATGGTTTTCTTTAAACTTCTAAATCCTTCCTTGTCTTCTTTTACGCTTTCAAGAGTGTCTTTTGACCAGAAGTTTGCTCCTAAGTTTGCTCCGAAGGCGCCGCCACTTATGGGTATGACGCCGTTTAGGATGTAAAAAGTTAGGATTTGCTGGATTGCCAGTTCCTGTCCGCCAATTCTGTCGCCTCCAACCGCGATTGCCATGCCTATTTTGTATTTGAGGATGTTGAGGTCTGCGGCAAAAAGGGCTCTGCATCTGTCCATGATGGCTTTGGTTTGGGCGCTGACTCCTCCGTTGTAGACTGGGGTGGCAAAGATTATTCCGTCAGCCTCCTTTAGTAGAGTGTAGACAGTGTTCATGTCATCTACAAATATGCATTCTTTATGTGTTAGGCAGTGGTCGCAGTGGGTGCAGAATTCAATCTTTTTGCCTCTGACCGTGAAGAACTCTGTTTCGAACCCTTTCTCCTTCAGCTTGTTCAGGGCTTCTCTCAAAACGTATTCGGTTGCACCGTTTCTTGGGCTCCCGCATATACCAACAATCATAGGGCTTCATCGAAACCCTATCTTCACTGGAATCAATAAATGTTGCTGATGTTTAACGCTTCAATTCCTCAACTAGTTTAACTATCTCTGCTATCACATGCTCATTTATCCGCTGTCCCTTCTCTGCCGATGCAATTGTAGGGTCGCCCATCACTCCACTTGGAAAGTATCGTTCAGGGTCTGGAACGATCTCGAATCTGGGCAGTTCTGGAAAGTTTCGTTTTCCCTTTCCTTTTATCAGGTCTGATCTAATCGCCATTACTCTTGAAGTTTCGATTGTGCCAGCGTGGGAGTCTCTGTCGTCAAAGTCTTTGCCTCTGAGGTCGAAGGCGAAGTCGTAATCTGAGCAAACCATTATTCTGGGTCTTTCATCTTCGTTCTTGTGGTTAGTTACAACCGTTTTTGCCGCAAGTTTAAGGGCAGTCATATGTGACCGCCCCGCATGACCAGTTAAAACCAGCAGTCTCTTGAATCCGTTGCGAATAAACTCCTCAAGAATATCACTCATTATGCTCCGCAGCGAATCAAAAGTTATTGTGATTGTGCCGGGAAAGTTTCTTGTGGAATTGCAGACACCATACCTCAAAGGCGGCGCAACCAAGCAACCAGCTTTCTTGGCAACCTCCAAAGCCACATGCTCTGCCTGAATGCTATCTGTGCAGAGCGGTAGATGACTTCCATGCTCCTCGACGCTTCCGCATGGAATGATTACAACTTTGCCCTCTTCAGCCGCTCTCTCTGCTTGTTTCATGTTTAGTTCGTCAAACCACACATTCTTGTTTTCGCCTGAGCCTGCAAACATTTTTAATCTTCTCCTTTTCCTCACAGTTAAATGAAACAGAATTTGCATTATTTCAGTCTTTGATGACCTTTAAGGTTTGTTCGTAGTATCGGGGACCATAAGTCAACGTGATCTGATGGAAAACTTTTGTTCCGGTAACTACCTTTTCAAGATTTCCCTCAACCACGACCTGCTCACCCCGTTTCGCCTGCATCCTAAACTCCTCCATATACGAGAATATCCGCCTAATCTCATCAACCTTCGGTCCTTCTAGGATGTTACGAACCTCAATCTGATAAATCGATGGAATAAACGGCGCATCACTGTCGTCAGTTATCGTGGCTACCGCCTTGACCCAGCCTACATTAGTTATCCGCGTGTCCTTGTTGTATTCATTGCGGATTTCTTTCCACTTCTTCACTGGCTCAAACTCTGCCTTGACAGCTCTTCCTTTGGTTCTGAAGAGTGCGTAGATCATTTTTCTTCGCTGATGCCAAAGATACTCCTCTGGGCTATAGTTCAGAAACATCCAATTTTTGCCCTCAATAGCCTTCTCGCTGTCAAACTCGTTACGCAAGGAATTATCTTCCAGATATAGCTCCTCTAATGCTTCACAGAGCCTCCTCAGTTTTTCTCTGCCGTAAACGATGAAGTCTAAGTCCGAAAATTTTGGGTGGTAGAAGCCGTGGAGGAGGGAACCGAAGACTCCGAAATCTCCTTCAGACAATCCTGACGTGGATGAAACCAGTGCATAAAGGTCCTGTAACGCCCTGTGAAGGACGTCTTCAGGTTCCTTCGCAATCAACTGCTGGAATCCAACAGCTGGTCTACGGGCTTCCCTGATGTCGTCTGCTGCCACTCCTACTAACGATTTCTGCAGGGGTTCATAGAAAATCGTGTACTGAGGATATTCCTTCAGAATGAATTTTAGTCCCTCGTCTGCGAAGAACTTGTAGTAGCGGGGCTCATTTTTTCCTCTGCGAGCCCTAGGATTAGAGGACTGGAAGATTTTTGGTGATGCGTATTCTGGGTCACAGATGTAGGCGTTAGGGGGGTGGATGTAGCCGTAAACCCGGAAAATTATGTCGTCCTCAGTGATTATGGCGTCTCGGTCTCTAAGCTTCAAGGCTTTCATCATCTCAAAGGGGCTCAATGTACTCTTTCTCGCGTGTGGCGGTGCCCACCACAACATGATAGTATGTTTCGCCTGTTTCAACGTTTTCCACCCGTTCCAGCGTTCCCGAAACCCTGATGCCTTCTCCCCGTCGCGCCACGTTTCGGTAGTATCCAATCATGGAGAGAACCCTTGTTGGAACCTGTTCTTCAGTAAGTTCTGACGCCTTATCGTGTGGTTGGTAGTTTCCGATCTGGTAGATTGCAGGTCTAAACATGTTCTCGCTGTCATCACAGACCCTGCAACTGAACGTGACATTCTTGATGGGCGTGTATCTCCATCTTCCATACTGTTCGGTTATCTCCTCAGGTTTGCGCACCGCGTTATACACGAAGCGTCTATCTTTGTAGCGTCCCCGATGCTTCCTTGCCCTGTCAACTTTCTTGGTGAAGACATAATTCAACCTGCCATCCTCAACGAGCCTGTCAACCGTTCTTTCTAGTTTCCTGAAGTTCTGGGAACCGTAAACCACAAGGTCAATATCAGAATATATGGAATGCATGTTTAGCCCGACGGAGCCGTGGATTCCGAAGTCTTTGAGAGGCACCTGCGATTCTTCAGAGAGAATTGAAACAAGTTCCACAGCTTCTTCCTGCAACATGTCTCTGTCCTCTTTTTTGAAGAGCTTCTGCAGACACACGCTTGGCAAATAAACTCTCTCTATGCTTTCATAGGGAACGCTCAAAACTTCCTTGTTCATGTAGGGACAAAAATAGAGGTATTGAGGAAAATTGGTTCGAAAAGTTTCCAAGAACTTCTGATAGTTTTGGGCTGTATAGAGCTTCTCCGGTCTGGCAAGCTCTATGTTCCCCAGCCTCCATTTCTGCCTCAGAAATCGGATGGGAAAATAGGACTTTAAGCTGGAGGGAATGTATTTCAGAAAAGCAAATACCCGATTGGGCGGGTGCTTATATCCAAAGACGTAGAAGATATAGCTCTCCCTCGTGAGAAGGGTCTCCCCATCCCTAGGAATCCAGTCTTTTGTCGCCGAAGTATCCACCCCCAAGTTCAACCTCAAAGAACATGTTCCTCTCCATAAGCTTTCCGAAAAATTAGATTAGTCTGGCGTAGCCTACATATTCTCGAAAAAAGAGGATTAGTTGATCCACAGAAAATTAGTTCTGTGGAAAAACTTGGTGGATTTGGGTTTATTCGATGAATTTGGTGTCAGAGGTTACTGAGGTTCCGCTTGCTGTTATTGGGTATGCTCCGCAGGTTTTGCATACTGTGGCGTTTTCTGGCACGTTAGAGTTGCATTGGGGACATGTTCTGGCATCTGGGTCAATGGCGTGGGGTACGCCGACGGCGGACCTGTAGGCTTCATAGTAGATTAGTTGTTCCTTATCTCGGATAGTGACTTTGTCGCTCTCTAGGTATTTTTTCTTCTTCGCCGCGAATTCTGAATCGGAGATTTTCTTTGCTAGGTATTTGGGAAGAATCGTGGTGCCTGAACCAACTTCAATGGGGTTCTTGTCTCTCCATCTAACCTCTTCAGGAAGGACATCCTCGTAGGCTTTGCGGAGAATCCACTTGCCCCAAACTTCTCCCCTCTCCTTCTGAACGTCATATCTAGGATCCAAGTTCATGGCGAATTTCTTGACTTCGGGGTCCAGATAGGGGGCTCTCACTTCGATGCCGACGGATTTTCCAAGAGGAACCGAGGAAAACGCCATTATTTCCCACATTTTATGTAACATAGAGCTTAATTTTTCCTTATTTCCAACATGACGGTAATACATGTGATAGCCCGCGAAGAGTTCATCTGCTCCGTCTCCAGTCATCAGGGCTGTTGCACCGTAGGATTTGGCAAAGTTCAGTCCGACCATTATTGTGATGCTGTTGCGAACTTCCATTGGGTCGAAGGATTTTAGGGTTTTAACGATGTTTGGGAGTACTTTGTATATCTGGTCTTCACCGAAAGGGTTAAGGTGATGTTCCATCCCCAGTCGTTTAGCCATAATTTTGGAGTATTTGATGTCCAAGGGGTTTCCTTCTTTGAATGCGCAGGTGAAGCCTCTTATCTTAACGAATTTTGATAAAACCGTTGCTAGAATGCTTGTGTCTATGCCCCCAGAGAAGAGCATGTCTTCTGTAAGATTTTTCTTCACGGATTTTTCAAGTAGAGCCCGCAGTTTTGCGGCAACCTCGTCAACTGTTGCCAAGATGTCATTCTCGCCTTGCATTTCTCCTTTTTTTGAAGCTCCCATTCTATGCACCTATCATTCAACAGAACATGAAAATATTACAATTTTACATATAAACGTTTTCCTGTAACTGAAGAAAAGCGTCTATAGCTGAGAAATAAATGAACAAGCATTCAAAAAAATGGACAAATACTTTCTATATGACCAATGTAGCAACGCATTATTTCTGAGACAAGAAGCAAGATAACAGTTAATAGAAAACTCAACCAATGGAATTCGCTGGGGAAGAACAGTGATGGAGAATCAGTCCGGTTGGAAAGGGAAAACAGCCCTGGTTTGTTATCTTGCATTGGCTGGCGGAATTTTTCTGGGAAGCGTCATAGTAGCCATCATATTGCTTGGCATGGGAGTTCTCGACTATCAGGAGTTGACTTTTCCAATTGCACTCTTATCTATTCCAATCAATGAAGGCATAATCTTGGGAATCACGCTTATCTTTGCTAACTATAAAGGTGCGAGTTTAAGAAAACTAGGTTTGAAAAAACCAAGCCTCAAAGTAATGGTGACTGTCTCTTTTGTTGCAGTGTTCCTTCTTCTGCTTGCTGGCACCATTTCTGCCATTGAAGAAGTTGTTCTTGGTCCAGACCCCATGGCAGAAGAGCTTACGAATGCCGTGTTGCCTCGCAACTTGCTTCAAGTGATTGCCCTGATTGCTCTCTCAATAGCGCTGGTTGGACCTGCTGAAGAATTAGCTTTCAGAGGCTTCGTTCAGAGAGGGCTCGAAAATTCGTTTGGAAAAACAGGAGGTTTGTTGATTGCCGCTATATTATTTGGGCTCTTGCATGGGCTCAATTCATTGCGTGCAATAATTCCCGTATCTGTTAGCAGTTTGGTTTTGGGTTATGTGTGGCAGAAAACTGATGGAAATACCACCGCCTCAGCTTGGACGCATGGATTGTACGATGCGATAACCATATCAATAGCATATTTCATTTCTATCTAACAACTCAATGTTCCTTTAAAGGCTGTGAGACTATGAGAGGCTACAGGGACCGAGATTTCCTTCAAACAAACGAAGGGTTCTTTTTCTGTGTAGTTGGTCCATTACATCCGCCCAAACAAGTAATCTCCTACCTTAAATATGTCCCATCAGAGTCTGGCATCTGGGGAAAAGGCGAAAAAAAATTCAGCAGAATCTTAAAGAACTATACGATTCCAAACCTGATGGAAACCTTCACTTTCCTTGAGCGAAACTATCCTCATTACCTCTTTCATTCCCCCGTTGACAACATTACCTTAACCGCTGTTCCACACCAAAACATAGAAGCGCATTTCTTGCCAGAAGAAAAACTGTTTCAACTGAGACAAGCTTCACAATTAGATTCTTTACAGGATAAACTGATTAGGTTCACAAGGTTTTTGGAAGAGATAAGTGGTGTGCTCAGCGGGTCTTTCGGGGTAACAGGCTCTCTTCTTCTTGGCATTCATCAGCCCGCATTTTCGGACCTCGACATAACAGTGTATGGCGTAAATAACAGCTGGGCACTGAGAAACGTCTTAACCGAAAGCTCCACCTCTGAAACGCCTATTAAGCGTCTTGCGGGAAAACCTCTTGAAGCATGGTGTCTCAAGAAAGCGGAGCAGTATCCGTTGACTTCTGCAGAAGCATTGAAGATATATGAGCGGAAGTGGAACCTCGGATTTTTTGAGGATACAGGGTTCTCTATTCATCCAGTTAAGCTGGAAAGCGAGGTTACAGAAACATACGGGCAAAAGACCTACCATCCCTGTGGTCAGGTAACCATCCGCGCCGTTATATGCAACACTGCGGACTCGCTTTTTCTTCCCTCAGTCTATCAGCTCAAAGAAGCGGAGGTTCTGGAGGGTCCACAGTTGGGGACGATAACTGAAGTGGTCTCTTACGAGAGTCTCTATGACAGTCTAGCAGAAAACGGCGAAACAATCGTAGCCAAAGGCAAACTTGAGCGGGTCTCGGAGAAGGGAATCAGCCGAGAAACATACCGGGTTCTAGTTGGTTCTTCTGAAGGCAAAGGCAAAGAATACATAAAATTACAGGATTAGCCTCTAACGAGCGGGCTACTCCAGTTTCAACACGTCTTTCAGGTATGCTCGGAACGGACCAAGCTTGCCTCCGTAGTTTCCAGCTGTAATCTTTACTACACCCGGAACTTTAACTGCCGCCTTTATGCCCTCAGCCATAGCCTTTTCCACAACCTTCTGGTTCAAGCCATTTATCACTATCTCGTAGACGCTTTCAACGTTGTCTGGAACTTCGGTGTCGGATACAAGCGTCTTCACTGTGGGACAGAAGGGATGATTGGTGGATGCAGGAAGCTTGTAATTCACGGATCCAATCTTGGAGCCTGACCTACAGATACCTCCGGGAAAGGGCATAATTACCCCCCGAACCTTCTGGCTGATTGCTTCTTTCGCAAGCTCCGACGCCTTAAGACCCGCCTTCCAGTCCTTCGCCAAGATGAGCATGTTTCCGCTGGCAACAGCTTTCATGGCACCAAAGTTGTCTTCAACCCTGAATTCGCCTTCCATAACTGGGATGCGCCAAACTTTCCTCTTCGCAATCGTATCGCTCTTCTGGTAGCCGTCGCCGAAGAGGCGCAGGCTTCTTCCTACCTTAAGTCTCCTTTTGGCTTTGGGGAGAGCGTCGAAGGCTGCTGTGGTGGGGCATGTCATGATGCATTGCCCGATTCTCAGGCTCATCTGGGTCTTGAGACCGCCTCTTGATGTGTGGTAGATTTGGATAATGGCTCCTGGGCGTCCGTCTGGGGTTTCTTTGGGCGATACGGTGCCTTCTAACGCCGCTTCTGCTGGTGACATGATGATTGAAGATGCGAAGCCTGTTGCGGTTCTTGCTGCAATTAAAGCCCACTTCTCGTTGGCTGCAGTTATCAGTATTCTTCCTGCCCACATGGGAAACATTTCGGCGAATGTATCTTCTATGGTGCAGATGTTTCCTGTTTCTTTATCTTTAACTATGAAGTCTCCGTTTTCATTTTTTCCAGTGACTAGGAGGCTGCTTTCTTCTTTTTGCTTCGTCTCGCTCAGTGACACATTCAACCCTGCCTTTAGCAACTCCTCATCTCGTTTCAAACTTTTAGATGTTGCGGTGTGAACTTGGCATCAAAGCTTGTTGTCCGAGGTTAGCTGTCTGCAGCCGAGAGGCTTTCAGGGTTAGCCAACTCTTTAGCTATTAATACTGGGCATGGTGCTTCATCCGCAACTCTGTGACTGGTGCTTCCCAAAAAGAATTCTTTAATTCCGCCTAAGCCTCTGCTTCCAATAACTATGAGGTCAAAGCCTCCTTCTTTGGCTGTTTCCACTATCTTGTCAGCTGCCCTCCCTTGCAGTAGCTTTTTTGAAACTTTTAGTCCTGCTTTGAGTTTCTTTGCCTTCTTAAGAGCTTCCGAGAGGACCTTCTCATGAAAATCCCCCAGTTCCTCCAGATATTTAACTGTGCTAGTGGGAACGAATACTATTCCGGGAGCTAGTAAAGAAACTGATGGCGCATCAAATACACTTATTAAAACGACCTCTGCCGAATATTTTGTAGCCAAATCAAGAGCAAAATCTAATGCCCTATCTGCTGACTTGGAGCCATCAAGAGCTACAAGAATTTTCTTAATCAACGTCTTCACCATTTAAAGTATTATCTTCATCTACTCGTATATGATTCTTTCAATTTTCAGCTATCTACTACAGGTCACTATGGCAGTGTTGGTTGTGTTGGTTCTGCGAGGGGTTGATTAGACCTTCTTAAGCTGCTAATCTTGCCGATAAGCCATGTTTCGGATACGAAGATGAGAGATAGGTAGATGAACATCCAAGCGATGAAAAAGAATTCTCCATAGAACTCATGGAATGTCGTGGCTAACGAGTGCCCACCGTTGACTCCTGCTGTAAGGATCGCTACGATTCTCAGGATGTTGACAAAGAAGGTTCCAGCCGCACCCACTGCAACATAGATTAGCTTTCTCGTACGGGATATGCTGGTACCCCTGAGGAACAGCATAATCATAAATGAATATAAGAAGAGGCTGTGCGTTCCCGCACAAGACCACGATACAATGGCGGAATAACTACTGCCTGCTCCAGTGACGCTTAGACCGAGACCATCTGCGCCTCCCGAGAATGTTTGAGTCCCGTAACCCAAAAAATTCAAAACTGACGAAGCGCCGTAAACCGTGACGGGAACAAAGGACTGCAGAACCGTGAAGGTTCCGTAGGGATAGAATGTGTCAATCATGTAGGAAACGCCCACGCCTCCAATAAAGAAAGCGGAGACGGCGAAGCTCTTCAGCCCCCTAAATCCATATAGAAGCCAAATCGGCGTCACGAAGAATACAGTGAAGAGAACATACTCGAAGGAGAGAAGCCAAGAATGCGTCAGGAACCATTCTCCATATTGTTCAGCGGGTACGCCGACGGCTGTTCCAAGCGCCGAAATTCCGGCATTCAAACCGAAGAGGCTCATACCCACCGCATATACTGTTGGCAGGAGTAAGATTGCAGTTGCCAGCAGTGTTTTCCTATTCCAGAAAACTTTGGGTTCTTCTTTGAGTTTCTTCCATCCTAGGATTGCCTCTAAGAATAGCAGCCAGAGAAAGAGAAGGTATGGTGCTCTGCCCTTCCAAAGGTAATTGAAGGAGACAGCATCTGTGATGTAAAGAATTGCCAGTGGCACAATGAAAGCCGCAAAAATAAGGGCGTTCAGCACAAGAAAGGAATGATCAATCCCGGAAAAAAACGTCTTTATGCGTTCTGCTGAAGGGATAACCATGTTGGTTGCGCCTTGCCAATGTTGACTGTATTTACCTTTGCAAAGGGCACCCTTAAACTTTGCCAATTCCAAGTAAACTAGCTTGTTGCTCCGTGACGCCATTTGCTAAGTGGTTACTTTTTCGGCTCTTTGGCAGAATCTTTCTGTTCCTTGAACTTGAGGGATATTGAATTTAAGCAGAAACGTTGACCTGTAGGCGTTGGGCTGTCATCGAAGACATGTCCAAGGTGTCCACCACACTTTTTGCAGGTTACCTCTGTTCTGCGCATTCCGAAGCGGTTATCCGGGTTTTCTTTAATGTTGTCCTTGGAGATTGGAGCCCAGAAACTGGGCCATCCTGTGCCGGAATCAAATTTTGTTTCTGAAGAAAACAGTTCGTTTCCGCAGCCCGCGCATACGTACGTCCCTTTTTTCTTGTTTTTCAGATATTTTCCGGTAAAAGCTGGTTCGGTCCCCTTTTCCCTCAGCACATGGAACTCTTCTGGGGAAAGAATTTTCTTCCACTCTTTTTCTGATTTAATTGCTTTCACCTCCTCCCCTAAAAATTACGATTTTGAAAAACTGAGGTATCTCAGATTCTCTTCTCTAAAAGTCTTATATTCGCTGTTCCCTTAAAAACATATATTAACGTAAAGTTCGATTGGTTGAGAACTGTTAGAAATTTGGTCGGTGGAAACAATGAACACGCATAAATTTGAGTTTCCTGCTTCCTTCAAGGGAAGATATCTTGGTGTTCTAATTATGGCGCTCATACAAATTTTGGGCGGGGCAGTTCACATAGCTATTGGTCTGGGTCTCATCTTCGGCATGTCCGGCGTTTTTGTTTACAACCTTTACACGTTTCTCTTCGGATTCTTTACCCTAATTTTCACGTATGGTTTGTGGGTGGGCAGGAGGTCTGGTTGGGTGGGCACCATCTTGTTATCCCTCTTTGTTATTATCGTTGATGTTGCCGCAGTTCTGAATGTAACCCTGATTCCTGGGGTTCAAAAATTTGCTGCATTAGGTGAAATCGTCTACAGCCTTGGAGTTCTCTTGTACATGTTACAACCAAAAATCATTCACGTCTTCAACAGCAACCAGTAACTTAAGGTTTCTTAACTGCTTACTTTTATTTCTGTTTGAGCATCTATTTATTGTGCCGGATGACGAGAAGGCATTAGCTTGACGTTTCAGGATGAAATCTCAGAGTTACTCCGACGGCACACTAAACTTCTAGTAAGAATCTCTGGGTCTCATCGTCCACACTAGAACAACGCCGGCTAATAGTTGCCATGCGACAAAGCCGAAGTTGAGGGGAAAGGGAGCTACCGCAAATATCCAGATGGAAAAGATACTCCACATGAAGGCAAGCCACATCAACAGAATCTTATCTGAAACTCTCATTTTTCATCTGCTGACACCTTGCCTTAAATGAATAGAAAAAGCCTATGAACAGAAAATATTAACTCTGAATATATAACCAGAAAAAAGTAAAATGGGAACTTTGGAAATCGTCTTCTGGTTTCCATGCCATGCAAAATGTGCTTTTAGGCTATCGTTTTTGCGATTTCGTAGGCGCTCTTGTAATCCAGAATGCCCTTTTTAGACTCCACAGCTCGCTTGAACAGCTCAGCTTCAATCTGAATTTTCAAGGGTCCTATGGCTAGGGCGCCTATGCCAAATTTTCCGGGCAGAAACTCTTTATCCTCATGGGTGGATTTCAGTCCCTCTATGCCTAGGGGCGGAACAGCGTTGATGTCCCCAACTACCTTACACTGTTTTCCGTAGTCCTGAAGCACATTCAGAGGCAAAAGTTCAATACCTGCAGCACCAGCAGCCAAAATTACGTCAGCCTTTTTTATGGCTTCACCTGTCTCATCCGGAGCAGCCGCCTGAACCCCACAAACCTGCAGTGTACCAAGCTCCTCATTGATTTTGCTCGCCACAGTCCTTGCCTTCTCTAACTTCCTTGAGGTAAGGACAACTTTGCCTCCTTCCATGGCATATAAACGAGCAGCAACCTGCCCTACAGGTCCAGTGCCTGCCAAAACCGCTGCATTCTTTCCTTTGAAATCGCCGAATCCCTTCTCTTTAAAGAGCTTTAGGGTCTTCGCCACCGCAGCTGAGGCTGTGGTGTAGGCTCCTCTGGGATCTATTATTACTGAAAGTTCAAAGGGTGGAAACATGGAATTCTTTGCAACATCTAAGATTCCGATGGCTTTCTCAACATCTTGTCCTCCTATGAAAATTTTAGTGTGCTTTGCTCCTCCGGGTCCACGGGGAAACATGGCGTCTTGGATTATTCTTTTTGCGTCGCGGAGGGTAACGTCGCTGTAGTTGAGAATCTGGGCTTCTGGATATAGGTCAATGGCGATTAAGATGTCGAAGGGGCTTGCGTGTTTGTCTGTGTCCAGAAATATTATCACTTTTTTTCGTTCCTTCTTGGGTGGAGAGATGTTTGACACGATTCATTACCTCATAATTTTTGTCAATGGTATTTTGTGGAGTGCGATTTATGTCTTTTGTATGTAAGCGTACAGATTAAATAAATATGTATTTACAAATAAATATACGTTATTGCCTGTATATTAGACATTACGATAAAGTATATACAAATCGCCCGTTTAACATAATCTCAGGTGAGAAAAGTTGAAAGAACTGTTATTCATGTTTGACACCAGCAGAAGAGCAAGCCCCTTCGACTTAACAATGGCATACGACGCCGGCTTCGACGCAGTGATTCCCTACGAAAACGTAACCCCACGGGATGCTGCCAGTCTTACACAGGACGCCATGTTCTCTAGGAGTCCCAAAGCCTTCAAACACACTTGCTTCTACATCAACGGCAGAGACGTCAAAAAAGCTGAAGAGACCCTGAAAGCCGTCAAAAGAGCCATGTTCCCTCCCTTCGAAACTAATGTAATAATCGATCCAAGCGGCGCCTACACCACAGCCGTTGCATTGGTAGCCAAAGTTGAAGACGCCATGAACTCCCAGGGAGTCGGAGGCTTAATTGGCAAAAAATACGCGGTATTCGGAACTGGACCCGTGGGAATAACCGTGGCTGAGATTCTGACGAGCCTAGAATGTGTCGTAACCGTTGCTGAACCGAATCCCATGCTAAACGCAGACTATCTGCTCCAGCATGAAGCCTTCAGGGGAGTCTTAGAAAGACACGGCGCTTACTTGCACGGCGTTTCTGCACCGACACAAGCCGAAAAAATCAAGATTTTGAAGCAGGCCGATGTGATATTTACTGTTGCAGCTCGAGGAGTAAGGATAATCGAGAAAGAAGTAATCAACAAGTTGAGCCCAACCAAGGTGCTGATTGACACCAACGCTGTTCCGCCCCTAGGCATAGAGGGACTGGAACTCAATGATTACATGAAAGAGCTAGCGCCTAACATCTACGGCATCGGAGCCTTCATAATCGGCGACCTAAAATACAAACTGCAGAAAGAAATTCTGAAGGAAGCCTACGAAACCCAAACCAACAGAGTGTACGACTACAAATATGCCCTATTTAAGGCGAGAGACCTACTTCAAGAAGCTGTCGCGCCCAAGCTAACTCAGAAACAAAGTTAAACGACCAAACAACAAAACCTTTGTGCCGATTGGGCACACAGTTTCTCTCTTTTTTTGCCTTTGGAACTCTTCTTTTTAGTTAGCGCTTACTGTTTTGGTTTATAGGCGTGGTCTATGGTGATTTCAGCGATGTCTGTAGCGTACTCGGCGATTCGTTTTATGCTGTCTCGTATTATACAGAGCATGCAAACAGTCAAAGCCTCTGTAACGCTGATGGTGCTGAGAGCAAGTTTCTGATTCAGTAGTTCGATTTCCTCTAGTCGTTCTATCACAGTGTTCGAAGCGGTTATATCTCTTGCAAAAAAGGCTCTAATCGCCTCATTGTACATGTCGAAAGCTTGATTTCCAAAATGAAGGAGAGATTCCAGCATAGTTTGAGATAACCACAGCCCCCTCCCAGACGACATTATCACATTCTTTGCAATGGTTACTGCATGGTCAGCAACGTATTCGATTCGATGAACCAGTTTTTGGTAATCGAGACAGTCAATGGGTTCAAGACCTAGTTCTAATGCTAGATCAGGATTGAGAATTGCGCCCCGAAGTAACCGCAGGAGGAAAAAGGCAAGATTGTCAACATCATTGTCAAGTCCATACACAACCCTTGCCAACTCGATGTCCTGCTTATTGAGAGATTGCAACGCATCCTGATACATGGAACTAGTGACCACATGCATTCGTCGGATTGCCGTCTCGACCGGCGCTTTGGATTCGTCAACAAATATTCGGGCATAGATTCTTCGGGCATCTGACTCTAATATCCTCATATATAGCATTCCAACGATGTCGCGAACCGCTTTCTGCTGCGCAGCCGTAAATATATCTGTGGAAACCAAAGTGATGCCGAAGTAACCGTTTAAGTAACAGGCAATTATTTTTCTGGTGAGAAGGTCTTTGTTTTCGGAGGGGTCTACTTTCAGGGTAATCTCTCGGTGCTGCCTTTCCTTCCTTATTCCTGGGAAAACGATTAGAGAGTTGTCCTTCTGGATGTTCAGAGTAACCAGATCGCCGCGTTCTAGCTCAGTTAATTTTATCCAATGCTTGGGCAAGGAAATGACTAGTGATGATCGTCCAAGGGACATGATTTTGCGTTGATCCAAATAAATCCCCCATAGTTAAAGTATAACATTTCGAGTATATGTATAGCATCTTCAATATATATTATAAATCCTCACCAGAGCGTTTTCCATCGTGATTTGAAACAGCAAACCAAACGAAATATAACACACCAATAAGCCCTTGTAATTATCAGAAACTAGGTGACATTTTTGCTCAAACTCTACAACACGCTGACCAAAAAGCTCGAAATTTTCAAACCTCAGGAAGAGGGAAGAGTTAGAATGTTCACCTGTGGACCGTCCATTTATCAGTTGCCCCATATCGGCAACTATCGTACCTTCCTTTTTGAGGACATCCTTCAACGCTATCTGGAGTATCTTGGTTACAAAGTGGAGAGAGTGCTAGGCATCACTGACGTAGAGGACAAAGCCTTAGCTGAGGCAGAAAATCAAAATATACCTTTAAAAGAACTGACCGACAGCAACATCGAAACCTTCCTGAAAGAACTGAAAAATATGAAAGCTAAGATTCCCGACTACTTGCCGAGGGCTTCAAGCACCGTTGACCAAGCAGTCCATCTCATAAAGATTCTGCTAGAGAAGGGCTATGCATACCAGTTTACCCATGAGGGTCGAAGAAACATCTACTATGACCCATTGAAGTTTGATGGATTCGGGAAACTCTTCGGCTTAGACATGACTAAATGGCCTAAAACAAAGAGACGCTTCCACAAGGACACCTATCTTGGCAACAGATGGAACCGAGGGGACTTCATCCTATGGCACGGCTACAAAAAGGGAGACAAAGTTTACTGGGACACAAAAATTGGCAAGGGCAGACCCTCATGGAACATTCAGGACCCTGCCATGATACCAACAAACTTTAATTTCAAGGCGGATATCTGGTGTAGCGGAATTGACAGCACGTATCGGCATCACGACTACATAATCGCCGTGGTTGAAGCTGTGACCGGAAAGCCTTTTGTTCGCTACTGGCTCCATGCAGCCCATCTGTTTTTTGAAGGAGAAAAGATGTCAAAAACTAGAGGCAACATAAAATATCCAAGAGGTCTTTTGGCAACCGAATGCATCTGGGATCATATTCGTTTCTTCTTTATCTACGGTCATTATAGGCGAAAAATGAATTTCACCTTCCAAAAATACAATCAGGTGTGCAGTCGACTCAAGAGCTTCAGGGAGATGGTGAAGAACCTAAGCGTTACTGAAGGAGCCGCCCAGAAATCCAGCGTGAAAGCAAAGAAACTGGTGAAAAAAATAACGAAGGATTTTGAGGAGAATATGAACAATGACCTTCATGTTAAAGATGCCTTCGATTCAGTGTATAAAACAGTTTCAAAGCTTGTTAAACTCAAGGAAAAGCAAAGGTTAAGCGCGGAGGATTCTGGGGAGGCGTTAGCGAAGCTAAAAGCTATCGACTATGTTCTGCAGATTATCTTCTAACCATGGGGGAGCCTTTGAGGTGGCGAAAAAGAGAGAAAAGATAATTTTTCACGTTGACATGGATCAGTTTTTCGCTGCTGTAGAAGAGAGGGAACGTCCTGAAATTCGAGGAAAACCCGTTGTTGTGGGGGCTGACCCAAAAGAAGGTAAGGGAAGGGGTGTTGTCAGCACCTGCAATTATGAGGCGCGAAAGTATGGTGTCAAGTCAGGTATTCCCATCACAAGAGCTTGGAGGTTATGTCCTGACGCCGTCTACCTCCCAGTTAACTACGGTCTTTATCGGAAGGTCTCTGCCCGAATCATGAAGATTCTGCGGAATTACGCTGACAAGTTTGAGGGCTGGGGCCTTGATGAGGCTTTCTTGGATGTGACATCGCGAGTCAAAAATTTTGGGGAAGCCGAGAAACTGGCGCAGAAAATCAAAGAGGAGATTTACGTGAAGGAGAGGCTGACCTGTTCCATAGGTGTTGGACCGAACAAGCTTGTAGCTAAGATTGGCAGCGACTTCAAGAAGCCTGACGGTCTAACGGTTGTCAGAGGAGAGGATGTGAAGGCGTTTCTTGCGCCTCTGCGGGTGAGTAAGCTGCTTTGGGTTGGCAGAAAGACAGAGAACAAACTCAACAGTATGGGAATCAAAACTATCGGTGACCTAGCAAACTATGACGCGTCCATTTTGGTGGAGAAATTCGGTGTTGCAGGCACCCAACTGTATCTTTCAGCACAGGGAATCGACAATAGCGAGGTCCAAGAACAATGGACGCGGAAATCCATGAGCCGAGAGGTAACTTTCGAAGAGGACACATCCGACTCTAACCTCATCTTCGAGACCTTGGATGACATCGCAGAAGATTTGCACAAGGAACTCGTGGCTTCCAATTTCACTTTTAAGACAACTACCATAAAGATAAGATATTCAAACTTCGAGACCCACACCCATGGCAAATCTCTGCCCCTCTTCACAGACCGTCTCAGGGATATACAGAAGAGCGCCAGAGACCTCATGCAAGTCTACCTGCGCCCCAACAGAAAAATCCGTCTCATAGGCGTTAGGCTCTCAAACCTGTTTTCGACAGAGAAGCAGACAAGGTTAACCGGCTAACCACTCCACAGATATAATGAAATAAAAAAGGGGAAAAATGGGAAACATTTGTAGTTTCTAGTGTCCTTTCTTGTAGACTGTTTCGTCGTACTGGATTTTTTCCCCCACCGAGTGTAGGAAGGTGTGAACAGTCATCTTTCCCACATGCTTGAATCTGGAGACCAGCTGCTTCACCACTGCCGCGTAGTTGTTTGATTTGTCCATTGTTTCTAGCCACTTCCTGAAGTTGCCATGCTCAGAGGCGATGCGCCTGAACTCTTGGGCATTATGAATGGTAGCCAATATTTTGGCACGATTACGCACTATACCCGCATTTTCTGTTAGACGTTTAATGTCCTCGGGTCCGTAGGCAGAGACTTTTGCAGGGTCGAAGTTGTGGAATGCCTTCACAAAGTTAGGCCACTTGTTGTCGATGGTGCGCCAACTCAAACCTGCTTGGAAGATGCATCGGGTTAGATTCTCGAAGTAGGCTTGGTCGTTAGGGGGTTTCTTATCCATATACCACCAAGAAGGCAGTTCCCATCCATTAGGCATCTACTATTCAACTCCCACACTACAATTCATACTGGGGCAAGCTTGGTAAACCTTCTGGTTCGCCATAGAATGAGGGAATTGCGGGTCTCTTAAGTTTTATATCATAAGAACGCCCATGAAAGGTTAGCTGGGGAGGTAGAAATGGGAGTGATGCGGTTTTGAGTGAGATGTGGATTCGGGTTTCTGAGAAGATTCTTGTTCAGTTAAAACGTCTTGAAGAGACCAAAGGTAAGGACCGTCTGGAGCTGGTGAGGTCACTACGTTTTGTATTAAGCGTATTGCAGAGAAGCTTGCTAGGCTGGATGCAATGGGTGAACAACCCGGACATCATGACTATTTTTGCGCAAGAAGACTTGAAGCAGATGACGGGAAGACTCGCGAAGTTGACTCAATCTTTTGTGGAATATGACATGAAAATGACCAGCTTAGGGGTCGAGAAAGGCTTAAAGACTCCGAAAAAGGTCGCGAAGAAGAAAAGGGAAGAGAGAAGTGAACGGTTTTACGTGTAAAATCGAGAGCATCTTTCTTTTACATGTCATAACTCAGCATGAAGCGTTATGTAAGGAGGAAACCAGTAACGTTAATAGGTCGCTGTAAGGTAGTAACTTTTTCAAAGTGAGGACGATGCCAAAATTAAAGGTCATAGTTTTAACTGGTCGCACTATTGAACAAGGCAAAGGAAAAGAGATGGGCAAACTATCAAAAGTATACTTAGACGATGTGATTGAATGTCGACTTGACCCCCAAGACATGAAAACCCTCAAACTAAGGCACAACGCCAACGTGAAAGTCACCACCCAGTTTGGCAGCGTTGTTCTGAAAGCCGTAGAATCCCCTCGGGCGCCTCATCCCAAAATGATTTTCATTAGTTACGGTCCTTGGGCAAGCGTGATTTCGGACCCTAGGACCAATGGAACAGGCATGCCCTCGTTGAAGGGGATTCCTGCAGAAATCGAGCCGGCACCCGACGAAAAAGTGTTAAGCATGCAGGAACTAGTTAACCAACTCAAAATGGAGGCATAAATGTGACAGTTATAACTGGAGTAACCTGTCCGGTCTGCGGAACTTTCTGTGACGACATCGAGATAATTGTGGAGGACAATGTGATAATTGAAGCTCGGAATGCGTGCGCTATGGGAGCAGCTAAATTTCTTAATTACTCTGCTCACCGTAGAACAAAGCCGCTTATCAGAAAGAACGGTGAATTAGTTGAGGTCTCTATGGATGAGGCTGTCGAAAAAGCTGCTAAAATCCTCGTTGACGCAAACTATCCTCTAATGTATGGCTGGAGTAATACAAGCTGTGAAGCAGTTCGTGTGGGTTTGGAACTGGCGGAACAGGTGGGCGCTGTTATGGACAATACCTCAACTGTCTGTCACGGACCCTCTATCCTGAGTGTACAGGATGTTGGCATATCATCTGCCACTTTGGGGCAGTTGAGGCATCGTGCAGACCTCATAATCTACTGG
Source organism: uncultured Candidatus Bathyarchaeia archaeon (assembly GCA_964418675.1). Lineage (GTDB taxonomy): Archaea > Thermoproteota > Bathyarchaeia > Bathyarchaeales > Bathyarchaeaceae > Bathyarchaeum. The sequence goes on from CAYQMM010000007.1 coordinate 58,823, forward strand.
GCTAGTAATCCGTGGAGCGCACATCCACGCCATGCCGAACGATATACCATGTTCTCGGATGGTAGATTCGAAGGGAGTACATGGAAGAGTTATCTTTCACGATTGAGAGGCGTTATGTCCAAGAAAAAGATTCAGAGAGCCTCCAACTTGGTTTTGAAACGTGACTTCTGTTTTGTTCCCCAAGTTGAAGAGGGTCTTCCTTCTAGTGTACATCAGAAGAGGCGTAGAACACTGGTTATTGACGTTCGCAAGACCCGCACAGCAGATGCAGCAGACTGTTTCTTCCAAGTTGAACCAGGCACGGATTATGAACTTCTGCAAGCCTTACGGGTACTCGTCAACGACGGAGAGCTAGACGTCGATGAGGTTGCGGGGATTCCCGTAGACACCCTTGAAGAAGTCGCGGACCTTATGATAAACTGCAAACTAGGCATAATCTTCTTCGGGTTAGGATTAACCATGAGCAAAGGAAAACATCGCAACATAGACGCCGCAATCAACCTAACCCGCGACCTAAACGAAAGAACAAAATTCCTCATCATGCCCATGCGAGGACACTACAACGTAACCGGAGTAAACATAGTCTTCACATGGCAAACCGGATACCCCTTCGCCGTCGACTTATCCAACGGCTACCCACGATACAACCCTGGTGAAACCTCAGCGGTTGACATTCTCTCCCGTGACGAAGCCGACGCAATGATGGTAATTGCCTCAGATCCAGTTGCTCATTTCCCACGAGCCGCCACCAAGAACATAGCAAAACATCCCCTCATAGCCATAGACCCCGAGGTTACCCCCACCACAATGCTAGCAGACGTTATAATCCCTCCTGCCTTCGTGGGAATCGAGGCTGAAGGAACAGCCTACCGCATGGACCATGTTCCCTTACCCCTAAAGAAGGTGGTAGAGCCTCCACCAACATGTCTTCCAGACAAAGAAATCTTGGGGAAAATTCTTCACAAAGTTCGAGAATTAAGGAGTGAACTGAATTGACAGAACTCATCATTAAGAACGGATTTGTTTACGACCCCCTAAACCGAATAGACGGCGAACAAATGGATATCTCCATCAGGGATGGAAAGATTGTTGAAAGAGTTAAGGAGAAAGCGAATGTCATCGACGCTTCAGGCATGGTAGTTATGCCCGGGGGAGTTGACATTCACTGCCACGTAGCTGGAGGTGAGGTTAATTCTGGTCGTCTCCTGAGACCTGAAGACCACGTTAAGGATGTTGAGGTTAAGACGGCTTTAACCCGTTCTGGAGTAGGCTACTCGATTCCCTCAACATTCACTACAGGTTACCGCTACTCGAAGATGGGCTACACAACCCTCATGAACCCCTCCATGGCTCCCCTTGAGGCTCGCCACACCCATGAGGAACTAGCTGACATCCCCATGGTTGACAAGGCATCCTATCCCCTGCTGGGAGACTGGTGGTTCAGCCTAGAACACATAAGAGACGGCTTAATCGAAGAAAACGCCGCCCACATCGCTTGGATGCTCCACGCAACAAGAGGATACGCCATAAAAATCGTCAACCCCGGAGGCCTAGAAGCATGGGGCTTCGGACATAACGTCCATAGCCTCGACGACACTGTTCCCCACTTCAACATAACCCCCCGCGAAATCATCCGCGGATTATGCAAAGTAAATAAGCTGCTAAACCTTCCCCACACGATCCACGTTCACACGAACAATCTTGGAAAGCCTGGGAACTACGTCACAGCACTCGAAACCATGAAGTGCGTAGAAGATTTGGCACAAGACGACAAACCCGTGATTCACATTACTCACATCCAGTTCTGCGCCTTCAAGGGCGAAGATTGGAGTACTCTAAGTTCTGGAGCAGGAGAAATCTCGAAGTACGTTAACAACCATAATCACGTGACCCTTGACATGGGGCAGGTAATTTTTTCCGATACAACAACGATGACAGCTGATGGTCCGTTCCAGTTTGGACTATACAATTTGACGGGAAACAAATGGATGAACCATGACGTGGAGACAGAGACAAGCGGCGGAATTGTGCCCTTCAAATTCAAGCGTTCAAGTGCGGTTCATGCGACCCAGTGGTCCATCGGACTTGAAATTGCCCTTCTGATTGAGGACCCGTGGAAAATCCTTATGACAACCGACCATCCTAACGGTGGGCCATTCATTTCATACCCAAAAATCCTTGCATGGCTCACCAGCCGCGTGGCAAGAGAGAAAACTTTGAGTCGAATCAACAAGCGGGCTAGAAAGAAAAGCTTGCTGCCCAGTATTGACAGGGAACTCAGTCTCTATGAGTTGGCTATTGTAACTCGGGCAGGTCAAGCTAAGGCTCTCGGCTTGAAACCGAAAGGGCATCTGGGAGTGGGAGCGGACGCTGATGTTGCCATCTATCAAATAAATCCGCAACGGCTTGACATCTCCAAAAAATACAAGGTTGCCAGAAAAGCCTTCAAAAACGCAGCTTACACGATAAAAGGCGGGGAAGTCGTGGTGAAGGACGGAGAAATTGTGAAGTCAGTACGGGGAAAGACCTACTGGATCGACGTTACAACCTCTATGCCCCACGAAATCAATGATGACATAAAAAAGAAGTTCAGGGAATACTGGACAGTAGAATATGAGAACTATCCTCTTCCAGAAGGCTTCATACACTCTTCCTCACCTATTCCCATAAAAGCGGAGGTCTGAAACTTGATAACCCTCCACCCGAAGCGCAAGTTCAAGTTTCCAATAGAAGCAAAGAACATCAGCCCTGACATCTTCGCCAAAAAATCATCCACGGAGATTGCGGCTCTGCAACTGTGGGAGGGAAACAAGAAGCGGTCTCTCGGCGACCTCTTTAACATAAAACAGGATAGCGGCTCCTCTTCTGAAGAACTCACCATAAAGATTGAGGGAGACGCCAGCAAACTGCGTAATATCGGCGCCGGAATGTCCATGGGGCGCATAGTTGTTGATGGGGACGCTGGGATGCATCTGGGTGAAGAGATGAGTGGAGGCGAAATAACCGTGGCAGGTAACGCGGGCTCGTGGGCTGGATCAAAGATGAAGGGCGGAACCATAGAAATCAAGGGCAACGCAGGCGACTATATTGGTGCGTCTTATCGTGGAAGCACCCAAGGGATGAGCGGGGGAAAGATAATCATACATGGAAACGCTGGATACGAGGTTGGATGCTTCATGAGAGATGGAGTCATCAAAATCCTTGGAGATGTGGGGCTGTTCGCTGGCATCCACATGAGCAATGGAACAATCTTTGTTCAGGGCAACTCGGAGGGAAGAGACGGCGCGCAAATGATTAACGGAAAAATCGTTATTGTAGGTCAGGTTCCAGCTGTAATGCCTACTTTTACTGTCGACAGCATTAAGCCCAAAGTTAAGGTTGGGGGAGAAAAGATTGAAGGTCCCTTTTACCAGTTTATAGGTGACCTAGCGGATAAGGGTAAAGGAAAATTGTATGTCTCCAAGACCAAAAATCCGCATCTGAGTTCGTATGAAAAGTACTTAGAATAACAGTGGCATCTATTCGTGAAAAGAGGGGAAAAATATGCCGAGCCAGAAGCTGAGCGTTAATCGTATTGCTTACAGTCTTGTCAAGAGGCTGTGTGACTGCTGCGCTGATGAGTTCGGAGTTATCGTCAAAGAGATGGAGTCGGGGGCAACTCTGATTGACACGGGAATCAATGCCAAGGGAGGCTTCGTTGCAGGTCAGATTGTAACTGAAATCTGTCTCGGGGGACTTGGCAAGGCAGAAATCCTCTACAAAAGATACGGTGATTTTGAGTTTCCATCAATCTTCGTTTACACCGATTATCCGGCGATTTCCACTTTGGGTTCTCAGTTTGCTGGCTGGCAAATCAAGGCTGGAGACTACGTTGCGATGGGTTCTGGTCCAGCTCGTGCCCTATCTCTGAAACCAAAAGAACTCTACGAAAAAATCAACTATAAAGACTCAGAGGACTTGGGTATACTGGTCCTCGAAACCTCTAAAGAGCCTCCAGAAGAGGCTGTGACAAAGATTTCATGGGAATGCGGAATTGCTCCAGAGAATCTATTTCTGCTTTTGGTGCCAACCTCATCCGTCGCTGGCTCAACGCAGATTTCAGGTAGGATCGTAGAGACGGGCTTGCACAAGTTGACCGAGCTGGGGTTTGATCCGAAACTGGTTACTCATGGCTGTGGATACGCGCCCATAGCGCCTGTGCATCCCAAATTGGCTCATGCCATGGGGAGAACCAACGACGCAATAATTTACGCCGGCACCGCATACTATACGGTAAGCTATGACGACGACGAAGAGCTGAAGAAGCTGTTAGATAGGGCGCCGGCTTCAGCGTCTAAGAGCTATGGAAAGCCCTTTAGGGAAATCTTCAAAGAAGCCAACTATGATTTCTACAAGATTGACTCCGGATTGTTCGCTCCAGCAGTTTTCGTGGTTAACAACTCTAAGACAGGTAATACTTTTAGAGCTGGAAAAATCGACGTGGAAGTCTTTAAAAAGTCAATAGATTTCCAAGCCTAAATCTCATTTACGTAGTTTGGATTTCCTGCCATCTTTTGTGGAGTTTGTGCTCAATTCCTAGGAGGTCTAGGACTCTTCCAACGACAAAGTCTACGAGGGCTTCGATGTTTTTTGGTTTGTGATAGTAGGCTGGCATCGCTGGAACGATGAGGGCGCCTTGTTTTGCGAGGTTTAGCATGTTCTGAAGATGAATTGTGTTTAATGGGGTTTCTCTTGGGACAAGAATCAGTTTTCTCTTTTCTTTAAGTGCTACGTCAGCTGCTCTCAGGATCACGTTTTCTGCGAATCCGTTAGCAGCCCCTGCGAGGGTTTTCATGCTGCAAGGAGCGATAATCATGCCATCGGTTTTGAATGAGCCGCTTACGATGGGGGAGCTCCAATCGTTCACTTCATAAACGTATGTGGCAAGTTTTTCAAGGGGTTCTTTGGTTGTGCCCAGTTCATGTTCAATTATTTTTTCTGCTGCTTTGCTGATTACCAGATGGGTCTCAACTTTTTTGGTTCGTAAAACTTCTAGCAGGCGTTTGCCGTAGATAACGCCGCTAGCTCCTGTTATCGCTACTACCAGTTTCATACAAGCACCCTACACTACTTGCTGTTTGTTGTACACAAAAGCCTTTTGGGGGAAAAGAGGGCAGAAAAGATTAATTCTCAGCGTTTTTTTGTCCATTGGACGTCTCCGTTGTTAATCCGGGGAATCTTCGCAGAATTATTAGTCCAATTATTAGAGAAGCAGATAAATCAATTATTCCTTGTATGGTGTTCCAGAAAGCTACTTCGGTAATATAGGCGCCTAAACCAACGAAACCTAATGTAGTTACGCCCGAAAAGAAGCCGATGATATCGTCAGGAGTCATGCTAAAGAAAAACGGTATGGCAAAATAGAAATTGAAAACTAGTGTAACTATAACTCTTACAACAATTGCCAAAACACCCGCAACCGCAAAAAATCCCTTGTTCTCCAGAAGCCGCTTTGTTCCCCCTATCCTCCATGCGAAAACGGCTGGGATAAGGAACATCCAAACGCTCGCGACGGATTTCATGGTGGCTCCAACCCAGCCTCCTGCGAAGGGACCTAAGAATCCTACGAGGGGTGCGCTGATTAGTAAGCTTAGAAGGGCTGGTTTGAGACCAAAGATTATCCAGCAGAGTATCCATGGGATGGCTACGAAATCTATTCGCATGTCCCAAGGGGTTATGAATAAGGGGATAATAATCTGCAGGATTACCGCTAGCGGCGCTAATACGGCGGCGCCGGCGATTTTTATCGTCGGATTCTGGAGGTTCATAATTGATCTTCCTGAAGCGAGATGTCTCTAAGAGCTTAACTTATTTAAGCGTAACTACCCAGAAATGAGTTTATCTTTTTGCGTCCAAAACCTTTACACATCCCCAATTCTGCCTTTTATTGCGCAAAAGATTTTAAACATTTTCTACAATGTAAGAGTAAACAGTGGAAAATGAGTCATGTCCGATACTCTTGAGATACCGCTTAATGATGTCAAAGAATGGTTAGAAAAAGAAACCACCTCCCTAGTTGAGCCTCTCAGAGCGGATGCAAAAAAGCTCCTTGAAGATACACAAGGAAAACTTGCTGATCTTTTGGAGAGCAGTGAAAAACTGTTGGATGATGCAGAAAAAGAGTTAGCGAAAGGCAACCGCAAAACATACCGTCGAGCAAAATTCCTTCAAAAAATCTCTGGAAACTTCGTCAATCTAATAGACGGAATCACTATCCCCGAAGAAATCTCTGGAGAAAGCCTTAATCAGGTTTCTGAGGAAATAGAAAAGAGCCTTGAAACGATAAGTCAAGAGAGAGCGAAATATTTCCGCGCTATCTCCCCATACTTCATAATGTCACGTCGAAGATTTGATGTCGCCTTAAAGAGGGCACTTGATACATCAAGAAATCTTCAAACCTTTCAGTCTGAGGAGTACGTTAAGGCTGAAAGTGCTGAAGGCGTTGCTTCTCGAATTGATGAGCTGCGCCAATCTTTAACTGAGTTAGATGAAGCGGAAAAGGATAAAGAAACAAGGAAACATAGACAAGAAGTTCTTGAGAAGAAGATAGCGAAAAATCAACAGAAAATGCAGGCAATCCAGAGCAAAGATGAGGTAGTTGAACTCACTCAAACAAATGTGAGAATCAAAGAGTTGGAGGAAAACGTAAAACGCGACCTGCGGCATCTCCAAAAACCCTTTCTGAAATTTCAAACCCTAGTTAACAGCCCGGGTTACAGTCTTTCTCCAGAAGCGACAACTAAGCTTGACGAATACCTGAGAATCCCATTTAAGGCATTGGCAACGGAGAAGGAAGGCTATCCTCTCCTCAGAAACATTCTTGAAAAGATCGAAGATTCTATGGAAAAGGGTAAACTAAAGCTGAAGAAAACTCGTTTGCGAAAGGCGAAAGACCAGATAGATGATATTCTCAACAAAACCGCCTTGCTCTCTCTTCACCAGAATTGCAGAGAAGCCTTTAGCAAAAAAAAGCATTTATCAACATCCGGTGCAATAAGCGAGACTAGAAGCGAGAGAGCTGTACTGCAGAAAAACTTGAATGACCTGCAACGAAAAAAGAAAATCCTCGAAACCAGAGGCGCTCTTCTAGAGAAGAAGAACCAGCAAATGCGCGCGAGAGTTGAAGAGCAGAAGAAAGAGTTGGAAAGAGTGGTTTTGGAACTAACCAACAAGAATGTTCAAATTGTTGCGGACAAGCTATAGGTTAATTGCGGGGGGCAGCTCTTTTTCGTTTTATGCTAGATAGCTTGAGAAGCAGGTCGTAGGCTCTTTGCTCCTCTTCTATGGGTCGAGTTTTGAGGTATCCTTTCTTGACTGCGCTGTCAAACAGTTCCTCTCCTTTTTCGGTACGGATGATGGTGAATGTCCATCCGTTCAATCCTAGACCTCCAACAGATATGTCTGCGAATTCAGAGGAAAAGTCAACGCATTTTGAGCAGGCTGTGCGCATGTACTGTTTTGCCTCTTTAAGGGGGATGCCCGTTGTTTCTCCAGATTTTGTTGTGACCAGAATTTTTCCTTTTATGTTAATCTTAGTGACGTCATTCAAGTTGATGCCGAGCTTCTCTTTGATATGTCCTTCAATCAAGCCCTTATAGTCGAAGCTCTCTGTGCACAGCAGTCCGATAGCGAATCGTAACGGGTAGTCTGCTGAGCGCTGAGCCATTTTTCTTATGGCGAGGACTTGGCAAGGTGTGCCTACAAAGGCTAGGCTCTTTTTGTTCTTTTTGACGCCCTCCTGGAAAGCAACAAGATTCGGCGAATATGTGTATCTTGTTCCGGCGCACTTCAATGCCTCTTCTGGCGTCGTCATTAGTTTCGGAACAGAATACAGAGGCTTGTCTGGGTTTACTCCGGAGACAGCGGCTCCGTCAATGATTCCGTTTTCGAAGGCATAGGTGAGCAAGGCTGTTACTACTCCGCCGTCCTGACAGACTTTAAGTATCTTGTCGTCAGTGGCTTTGGCTATAACTATGCGGCGGTAGACGCCAAATTCTTCTTCCGTTTTTCTTTTTCTTCCAAAAACTGATTCTTCTAATGATGATTTTTCCATCGTCTCTTCCTCGTTAGAGGTAATGCTCTAAATTCACAAATATAAAAACTTACAGTTTATTTAGGTTGACTCCGCATCACTTCTATAGCTGGAACTGGTGGGCAAGGATGGCTACTCACGTCGAAACTCCTTCCAATTTAACCGAATTAGCTGAAAAATCGAACATCAAGGAGTTTCTTCAACTCGTCGAGAACAGCATCCAGCTTTTGGCTACTGAAGACGGCAGGGTTGGTAACCTACGGATAACTGGGAGGCTTATTGAGGCGCCGCCGGTTGGAGAAGCGATTGTAGTTGGAGATTTGCATGGAGACTTGGAAAGTCTCACACATATCCTAGAAGACAGCAACTTTCTGGGCGAGATGAAAGGTGGCAGAGATGTTCTGTTAATTTTTCTGGGTGATTACGGAGACCGCGGCTCTAGTTCTCCTGAGGTCTACTATGTTGTTTTGAAGCTTAAGGAACTGTTTCCGGATCATGTCGTTTTAATGAGGGGAAACCATGAGGGACCCTATGACCTTCTTGCCTCTCCCCACGACCTTCCAATTCACATGAACCGGAAATTCGGTGAGAGAGGCTCAGAAGCTTATTTGAAGCTTCGAGAGCTTTTCAATTATCTGTACACTGGTGTCCTCATAAAAGAGCGGTATATTTTTCTTCATGGGGGAGTTCCAAGCCAAGCCACCAACATTAATGACATCGCCTACGCCCATGAAAAACATCCACAAGAACGCCACCTTGAGGAAATCTTATGGAGCGACCCTTGGGCGGGAATAAAGGGCACAATCGCCTCGCCCAGAGGAGCGGGAAGACTCTTCGGCGAAGATGTCACAAACAAGCTTCTAGGAATGCTTGATGTCAAGGCATTGATTAGGGGGCACGAATCAAGTGAAGAAGGATACAAAACCAACCACAACGGAAAAGTGTTAACACTCTTCTCAAGGAGAGGTCCTCCATACCAGAACAGGTTCGGAGCCTACCTGCACCTTGACATCGCACAAAAAGTAGAAAAGCCCAAGCAACTTCTACAAGGAATCCATAAATTCTAGACAACACAACAATCATATTAGGAGCCTAATAACAGCGTATTGTTGAAAACAGGCTTTTTCTTGTAATTCGCCCAAAAGACAAGCAGATGTTTCTGTTTCAAATTGTGGTTTGGAGGCTAAAATTTAACCCCACATTACAGCTCATTTACTTTTACGGTAGAGGAAGAAAGCTATCAACGCGACTATGACTATCACCCCAATTATTACTGCATAAACGATAGTTGGTTCCAACCCGAAGATCTGAGACTGCCACATATTCGTTTTGTATGCCAACATTGTCTGAGTGAAAGTATCAGTGGAATGCACGGTTTGTAGAATTATTCCGGTCTTTTTATCCCACGTGTAGGCTATCGGACCGATGGTTACGTAGTTAACAGTTCTTTTTGCACCTGCAATTGTGGACTCGTTTGTCCCAGCAATTGTGATGTTGCCAAAATCTTCATGATGGAATTCATCTTCAGCGTCTAAATTTGGTGGAATAATCAGGAGGTCGGGAACTCCGGTTTCGAGGTCATAAGTAGGACTAATTGTCTCGAATGTCCCATTTAGTAACTCTACTGTCAACTTAACTGCTATATTTGCTCCTTGAATGTTCATGATTTCAATTCTAACCCATTTTGGGTATTCATCCAGAGGAGAACCCGTGTAAGTTATGTTATATTCTATCCAGTCGCCCTTTTTCACACCTACTGAAATCTCAGCCAATACCACCACTGAAGATAGAACAAAAAGCGAAATTAAACAAAGCAATTCTAACGAAAAACGTTTGCTCATAGAATATCACCCGCTACATTCAATCTTTCCAATTTTAAACTTTGGGTTTAGGTTGGGGGTTAAAATTTACCCTATTCATGTGCTTTTGTTCTCCCTGCGTTCAAATATTCTAATGAATTTTACCAAGGTTATAAAATCAACGGACCCTTTTTATTTTAGCCTTGGTTAATGCACCGAGTAAAAAAGGGATTATTGAATGACCATTATCATAGATGATGCAGGAAGCGGAGACCTGCTTTTCGGTGTTGTCATCGGCGCGTTCTGTGATTCAACCCGTGAATTCAGATACGGAGTCATTGACGTAAAATATTTTCAGCCCAGATTTTTTTCACGAAAACTATTCCTGAAGCGATGCTCAAAGATTGTCTCTAAGCTCCTTGCTTGGATGAAACCAAAGTCAGACGAAGAAATTCACATCTGCAGGGGGTACATCTTTGATGCAGCTATTGAACAACTGAAACAGAAATATGGTGCAGACCGAATTCGCCGAATCAAAGTTACTGGAGAAGCACAAGACCTCACAGAGATTGCTTACCTCGATGAGCTGAGAAATTTAGGTTACGAACCTCTTGAAGAAAGAGAAAACAGAAGAGCAAAAAGCTTCTTTCACATGATGCAATGGCTGAAGAAAAACCCGGACAAGTTGAAATACGCAAAGACCGGCTGGCCAAGATTACAAAGATACAAATTATTCAGGTCACGAAGATAGTCCGACTGAATTTAGGCTTTGTGCCTCTGGGAGCAGAAAACAATTAGTGAGGCTATAATATAATCTTCAGAATGACGGTTAATGCTGGAAGGGAATACACTTGAAAATGGGAATCATGACTAGAGACCAAGACGGCTGGTGCTCCACACAACTGCGGAAGGCTATGGAGAGACGAAACGTAACGCCAGTCTGCTTTAGCTATCGTCAGCTTATCGCCCGGGTCAACTACACTCCCGAAGCTTCAGTGGGAGACATTGACCTTTTTCGAGACCTGAGCTCCATGATCACACGCCCCATTGGACGAGGCTCCTTAGAAGAGATAATCTTCAGAATGAATCTTCTCCATAGACTGGAACGGCTGGGAATGCTGATAATCAATCCACCCCTAGCCATCGAACGGTCCGTGGACAAATACTGTGCCTTAACCCTATTTCAGGAGAACGGCTTACCAGTTCCCCGCACAGCAGTCACAGAGAGCCATGACGAAGCACTGAAATGTTTCCACGAGCTGGGCGGAGACGTCGTAGTGAAGCCCTTGTTTGGGTCCAGAGGAGTAGGCGCCACCAGAATTTCTGACCCAGACATTGCCGCTAGGGTCTTCAGAACCATATCCTTCCATCACGGCGTCCTGTACCTCCAAAAATTCATACCCCACGACGGCTCGGACATCCGCGCCTTCGTTATAGGCGATAGGGTTGTAGCTGCTATGCGGCGAATAGCAGAAAACTGGAAGACCAATGTGAGCCTTGGAGCTAAACCTGTACCCTTAAATCTCAGCGAGGAACTGAAGAATCTTGCGGTGAAAGCAGCAGAGGTCATAGGCTGCAAGGTTACGGGCGTAGATATCTTAGAGGGACCTGAAGGACCTGTGGTTGTAGAACTGAACAGTCAACCAGGATGGAGAGGACTCCAATCAGTTACAAAAACAAACATCGCCGACAAAATCATCGGCTACATCCTCTCTGAACTCAAAGCTTAGGAGAAAAACACTATGCGGGAGATTAAACTTTCCCGAATAAACGTTACCAAAAAAACCATCGAAGAGAGAAAAGACTCCGTAGCCGAAGAAACCTCCATCCACATATTCCTCAACAAACTCCACTACGGAACAATCCTCTGCTCTCCCGACCAACTGGAAGAACTGGTGATAGGACACCTTCTCTCCCAAGGTCTCCTGAAATCAACAGACGAAATAGATGAACTACTCCTAAAAAAAGACGGAAAATGCTTGGTGAAACTCAAATCAGGCATCGATGCTGAAGACAGAATCTCATCATCGCAACGCTTTGCACGTCTCGTAGTTTCTTCCTGCGGCTCCCCAGACTACTGGCCCCTCTCGGAGGTCATCAACAGCCTCAGCATAACCAAATTGGACATGAAACCAACCGTAAAAGCAGAAGTTATCTCGCAGTCAGTGAGGCGGCTAAACATCATCGCCGAACAGTTCAGGAAAACCGGCGGGGTTCACGTAGCAGCGCTATACACATTGGATGGAGAATTAGAGGCTTTGGCTGAGGATGTGGGACGCCACAACGCCGTGGACAAAGTCATCGGCGCCGGCGTAACGAAAAACCTAGAGTTCAAAAACTTTTTTCTCGCCTTGAGCGGACGCCTAACCGGCGACATAGTTTTGAAAGCGGCTCGCATGAGGATTCCCGTCATTGCTTCTTTGGCGGCGACTATCAGTTCTGGCTTGGAAGCAGCCCAACTAACCGGAGTAACCTTGATTGGTTTCGTCAGGGGCAGGCGAATGAACGTTTACAGCTATCCAGAAAGAATCACGTTGGATTCCCAAAAGATTTGACGTCTACCACGATTGATTTCGAAGCTTATATGGCTGAGCAAATCAGGTAGTTGGTTCTGGATTTAAGGCTGAACACTGTCAAATTCTGTTCCTTTTTCAGCTCTTTACTGTTCAGAACGTCGTTTTTAAGCTTCATTTCCGTAACTTCGCTGTAGTACCTTCGTTAAAAGTTGGTTTTTCTATCGGTAGAGATGCGAAACAGGACGAATCCATCATTATTTAATTTTATATTGCAAATATGGCATGCAATGAAGAATTAAATTAACATTTTCAGATAGTAACCTATGGTTTCCTCGTTTTCCCCTTCTACTTTGACAAGAAAACAGAAGCGAAGCCAGACGAAACGTGGAAACTGAAGAAGGGAAAATTCAAGTCTAATCGTTGGCGCTGAATGGAGGAAAACAATAATAGAGTAATTTCACTTTTTGACCTCGATTGTCATGCAGAGATCAGCGGTGATTCTTGCGGGTGGCTTCTCCAGAAGGTTCGGCAGCGATAAAGGCCTAGTCGTTCTGGCAGATAAGCCCCTTGTCCTTCATGTGATTGACAGAGTATCCAACGTAGTGGATGAGACCGTAGTGGTTGTTAGCTCGAAAAACCAGAAAGAAAAATTCGAAATTATTCTGGGAGAGAAAGCAAACCTAATTATCGATAAGAATGAGTCTCAGAGCCCTCTTGTTGGCGCCATGACTGGATTCGAAAGTGCAGAAGGAAAGGTTTCGCTGCTTTTGCCGTGTGACACCCCCTTAGTTTCAACACAGATAGTCCAGTTTCTTCTGGACATGTGCACCAACAGGAGTGCCGCAATCCCCAGATGGCCAAATGGATACATCGAGCCCCTTCAAGCAGCTTACCGCACGAAGTCCGCCTCGGAGGCGGCGAAGACGGCGTTGGAGGAGGGCAAAATGAACATGCGATCCATGATTGATAATTTGAGGAGAGTACGTTATATCTCAACGATGGTTCTGGAGCAAATGGAGCCAGAGCTTTTGACCTTCTTTAACATCAACACTCCTCAGGATCTGAAGAGGGCTGAATCCCTCCTGAAATAGCCGCCTGTTTATATCTGGAACTGCCATCAGGTTTGACCCTTAACATAAAAAGGTCTTTTAGTGAAGAAAATAACTGTTAATTTTTAACTTTACACCGATATTTGGGAAACAAATCTATGAAATCAGCTGCTCCCTTCAAAGATTTTTGACATTAAATGTTTAAAATTTTCAATTCTGAGATTGAATAATAACCACGTACCTGTTATATGTATGTGCGCCAAGAGGCGAAGCTTATTAAACAGACCATGCAGAATCCAGTAAACGAGGCGCTGCACTTGAATCGGATTGAAATATTCGGAGTAACCGGCTTGCCCATCGTGAAAGAGGGAGACAACCTAGCCAGATTGATTTGCCAAGCCGCTAAGAAGCAAGGAACCCCTGTCCAGAACGGCGACATTATCGTAATCACCCATGTTATAGTCTCTAGGTCTGAAGGAAACGTCGTAAAGCTCGAAACGATAAACCCCTCAAAGTTCGCCAAGTCCATCGCCAAGAGGCTCAACAAAGACCCCAAGCTCGTCGAGGTGATTCTCCGAGAATCCAAAAGCATCGTACGAATGCGCGACGGGAAACTCATCACTGAAACCAAACAGGGATTGATCTGCGCCAACTCCGGAATTGACCGTTCTAATGTTCCGGGAAAGGATAATGTGGCGCTTTTACCCGAGAATGCTGACCAGTCAGCCCAACGGGTAAAGCAAAAGATAAGGGAGATATCTGGAAAGGATGTGGCAATCATAATTTCGGACACTCACGGGCGTCCTCTACGCCAAGGTGAAATCAACATAGCCTTAGGCGTCGCCGGAATCGAACCACTCCGAGACAGGAGAGGCGAAAGGGACCTTTTCGGTTACCTGCTGAAAGTCAAGAGAACCGCCATCGCAGATGAGCTGTCCTCAGCCGCCGAACTGGTTATTGGACAAGCAAACGAGGGAATTCCCGTAGCTATAATCCGGAGCTATCCGTATCCGAAGTCTGAAGAGGCGAGGGCGACAGAGCTGGTACGTCCTCGGGAAGAAGATTTGTTCATCTGAGACCTTTTTCGGAGTAGGAAGAAAATGGTTGCAGAAAGGGATGTTCTCATTTCTATATTGAAGTTAACGAATAACAGCTCAGTTGCGGAAGAGGTTGTTGCCGTGGATGCGAACGTTCCTGTCCCCGTTACCAACAAAATATTGAATAGGCTTCGTGAAATCGGGCTAATCGAAGGCGAAGAAGGGATAATCGAAGTATCTTCGAACCAGCGCGTCAAGCTTGCCATTCACGCCATCAATTTGGGAACGGACATTGAGAGAGTCTGCAAAGTTCTTGAATGGATTGAATTTGAAAATTTCGCAGCAACAGCCTTTGAAGCCAACAACTTCGCTGTTAAACGCAACTTCCGCTTTAAAGGGGCAGGAAGAAGGTGGGAGATCGATGTCCTCGCATACAGTGAACCCTACGTAGTTTGTGTAGATTGCAAACGTTGGCGGCGGGGTTGGGGGCAATCAGCCATAAAAAAGATTGTTGAAGCACAGACTCTGAGGACCAAGGTTCTGGCGGAGGCACTCCCGTCTCTGCAAAGAAGGATAAGGCTAACCGAGTGGACGCAAGCAATTTTTTTTCCAGTGATCGTGTCACTGTTTCCAGGACCTGCAAAATTCTTCGAAAATGTGCCGGTTGTTCCTATTCTTCAGCTTCAGAACTTCTTGGATGAGTTGCCCGGTCACATAATGGCACTAACGCATTTCCGAGCAGAATTAGGTCCTAGGCTACCCAATTATTTCAGCAACAATCACTAGATTAACTAGGTCTTATGTTGCAGAAATTGCGTCAACAACCGTTTTCTTCACTGCTTTCATTGCTGGATATAGGCTGGATGCGCAGAGGATACCTAAGATTAGAAGTAGCCATCCTGCGACAGAAATGAGCGTGGATTGGGAGATAAGTGGTTCAGGAATTAGAAAGAAGAACGTGATGAACAATCCCACGGAAATTCCGATTGCAGCGCTGACTAAGATGATCAGTAATGCTTGAGAAAAAACGATTTTCATGATGCTTCGTGGTTTGGCGCCTAAGGCTCTCATGACCCCAAATTCATGCTGCTGACCTGAGATAGAGAGCATCAGATAGCTGAGGAGAGAGATTGCGGCTGTTGCAATAGAGAAGAGAGGCAAAAGCATAACAAACGACCAGATGTCGTTCAGAAAATTCACGTGCGTATCGAGAGTTTGGTCAAGCTCCACAACCGCCAAATTCTCTCCTGATACTTCGTTTTCGATTTGGGCGAGAACATTCGATTTTTCTGAAGAATCAATCTGGAGGAAGAGAAGATTGTATCCTTGTTGTCCGAGGTCTTTGTATAAACTTTGGAGGGGCATGTACACGACCTTTCCGTTGTTGAGGGGATCCACGCAAATTCCAACTATACTATAGAAGGGAGGTACATTTTCGTCAAAGACCTTCATTGTTTGATTAAAGGCATCATCAAACATGGTCACAGCCAACGAATCGCCAATCATCGTGGACCTTTGATCATCTTCCCCAAGTTTTCTTCCAAAAACCAGCCAATCATTCACCACATTTTCAGGTTCCACACCCAAAATCAACGCATCTTCAACCCGATTGCTACCTATCCATAAGAGAGTAGTTTGGTCAGCGGGATCAATAATAATGCCCGGAACTTCGCGGACAGAATTCTCCAATATTAAGCGAGAATCAACTTTGTTAACGCCGGAAATGTCATTCAATCTGGGTATCAGAGATTCCGAAATGAGGAACTCTGGATTGAGATAATCAATTTGCTCCATTTCTTTGGCTTCAAAAAATCGGGAGAGAAGGTTAACGTAGCGTTCTGTGATGGTTGGATGCCCTACAAGAATTATGTCTCTGCCAATGGCTCGTTCAGCGTAGCTTGTGGTAGTTTGGTTGGCAATCATTCCTCCTGCAATCGTTACGGTCGTGAGGGTTAAAACTACGGTGAGACAAAGTATCGCTTGAAGAGTAGCAGATTTTCTGCGAACCAGATTTCGGTACACCACTTTGAAGGTGAAACCGAGTTTCGAAGGGATTTTCCTTCCTGCCCCGACGGTTGTTCCGAGCTGGTAGATGGGGGACATGGCTTCTGTTGGTTTCGCTTTGGCTGCTTTTAGGATGGGTAAAACTCCGAAGATGTGGGAGAAGATGATGAGGATAATTGAAACGAAGAGGATTGCTCCTATGTTTAGAGTTTGCGATATGGAGAAGCCTGAAGCGTTCAAAAAGCTCGTGGAAATGTAGTAGGCTGCAACTCCAGAGGTTACTCCGGTTATTGTGCTGAGGATGACGAGTAAGGAGAGTTCCGTGACAAAGATGGCAGAAATGGAGCCGCTTAAGCAGCCGGATGCTTTCATCACTCCGATGTCTCGCATTCGCCCAGACATTGTCAAATGCACGAGAAAAGATGTTATGATGGGGCCAGTCAGAACGTTCAGAAGGCTGACGATGAGGATGAATTGAAAGAATATGTTGTAGAATCCGGTGGTTAGCTGCCCTCCTCTGATAAGATAGGTGACTTCGAAGCCTAAGCTGCTTCCGAAGATAACAAGAAAGAGGGTTGAAGCTATGGAGATTGTTAAACCAAGAATCGTTAATACTGTTTGGGTTTTTCTTCGTGTTAAATCCTTGAAGGGAAAGGAGATTTCACTCATTATTCCGTGAGCCTCCCGTCCTTCAGGCATAAGGAACGGTCTGCAAGTTTCAAAAGTTTTTCATCATGGGTCGCTACAATAACGGTCTTCCCTTCCCCCTTAATCTGCTTCAGAATGCTGACGATTTCTAAGCCTGTTTCTGTGTCTAGGTTTCCAGTAGGTTCGTCTGCGAGAAGAAGAGGAGGATTGTTGGCTAAGGCTCGGGCAAAAGCTACTCTCTGGCGTTCGCCTCCACTGAGTTGAGCGGGAAAGTGGTTGGCTCGATGCATTAAACCGAACAACTTGAGCAGGCTTTCTGAACGATCCTCTATTCGTTCTCTTTCCCAGCCAGCTAACTCTACAACGAAAGCGATGTTCTCGGCGGCAGTGAGAGTTGAAATGAGGTTGTAGGATTGAAAGACAAAGCCGATGTAGGCAGAACGGAAGGTCGCCAGAAAATTTTCGTCGTATGCTCCAAGGTCATGATCGAAGACAACAATTTTTCCGCTTGTCGGTTTATCCAAGGCTCCAATTAGATTCAGCAAAGTTGTCTTTCCTGCACCTGAAGGCCCGTAGATAGAAACGAATTCGCCTTCCTCAACCGTGAGATCAACGTCCTTTATTGCCTCAACAACTACATCGTCGATTTCGAAGTGCTTGCACAAAGCTGAAGCTTGAACAACCTTTGTCATCAATTACATCTCCGTTAGGTTTTCTAAATTTGATGGTATTTATTACTAATAATCCTTTAATCTTTGCTATTTTTTATGCATCAAAAATTCCAGAGTAGATGCCTCAGAATTAGCTAGATATAGTCTTACATGTTACAAAATGATATAAAGTTGCGCAAAACGTACCTTTTACGCAACTTACGTGCTTACTCAAGGTGTTGATGTTGCCACGGTACAAGTATGGAAAGGTGACGGCACCCATAGATTACCAAAGCTTTGAGGAAGCCATGGAGAAAGCCAGTTTTCCCAAGGACAAAATGTTGAGCCACAAGTCCTTCATTGCCTTTCTATACTGGTTTGGGGTTAGAAAAGCTGAGGCTCTAGAGAGAAGGACCGAAGATTTCGTGGTCAAGGATGGTCTGTTGATTGTTAATGCTACCCCAAAGAAGGGGGGGCAACGGGAGCCTCTAGAGATTCCGGTAAATTATCCCTATGTGGATTTAATCATCAAAAATGTTGAGCAGACACGAGGTTCATCTGAGAATGAGGGAGACAGAATCTGGAATTTCTCGCCCCGCACAGCCATCAACATAGTTAAGCGTGTTATGGGCGACCGTTACTATCCTCACTTCTTTAGGCTGAACCGGGCAACACGCTTTTTGGAGGACCCGACGACAACGTTGCCGGAAATGAAGGCATGGTTTGGTTGGAGGGCTGCGAAGACTGTTGACCCTTACATTGGATACAGCAGAAGGCATATCCGTCGGCAGAGACAGAGACTGAAAAAAGAATTGGGATAACCTGTAAATGGGAAGTGCGTTGATGCTTTTGTATCCACTAATTACAGTTAAACGCCTCTTCGGGGCAGTGGTTGACGCTAGTGAAGGACTTTTACATAAGTAATACCTAACTCACTAATATCACCAAAGTTGCCAACACCAACTTCTAACGGAGGCAAAAGTGGCTAGTTTTGCCTACGTTATTGACTACACAATGCCCTACTCTCAACAACGAAGCTTAAACTGGCGTTCTTTCAGGACCCTAATCTCACGACTGACGACCCCAAACTGATGGTGAGACCGTTACTGTAATCACCCCCTCGCTGAAAGGCGGATACAAAAGCATCAACAGACTCCGCTCATCTGCCACCAAACTTATTCTCGCAGAGACGCTAAAGGGTTTCCAGCTTGTAGATTACGTTCAAACCTTTCAGCGTCTCGTGGACGGCAGTGGCTATCTGCAATATTTCATCCAGTTCGATTTCGCGTCTCCAATCATATACGTGATCATAACGCCCCTTAACGGGCTTGAAGCCCATAGCTCGAAGCTTCTCCGCCACAACAACAGGGCTTGCACCTTCACTGTTAAACCAGACGGTTAGATATGTCTTCACAAACTTACACTCCCAATCTCTAATTCATGCCACAAACCACGATGCAATAAGTCTTTCGCAATCAAGCCGACAAACTAAACCGGCTGGCTATTCAGAAAAACTATCAAGTAATGATACGTGAGGTCCTTTAATCTCAAGACCGTGAAGCCATTTTTCTCAAAGAGACGCTTTGCCTGGTCTCTGGAAACTCTTACGGCTACTGGAGGTCCCAAACCAGTCTCCTCTTTTTTGAAGTCAACTATCACCGCCTGTCCAGTATGTTTGAGTACCCGCCGTATCTCTCGAACCATCTTCTCTTTGTCAGCGAATTCGTGAAGCGTGTTTGCAGATATCAGCAGATCTACGCTTTCGTTTTCAAGGGGAATCTCATCTTCCCCAGAGAGCAAAAGCTCAATGTTCTCTATCTTCTGTCGTTTGATCTTCTCTTCAAGAAACTCCAGCATCTCCTCTTGAACGTCGATGCCGTAAACTTTCTTGACCCGGCGAGAAAGGGGAAGAGTGAAGAAACCGCTTCCGCAACCTAAGTCAGCGGCAACGTAGTTACGGTTGATCTCTATTGCCCCCAAGATTTCCTCGGGATTCTGCCAAATCTTCCTGTCCTCTGCCTCAAGGATTTCCACGTTTTTTGGGTCGAAAACGTGAGATTCCTTCATGTGTTGTCTCCTCTTTTTGGAAAATGGTTAATGTTCAGTTTGATACATCTAGTTTTTTGAGCACATCTATTGAATCTTGTATGTGTTTTTTGGGCTGAAACTGGGACGAAAATATGTGTCGAACTATTCCTGTCTTGTCGATTATGTAAGTTACTCTTCCAGGGATAACGCCAAACGTTGAGGGCACACCATAAAGTGTACGAACACTCTTGTCCTTGTCACTCAACAAGATGAACGGTAACCTGTGGCTGCTGGCAAAGGACTCATGGGACTCCACATCATCAGAGCTCACTCCGATGACTTCTGCCCCCAAATCCTTGAAAACCTCATACTTGTCTCTGAACTCACAAGCCTCCCGCGTGCATCCCCGAGTTTCATCTTTAGGATAAAAGTAGAGGACAACGTTCTTCTTTCCAAAGAACTGTGAAAGAGTAACGTTCTCTCCCTTCTGCGATGGAAGGGTGAAATCCGGGGCTTTATCTCCAACCTTAACACTCATCCAAATCATCTCCACATAAGAACTGATGTATCTCTTCAATTTTAATCAGCCGCTTTTTCCAAGAGCACACAAAAAATAATATCTTATCCGAGAAGACTACCTATTGGGCGTCTAAACTATGCCGGCTAATCTTCCTCCCGAGGCCAGAGAGAAATGGCATGAAGTCACTCTTGCAAGGAGACCTCAGGAGAAAATCCTGAAACTTCAAGAGTTCCTGAGTCTGGTCCCTAAGCACAAGGGCACAGAGACCCTTCGAGCGCAGGCCAAGAGGAAGATGGCGCTTCTTCGAAGAGAGATTGAAGAAAAGAAGCGTAAGAAAGCTGGGGTAGGCGGACCAAGAATTTTTGTGGAAAAAGAGGGAGATGCCCAAATCGTTATTTTGGGACCGACCAACGTTGGACGCAGCAGCCTCTTATCCCTTTTGACCAACTCGAAAGTGGAAATCTCCAGCTATCCGTATACCACTAAGGAGCCGACACCGGGAATGTTTAACTATCAAGACCTGCAGTTTCAACTGGTTGAGGCGCCGGCGCTGATGGAGGGCTCCTCAGAAGGGGGAGCGTGGGGGCTCCAAACTTTAACTTCTGCCAGAAACTCTGATGGTCTAATTCTTATGGTGGATTTGTCCAAAGACCCAGCTGAACAACTTTCTCTTATCTCCGGAGAGTTGGAGAAGGCAAGAATCCTTACCAGGAAGCCCAAGGCTCGTATCGAGATTGAGAAGAAGCACATGGGTGCCAAATTGAAAATCATCTTGCTTGGGCGGCTTGTTGACTGTTCGGTTAAGGATGTTAGGCAGCTTCTTAAAAGCTACGGAATACGTGACGCCACAGTTAAGATTCAGGGCGAGGCTGCATTGGATGATGTTGAAGAAGCCATCTTTGAAGGCACAACCTATAGACCAGCCATAATCCTAGCCAACAAGGCAGACCATCCGGAGGCAGCTGAAAGAGTCGAACAGTTAAAGCGGCTTGTTGGAGAAGAAGCAAAGATTCTTTTTGTGTCCTGCATAACGAAGGAAGGCTTAGAGAACCTTGGCTCTGAAATATTTGAGATGTTAGATATAATTCGGGTCTACACCAAGGACCCGGGTAAAAGAGATGCTTCCATGAGACCTTTCACCATCCGAAAAGGCTCCACCGTCTTTGACTTGGCGAAGAGAATTCACAGCGACTTCTATAAACAGTTTTCATACGCGAAAGTGTGGTCAAAGCGGCTGCGTTTCAGTCCCCAAAAGGTCGGCGGCTCTTTCAACCTTGAAGACGGTGACACCGTGGAAATTCACGCCCGATAAGAGCCGAAAATCTGCGATTGCGTTCGAAGCTTAAATACAAACAAAAAGTGTAGCATCTGGTGTTTGATTTTGAGGCTGAGCAGGCATCAGAAATGTTGCTTTCTGGGTTATTTTTTCTCGGAAAGTGGTTTTGACAGTTTAATACATTGATTTTGCTTCAGCGTTTCTTAGAATATTGTTGTTTTCATTGTTAAAAAAAGGCGAAACACGACGAAATCAAGAATATTTAACTGTATCCTGTAAATCTGTCGGAGATAGACTGTTCAGTTTAGCGGTTTCTCTGTAAATTATGCCTCCGGAAATAATGAAAAAACATGGCGAATATGACCGTAATTCCTTTTTCAGTGCGGGCTACTTATTCGGTTTCACTCGCCGAGGACTTGCATGATAATCGTTCTTTGTCGCGAGTAGACATCGGTTTCCACGAAAACTAGGGATTGCCATGTTCCTAGAACTGCTTGTCCATCTATAACGGGGAGGGTTTTGTCTGGACTCAAAAGCATGGATCTGAGATGGGAGTGGGCATTTGATGGATGCCTGTAGCCACCATGTTTTGGAACTATTTTTTCAAGGAAATCTTTGATGTCCTTGTCTAAGCTGGGTTCATGTTCGGTTAGGATGATTATTCCAGTAGCGTGGGGAGCGAAGACGTGAATTAATCCGTTTTTGATTCCTGACTTCTTCACAACCTCATGAACCTTTCCGGTTAGGTCTATGAAATCTATTTCGCCCTTGGTTGAAAAAACAAAGCTTTCATTAAAAATCTTCACATCATAACCTCCTACCATTGAAAGTTTTACATCAGTTAGGAGTAAAAACATTGTGCTGATGCGATGATTACTGCATCTTTACTTTCCTACCGAAAAGGGGGAATTTGCCTAGCATTTGTGGGAGTTGGTTGATGCTTTTGTATCCGCTCCGCTAGGAAATAATGGATTGCAACAATTAATTTGCTCATTTTTCTTTTGCAATCATTACTTCTGTTGCTTTGATTACGGCTTCGATGGGGTCTCCAGCTTTTACAGCCAGTTCTTCGACGGCTTCTTTGGATATGATTGCTGTTACGACGGCGGGCGTTTCAATTTTGATTTTAACTTTCGCAGTTATTATGCCTTTATCGACTTGCTGGACTGTTCCCTTCAGCCGGTTTCGTGCGCTTATTTTCAATCCTACAGCCTCCCAATATGTTTCGTCGCCCACTACCTCACCCATGTAGCTTTCAACTCTGTTATAGTCTCCCAGCAGCCTTTCTCCCAGCTCAGTGAGAAGGGCGCCTCCGCCTCCCCTGCTTCCGCCTTTGTATGTCTTAACCACTGGTTCGCCTAAAGTCCTCTCTATCTTTGCCAGATAATTCCAGACGTAGCGGTAGGACATTCCGACCTTTTTGGCTGCCTTAGAAATGGATTCTACCTCTTTTATGGCTTCTAGGATTTCTGCTCCGCCCTTTCCTATAAGTGGCTCTCCTCGGTATTCTAGCCAGAGTTTGAACAGAAGTTGATGCTTTTTGTTAGTGAGCATGGGCTTCATCACAGATTATAGCTGTTGTGTATATAAAAACCAATCGTGTATCTAAAAAGATACCACAATGTACGGATAACTTAATGGTTTCTCAGGATAACATTTATAAGGGTAGTGATATGCATGACAAAACATAACGGTGAATATAATGAAGACATGGCAGAAACTGCTTATAGTCGCAGTATTGGCAACCGTAATAGTTGTTGCAAGCACGCTCGTTTACTTCAACTACTTCGCAAAACGCAGGCTCTTCATATCCACGACCACAAGCCTATACGACACTGGCTTACTTGGCGTAATAGAATCAGACTACGAATCAACCCACAGCGTCGACCTCAACATAGTAGCTGTAGGAACAGGCATAGCAATCCAGCAAGCTAAAAACGGAGACGCTGACGTCGTCCTCGTCCACGCACCCTCAGTAGAACTTGATTTTCTAGAAGGCGGCTACGGCGTGAACAGAAAAATCATCGCCTACAACTTCTTCACAATCGTGGGACCAGTAGATGACCCAGCGCAAATTCAAGGAAAAACAGCAACCGAAGCACTGAGCAGCATAGTTGCTTACGGACAAAACATGGCTGACCAGTCGGGACAAACTCAAATCTGGGTGTCTCGAGGCGACAACTCGGGAACAAATTCAAAAGAGAAAAGCCTCTGGACAGCAGCAGGCTACGACTACACGGAACTCTCCACGGAACCATGGTTCGCAAGCACTGGTCAAGGCATGGGCGCCACCTTAAATGTAGCTAACCAAAAGAACGGTTACACACTCTCGGATATAGGCACCTACCTGAAATTCCACGCTGATGGCTCGATAGCGATAGTTTCGCTCATAGTTGAAGAACAATCTCTGCTTAACGTTTACAGCGTTATGGCTGTGAATACAGAAACAGTTCAAGCAAACCAATCGATTCACAGTAAGATAAACTTCAACGATGCTATGGACTTCATAGAATACCTGATTTCACCCTCAACCCAGCAGATGATAAATGACTACGGCATAGACACCTACGGAGAGAGCCTCTTCCATGAGGCAGTGCAACCACTAAAAGACAATGCGCCTCAACCCATAGTCAGTTGGATACAGGACTACGCTTTCTTTGACGGCTCCGAATGCCCACCACAATACAGAAATGGCTACGCAGAACTCTACAGTTAGAGGAGCTTAGTCTTGGCTGATTTAATCAGCGACATAATACAGGCATTCCAGCTGATACTTTCAGGCGACCCCTACATTTACGGAGTTGTTTACCGTTCCCTCCTTTTTTCTGGAACAGCAGTCATTTTAGCTATTCTTTGGGGGACACCACTCTCAATGTTAATTGCCATGAAGGAGTTTCGAGGTAAAACGTTAATCAAAACAGCCCTCAACACTCTAATTGGCTTACCAACAGTGGTTTTGGGTTTGATTCTTTTTCTTATCTTTTCAAGAGGTGGACCACTAGGCTTTCTGGGACTATTATACACACCGGCTGCCATCATGATTGGGCAAGCCATACTGGTGACGCCGATTCTTGTCAGCATTGGGGTTTCAGCCATTGAATCTGTTGACCCTGAAATAATGAGCCTTGCTCAAACGCTAGGCGCTTCGGAGTCCCAAGCGCAAGTTGCAGTCTTAAAGGAAGCCGTTAATGGAATAGTTCTATCAGACATTGCTAGCTTTAATCGTGCAATAGGCGAATTAGGTGTAGTGTTACTGGTCGGCGGCAACATTGAAGGAGGCGGCAACATGACCAGTGTAATGACTTCAGCAATTTCACGATATACTCAAATAAGCGAAATTGGCCTTGCCATAGCCCTAGGAATATTCTTAATTCTGATACTATTCACAATCAACATACTTGTAGTTGCCTTAAGGAACGCAAACTACCTAGTCGAATTAGCTAAAGCACCCTACGCGAAACTTAAACGTTCTAGAGAGAACAAAAAATGACTGTAACAGCTAAATTAAAAGAAGTGACAAAAGCCTACGGCAACAAAATAGTCCTACACGCGATAAACCTCCAAATCCAAGAAGGCGAAATACTAGCGCTCTTAGGACCTAACGGTTCAGGGAAAACCACAATACTAAAAATCCTTGCATTCACCGAAAACCCGACAAGTGGCGAAGTGGAATTCCAAGGCGAAAAAGTCAACTTCAAAAAAACCGAAAAAGTACGCCTGCAAAGCACACTTGTCTTTCAAAAAACAACCCTCTTCAGCACTTCAGTCTACAACAATATTGCCTACGGATTGAAAATAAGAAAAGTACCGAAGGAAACACAGGATAAAGAAGTGAAAAAGGCGCTGGAACTAGTGAAACTACAAGGTTTCGAGAAACGCAACGCAAAAAAGCTTTCCGGCGGAGAACAACAAAGAGTGGCGATAGCCAGAGCCTTAGTGCTAAAGACGAAACTGCTGCTTTTGGATGAGCCGACAGCAAATCTGGACCCAAAAAACGCGGGCATACTTGAAGAAGTTATCGATAAGGTGAACCGCGAAAACAAAACCACCATCGTGCTGGCTACTCATAACATGTTTCAGGCTAAAAAGTTGCCTCACCGCATCGCGCTAATGGACGAAGGAAAAATCACTGAAGTAGGCACGCCAGCAGAGGTTTTCGGCAAACTCTCCAAAAACTTGGCTAGCTTCGCCGCTGTCGCCAACACCTTCACAGGAACCGCTAACCCAACTGCAGCTGGCACATCAGTAGTGACCGTGGGCAACGGCGTGCAGATCGAAATAACCGAACAGAGGAAAGGCGCTACAGCCGTTTTCATAAATCCGCAGGACATAATCATGTCCAAGACCGCCATAGACTCAAGTGCCAGAAACGTGTTCAAGGGTAAAATCACCGAAATCACGGATTTAGATTCACTCGTGAAACTCAAGGTTGACGTCGGCAAATCCTTCACGGTTCAGATAACCAAGCGATCTTTCAGCGAGATGGGACTTTACTTAAATGCGGAGGTTTTCATCACCTTTAAAGCGTCATCTGTCCAGGTGATTTAAACTGGAGTTTTTCTTTCCTCCGCTAACTCATGAAGCATAACCAAGGCTTCGCCCAGAGGAATACCCAGTTTTGTTGCCAATAACTTGGCGGTTAAATCCGGTTTCTCCTTTAGAAAGACGTCTCTTACATGGGCTTTATGATGCGGATACATGATGATGGCGTGGACCGTTTCCACGAGAATGGTCCAGAGAGGATTGTGTACATATTCTTCCAAACTCATTGGATGATCCTTCCTAACCTAACAGTCTGAAGGATTAACTAATTTATTCTTCCCTTATTTTTCCGAAACCAAAAGCAATTTTACGATGCCTACAGCATCTTAGAGCAAGAAGAGAGGCTGGCTGGAATCTGTGATTAGAGTAGTAATCTTTGACTTGGATGGAACTCTCATAGCCTTTAACTTAGACATCAAGGCTTGTAGGACGGATGTCATAAAGTATCTTACCAAACAAGGTCTTCCCCGCTCTCTCTTCTCGCTGAAAGAAAGCGCCTTTGACATGCTGGTGAAAGTTGAAAAATATCTTGTGACGGAAGGGAGGGAGAAACAGGAATTCGTAAAGTTCAGGAAAATGGTATTTTCTATCGT
This sequence comes from uncultured Candidatus Bathyarchaeia archaeon, assembly GCA_964418675.1. Lineage (GTDB taxonomy): Archaea > Thermoproteota > Bathyarchaeia > Bathyarchaeales > Bathyarchaeaceae > Bathyarchaeum. Next base: position 85,556 of record CAYQMM010000007.1, read on the forward strand.
GGAACGCTTCGAATTGAAAGCTGCCAAAATGACTAAAATGTTCGCGGGCATACCGGAAACTCTCCAGACCTTGAGGGATATGAAACTGAAAATTGCTTTGTGCACTATAAGCGGCGAAAAGGCGACAAGCTACCTTCTTAAGCGCTTTCATCTTGAGCAGTTTTTTGATGCTGTAATCACACGTGAATCAGTCAGGGGGGTTAAGCCTCATCCAGCCCATCTAGAGGCTGCATTGGATGCCTTGAAAATTAGGTCACATGAAGCATTGTTAGTGGGGGACAGCGTCAAAGATATGGAGTGCGCTAGACAACTTGAGGTTCTGGCTGTAGGGGTGGCAACAGGCATTTCATCCATAGAAGAACTGAGCCGCTCTGGCGCCCACTATTTAGCCTCCTCAGCCAACGATATACCAACCCTGATACGACGACTTCAGAAAAAATAGCGACGATTAAGGGGGTCTAAAGAAGTATCTGGGCCATACAGGCCACTGAGGCGATGTAGCTGTGTCAAAATCGATTTTTAAGTTCATACCCACTTTAACCCTGTCTACTGGAATGTTCTCACAATGCTCATCTTTAATCATGCCGGGTAGGCGCAAGCCGCTCTTCAACTCCACGATGCCGACAGTGTAGGGCGCCATGGACTGAAACTGCGCCGGGGCAACGTGGATGACCGTATAACTGAGCAGTTTTCCTTCACCTTTGAGTTCTATCCACTTTAGGTTCGTTGAGAGACAGCTGGTGCACATTGGTTTTGGTGGTAGCAGCACAGTTCCGCATTTGTTGCACTTTGCTGCCATTAGTTGTTCTTTGCTTATGAACTTGTAGAAGCTTGATATTGTGAAGGGGTGTGGTTTCTCAGGCATTTCTATCATCTCCTGTAAATGTGCACGCTAGCGGTGGCTCCGGAGCCTCCAACATTGTGGCTTAAGCCTATCTCAGCTCCATTCACCTGTCTCTCTCCAGCTTGCCCTGTCAGCTGCAGATAAATCTCGTAGGCTTGAGCGGTTCCAGTTGCCCCAACCGGATGCCCCTTCGATTTTAATCCTCCGCTTGGGTTGACGGGAATCTTCCCTCCAAGCTCAGTTGTTCCTTCCTCCACTAGCTTTCCGCCTTTTCCAGTACTGCAGAAACCGAGGTCTTCGTAGGCTAGTATCTCGGCGATGGTGAAGCAGTCATGAACCTCTGCGACATCCAAATCTTTGGGCGCTACGCCAGCCATCTTGTAAGCTTCTTGTCCCGCAAGTCTTGCAGCTTTAAGCGTCGTAAGCTTCTCTCTCTCATAGAGACCAATCGTGTCGCTAGCCTGTCCAGAACCGATTACGTGAACAGGTGAATCAGTGAACTTTTTGGCAAGGTCTGGATGCGTGAGGATTAGGCAGCTGGCTCCATCCGTTATCAGGGAACAATCATAAAGTTTTAGGGGCCACGCAACAACCTTTGACGCCATGACTTTTTCCAAGGTTATTTCTTTCTGCATGTGGGCTTTTGGATTTAAGGTTCCATTGTGATGGTTCTTCACTGCCACTTTAGCCATCTGCTCCTCGGTTGTGCCGTACTCGTGCATGTGAGCTGTAGCCATGAGAGCATATAGTCCCGGAAAAGTTATTCCATGCCACTGTTCGAAGGGCAGGTCAGAAGCCATAGCCAAAAACTCCGTTACCTCGGCTGTGGTTCTGTGGGTCATCTTTTCCACTCCGCCAACCATGACAATCTTGTACAGTCCAGAGAGTATAGCCAGGATTCCGGTTCTCAGGGCGATTCCGGATGAGGCACAGGCGGATTCAATTCTCACTGCGGGTTTTGGCAGCATGCCAGCCCAGTCTGCTAAGGTGGGTCCGGTGTGTCCTTGATGCTCGTAGGATTCACCCATGTGACCCACAAAGAGAGCGCCGATGTCTTTCACTGGGTCTAGGTTAGGGCATCTGTCGAAGGCTTCTTTGGCTGCTTCTGCGAAGATTTCTCTGCAGTACATTCCGTCCAGTCTTCCAAACTTGGATAATCCTGCTGACACGATTGAAACTAGCGGTTTGTTAACCAAGCATAGGGTCCTCCCATAGAGAGTGGTTGCAGAGAAGTTAGTAAATAAGACTGAACAACTATTTAGTAATATCGTGGAATGGTGTTGATGGATATGGAAACAGTATCTCTGAAAAGCTACGATAAAACGTTAAGAGAGAAGTTTAAGGGTTTAAAGATTCCAACGTACAAACTGAGGGAATGGTATTCGATTAACTACAAAATTTTCTTTGATTGTGAAGGCAGAGATAAAGAGAATTGTCTAGGTCAGATTCTGGAACGGAAAGATTTGGAAAAGTTCCATGTTTTCTTTGTGGTTAAGGAGCCTTCTGGAGTCCACCAGTTCATGGATGTTAGTTTTCGGAATATCGGCGGAGAAACGCTGACACATTTTATAAATCGTTTTCAGAAGCAGCTTGAACCTATGACTAAAATGTCAGTTCAAGGCGCAAACCTTGATTATGTAGAGTGCGTAGGTTTCAGTTATGACGAATAATCGCTTGGTTCGTCCAACGCACATGTTTTGCGTATTATACTGATAACTTAAATTAACGAGTGACATACTCTTTTGGTTATGTGTCCCAGTAAATCCCGCAGAAGTAGACCGCGCAAAAAGAAAAGTTACAAAAAATTAATCTTGGCGTTGGGTATTGTGGCAATTATTGTTGTGTCAACCGTGGCAGCTAGTGTGCTTAGCAGGAATAATAATTCAGGTGCCGGTCTAGTGAAGGTTCGGCTTGTTACAAGTATGGGAGACATCGTTATCGAACTGAGGGATGACATGCCAATTACAACAGGCAATTTCGAGACACTTGTTCAGGATGAGTTATATGAGGGCACTATTTTTCACAGAGTGGTTGATGGCTTTGTAATTCAAGGGGGGCAGGTAAACGTGTCGGTGCCCTCGATACCGAGTGAGGTAATTCCGGGTAATAACAGGAATGATAGGGGCACGGTAGCCATGGCACTTATGGGTGGTGACCCAAACTCGGCAACCAGTCAATTTTACATTAATCTTGTAAATAACAACGACCTTGACTCTACCTATGCAGTTTTTGGGAAAGTAATCGAGGGGATGGATGTTGTTGACCAAATCGCACAAGTACCTGTAGACGAGAATGACAGACCAATAGACGACGTTGTAGTATTTGTAGCAGTACTTGAGGATTAATCTGCACACGCTGTTAACTCATTTTCCCAGAATTGCCGTCTCATCAGGCTTAACGAAAGTTTATATGCATCAATCTCAAGTATGGAAAAAAGTCTAACAGACAAAGAGCGGATGATGATGGTTGAGAAACTGGCTAATCCAGCGCCTCTGGGGCTACTGGGCTTCGGAATGACAACCGTGCTACTAAATCTCCACAATGCAGGCTTCTATCCCCTGAGCAGCATGATACTTGCCATGGGACTGGTTTACGGTGGATTAGCCCAAGTAATCGCTGGAATAATGGAATACAAGAAAGGCAACACTTTCGGCACCCTTGCCTTCAGCTCCTACGGCTTGTTCTGGTGGTCCCTCGTCCTCCTAATCTTGCTTCCCAATCTCGCAATCTTTTCTCCTGCAGTTTCAGCCGCCACAGACGAGGCTATGGCTGCATACTTCCTCATATGGGGCATATTCACCTTAATGATGTTCTTTGGTACATTGAAAATCAATCGTGCGCTACAGTTCGTCTTCAGCAGCTTAACTGTGCTGTTCTTTTTGTTGACGATTGTACGCCTCACCGGCAACGCAGACCTAACGATGATAACCGGATATGAAGGAATAATCTGTGGAGCAAGCGCCATCTACACCGGCTTGGCGGAAGTCCTGAATGAAGTCTACGGCAGAACAGTTCTACCCTTAGGTAAAGTAACAGGTTAAAAGCGTTCAATAGGGCAAATTTTTTTACAGATTCACTCCCTATACTCTTCAGGGAGCTGTAGGTTCGGTTAATCTTTCAGGTAGGTTGTGGATGTGGATAGATTTCTGTATAGAAAAGAAATTTTGATTGATGACTCTGGCTGGGGCGACCTAATTTTAGGCGTAGTGATAGGTGCCCTGAAACTTCCAGACCGCAAATACATGGAACGCAGAATCCCCGTTTCCTCCTTCCAGACCCCTAACTTCCAGAACAAGAAGTATCTGGACGATGCAGTGAAGATTGCGGAGGAGATTGTTGAGGTGATGCAGCCCGACAGGGAGACAGTCTTCAGGGTCTGTTCAGGGTATGTCCTCATCACTATACGCAAATACTTGAGGGATCAGGGATTCAGGGTTGAGGAGATTGAGGTTACAGGCGAACTTCAGGAGATGGTTGAGCGAAGCTTCGCTCACTGGTGCAAAGAAGTCGGAGCACCTGTAGAAAGTCATGAGGGAAAACGAAACTTCAACACATTTTTCGAATGGGTTGCGGAAAAGCCTCATCTACGGGAGCAACTTGTGAAGACAGGGTGGAAGAGCTGGAACCAACGATGGCGAGAAAAGGCCTACCAGATACATCTTGGAAGATAAACTAGAATTCTAAGTATTAGTTTACTCGATTAGTTTCAACAGGTCTTCGCGGATATAGTTGATGAGTTCGTCTTTTGTGCTTTTGCTGAAAAGGGTTACCACGCTGTTTCGTGTGATTCCCATCGTGAGTCCACGTTTTTGTGCCTCAAAGACGACATACCATATCTGCCCATGCTCAAGATAATCATGGTAGAGCTGGGTGTCAGCAAGGTCTGATCCAGCTAAACAGAGCTTCTCTACTCCCGGTATGTCAATTTGGTCAAACCATATGAGCCTAGTTGCCTGCGGATTCGACTCATGAAGCTCCCTAAGCGTTTCATGGGGAATCTTTGTCTCCACTATCGCTCTCGGCGTTATGAAAAGAACCCTGCTGAGCTTGTTAGCCACATGATTCGTCAACAGCTTTTTGACTCCCCGAGCCACCGAAGGCGCCACCACAATCAAGAAAGTTCTCTCCTCAAAACGGGTTACCCAGAAAAGAGCTTCCTCAGTGACAGGTGCTTCAACAAACTTGCGGCGGTAGTAACGCCCCCGCACAAAATCCGTGCTGAAAACTCCAGCTAAAAGATTTTCTTTCAGGTTAAGGTCCAAAATTTCTGTTATCAGGTTCACTGTTTCTCCGTCACTCTTTTCGTAGCTTTCCTCTTCACGGAAATCTTTCAGCTTCTGAATCATCAAGCCAAAATTGACTTCTTCTTTTATCTCGAAAATTTTAGCGGGTAGAACCATTTTTCCACCTACAAACACTTTGTGGTCTAGACTTTAAAGGTTCTGCGCAGGTTTACTCGTGATAATCATAGCCGCAAAAAAGAGGAGATTACCTGCGTTTTCTTCTGCGTCTGTTACCGGGTTTATATTGACCACTTTCCCTGCTCAAAATGAAACGTTTATAGTAAGAACTGCGGTTGTTGACTCTGGGAACCGATGATCTCCTCTCTCTTCCATCTATTTTAGGTGTAGTAGATCTAACCTTACCCGCTTTAGATAATGAACCGTGTGATGGCACAGTCTCACATCCTCATGATTTTCAGTAAAAATATTAGATGTGGAGGTTCTTATAAATATTCACAACGCTACTTTCCCCCTAAACATATATCTTTAAGAAAAAGAATTCATACCACACAGCACCTAGGGTGAACTCGTTGAAAGAAGCGATAATCTTAGCTGGAGGAGAAGGATGGAGACTGAAACCCGCAACGTGGGTTCCAAAACCCCTCCTGAAAATAAACAAGAATACCTTGATTGACCGTCAGATAGAGTGGCTTCGTTCCCACGACTTTGAGAACATAGTATTGGCATCCAATAGAACGGACCTCACAAAACAGCCAGTCACCTATTCCTTGGAAGAGGAGAATTTAGGGACTGGAGGCGCCACCAAAAAAGCTTTTGAGCAAATTAAGGGAAAAGTAGCTTATGTCATGAACGTGGACGACCTTGTTTTTTATGATCCCAACGAACTCTTCGATTATGCTGGTAAGGGAGCGGGAATGCTTCTGGCGAAGCCTCAAATCCCCTTCGGCAAAGTGACTCTTGAGAATGGCATAAATGTCATCAGGTTTCAGCAGAGGGAAACCCTTGATTTCTACGTCAGCACAGGACATTATGTCTTCAAGAGGAGTGTAGTGGAGAAGATTTTTCCTGACAAGGGTGACTTCGAATTCACTGCGATGCAGCGGTTGGCGGATAAAAAGATGCTTCAGGGTTACACGTACCATGGGATATGGTTTACCCTCAACACCATGAAAGACCTTATCGACGTGAGAAGATTCTTCAAAGAATAAAGCAAGAATCTTTCAATTTAGGAATAGGCTTAGTTAACTTTCAGATTATTGTGTGTTTGGTTTCTTTGGGGATACGTCTCCAGTCATATCTGCTGATGGTAGGGGACTGCCTTTCAAAAATCACTTTATTGCCGCATTTACAGCGAACATGTATTCTGGTGGTTGTTTCTTTTTGATGCACATGACCGTCGATTACAATCAGTTTGGCGGGAGAAGATACAGTTTTCCTTTTGTAGTAGATTCTGAGGACACGATTACAAGAGGGACATTTTAGGGTTAGTCGTTGTCCTTTTTGGCTTTCGCTTTTTCCCACCTAGAAACGCTCTCCATCTTTGGACTTATGTGTATTCTCGGAAAGTGTGGTCACATTTTGTGCATCTGAAAAATAGTGTAGAGCCTTCATCGCCGCCTCTAGTTTGCACCTGCCAGTAATAAGCAAGGTTGTTTCCGCATTTTGGACAGGCTTTTTCAGTGGTTGGCAGTGTTCGGATTTGATGTTCCTTGCCAATCACAGTTATAGATTCTCTGCGAGAACGCTTGATACTCTTGGGAGCAACAACGGGTTCGTGTTTAGGTTTCTTGTAACCACATTTTGGGCATACCATCTGAAGATTGCCAATTGTTCCTTCTTCTTCACGCTTAGAAATCAAGCGCGTTCCACAATCTGGACAAAAATCCATAATATACACCGATGTTTTAGGTCATTTCCTTACATCCAACTATTAAATTCTTTTCTTTTTATCAACAAGCGTTGAACAACAAATTGCTATATTGAGCAAAAACAGAAAAACACTGTTTTCAACAATACGCTGTTATTAGGCTCCAAATATGATTGTGCCTTGTGCAACCAGTTTTCTGTCTCCAGATAATGGAGCCTCGGGCGGGATTTGATCCCGCGACCAACAGCTTACAAGGCTGCCGCTCTACCGGGCTGAGCCACCGAGGCACAGTAGCCTTAACGGATTCGTTAAGTAAAACCTTTCTTGTATTGACTAGCCTATAGATTTTCCGTTCCAAAAATCGAAAAATACCCAGTTTTCTATTCTTTGAATTCCTCGGGTGAGATGTAGTTGCCATAATTTTCTTTGGCTTTAAGGAGGCGTTCGTATTGCTGGTTCAGTATCCAAAACAGCACTTCTGGTGTGTACGTGACGTTTTTCTTGTAGAATTGCCTAACTCGTTTAATCTTAGCCAAATTTTCTGGAATACGAATGCGAAATTGCTGGGAATAATCCTTCTTTTCATAGTCCTTATCTAATACCTGTTTGAAAAGTCTGCGTAAATCTTCGTATTTGGGAATATAGCCTGTGGGAGATTCTATTGCCTCCACTTCATCATAAACGCGTAGTTCCATCCATTTGACCCAAACATGTTTATCTTGAGGATCATTAAGATATTTGCCCTCCTTGTCCTGCAGGAAATAATTAACCCCAAAGATAAGAGGCGGTTCCTCAAGCTTCTTTCCAAACTCCAAGTTATTCCGAACATTCTTTCCCAAGGGTATAGAGATGAAGTCCTGAATACTCATCATGTTAATTTCAGGTATTCCCTCTTTACCAACTGTAGCAAAAGTTGTCTCCGTCTCCAAAGCTGCTCCATATGCGATAATTCCATGCTCCCAATCAAAGCTCTGTTGAACCGGCACATACGCCTTAGTGTCGCGTCCGCCATACATTATGCCCTTCAATTCAACTCCCTGCGGATTATCCAACTCAGGATCACAATTTTTTAACGCTTTGAGGGCTACTGCGTACCGAGCATTCTTGTGGGCGGGTGGAATCGCATTACCCCTCTTGTCTTTCTTGCCTTCATACCATTTTCCTGAGAAGTTGATTCCTTCTTTGGGAAGTTCACTGCCCATGCCTAGCCAGTATGGTTTTCCGTCTTTAATCAAAACGTTGGAAAAGATAATTTCGCCGGGGTTATGAAGCACCTTGAAGATTGAAGCGTCGTCTATAGGGTTAACGTCTTTGATAATGCCAAAAATGCCTGCTTCAACATTCACCGCTCTTGCAGCTGAATCCATTTCGCGAATGTATGCAATATCATCGCCTACTATAGTCTCGCCAGGCAGCATTGCCGTAGATGTTTTGCCACAGGCGCTGGGAAACGCACCGGCAAAGTATGTTTTGCGTCCATCCGGGCCATGTACTCCCATTAGCATCATATGCTCAGCTAGCCATCCTTCGGTGTTTGCCTTTCGGATCGCTAGACGAAAGGCGAGTTTCTTAAAACCTATCGAGTTACCTGCGTATTGTGTGTTGACGCTGTAGATTGTGTTATCCATGTAGTCTATGTAGATGCTTTTTTTCTCGGGTTCTGCGCTGACCATATTCTCGGTTAGTTTCCCTGCTGAATGCAAAACTCGCAAAAAATCTGTATAGGACTCTGATTGAGTGAAAACTTTGTAGCCAAGCCTGTATAAGAGGTCTTCAGAGTGAGCTACATACCACGAATCGGTACATTGTAGTCCAAGAATTGTGAAGACTGAGTTGGTGGGTCCTAAGGAAAGAAAACGGGCAATCATCGTGCGTCCGGTCATGGAGTCTCTAAGGAAACCTTTTACTTCTGCCAGACCTTCTTGCCGATCGATTTGGTTAAGGGCTTTGCTGAGGAAAACTCTTTTTGGAACAAGATATTTGGTGGCTTTCCTGTCTCGTCCCTGATCAGGATAGCCGTCAAAGTGGACAGTGTGCCCTGAGAGTGCTAAAGGAGTTTCCTCGCCAGTGGCAATTGCTTGTTGCCGGATATGGGCTATGTCCTCGGCTGAATCGCTGCAGATGAATACTTGTTCGGGGTTGCAAAGGTCTGCAGATTTGGCAATAAACTCGTGGACTTTTGGAATGGATATTGCCCGTAGCTTCTTGTAGTCCGATTTGCTGAGTTTAGGTCGTAATGCTTCAATGTATGGGTTCATGTTTTTTGCCTCTTTTACTCCGTGTTGATTGCTAGTTGGAAAAGTTTAAAAAGTGCTAAAACATTTAAAGGTTACGTTAACAAAATGTTAAGAATCAAGGATTTGGAAAAACGGATTCTGCTTAATTTGTTAGAAAATGGACAACAACCCCTTCTTAAAATTGCAACGGATATAGGGGTCACAAGGCAAACTGTCGCAAAAAAGATTAAACAAATGCACGACTCTGGTTTGATAATTTCCTTTTTTCCAAAACTGGAACCCGAAAAATTGGGCTTATCTATTCAGGCGTACATATTGATGCGAGAAGACCCGCGAAGTGATTACAGAAAAGAAACCGAAGAAATTGTGAAAAATTTTCCTCAAGTATCTGAATTTCGGAGAATCTTTGGCAAGTACGATAGTATCGCAAAAGTGTTAGTGAAAAACAACAAAGAATTAACTGATTTAGTTAAAAAAATTCATGATTTGAATGGCGTCAAAGAGACGGAAACTTTCATAGTTCACAGCACAATAAAAGACAAGCCTGAGGAGCCTTTCAGGAAAGTTCTAGCGGTTGGTTAGGTTAAAATTTTTCTCTCATCCTCTCGCAATTGACCACATTGAGATGTTGTTATTGATTCGTTGGTGCCCAAAGCATTTATATGAACAATAATACATATGAAAAATCATTCATTAAAAAATTAATTGACACGAGAACAAAATAACCCGTTATGAGGAATCTTTATGGTAAAAGTTCTTATTTGTTATGACTCGAAATATGGCAACACAAAACTTGCTGCAGAAAAAATTCAAGAAGGCTTAAGAGAAGTTGAGGGAATCGAAACTGCCGTTTATTATGTAAAAGAAGTTGATATAACAAAGCTGAATGATTTTGATGCTATAGTTCTTGGTGCGCCTAATCATATGGGTAGACCTTCACGAACTATGAAAAAGTTTGTCAACAAATTAGCTGAACTTAATCTACAAATCAAGAATGTAGCTATCTTTGGTACATACGCTGGAAAGACAAGAGTCGATAGGGCAGTTAAAAAATTACAAAAAATGGTGCAGAACAAATTACCTAATCTAAACCTAATTCTACCACCCGGATTGTCAGTAAAAGTAAGGAGGATACGTGGTCCAATAGTTGAAGGCGAACTACCAAAATGTGTAGAGTTCGGGAAAAAACTCGCAGAACAGATGAAAGTTTAAGGATTTCTTGGAGCCTCGGGCTAGATCCACGTACTCCTTCACACCCTCGGCTTCGTAGCGAAAAAAGGCAGAAATTACACCGGTTTCGGCTAGGGAAACTGCTTGAAAAGTGCTTGAAAACTGCTGAATTTTGTGGGTCAGGATAGTTTTTCATCTGTGTTCCCCCTCGCCTTTGGGTTTGTATCTACCAGTTATATCCTTATTTGAGAGTGCAAGCATTTGTAGTGGAAAAAGAGCGTGCACATTGCTCAATAAGCTAAAATATTGAGTTGGAAAGCTAAATTTGTTTACCAATAAATGGGGTTTCTCTCAAGAGGTAGTTATTTGCGTTTTCGTTTGGTCGTGGCGTGAAACTTTGGGTTTTTGCAAGTTTGATGGCTTTGTTCGTTTTCAATTTATATTGGGCGATAGATTGTTACGATAACTTTTTCAGTTTTCTTGCAGGTCACCCCTGGCTATTAACTACGTTAGGAATGTAGTCTGGCGTTTTGGGGTGGACTTTGGCGTATATTACTCGTTTTGTTGCCTTGGTACTTGGTTTGTTATCTTTTTATCTTCTTTGGTTTAAGGGACAATGTTTTTCTAATGTTAAACCGTTAGTTATGGCTGCGCCTTTTTAGAAAGCTTGTATTTTGTTGGGCTTATTCCGTCTGTGCCTTTATTGCTAAGAATTGTAGCGGATTTTCTAGCCGTAGCTTTTATACTGCAAATAATTTTTGCAACGCCTTTTCTGATGATTTTGGAGGTTAAGCTGAGAAAGTATGAGAACCAATTAGGCAGTTTTGAGGTATTGAGGTGGGTTGGCTTTGGCTTTTGTTGGTTTGCACTTTGTAGTCTACTTGATTTACTCATATTCCGTTAACGCGTTAGACTTTGTGCTTTTGGTTGATGTTTGGGCTATGCCTCAGTTAGGTTTAGTGTTGCTAAGTTGACCACAAAATTAGAGTAGGATTTCAGCCCTTTTTTGAAAAATTAGTATTCTGGATTAAAATGAAGGGTTTGCTGGGGCTCCGCACACGGGCAATTGAGGAGAAAAGAAATGAAAACCTCAAAGGCTGCTACTGCTATCGCTTTGGTTAGGTTTCATTTTTCCCGTGCTGGAGCCTTCTCAGCCCCCATATCTCCACTGTGTTTTACTCCCCAAAAAAAGAGGGGGGAAATTGATGATTTATTTTCGTTTTCTGAGTATCCAGTAAGCGCCTACACCGATGACTGCAGCGACTGCAACTGCTGCTATAATAGCTATTTCTGTGATGTTTAGTGCAAAAGCTGCTCCAGTTGGCTCTCCTGATGGCGTTTCAGTTGGCTGCTCTGTCGGTTGTCCGGTTGGTTGCTCTGTCGGCTGTGCCGATGGTACTTCGGGCTCTATTTGCCCTGATGGCGATGGCCCATGCTCTGCAGGTTCACCAGCAATTAATCTGGCTTCCCCGAAGCAATACATGTTCCAGTCATTGCATCCTATGTATAAGCTGCCATTATAGGGCGTTGGCGAACCATGCATTTGGTACCCTCCAAATTCATAGTACGAGAGTTTCTCTCCAGTTAGTGCATCTAGGACATAGAGAACTCCTATCTCATTGACAGTGTATACTCTGCCGTAGGAGTAGGTTATGCCTTGGTTAACATTCTCTCGTGACAGCCAAGTATACCAGATTTCTGTTCCGTCAGTGGCGTTGATACAGGATGTACCATAGTAGTCATTCATGTAAAGCCTGCCATACTTGTATAATGGAGCGTTCATTTGTATTACGCCACCATCTTGACCACTGTTTGGATTGAATCTTTGTGTTCTTGTCCAAATGGTTTCGCCTGTGCTTGCGTTTAGGGCATAATTATAGTAGAAGCCGTTTGACACGAAGACCATTCCTTCAGCCACTGTTGGAGATGCATGTATGTGATTTCCATGGAAGAATGTTCTGTCTAGTACATATGGGATTTCTCTATGCCAGATTACGGAGCCGCTATTGGCATCGAGGCAGTAGAAGTCGCCATTCGGAGAGGGCGTAGTTAAAGTCATGGGGTAACCGCCAGTGCATGAAGGGAAGTAGATTTTGTCGTCAACGATGGTCGGCGTTGCCAAGATTGGGCCTTCTGTTTCGAATTTCCAGATTTCGGTTCCTGTGTTAGCATTGAGGCAATAGAGGTTACCGTCAAGAGAACCTACATAGACTCTGCTTCCAACCACCATGGGTGAACTTCTTACTGGTGGCGCAATATTCAGGTATGTTCCAGTACCCAGTTGGTTTTTCGTGACGCCGCCCGCATAAGTTTCCCAGATTTTAACGCCAGTAGCCGCGTTCAAGCAGTAAATGTTGCCGTCGTCCGCTCCAGTGTAAACTTTCCCATTGACTACAGCCACTGAGGACTTAACTTGATACTCTGTCTCGAAAGTCCACAATTCATTACCGGTTTCAGCGTCAACTGCATATATTCTGTGGTCTAATGAACCGAAATAGCATACTCCATCAACGAGAGTTGGTTGGGATACAATTTGGGCGCCAGTTTGGAATTTCCACTTTAGTGCCAGATTTGTGGGTCCAGCACCTTCGGCAGTGTGTTCTGGATCACTCATAAACATAGACCAGTCTTGCACTTCGCTGCTGATGCACCACACTTCTCCGAGGGATAAAGAGGGAGATGAAAAATACTCCCAATAACCAGGAATGGTGGGTGTTCCCTTGATGGGTATGAGGTAGAGGTTGCCGTAAGCAATACACTCATGTAACTGATATGCAGCGCCATTTTCCACTGGAAGTGTCCATATGAGTTCTCCAGTAAAGGCATCATAGCAGTTATATTCTGAGTAGGCATATTCGCCAGTCTCAAAGTCGCGGTACTGCGATTCGCCCATTGGGGAGTAGACTTTGCCATCTGCAATAACGAGGCAGCCTGAATAACCTATTCCAGGTCCTTTAGTTCGCCACACCAACTCGCCAGTTGTAGCATTTATTGCATAGAGGTAGTTGTCTTGGTTATGCTCGTAAACCATGCCATAGGCAGCACCAGCACCTGAAGCCCACATTCCATAATATGTATGCGGGTTGTATGTCCATAGCATTTCACCTGTTTCAGCGTCCCAACAGTGCATGTTGTTATCTAGTCCACCATGAATTACTTTGCCGTCGATGTAGACTCCTGCATAGATTTGGCTTGTTGTTGTTGTTGGTGATTCCCATAGGGTAACGCCAGTTCTTGCATCAATGCCTCTCATGTAACCGTCTTCGTAGCCAATGAAAATTTTTCCATCTCCATAAGCAGTAATATACCCGTGGCCAACATCAAATTCCAGAGTTCTATTCCACGCTAATGTTGGTGGTTTTGAGGGGTCGGGAAGGTCCCAGCCATAGTAATAGTCAAGGAACATCTTTAGCTCAGGAACATAACCAGCTCCATTTTCTATTTGGTCATGACTGAATCCTGGGGGACCAACCCATACAGTTGTTCCATCAGCTATCTGAACGCAGGTGTTCCCGATAACCATGTAAGTCTCATCAATCTTACCTATACTACCGATTACTCCTGGTGCTGTCCACACGATATTACCCGTGCCTCCATCTAGAGCATATGTTGTTCCGACGTCTTGAACAAAGACCAAGCCGTTAAAGGCTATGGGTTGTCCAGTTACTCCTGGGATTTGTGCTTTCCATTTGATGTTGGGTGCGTTTGGAGCTGGGCCATCGCTAAAACAGGTCGATTGGGGGTCAGCCATGCCCTGACGCCACTCGTACTGTAGCATATTGTTGGGTATAGATGCTTTCACTGTGTTTTCGGTAGAATTTGATAATACGATCAAAGTCAAAGAAGTTGCTAGCAAAAATGTAAATATTGTAGTTACTATTTTATTTTTGTAGTTTCTCATCTTTTTCACTTTCTTTTTTTCCCTATTTTAGAATGCGTGTGTATGCGATCTTAGCATATTTAAAGTTAATGGCAAAACTGTATTTTATCAAACAAAGTGGTGTAAATTGCCGCTGAAAATACGATATTGTATGAGTTTTTAAATAACATGCGGGCGTTTGTGCACCTAAACACATAAATGAGCTTATGCGTCAAACCTATTACACCCATGTAGGGTGAATAACAGTTGGCTTTAACGAAAAAAATCGATGAAATCGATGCTAAGATTCTAAGAGATTTGCTGAATGACGGCCGCAAAAAGTTCACCAAAATTGCAGAAGAAGCTGGTGTATCAAAAGACATTATCTGGCAACACTACAAGAAAATGAAAAAAGAGGGAATAATCGTTGGAGCCACCATTCTGTTGGATTACAAAAGCTACGGCTACCTTTTTTCAGCGAGTTTTTTTGTCAATGTTGAATCACAGAAACAGGACGAAATCATTGAAAGAATACAAGAATTACCAAACATATACCCACTTGCCTTTCGTTGGGGAAATAATTCAGAAATATGGGTCATTGGAGACCTCGAAAGCTTGGCAGAAATGGATTATTTTAAACAAAGACTAAAGAGTTTGCCTTCTGTTATTGGACTACGAACAGAAGTTTGGACAGCTCACAGGAGATTGCTAGATAACTTATCCATTTTGCATATTAATCAGAAATTGAGCAAAGCTGATGGAACTGATACTCGGAAAAGTATCAGAAAAACTGCAGGCAAAATCGACGAGACGGACAAACAGATAATTGAAAAGCTGGCTGCAAACGGTCGTACATCTTTTAGAAAAATCGCCAAAGAACTGAAAATTTCAACCGACACAGTCAGTAGAAGGTACAAGAAGCTTGAAGAAGATGGCATAATAAGAGTAATAATTCAGATTAATCCATCAAAGCTAGGGTATCATGCTGACGCTTGTTTTAGTTTGGCATTTGTTTCTCAGGAAAGTGTATCTGACACAATACAAAGAATCACTAACATTCCAGATGTCTATGAAATTTGGAAGACCAGCGGTATCTATGACATAATCATAATGGTTAAGATAAGAGATATAGAACAGTTAATCACCCTTCAAGATAAACTTGGCAGTACACCAGGTATTACAAGAATGGAAACAGTAGTGTTAAAGCCGTTTCCATTGTTGCCCTATCCTCGAGAGCACATGTCAACATTTTAGCCGGAACCGTAGGTTGGAGTTGCCAATCAACTGCTCTTTTGGACGGAAGCTGTAACAGTTTGTTTGGTGAGCGCTCGCCAGTTACAGCATAGACCTTTCCGTCAGCTACCGTGATGCTGTCGCGGAAGTTGATGATGGGTAGACACCGTAGGGGGTATAGACGCCACCATTTATGGACTGAAAATAACACAACTCGTATGAATAAGAAAAGAGAAGACAAGTTGAAAGAAGGTTTGCTGAGGCTCTAGCACAGCGCAATCAACGAACAAAGGTGAAAACTTCAGAGATGCTATCGCTTTGGTTAGGTTTCATTTTTCCCGTGCTGGAGCCTTCTCAGCCCCCATACCTCCGATGCTTTACTCCCCAAAAAAGAGGGAGGGAAAATTTGATGGTCTACTTCCGTTTTCTGAGTACCCAGTAGGCGCCTATGCCTGCTACTGCAACGACGATGACGGCTGCAATGATGGCTATTTGTGTGGTGGTTAAGCCCCCAGTGGGTTGTTCAGGCACTATTGGCCCTGCTGATGGTGGTGCCTGAGATACTTGAATTGTTTTTTGTGCGCTAGACCAGTAATAGGCGTCGTTTCCTTCAAAGCGTGCCACTACTTTGTATGTGCCCTCACTTGAAGGCGTCCAAGTGTACATGAATGTTCCAGTGGAATCTGTGTTAACTGTGGCAAAGTCAGCCCAAGTTCCATCATTAACATAGCTTAAAACAACTGGCACTCCTGCCACCACAGGAGATTGGAGGTCCGGGTGCTGTTGGCTGAATGGTGACATATCCGTTACTGAACCAGAGATGACTACGCTTTCGCCAGAAGTTATAGACGATGAGGTTAGTGAGATGTCAGTTGTGGTGGGGCCAGCTCCCCAACACCAAAGATAACCAAATGGCGTAGACGAGTACATTTTTCCATCAGCTATCCAACCATTAACAGTTGCTTCTGGAGTCAGATATTTCCAAATTAAATCTCCGGTCATTGCGTCTAGGCAGTACACGTATCCTGAATAAGTTCCAGGCATTGGAAAGCCTGTGAAGGGTTCTGCAGCAGAAGTGAAGTAGACTTTGTCCTGGGCAATAATTGGGTAATAGTATTCCGGCGCTCCACCAGTTTGAAATTCCCATAACTGAGTACCATCTGTCGCGTTTACACAATATACTTTTGATTCAGTGCCCCCAGAAATGTAAAGCCTTCCATTAGCAACAGCAACGTAATTGAAGTAATCCGCATCATCAATAACCAGATCCCACAAAAATGTACCTGTATTTGCATCCAAAACGACAACTTTATTGGCGTAACTCATCGGGAAATAGGCCTTTCCATCAGCAATAACTGCATGTTGATAAAATTCCCTTTCAGGGTCAGGAGTAGTATAATTCCAAATCAAGTCGCCTGTAGCTGCATCTGCACAAGAAACCCATTTGGAGCCATGCACAACACCATAGATTTTGCCTTCATAATAGGAGAGACGATCAGAAACACTTGAAGACTCCCATATCTTCGTCATTTTAATCTGCTCATCATAACGGAGCTCGTAGCAAATGGTCCTCTGCTCATCCCAAAAAGTAAGAAATACGGCATAAGTCTTGTCAAACACTGTTCCCGGAGGGGAAACTAAAGCTACTCTGCCCGCAGGGGAAATCCACTCTAAATCTCCTGACTGTGTGCCGATCATCATTGTTTTATTTTCATCCCCTTTACCTGCTAAGATTTGATTTTTGACAAGTTGTATCCAATTGTCGTTACGCCAAGGTCCAAAGATAGAATAGCTTGCAGGTGTCTCCTCTGTTATAGGTAAACTGTAGTGCCAAAGCTCTTGTCCTGTATTTGAATCAAGAGCGAATAGAGCATTTTGATCCATACTAAGGGTGTAAACTGTACCATTCGCAACAACACCAAAAGCCCAGTTGTGGAGTGGTATATTAGCACGCCATAATGTATGGTTTGATAGTGGGCCTGGGCTGTCTGTGTAGCCAGTCCGTTCTGGGTTACCAGAAGGTGAGCACACCCATGGATACTCTGTTGCACCTGATGTTGGACGCCATGCACCCCCAGGTGTTTGTGTTATTAAATTTATCCAATTCTCTGGTGTGGGTGTTCCTTGACTCGATTGAGCAACAACTGCTGAAGATAATAAAACCAAAACCAATGTTGTAGAAGCTATGGTTAGATATATTTTGTTTTTTTCCATTTTTTTCACTTTCTTTTTTTCCCTATTTTAGAATGCGTGTGTATGCGATCTTAGCATATTTAAAGTTAATGGCAAAACTGTATTTTATCAAACAAAGTGGTGTAAATTGCCGCTGAAAATACTATATTGTATGAAAGTTTACTAGGTTAACCTCACACCATCCAGACATACTTAAACACCCCCCGTTTTTTAAGTTGCAAGATTTTTTGTGAAACAATGAGAAAAACATTAAATACCTAAAACGGCTTTGCGCGCGCGCAATTATTTAGGTTAGATATTTCCTGAAACGTAAAGATGTTGGGATATTGATCATATATAATAGCGAGGCTTCAAACAACGCACTAACATGGGGTGAAAAACTTGAAGTCCAACTCAAATGAGCGTTATTTCACCCAAACATCGATAGAACATCTTTATTTTTTAATGGAGCCTCGGGCTAGATTCACGTACTCGTTCATACCCTCGGCTTCGTAGCGAAAAAAGGCAGAAATTATAGCGGTGTTAGCTATTCTTTATAGCATATTTGTATACTTATTCTGCATGCACGTGCAAAATGGCAATTCTTAAATGTGCCAAATCCCAAATCAATTATAATATGGAGAACTAGTTCGTTATCTTACGCTTTCATTTCCTTGGAAGTTTTCAATCTCGGTCGGTTCTCCTCATATGCAACAAATTAGTGAGAGATAAGTATTGAATATTTTATTTCTACGGCCTCAGCCGGGCATACGAAGTTTGAAGTATGCGCTGGCGTTTAAGAACATTGGGTTTGATGTTGACATCATTCATGGCTATGTATGCAAGACCTTAACTGACTATTATGGCTATGGCGATGAATACTTCAAAAAGTTCGTCAAACTAGATCTAAAGAACTTGGAAGAGGATATCAAGAGGGTGGTGAAGAGGTATCATATTGATATTATACACAGTCATAACGCCCCAGATTACTTGACGGTTGCCGCATTAAGGGCCGTAGATGACGTACCGGTTATACATGAAAATCAGGACGTTATCTCCATGCGAAAAACGCCCTTCTCCCCAGGCTCCTTTCCAGGTTCTGACCGAAAAAGCTTGCTATTAAATGAGAGGATAGCGAACGAGCAGTGCGACGCTAGGATACACGTCACCAAGGAGATGCTTGAGTACGTAAGGCAGAAGTATGGGTCGAAGAGAGAGATAATTTTCTGTAACTACATGTCAGAATCTATGATGCCAACTTTTTTCAAGGAGAAACGGTCACAAGAGGATGGTCATTTACATATTGTTTATGAGGGCAGTCTTTCAAGTTTTAATGACGACCACTACGATCTAGCAGAAATATTCGAGGGTATTGCCAGTAATCAACTACACATTCACATTTACGCAGCAAACTCAAACTCAGATTACAAGGATTTGGCTGAAAAGGATAGTTTCATCCATTATCACGGGCATTTAGACCCAAGGAAATTGTTTGAGGATATAACACAGTATGACTTTGGCTGGGCAGGATTCAACGATGCGAAGAATAAACCACATATGGATGTTGCGTTGCCAAATAAAACGATGGAATACCTTGCATGCGGCTTACCCACACTATCATTTCCTCATAAGGCACAAAAACATTTCATAAAGAAACATGGAGTTGGCATAATTGTTGACGACTTGGAAACGTTGCCACAGAAGTTGTCAGAGAAAGACCTAGTGAGAAAAGTTCAAGAAAACGTTTTGAGAGAGATGGGGCACTTCACCTTTGAGAAAAACATAGATGAAATTATCAATCTTTACCAGACTTTAGTTTAACTGAAGTCATAATATGTATTATTTTTTGCAATTCCAATGTTGCGTGCAAAGTGAGATGTAACAATAAACTATGTTGAAACACCTAAAAAAGCCCTAAAATCCATTTTTTGGAAAAATGCCAAAAAGACTGCAGTCAACTAGGTTGTTTTGGTTTGGTTCAACCTAAAAAAGTTGGTACAATCATGTTTAAAATTGAGCATGATCTCGATTATTTGAGGCTCTTTTCTGATTCTGAAGCTGAGTTATGTAGCCAGCTACTCTGTTTCTCAGCTTTTTCGAAGAAATGTTGGTGAAAGTGTCCACAAGTTTTTTGTTGTTTTCAAAGTCTGTTGTAAATTTGTCTGGAAATCGTTCCACCAATTCTCGAGCTATTCTCTTCTCCAACTCGATTCACACCTTATCCCAAGCCTTCACTTGTCCTCCATGGCCAAGCAGTTCTCCTTTGCATTAAACACCAATCGTTTACTCGTAGGAGATAAGTTCCTTTTCCTCGAGTCTCTCATGAAGGTTGCCAACGGCTTTGTAAACGTCTTCTTCTTTTGTGGCTCCTGTGCAAACAAGTTTCCCGCTTGCGAAGATAAGAAAAACAACTTTTGGTTCATCTACTCTGTAGATTAGACCCGGAAATTGTTCGGGTTCATACATGGTTCTGCCAAGAGAGTAAGCAGAACTTTCAAGCTCTATTCTCCCTGAAAGGTTTGCTGAGGCAACCATGTTCACTATTTTGATTTCGGCTTTGCCAGGGATGATTATTCCGCTCTTCTTTAGTTCCCTTACAACTTTATTAATTGCCCTCCTCGCCTCCTTCTCAGACTTGGCTCCGGTGCAAACCATCTTCCCCGTACTGAAGATTAGGATTGCCGATTTAGGCCTCTTTATCCTGAAAACTAAGCCCGGAAATGTTTCCGGACGATACTCAACTCCAGGATTCCCCTTAACAACAGCCTTCAGATCAATCCTCTGATTCAAAGTGGCAGATGCCACTACGTTTTCGATTCTGATAGAAGCTTCAACTCTGGGCATCCGAATCCACCTTGAACAACATTAGTCTGGACGTTATTTAAATGGTTCCAAGTGCGTTAAATCAGAAGCTATTGTTTCTCAACGAATCAGGGTTTGGGGAGTAAAACTTAAGATGCAAATTTTAGGCGCGCGCATATGATACTTTGATTTTTTTTCTTCCAGACATCCTTAAATAGGTTCATGCGTAACCTCGGGGATAGGAACGGGTTTAATGCGAAAGAAAGTGTCACGGGGACGAGGCCGCTGCCGTGGCATGTATCACAAGCTTGCTGATTTTAAGTCTCTTAATTATCTCACTCTTATCTCAATGAAGTATGGAATTGACTCGAACGATTTTTTTAGTAGCTTCGTTGAAGCTTGGGGACATCAAGAATCTAAATGTGAAGGCCTTTCAATTAAATGCCGTGAGAAAACACGAGATAATGCCGTTTTTCTCATAACCAAAGGTTTCAAAGTGGTAGCCCAGTTCCCCCTATCCAAACACATCCTCGAAGAAACTAATCCACTCAAAGAATTTGTTCCCACAAGCACGTCAAGGAGAAAAATACCCGATAGGGTTGAAACTGAAAATTCACGAATCAGAGATTTGAAGTCTGGAATGAAACGGGTTGACTTGAAAGTAAGGATTCTTGAAATCCCGAGGCCTAGTACTGTATTCACTAGGTTTGGAAATTCTGCCACGGTAACGAACGTAAAGGTCACAGATGAAACTGGAATTATTCATCTATCTTTGTGGAACAACCAAATAGATACAGTTTCCGTGGGTGACATTATACAGGTTGAGAACGCGCATGTTGTAACCTTTAGAGGCGAACGCCAGTTAAGGGTCGGCAGAGGTGGACAATTGAGTGTTATCAAAAAATGCGCGCACGCATAAACGAAAAATCCATGATTTGCCATCTCCGGCATCATCATAATATCTAAGTTCCCTCTAAAAAGATAATGAAAAAATGCATGCAAATGCAAAGCGCCACGATAAGTATGTGTTAATGATTGTGGTTTGATCTCTTCTAAAATCGAACTTTCTCTTTCTTAGATGTTTTTCCTCCAGATTTTCCTGTCCAAGTAAATTTGCAGACTTTACATTCTTTTTGATTTGCAGTTATCTTGATCTTCTTACTTCCACAGCGAGGACATCGTTCTTTTCTACCCATTAATTTCACACCTCTTCAACTAGAGTCCAATTGACTAGCATCTTGATGTCAAACAATATACCCTTTCAACTTGTACTAAAGATTTAAGAAACAAACACATACGGCATTACGGTTTGGAGATGACAGAGTAGAGAAGTTTCATATATTCCAAGATTGTATGTGGTAGTTCATGCGACCAGACTTGTGTTACCCACTCATCTAGACACGCGCGCAACCCACCGCTTTTTTAGGTGTAAGATTCTGTTGCGCAACAATGTAAGAAACATAAAAACCTAAAACAGCTTTGCGCGCTCAAAACCTTTTTTTCGAGGGCAGCTAAATCATAGCGATTTAATAGTCGAAACGAGCGTAGAAACGATACAAAATGTAGCGGATTTGGAGCCTCGGGCGGGATTTGAACCCGCGACCAACAGCTTACGAGGCTGCCGCTCTACCGGGCTGAGCCACCGAGGCGTTCAATGAACTTGAGCGAGCCACACATTTTTAAGACATTCGGGAACAAACAGCGCCGTCAGAGGTTGCCATAGGCATTTCTGTTTGTTTTTTTGAAGAAATTATGATTTGGGGTCTTCGGTGTTTGTGTGGATGGTTACAGCTTTTGGAAGCCTGCGAAGTGGTTACCGCTTGTTGTTTATGTGGATGGTTTTTTCTTGATTCTCATGAAGTAGAACAGAAGGGCTACCGCAACCCCAGCTACAACAATTATTACTATGACCCATGTTATTGGGAAAGCCTCTGCTTGAGGAGGCTCTGCTCCCTCGGTTATCGTAAAGTAAACTGTTGCAGAGTTTTCGAGTCCATCTGCATCTCTTGCATAAACTGTTAGACGGTGAGAACCAGTAGCTAATTCCGTCAGAGTTTGGTCTCCTGTAATTTCCACTTGTGCTTGATTGTCTAGCTTGTAAGCGGTCCAGGTGGTTGGCTCATTAACCGTGAATGATAAGGAGACAGAGGTTACTGTGTATGTTTTGTTTTGGGGCGAATCAATGGTAATGCCCGGAGGGCTTCCAAAGGGCAAAAGGGGATATGTATCTTGATTGTTTCCGTAAATGGTGTAGGGCGTGTCTCCTAAACCGTCAGCCCCCGGCTGGTCTTGATTGGCGCCACTCTGCATGTCAATACCTGTGTAGTCGCTCCAATAATTGCCGCCTGATGGATAGCCAGAACCCCAGACGTTTGTCGAGGCAGTTATAGAGTTGTCGTCCATGTTATTATCAAAAACCTGCCTCGTGTTACTGATGAAGTAGTTACCTCTAATTAAGTTGTTTGAAGATTCCCTGAAGCCGATGCCAATATTATTGTCTGTTATGTTGTTTAGAGCAATCGAGTTTGTTGTGGAGTCAAAGAGGTAGATGCCATCACTGTTATCTGTTATGTTATTCATGCTGATGGTATTGGCGCTTGACGATAAGCTAAGTTGGACGCCTCTAAAGTTGTTTGTTATTTCGTTGTTAAAAACAGAAGTGCCCGAACAAGCATACAATATTAGACCATTATAGTTGTTTGCAATGTAGTTTTGCGCTACTGTTATGCCTGTTGTGTAAGCCATTGTTAAGCCATGTCCATTGTTTTCCAGTTCTAGATTTTGAACGGTTATATTCACGCAATTTACAAGGGCAAGATACCCCACGTCTGGATATGTAGATGGATTTATGTCTAGATTCGCTTCGTTAAGCAGATAATAGACTTTTTTGCCATTGATTACGTTTGAAGTATCAACATCATTAATGAAGTGGGAAAGTTCAGTGCCATGAATCACGAAATTGAACCTATTGTCGAAGGTGTTGTCTCTAAGTATGTTGTTTGAAGATAATTCGAAAATGACGCCAAAATCGTTGCTCGTTAAAGTGTTTCCGTTAATAGTGTTTTGTGAAGAGCTGTGGATGGAGATAGCGTAAGCGTTGTTCATCAAGGTGTTTCCGGTAATTGTGTTGCTTGAAGAGCTCCAAAGAAAGATACCGTAAACGAAGCCTCCTATCTGCATATTCTCGATTTTTACGTTGCTTCTGGACGTCAAGTCTACTCCCACCTCTCCTTGTCCTGAAAGGGTGTAGCCTGCTCCATCAATTACAATGTTATTAAGTTGAACCACAAGAGAATAACCCACAATGTTATCTGTGAAGGTGTACACGTCTCCAGCCCTTTGGATGGGAACTGTTGCATTTGTTGTAGTGGAAATGCTCCCATCACTATTAATGATGATGTAATTCTCAGTCTGTGACTTAACAGGAAGCGTATTAACTACACACAAAGACAAAGATAATAGGCTTAAAAAAACGAGAAAAATAACTTTACTAGCCTTCACACTACACCCTCTCCAGCTTTCATTGCACCCGAACCTTTACTGGCAGGTAAGTTTTTTTTAAAGTTTGTTGTTTCAACAACAGATTTCATCATGTTGGTCAGCTCTAATTATTGCTATTTTCAGCGCAGTGCAGAATATAAAAGTGTTTTTCAAAATTGGGCTAATTTCTTTCCCAATCTAATCGGTATTTTTAAGCAGTTAGAAATAAACAGTATCTGCGGAGGTTTCCCGGTTGAGTTCAGCCAAGGAGCTTGGTGAAAGAAAAATCATAGAGCTTATCCTAGACTGCCTAGATCATATGCCGAATAATCCAGTTCCCTTCGGAGACGACGTCTCAGCAGTAGATATAGGACACGACAAACTTGCCATAATAAAAACGGATATGCTGGTCGGAAAAACCGATGTTCCAAATACCATGAGCCTCTGGCAAGCAGCCCGCAAAGCCGTGATAATGAACATAAGCGACCTAGCTGCCAAGGGAACACAACCCCTTGCCCTCTTAGCCTCCATCGGAGTGCCCCCAGAACTGACAGAAACAGACATACTCCAGATTGGCAAGGGACTGAACACTGGCGCTCGCGAATACAACACCTACATATTGGGGGGCGACACCAACGAAGCCTCCGACCTGGTGATCAACTGCATGGCATTGGGAGTCAGCCGAAAACATCATCTGATCAAGCGTAGCGGCGCAAAAGCCGGTGACTACGTTGCGGTAACTGGTTCCTTCGGAAAAACAGCCTCTGGATTGAAGATTCTAATGGAAGGTCTCTCAGCTCCCGAGATAAGGGAAGAGCTTGTTGACTCTGTTCTCATGCCTCGGGCAAGAGTCAAAGAGGGGGTGGCTCTGGCTCAATCGGAGGCGGCAACAGCCTCCATAGACTCCAGCGACGGATTAGCATGGAGTCTCCACGAAATTTCTCGTGCAAGCAACATGGGCTTCATCATAGATTATCTTCCAGTAGCCTTTGAAGCAGAAAAGTTCGCGGAGATTCACAATTTAAATCCTGTGGAACTAGCCTTGTATGGGGGAGAAGAATACGAGCTTCTGGTAACCATCAAACCAGAGCTCTGGCAACAAGCAAAAGAAGCCGTAGAAGAGGTAGGAGGCATCCTCCTAAAGATTGGACAGGTCACCAAAGAGAAACAGCTCCTCCTGAAAACAGATGGGAAGGCAGTTTCCATAAAGGCTCGCGGGTGGGAACACTTTAAAACAAGCTAGAGGAGAAACATGATGAAACAAGGAGGCAGTTTAATGACAAAGTCCTGCGATGTGGGTAGCTTACCCCTTGTTGGGGATTCTGAAAAGTTTGGGGAGGGAGCGAAGCGTTTCAGTCTCCCTTCAGCAGATGAATCTGCCGAGTTCTTTGAGAAGAGGGTGCTTGAAGGTTTACTGGATAAAATCCTGGTCGGTGTTGAGGTTCCAAATTATCCTCAGTTCCGGGACATGAATGAGATGTTTCTGTCAATGATGGAGGGGATAGAGAAGATTAAGGGAGGCTACTTGGAGACCCAGATTCCCTCTGTGAAGACAGATCGAAGTCACATACCCGAGGTTGCTGTGATGGAAAAACACTCCCAGAGAATTCAGGAGGAGAAAGGTGAACCCTTCGAAGTTAAAATCTGCGTCACCGGACCCTACACCCTCTCTTCCCTTTTCCCTTACAGAGACAAGGGCATCTTCACTAGGCTAGGAAATGCCATTTCTCAAATCGTGGAAAACAACATCTTCAACGATAAGCATGGGAGAGTAGGTCTTGTGTCGGTTGATGAGCCTGTCTTCGGGTTACAAGATGACCCGTTAATCGATTTTGGTTCCAGAGGGAGAGAAAATCTTCGAAGGGCGTGGGAATCCATTTTCCAGAAAGCCAAGTCTAAGAACGCCCAAACTGCACTGCATCTTCACAGCACAACAGACGACCTCTTCTGGAGTATAGACTCTTTATCAATAATCGATTCGCACGTTGACGACCCCCTCAACCAAATGAAAAATACAAAAGAAAAATTAGAATCAACAGACAAGTTTCTGAAAGCAAGCATAACATTTTCCGAATTCGACACCTTGATCAGACAAAGAATCTTATCAAACTCCCGAGAAAAACTTACCGAAATATCTGTAAACGAGAAGCTCGCCGAAGCTTGGAAAGACATCACACAGGGAAGAACTGACCCTGAAATCTTTCTGGAGGATGTCAATGCCATAAAGGGACGGTTGGTTGAACTGGTTGGTCGGTTCGGTGTGGAGAGGGTTCCCTATGCGGGACCTGAATGCGGGCTGAAGGGGTTTCCAACCTATGAGAGTGCAATGGAATGTTTGAGACGCGTTTCTAGTGCCATCGAAAGTTTACAGCTAAAAACTGCATAACCCTGCTGGCTGAGCTAACCTGCTGAACTTGCTTTTGATGGTCTTTGGTTTTTTCAGAAAGTTATATAAGTCAATGTTGATATCAACTGTGATATAAAATTGCATCCCAGAACAGAAAAGTTACCTAACCAAGGACAATGAAAAACCATGCATGTGATAAAGACCGACCAGCTAACGAAGCGTTTCGGCTCTCTAGTGGCTGTGGACCACGTGTCCTTCACTGTAGAGGAGGGGGAGATATTCGGGTTTTTAGGTCCAAACGGCGCTGGAAAAACCACCACCATAAACATGCTTACAACTCTCCTCAACCCCACAGAAGGCTCCGCAGAGGTGGGGGGATTAGATGTTGAAAAGCAAGACAGCAAGGTGAGAGGGGTAGTTGGTTTAGTGCCTCAGGACATAACGGTTGATGATGACCTTACAGGCATGGAAAACATGATGCTTCACGCAAGACTATACCATGTCCCTAAGGAAGTAGCTCAAGGAAGAATTGAAGAGGCTCTGAGCCTTGTAGGATTGACCGACGCAGCGAACAGAAGAGTTGAAACCTATTCTGGTGGAATGCGAAAACGCCTCGAGCTTGCCGAAGGTCTAATCCACTATCCAAAGGTGCTCTTTTTGGACGAACCCACATTAGGGTTAGATGTTCAAACCCGAGTAGTTATGTGGAATTACATCAAGAAATTGCGAGACGAACATAAGATCACGATTTTTTTGACGACCCACTACATGGAAGAGGCTGATGTCCTCTGCGACCGCATAGCCATCATTGATCATGGTAAAATTGTGGCTTTAGATTCTCCCCAAAATCTTAAGGATAGTCTTGGCGGAGACATAATTGAATTGGAATTTGATGGGAAGCTGAATGATCAGATAGAGACTTTGAAAGCTATACCTCTGGTGAAGGATGTTAAGAAGATTGGAGAGGCATATATGGTCAAGGTTCCTAAGGGCGAGAAGGCGCTTCCGGAAATCATAGAGAACCTCCTCAAGATGAAGTTGAGGATAAGCAGGGTTTCCTTGGTTAAGCCAAGCCTCGATCAGGTCTATCTGGAGTACACTGGGCGGTCATTACGGGAGACCCGTGGGGAGACTGGCGAAATTTGGAGGAGGATGAGGAACCTGAGGAGGGTTAGGGGATGATAGGAGAAACGATTGCCCTCACCAGAAGGGAGATCAAGAAGTGGTTGAAGAATCCGTTTCTGCTTTTTATGATGCTCGTCCAACCGGTCATATGGTTGGGTCTCTTTGGAAAAGCGTTAAACCTTTCAAGCTTTGCCGCGGTTCCTCCAGAATTTCTCAGTCAACTACCGCAGGAACTTCAAGTTCAGGTACCAACCCTTTTGAATCAGATGTTAAGTGAAACTTTTGGTGGAACAACGGATTATTTCACCTTCATGGCTGCTGGCATGCTGTCTGTTGTGGTGTTGTTCACTGCCATGTTCAGTGGTATGTCAGTGGTTTGGGACCGAAGATTCGGTTTCCTAAATAAGCTTCTTGTTGCGCCTATCTCAAGGGGGTCGATAGTGCTGGCTAAGGTTCTTTCCAGCGTGATTAGAAGTATGCTTCAAGGGTTGCTTATCTTTGGTGTAGCCTTCGGTTTCGGGTTGCAGGTTGGGAATGCCTTCGGAATCTTGGATTTCCTTGGGGTGTTGGTTACGTTGTTTCTGTTAAGTTTGGGACTTACGTCGATGTTTTTGGCTGTTACAATGAGGATTAAGAGCCATGAGACCGTTATAGCCGTCGCGAATCTGCTGAATCTTCCCCTCACCTTCGCTAGCAATGCCCTCTTTCCCATAAAGCAGATGCCCCAATGGCTCCAAACCATCGCAAACCTGAATCCCATCTCCTACGCAGCGGATGCTGTTAGAGGTTTTATCCTCCACTCCACCGCGGGTCTTGACATGGCAAAGGTAGCCGTAGATTTCCAGTTTCTGGTAGGCTTCGCCCTAATCTTTTCCTTGGTAGGCATTCTAGTTGCCCGAACCGGACTAAGAAAAGGTTAATCAGCCTTCTTAGCCTAGGCGCTTTCTAGAATGCCGAAAAGTTTTTTGAGGATTCTGTAGGTTAGTCCCCATATAACATGGTTTTCTATGATGTAGGCGGGGTATTCTCCGAAGCAGAATTTGGTGGTTCCTTTGTGTTTGGCGAGTTCTTTTAGTGGTGTCCAGAAGTATGCCGTCAGCTCTTCGTTCAATGTTATGGCTTGTTCCTTCTCCAGCAGGACGACGAAGGGAAGAATCTGCATCTCAGGTCTTTGTGTTGACCTGAGAGGTTCCATTGCCCCGAGAAAGCGGCAGTCCTCAAGAAGGTTTATGCTTGTCTCCTCTAATGTTTCTCTAACCACGGTCTCCTTCAGGTTCCGGTCTTCAGGGCTACGTTTTCCCCCGGGAAGCGCAGTCTGTCCAGACCAGGGGTCATCGGTTTTCTCTGCTCTCTTCACAAGCAAGACCTGAGAGTCCTGAGCCGTTTGTCGTAGCAAGACAACAACTGCGGCGTTCGCCTCTATGCCCTCTGATGTTGGCTTCAGCTTCTTGGACAGTTTTTCGGCGTTCAATTCTGCATCTCCTGAGGCAACCACATATTCGGCGAGGGCTATTTCTGCTGCCCATATAATTCTTTCATTTTCCTAAGGGTCTTCCTGTCCACCTCTAAGCTCAGTTTTCTGATGTCATCCTCCCAGAAAATCTCTTGAGCCGTTTTGCAGACAGGCGTCCCCTCATACTCTGTGATGTGATAGCAATGGGCATTCTGTCTCTCTCCGTTGCTAGCCACGTAAAAGTTCCTGCAAACAAACTTCGCTTCCTTAACTTGAATACCCAACTCCTCCATCATCTCCCTCTCCAAAGCATCCTCCAGACTCTCGCTGGGCTTAACGTGCCCCGCAGGCAAGCAGACGATACCCGGGTCAATCTCCTCATCCCACCTGCGGCGCTCAACCAAAAACTTGTCTCCCTTAACAACTATTCCCACAACAACGCCAACAGTATCCAAAAGCATCAACCCGCTCACAGTTTCCCCTTCACTTATCTTTCGTAATATTTGTCTTCCACGTTGGCGTATATCTCCAGTGCTTTCACTGGAGCATGAATTACACGAGCTGTGTGCCGTTTTTGGGCGGGAACAAATAAGCTATGCCCTTTTTTCAGAGGCAGTTTTTGTTCTTCAAACATGAATTCCATCTCTCCCTCCAAGACCACGACAAGATGTTCTACGGGATGTACATGGAAAGGAATCTTCGCGGTCTCGCTCTTCAATTCGAAGTAGTTGAGCGTCAACTCGTCTCCGTGAACAAGCCTAACTAAGACATCTCTGAAGAGCTCCTTCGATGATAAAGCATCCAACTGGAAAGACAACATGCAACTCACCTGATATGCTAGGGAAAAGCGGGATTTATGTAAGTTGTGCCATGCATGGCGACATTCATAGATATTTCGGAAAGGTTTATCTTGCCCAGATATGTTTTTCCATACATAACGAGTCTGCTGAGAAATGTGACCCTCATGATTTACGACGATTGTGGCCGCCCGGTTCTCAACCTAAGGATTTCCGTTACCCAAAAATGTGACAAACATTGTCCCTACTGTCACAGGGAAGGCGAAAGCAACCCCTCCACAGTCATGTCGGTAGCGGAGATTATCCGCATAGTCAAGATAGCCCTTAGCCTCGGAATCTCCAGAGTTAAACTCACCGGCGGCGAACCCCTTCTCCGCAAAGAAATCGTCAAGATAGTCAGGAGCATAGCTGGACTTGAGGGCTTAAGAGACCTCTCCATGACCACCAATGGAACCAACCTGAAAACCTTGGCAGAAGACCTGAAGAAGGCGGGATTAAACCGAGTGAACATAAGCCTCCCCACCCTTGACCCAGAAATATACTGCGACCTCATGGGTGGCAACCTGAAAGACGTCCTTGAAGGAGTGAGAGCTGCAGTTGAAGCTGGATTCCGCCCTGTGAAACTGAATATGCTGGTGCTCAAAAACGTCAATGACAACGAAGTTGAAAAGATGATTCGATATGCAGAGCAATCAGGGACGATCCTACAGCTGATTGAACTGGAGCCGATAAACCTCAGCAAAGCATACTACATGCGCTACCATCTTGCCTTGGATGACATCCAGCAGAATCTAGAGAAGAAGGCGGTGGAGACAAGAATCCGCGAGTACATGCAGAACCGACGGGTCTACACATTGCCAAAGGGGAAGGTAGAAGTTATTCGTCCCATAGAGAACACCGAGTTCTGTGCCAGTTGCACCCGCATCAGGGTGACAAGCGACGGAAAGGTGAAGCCCTGCCTCATGCGAAAAGACAACCTAGTCGACCTTCTCACCCCCCTTCGAAATGGAGCCAACGACGAAGAACTGAAGGAACCCTTTCTTGAAGCCGTTAAAAAACGTGAACCATACTACAAGGCAACACAATCTCAGACTGCCATCTGATTTGTGAGGTTAATTTAATTGCGTATCGACCCGAAACCTTTAGAACTGTGGTGTCTCCTAAACTAGAGGTAACAATTCTGAAAAAACTTTATCTAGAATAAAAGGAGAAGTAGCCACATGACTGAAATCGAAACCCCCCCGCCTCCAGTTTCCAACAAGAGGTCCTACGCCTTTGCGGTAATCCTCATCATCCTCATAGCCAACACGGCAATCTTTGCAGTAGCTTTCCTCAACCTCCAAAACCAACTAGAAAACATGGAAACAACCATAACCGAACAGAACAGGGAAATTCAAGACCTGCAAAACCGCATCGAAATCATAGACACAATAAATCAAACAGGCACAGTACCATGGCCCACAATTTACGATCAACTCAAATATTCCGTGGTCCTCATCGAAACCGACCTTGCCTTAGGCTCGGGATTCGTGTACGACATGGACGGTCATATCATAACCAACAATCATGTAATTGACGGAGCCAGCACCATACAGGTCACATTTCTAGACGGAAACGTAAGCTCAGCCGAGATTGTGGGGACAGACCTCTACAGCGACGTTGCTGTCCTGCAACTTGATCAGCAAGTTACAACCCTACATCCAGTCGTCCTCGGAAGTTCTTCTGACCTAACCGTGGGCGAACCTGTGGCAGCCATGGGTAACCCCTTCGGTCTCAGCGACACCCTAACCGTGGGCATTGTCTCTTCTCTGGGGAGAACAATGGATGCCACTGGAGGATACGTGATTATAGACATAATCCAGATGGATGCGGCTGTAAACCCCGGCAACTCCGGTGGTCCCTTGGTCAACATCAAAGGTCAGGTAGTGGGCGTAAACACGGCTATACAGTCAGAGACTGGCAGCTTCGCGGGTATTGGCTTCGCTATCCCCTCTGACACAGTCAAACGGGAAATTGATGATCTTATAGAAACTGGCACCTACAAGCATCCTTGGGTAGGCATCAGCGGAAGGGATATCAGCATAGCTATTGCAGAGAGGATTGGTTTGGATAAACCTCAAGGATTTCTGGTGGAAGCGGTTACTGGAGGGAGCCCCGCAGAACAGGCAGGAATAAGAGGGGGAGACCAAACTGTCACAATAGACGGACAAACCGTCACGATTGGTGGAGACGTGATTACAGAAATAGATGGTCTACCCGTGAGAACATTGACTGACGCCATTGTTTACATAGAGAGAAACAAAAGTCCAGGAGACCCCGTAGAGTTTAAAATCATCCGGGGCGATCAAGAACTCAGCTTAACGGTGAATCTGGGAGAGAGACCACCACCATAAATGATTTTTCGAACTTAATTTCATCCTATCTTCGCAACGATTAGTCTTGTTTGTTTCTTGTTTCCAGCCAAATGTTCTATCATATCTTCGTCCAAGTCGAGCCACTTCGATAATCCTGCTGCCATCTCCGGGTTGTTTTCAAAGATTATCTTCAGGTAGGGCAGCACCTCTTTTATGCTTCTTACAGCAGACATGTGGCATCTCCGTCTTATCTTCATGCCTATTGCAGATTGAAACGCCCTCTCTCCTCTGGTTCTAGACAGATAGCGAATCTTTTCCGGAAAACGGAATGGAATCCATCCTGAAGATTTTGTTTGTTGCCTAGATACCGCTATTCCTGATGTCATAAAGTCGATAACATAGCGTAGGAGACTCCAATTTTGTGTGGTTCTGATTCTCTTTCGGTATATGTCAGCTAGGGCTAACGAATCCATGGCTTTTGTCAGGTCGTGGGGGTCAGTTATGTGGTAGGGGGTGTTCTCGTAGATCCAATTGAAGAGCATGTCTGGGTCCACATCGGCAGCGCTTGCCGCTTTCTTAGCTTCCCATGAATCTCTGGAATATAGTATTGTTCGTAAGACGTTGAAGATTATTTCTTTTCTGTCCCGCCCAGCATACCACGCCACATCATCATAGACGAGACGCTTTTTGCCTTGAACTAGAGCCTGAAGGTCATTGACTGCCGACCTTACATCTCTTCCCGCCCGTTCAGCAATTAACTTTAGTGCCTCCTCGGCGGCGTCAATATCCTCTTTTGCGCAGATTTTCTTCAGGTGCGAAACAATTTCTCGGATGGTAGGTTTCTTGAATTCTATGAGGAGGCAGTATTTGCGGATGGTGCTGAAACGGGGGTTATAGGCGTCGTTGGCTGTTAGGGCAACAGGGCTTCGGGTTGTCTTCAGTATTTCTGTGAGTGCTCGGAGCCCGCCTCTGTCTTCTCTGCCGCTGATTCCATCCACCTCATCCAATAGAATCAAGCGGTTTCCGCCGAACAGTGTCTTATACTGGGAGGCTAGACCTGCGAAGCGCTGGATGGCTTCTGTTGTTCTGTAGTCGCTGGCGTTTTTTTCCACCAGCTCCATCTTCAGTTCCTTAGATAGTGTCTCAACGGTTACTGTCTTGCCGACGCCTGGGGGTCCATACAATAGGGCGGCTCTCTTTTTTGGAATTCCGTTGTTCCATGATTTTAGCCATGTGAGAAATTTTTGTTTGGCGTCTTTGTTGCCTATGATTTCGGAGAGGGTTTGGGGTTTGTGTTTTTGGGTCCAGGCTGTGTGCAAAGGCTAGGCGCCTCTTTTCAGGTCGTGACCAGCTTCTGTCAGTCGGGCTAGGAGGGCGCTTAGCTGGACCTCTTCGTCTGCGCCTTGGACTAGGCGAAAGTCGATTTCTCCGATGGCTTCGCTGAGGGTGACCTTCCAGGAGTCGGGGAGCATGGAGCGGAAGATTTCTGTGTGGATTTGTTTGATGATGTCGCTTCCAG
>CAYQMM010000008.1:0-112854 GCA_964418675.1 uncultured Candidatus Bathyarchaeia archaeon
TCACCTCCCGCACACTTTAGGGTTGTGGATTCCCAGAGACAATATCCGATTGCCTTCGGATTCCCAAAGGACAGGTGCGCCACTATAATGCTCTCAACAACGATAGCTTATCTGGAGGGACCAACAAAACTGGAAAAGGTGGTCTACTGCCTCTACGACCATAAAACCTTCGAAATCTTCAAAAACACCCTCCAATCTCTGACCCACAGACGCTAAAACATCTAACAAATAAGGAAAGTTGACGGCGGGTAACGGTTTCTTAAAGCAAAGTTAACTATTTTTGCTTGTCTTCTTTCAGCTTGAGAGTGGCTTTGGCTACATCTTCTTTGTATTGGATAGTGAACTCTCTCTTCTTCAAAAGTCTGATTGCCCGATAATTGTCAGGTAACATAAGGGCATAGATCGCTTCAAGTCCTATGTCTTTGCAGATTTCAATCATATAATCCACCATCTTTGACCCCAAACCTAATCTCTGCCAAGGGTCTGCCACTATGAAAGCAATCTCGCCACTTTTTTGGTCTGACTCGATTGTAAGTCGCACAACACCCAAAATTCGTCGTCGCTCTTCCTTCAATTCTGCCACAAGGGCAATCTCTTTGGTGTAGTCAATGTCACAGTACCGAATCCTAACTGCATGGGGAGTGTCTTTTATCAAATAGAAAAACCTGTTGTGGATCGATTCTTCTGAAAAGTCTTGGAACATTTCAAGCCACAGAAATTCGTCTTCAGGTTTTATCGGTCTCAAAAGAACAGTTCTGCCATCCCGTAGTTGCCACAGTTTTTCATACTTTTTTGGGTCAAAACCTCTTTCAAGGTTAGACTTGATTGTTATAATCCCCCATTTTGGAGCAGTGTTTCAGTTAATAGATACAAAATGATCCGTAATTAACCTTTACAAATAAAATTGCGAGATTCCATGTAAACAGAAAAAAGAGGATTAAACGTGAAAAGAGGGAAAATTACGGTTCAGAAAACAATGAAAGACTTAAATACTGCCTTAAAGAAAAAAGACGCTGCAAAGGGGTTTATTATGGGGAAATCTGAATTATCTGTAGCTCCAATGCACAGAATATGCAAGAAAGCGGGAGCGGGCAGAGTAAGCGAGGCAGCTGCGAAAGCGCTGGCAAAACAACTTGAAGAACTCGGCATCAAAATAGCTAAAGAAGCCATAGACTACGCCATGCACGCTGGACGAAAAACCGTTAAGGCAGAAGACATAGAGATAGCCTCAAGAAAAGTCTTGGAAAAATAAGCAAACACATCTCCCTTTTTTCTTGAAAGAGGCACAGCACAGCCTCTAATCGCTTAGTGAAAAACTTTATTTTCTACATAGCATGCGTAAAAACAAAAAATGAGCGTGCATTTTGTAAAGTTTAAATTTCTGTCCTATGTTAGAACAGATTATAAGGCCCTCAAAATGGTCTCCGTATTCAATCTCAGACAGAGGCTTCAGGTGAACGAGCAGGCCAGAAAATGGCTATTATTAGACTTGTTAGGCGCTATAGCGGGGATTGTCGGAGGGCTGGGTGCAATAGCCTTTAGGTTGATGTTAGAATTTAACCATTGGCTCTTCTTTGACCTTTTACTCCCGAAAATTTCATTTTATGCCTATGGGTTTAACTGGGCATATATAGTTCTTCCAGCCTTAGGCGGACTAATAATAGGTCCAATAATAATGAAGTTTGCCCCTGAAACCAAGGGAC
Organism: uncultured Candidatus Bathyarchaeia archaeon; assembly: GCA_964418675.1. Classification (GTDB taxonomy): domain Archaea; phylum Thermoproteota; class Bathyarchaeia; order Bathyarchaeales; family Bathyarchaeaceae; genus Bathyarchaeum. Next base: position 1,704 of record CAYQMM010000008.1, read on the forward strand.
ATGGTGTTCCAGAGGTAATGGAGGCCGTAGCCCTCAAAGGTGGCAAAATAAGGAAACGCGTGGCTTTTTTAAAGGTTCTTGCTTCATCGGTGACTATAGGTTCTGGAGGGAGCGCTGGTAGAGAGGGCCCCATAGCTCAAATAGGAGCTTCAATAGGTTCATTCCTTGGAGAAACATTGAATTTAGACGCTCATGAAATTCGTCTTTTGGTTGTCTGCGGTTTGTCAGCAGGAATAGCTGGAACATTCAATGCTCCTCTAGGCGGTGCATTGTTCGGAATGGAAATCCTCTATCGTGGAATAGGTTTGTTTAATGCGATTCCAGTAATTTTTGGCTGTGTCATAAGTGCAGCAATGGTTTCAGCCTATTTTGGATTAAGTATTTCCTTCAATGCTCCCATCGGCTTTTCATTTACGAATCCATCTGAGCTCGTTTGGTACCTTCTTCTAGGTCTTGCCTTCGGTTTAATATCGGTCTTATGGGTGAAGTTTTTCTACGGGGTAGAAGACGGTTTTGGCAAACTTCGAATTCATGATCGATACAAATTTGCCCTAGGCGCTGCCATGGCAGGTTTAATCGGAATATTTTTTCCGTTTTACGGTATTATGGGCGTCGGCTACGAAGGAATAAATCAGGTGCTCGTTGGAAGTTTAGCTATAACAATGTTGTTGACACTTGGAGTACTAAAAATGGTTGCAACAGCCTTCACAATTGGTTCTGGGGGAAGCGGCGGCATCTTTGCCCCAAGCCTCTACATAGGCGCTATGTTCGGCGGGGCATTGGGGTTAATTTTCCAGTTTATTGCTCCGGGAATGATTTCTCAACCATTCACTTATTCTTTAGCCGGTATGGCCGCACTCTTCGCTGGTGCAGCCCAAGCTCCATTAAACGTCATAATAATGATTCCAGAAATGTCAAACGACTATTCACTCCTTGCCCCAATAATGATTTCCTCTGTCACAAGTTTCTTGGTTGCTTGGCTTTTCATGCGGGGCTCTTCTATCTATACGCTCAAGTTGGAGCGTCGCGGAGTGAAGTTGAAGATGGGAAGAACTTTAGTTCTTGAACACGTAAAGGTTGGAGAGGTTATGACCAAGAATGTTATTTCTGTCAGAGCGGATATGCCTCTCTCAGCCTTGGAGTTGCTCATAGAAGAATCTCACCATCATGGTTTCCCGGTGAGAGAGAAGGATCGATTTGTGGGAGTGGTGACATTTAGTGATTTAACAAGGGTTCCTATGGAGGATCGCAGGAAGACTCAAGTGAAAGAAGTTTTAACTAAAGGCCTAACAGTAACCTATCCAGATGCGTCGGTGCAAACAGCACTTGATGACATGTATAAGAGGAATGTTGGCAGATTACCAGTTGTAGACCGAGACGACCCAACACGTCTCGTTGGAATAATCACCCGCTCAGATATCGTGCAAGCATACCAGATAGCATGCGCAAGAGCCTTAGAATGAATCCGTGTTGAGAGGACTTAAACACAAAATCTTCTGATTGAAATGTAACTTTCTTCTTTCGTTTCTAATTTCCCCCAACGGAACGGTTTTTATTTTAATTGTTGTGCCCCTGCTTACTAAAGATAGTCGATATGTTTCTGCAGAAAGGTACAAGAAAACTTTATATTTCTGGATGGAAGTGCAGTAGCTAGAAAATTTAGCATATAAAAAGGAAGGATTTGTATGGCATATTTAACTACACAAGCGGGACAACCCGTTCTCATTCTTAAAGAGGGAACAGCCCGCAAAAGAGGAAGAGACGCCCAAACAAACAACATTATGGCTGCAAAAATAATCGCCGAAGTTTTGAGGACCACTTTGGGACCTCGGGGCATGGACAAGATGCTTATTGATAGCCTAGGAGACATAACCATCACCAACGACGGCGCAGCTATCCTTGACGAAATCGACGTGGAACATCCAGCCGCAAAGATGATGGTGGAAGTGGCGAAGACCCAAGACGACATGGTGGGCGACGGAACCACCACCGCCGTAATCTTAGCGGGAGAGCTTTTACAGAAAGCCGAAGATTTGCTGAATCAGAACATCCACCCCACAGTTATTGTGAGAGGATACAGAAACGCTGTCGAGAAGGCAGTGAAAGCCTTGGATGATTTGGCAATAACCGTTAATCTTGAGGACCGTGAAACCCTGAAGAAAGTTGCCATGACATCTATGGGAAGCAAGGCGGTGGGTGGTGCCCGGGACCATCTATCTGAAATCACAATTGACGCTGTTAGACTGGTAGCTGAGAAGCGGGGCGATAAAATGGTAGCGGATATTGACAACATTCAGAGGGTTAAGAAAGAGGGAAAGAGCCTCTTCGACACTCAACTAATCAAAGGCATAATCGTCGACAAAGAGATTGTCCACGCAGGAATGCCAAAACAAGTTAAAAACGCAAAAATTGCTCTCCTCGATTCACCCCTAGAAGTGGAGAAAACAGAGTTCTCAGCTGAAATCAGAATACGAGACCCCACTCAGATGCAGGCCTTTTTAGACAAAGAAACAAGTATGCTCAAGGAGATGGTTGACAAGGTCAAAGCTTCAGGCGCAACAGTTCTCTTTTGCCAGAAGGGCATCGACGACATGGCCCAGCACTTCCTAGCCAAGAAAGGCATCATAGCCGCACGCAGAGTCAAGCAATCAGACATGGAGAAACTAGCTAGAGCCACAGGAGGCAAGGTCATCACGAAATTAAACGATTTAAAGAGCGGAGACTTGGGCGCGGCAGGAATTGTAGAAGAGCGTAAGGTCGGGGATGACAAGATGATTTTTGTGGAGAAATGCAAAGAACCCCAATCGGTTGCGATTCTCATCCGCGCTGGTCTAGAAAGGATGGTGGATGAGGCGGACAGGGCCATGAATGACGCACTCTCCGTGGTTGCTGATGTTGTCGAATATAACAAGATTGTTGCGGGGGGAGGAGCAACAGAGAGCGAAATAGCAAAAGTTCTTCGTTCCTACGCAACAAAGGTTGGCGGCAGGGAACAACTTGCCATAGAGGCATTTGCTGATTCAATAGAAATCGTACCGAAGACACTGGCTGAAAACGCTGGCCTAGAATCCATAGACATCCTTGTCGGCTTAAGGTCAGCTCACGAAAAGACGAAAGGCCATCTGATGGGCGTAGACGTTTTCAAAGGCAAGATAGTTGACACCTACAAGCAAGGAGTCGTGGAACCTCTAAAAGTTAAGGAACAGGCAATAAAGTCAGCCGCAGAAGTTGCCTCCATGATTCTACGGATTGACGACGTAATCGCCGCAACGAAGCCAAAGGAAGGCGGTCCCCCAGGCGGAATGCCTGAAGGCTATGGAGAGTAAACTGCGAAGTATTCTCCCACTTTTTTCTATTTCTTCTTTAAAATCAGATTCATTACGTAATCGTAGTGGAATACTTCATTATGCGCATTCCACTCGGATTCTTCAAAATCAATTCACTATCCTTCTGTTTTTTTCACTCCTTTGTTGCTATTGGAATCTGAATTGAATAGTTACGTGTAATATATATTGCAGTTTCATATGTGTTAAATACTTTGACCTAGAATTTCTGGGCATAGGAGAAATTGAATGTTGAAACGTATATTGAAATCTAAACGGGGGATTTCGCCAATCCTTGCTACGCTTCTTTTGATAGTTATCGCAGTCGCAGCTGTCATAGTTACTTACGCTTGGGTCTTGACATTCACATCGTCTACAACGAGTCAGGCAGGAGCTGTGTTAAGTGTTGAAAACATAAGATTCCACACCGTTTCAAGTACAGACTACGTTGAAGTCATAATAAGAAACTCGGGAACAGCTGACGCAAAGGTTGTAGAAGTGTATGCTGGTACTTCATCCACAACCCTCGCTGTGCAGTCCTCTGTAAGCTATGATCCAAGTACGCAACTCGTCAGTGCTGGTTCGTCACTAAACATTACCCTCACATACGATTGGACGGACGGAACAAGATATTACTTCAAGATGGCCACCGAGGCAGGACAAACCCTTCCCTTCAGCGAAGAGGCATAACTTCACCCCCTCCATTCCTTTCTTTTCGAAAGAAAAGCCCCACCAGAGTTTTATTACTCTTCTTTTTAAAGATACTTCGGCAGATGATTTAGCGTGAATCAGATATTCGACGGAGCTCGAACTATTCTTTGCCTCGGTTTTCTGATTTATGCCTCTTGGAGCGACTACAAAACCAGAGAAGTAAGCGACAAAGTTTGGATTATCCTGGGACCCTCAGCTCTTGCCTTAACAGCCTTCCAGTTTTTCGTTTTTGTTCCTGAGCTGCTCATAACGTATGTTCTTTCTTTTGCAGTAACTTCAGTCTTAGCCCTAGTGATCTTTTATGCGGGTGGTTTCGGAGGAGCAGACGCCAAGGCTCTAATGTGCATTTCCCTAGCTTTGCCGGTCTACCCTAGTTATCTTCTTCCGCAACCTTCAGGATTGTTTTCTCCCCTCTTCCCTCTAAGCGTCTTTACTAACAGTGTTCTCCTGGGTGCGCTTAGTGTGTTCTATGCTCTCTTCCGTAATCTCCTGTGGTTCGGGAGAAACAGGAGAGGCCTCTTTGAGGGCTTGGAAACCGAGTCTTTTGGTCGCAAATTTCTGGCGCTTTTCAGTGGTTACAAGGTTAAGATTTCTAAGCTGGAGAAGGGGCATATGTTTCCTCTTGAGGATGTTTCTGTGAGTGATGGGGGAGAGAGGAAGAGAAAGTTGCTGGCGTTTCCGAAGGATGAGGAGCGGGAGGAGATAGTTGCCAGACTTCTGGAGAATACAAATGAAGAAAGGTCTGAGGGTGGGGTTTGGGCTACTCCCGGTTTACCTCTCCTCATCTTTGTCACAGCAGGCTTTATCATTGCATTAGCTTACGGTGACCTCGTATGGATTCTGCTCAGCTCATTCCTAAGATAAACTTAGAACGTGCAAACGGAGAATTCCACGAAACCAAATTACTTACCAATGGCGCAAACGAAGAATTTGCACTTGAGAACATCTAAGGATGTGCGCGCAACAAAGGAAAGATGAAAGTAACCATAAATGATGGGAATGACTGAAGTCCACTTTACCACGATTTCTTGCCCCTGTTAGAGTCTCAGAAACAGCAGAATTTGAGGAGCAAAAGGATGGCTGGATACCTACATCGAGCAAAGGTACTGGTTTTAAGAGAGATTTCTCAAAAAAGTTAAATGCCCTCAGGGTAGTTATTTCATCTATGGCTTCAATCATCGAAAAGGTTATTTTATTTCCAGCTTTTCTAATGTTTGTATTATCAGCATTCCTCGGTTTCCTAACCCTCCAAGACCCAAATTTGTCCAGTAAGACAAATCTTCTAAACTACGCAACGACATTATTTATTGCTGGTGCTCTACTAAGCGCTATAGGGATTGTTGCTTGGATAGTCCGCAGAGGCTCAGAGAACCTTTAGCAAATATGTGTCATACCACTGTCATTTGTTTTAATGCCTTGAGGCAATTCAAACGGTTCTTGTTAACTCTTGCTGATTCTATATATTTTGTGAATTCTAAGCATTCCCGATTGGGGTAGTATTGAAGAGGATATCCCATGTTTTCAAATAAATTCTTCATTATTCTGATTTCAAGGACTTTTGCTCCCATTCCAAAAATGTTCTCAATAGCCCCAGTAAAATCTGCGATTCTAAATGGGATGTCCTGTTTATTGAGGTTAAATTTTTTTTCTAAATAGAAATATATTGCCTGCTTACACGCATCTCCGAGTGAAGAGAGTTCTTCATCTATTGCTTTCAGCAAAAGTTCTTCAAAGCTCATTGTTCTGTCACCTTCCATTTTCGGATTGAAATATTGCTATCGTCTCTTGATCCATAAACTCGGTTTCTTTTCTAGGCTTTTGTGTTGTGATTTTGTTGAAATTGCATTGAAGTGTGTTTTGTATAGATACCAATTTGTAGTATAAACAGCCACTTTTCTCACCAGTTGTTTTTATGTTCAATTGTTCTTCTGTTATACTTCAATACACATGGTATCTTGCTACTTAATATATCCGTTATTTCCAAGGTTTGTATATTCCAAAAATCGATATATGTCCCAATAACTACACATACATATACACCAACCAAAGTAAGAGAGCACACACAACACACCACAATACACACGTCGGTTTTGGATATATTTCAGAGAGAAAAAACTTGTTTTGAGTCTATATACAGTATCTTTTGAGTTTGAACAATATGGGTTTCGGCTTTGTTTTCGGGAAAAAAGCTAGGACAGTGAAGTTTATTCGAACGTATATTAAACAAAGAGTGAAAGAAAAAACAGCGGTTAGAGAACAACTAGAAAGACTTGATGCTCAGCGTAAGAACAAGACAATAGATCAGTTTTCATATGAACGGATGAGTGCCATGCTTCAAATCAGTTTTATCAAACAACGAAAAGAGAAACTTGATAAGGCGCGCATTTCTGGAAAGTATAACTTTGTGTAAAGCATATCTTTTGACTGCCCCGTCCTTCGTCATAGCGCAATTGTCGAGAATTAGAATAGTCTGGTTTCGGATATATTCTCGTGTTCGAATTAAGCCATATATTTATCAATGTCATTAAGAACATTGTCTAAAATGTCGTCAAAGAATCTTCCAAAGAAAGAATTCCAAGAATGGCTACATTCATTATTTGCGAATGATAGCTTTAAAGTAAAATATCAAAACCCTGACGCGTGGTAAAGTTACTGTTAATTGTACGATAAAAAGAGAATTTTAGTTACGCTTTGCCCTCTGTTAAATTTTTACCTATTGTTTCAAGCTCTAAAAGAAGAGATGCGCTCTTTGATTGGCGCTGGAAACGCTTCTGCCATATGTAATAAAAAATTTATCTAAATTCCAAAAATGTTAGATTTATATGCATCATAATGTAAAATTGTGAAAGCAGTTTTAACTCCAAAGGTGTAGTAGTGTTGCATCTATTGCCCAGAAGTCTTGGGTTGTGTCGTCGGTTTCGTCTGCTCCTTTGAATCGGATGGTAAATGTTGGAGAGGTGAGATACGCCGAAACCGTTACATTGTTCCATCCACTGTTAAGATCTGTAAAGACGGTTACCCAAGATGAAGATGCAGTGTCCCAAACATCTACCATAATGTCTTCTGAACCCATTGACCCTCCGTATATGCAGAGTTCTTCATTATTCTCATCATAGTCTACATTTGTCCACTGCTCTTCCAAATCAAGCTTATACCCTTCTCCTTGTACGTTCCAAACATGGATTAGGGCAACGTCTATTTGCCAAGTGTCTGGACTTGAATCTCCCACGTCAGTTCCATCCCTGAACCTGATTGTGAAATTAGAGGTGGTCAGCCACTCTGTTATCGACACATTATTCCATCCTGGAGACAAGTCTGTGAAAACGGTTTCCCAGCCAGTGCCATTCCAAACATCAACAAGTATATCTTCAGCTCCCATAGTGCCACCATAAATTGAAAGCTCCTCATTCGGCAACGAGCAAGGAACGCCAGTCCACTGAACTTCCAAATCAAGCTCATAATCGGCTGGCGAGCCGCCGAAGGCTACGTCTGTGGAGAAGGAGTAGCTTCCGGAGCCTGAACCGTCGTTGTTGTCTGGTCCTATATCGTCGAAGTTGTTGTTTAGTTTGAAGTAGGATCGCAGATTGGTTTCGGAGCCTGTGAGCTCAGTGTCGTAATCGCTCTGTATCGCCGCTAAGCCTCTATCCGTGTTCCAATACCTCAGGTCGTCTCCATGCCCATCTGTTGGATTCACGCCTCCTTTAGAGGCCATGAAATTGTTCTGTGTCACACCTACGGTAGACACTGTGGAAAACCAGGAACCTGTAGATGCATCCACTGTCGGAGCGTTGTTCTCGTCGCCAACATACAAAATTAAATCATTGCTAAATTCATTCCATGTTATTGCGATGAAATACCATTTTCCAGATGTGAAGCTTGTGCTGCTCGTTAGCGAGCTGGAACCGCCCCAATCAAGAACAAGATTTGTTCCAGAAAATCTAGTTTCCATATTGTCGTGTTGCCCCCATGGTCTGCCAGCAACTGTGTCCCATTGAATCCAGAAGGAAATCGTTCCCGTCGTAGAGCCCCAGTCAGGAGTTCCATTACCAACTCGCATGTATCCGCCAGTAGCATCCAGAGAATGCGAGTTAGTGGTCACACCACTCTCTGTCAAAATATCATAAATTGAGTCTGGACCAGTTTGCTGTGCTGAGAAATTGCTATGGGTTCCTTTATCAGCAGAGAAGTCTACATCAGACGTGTCATTGTCCACTGCATCTTCTACGCCTCCACCCCCTTCGCTGCTCAGGAGAACCGCGTCAATCTCCCATTGGTCTTGGGTTGTATCACCTATCTCATTCCCACCATTGAATCTAACGGTGAATGTCGTTGAAGTTAGGGAAACTGTAAAGTTATTCCAGCTGTCTGCAGTCAAGTCTGCTGCAAGGTTTGCCCAATCAGAACCCGTCCAGTAATCCACTCTTAAATCTTCACTACCAAGCGTACCAGCGTAAATGCACAGTTCGTTTGTAGGCAAGAAGTCAACTAGGTTAGTAAATTGAACCTCCATGTCGAGTTCATAGTTGTTGGCGCTTTGAGCTTCTTTTGTTATTACAACATCATCAACCCAGACCTCTCCATAATACAAGGTTGCGTCAAATCGTATTCTGAAGTTTGACACGAAATATTGGCTGTCGGTTATCTTTGCTGTGTAATGTAGCCATGTGTTGTCGGGACCATTATTGTCTAATTCGTCGATCAGGTCATAACTGCTTCCATCGTAATAGTATAATGTGAAATCTGAGTAGCCTGTTCCGGTCTTTCTGAACCAGAAATCCACGTAGAGGGCACTGGCATCACTTGCATCTAGGCTGTCACTTGTGAAGTAACCCTCATTATAATTGTATGCATGAGCTGAAGATGATCCGCTGTGTACCGGATAATTATCTTCTCTCCAATTGCTGTAACTGTTATCCCAATGGGTATCCCATGGATAACCTTCGAAACCATCATCAAGCAAGGTAGAATTCGAAGAAGGACTGGTGTTCTCTTCAGTCAAGGTATCGTAAATCGAATCCGGACCAGCTTGCAGTGCCGTAAAGTTACTCTGGGATCCGACATCTATTGAGTTGTCAACATCACTAATATTGTCAACGTAATCCTCTATTTTTTCGCCTTCCCTATATTCTGTGAGGGTGTCAAAAATTGAGTCTGGACCATGCTTTTGCGCTATAAAGTAAGAATGTGAACCTTCACCATCACTAGAATCTATGTTTGATAAGTTGTTATCTACATAATCGTAATCATAACCATCCATCGTAATCCATGGAGGATTCTCCACCATCACCCAGAGCCCAACATCATCCTCACTACGGTAGATAGGTTCACCCTCAAAGGTTACTACTGCGCCGTGCCAAGTCACATCTAAAGGATAAAGGAAACTGACATCATGATTTAGCCCATCCTCCACTGGGTTAAACTCGATGCCAGAACCGAGTACATTTAGGGCTCCCGTCTTATCGCCTGCAATATCATCGAAGAGGTAGAGGTTCAGATTGTCAGTGTCCGTGAACATGAGTCCTGCTCCAGAGTCTCCTGACATGAATTGGCTCCAATGATGGACCCAACTTGTTGGCGTACCATTATAGAAGAAACCAGTGGAAAGGGAAGCTTCAGGATACCCTCCATCCGTTCCATCCTCAGTCAGTTGTGGTCCAGAAAGACCTGAGAGTTGGATGGCGCTGAGATCTGAAACGGTTCTGCTCTGGGCAGAGTTCACGAAAATTGTTCTAGCTGCATATGTATAGTAAGTTGCATTTGCTGGGAAGGTTAAAACTACCTGTGAATAAAAATTAGGACTACCTGTAACTCCATCACTATATTCAGGTTCCTGTTGAACTATATCTCGGACTACCCCGTTGTAAATTATAAATGCGGGCTCGGCTCCATATGAAGGCTCTTCATCGTTGACGCGTAGGAAATCTGCCGTACAACTGGTTGACCCCCCAACAACAGAAGAAACTACATAAAAGTTGTGAATGTTTAGTTCTAGGAATCCGTTGTCTAAGGTCCCAGAAGACGGATTGTCACTAAAATATTGGTTTTGCCACGCATAAGATGTCTGAGTTGCTGCGTCGTTTCCATCCCACCATAAAGTAGCCTTCTCGACATGGTCATTGACCAAAAACACTAACATATTATGTTTACTAAATAGGCTGGCATTACCACTTAGACCCAAAGGAATCCTGTAGTTTGATGCCCAATCCTCCACTTGAAAAGGTACCTCCTGATCCACTCCATCTATCGTCTGATTAATATGAAGAGCCTTGACGGGAAGTGGCGGAATAGGCCTCGGTTGAGGCAATAGTTCCAAGCTTTGCCCAAGCCATAACAAGGTACCATTCTGGAGTACTTCTATGACCATGGTATCTGTAGTTAAAGAATCATAAATGTGTCCCAGTCCGGTAGCATCCCAATCAAAGTTGTAAGTGAACTGGGGAAATCCTGAGGTAAGTGAGGCTTTAGAGTAGAAAGCTTGCACCATAAGTCCTCTTTGATCTTCAACTTGGATTGAGTAAGCATCTTTATTTACTCCTGACGGGATGTTTAGGATGTAAGTGCCATTGGAAGAGATAATTGGGTCATTTTCCGGATTAACCCGCTCCCAAGTTGAGTCATCGTAGTCGTACTTGTAGAACCAGAAGTTTTCTTTTTTTAATCTTAGTTCAGGTATGTTATTATCGTGAGTGACACTAAATCTTGCTTGATTCGAATTTGCTGGTTTTAACATGGTGACTTTTAATACTGAAGATGTTTCGTACAGCACTCCTTCTATTCCAAGGTTTGCCAAAGAATAAGTTAATGAGAGGTTCCCCATGCTATAGCTTTGTGGCATATACCAGTGGGTAGAAACACTCGAGGAAGTAAGGTTAAAAGATGGGTTCCATTCCGGATGTGAACGAGCGATATTAACTAACCCACTTGAAAGATAGCTTGTCGTGAGTCCCTTAGCGTATGTTGAGTTTCCTGTGACTTGAAGGATTGAACCATAGTATCCAACGGTGAAGTCCAAAATCCTTTTGATGTCTGCATTCATTTCTCCCATCGCTGTTAGGATTTTGGGTGATTCTTGTACGGGAGCATGGCGAACCATACTGTAAGTGGATATGACAGCCGCCACTAGAATCACAGAAACGAGCAACGCTGCGATTATGGAGAACTGGCCCTTATTTGCTCTACTCTTTTTCAGGGTCTAAGTTCCTCCTTGTTGACCAAGTTGGAGGGTGACAAGTCTTAGTGTGCCAGTGGCTCCAAATTCGCTTCGATAAACTGTTGGGCGGTAGTACATGAGGAGCGCAATGGCAGTAACTCTTATGTCTGGAATCCTTGTGAGCCCTATGGCTGTGAGCGCGCCTCCTCCATTATGGCTGTATGTTGCTGCAGGAATGTAGTCTGGGTATGACGGCGGACGAACAAAAAGCTCTGTGGCAGTTAATTGGTAATCGGTTAAAATGGATTCTGGAAGTGCACGAGTGGCGGTCTGGGTGATGTCAGGGTAAATACCATAATAATTCAGGGTATCAAGAGCATTGCTGTTAAGCGTGACATCTCCGGGGCTTTCATAAATGGATGTACCAATTACTGCGTAACCAGCACCATTCAAACCTCTGAGAAAGGCATTTAGTCCTGCGGGTCCAACTGACTTCATTCCATAAATGCCCCAAGCTTGGTCATTAGGTCCAGTAAAAACTTCTGTGTTAGAGACATAATAGAGGGGGTAGCCTACAATGCTGACCCAAGTCCAATTATACTGTTGAGTTTTGCTGCCAAGAGTATAGCTGAATCTTGCGTATGATCCACTGGCGTAACCTTCATACTGATGTGAACCACCAGCAGTGTAACTATCTGGAATGGGAACAGATTCACCGAACGTGTTTACAACTACAGCATTTTGTATAGTTCCCTCTAGCGATGGTGAGTTTTCTAAGAGATCCGCAAACTGATCTGTCGTGTTTATGAGAACAGTAGTCGTGAAATATCTAGAAAGAAGTTTATAGAAGTCAGAGGCAAGACTCTGACCTGTATAACCTGTGATCCACCATCCGTTAGAGTCGTTACAATTCAGGATGTAGAGGGTGATGTTTTGTCCTGCGCCCACTTTTTGCGGGTCTTGAGTGAAGGTGACGTTAGGAGATACTAGCATGACTGAAGAGGCATCAGAATCACCGCCGAAACCAGCATCTGAAATCGAATTCGCTAATTGATAGGTTATTGCTCCTCCACTTGCTGAAATGTCGTAAATGCTGAGGTTATAAACTACATTGGGAGGAAGAGAAGCAGAGAGAGCCTTTTTTAGGTCTCCCCAAGCAGGGTCAGAAGAACCTTTGAAGACTGTCTCGGTTAACATACTTCCGCTGTCCAAGGTTTCGAGGGTAGATTGAGATAGTTCCCTCAGATTTGTTCCAAAAGCTTGACGCGGCGAAGGCAAAACAGCAAACTGAGTCGTGATAATGAAGGCTCCCAATATGATGATAATCACAAAAAGGACTTCAACAGTTCTCATCAACGCCCATTACCTCCCTTTTAGCCCCCAAGCCTCCATGCAGACAACTTCAAATGATAGGAAATCCCATTAATCTGAACCTGCCTGAGCTCAGTAGCTATAAACGAGTAGCCAGTTGGATTACCACCAAAGGAAGCTGAGACGCCAAGGGTGCCAACTCCCCAAGGCAACATTACAGACCCTAGACGATTACCCCATCTGTAGGTAATTATCAGAATTCCTGCTTCAGAAACTGGTATCTGCGTTGTTACGTAATCTTTAGAACCATGATTTAACTGACCTGTAGAATTTTCGATTTGAACCCGTTGCAACTCTAATTGGGGGTCCAAAGCATAAAAGGTTGCATTATAATTAACACTAGGTACTGGAGTTAAAGTATAATTTTCAACGCCCCAACTGTGGGTAATCATGATGGTCCCCTCCTCAAAGTCTTGGATTAAGGGCACAATAAATTGCGGATAATTGTCCAAAACATCAACGGAGTAGTATCCTATTCCAGTGAGTCCACGGAGCCTAGCATAGACCACAATTGCGTACGCCTCATTCTCGCTACCAATAGAAGGAAAGTCTAAAAGGACAGAACCGAACGTATCAGTCTGTTCAACTCCTGAATACGTTAAAACATTAGGATCATTACCGCTGCCAGCGTCAACATGAAAAAGGTAGTAATTCAGAGTGACGTTACTTAAGGGTAGTCCTGTACCTCGCACTTCCACCATCAAGTTAAGGTGACCCGCAGGGACTGGCGAAATACTAACATTCAACGTTGGAGTAACATCCAACCTGAATCCAAATGTATTGCTTATACCCAACAATTCTGTAGCACTAGTGTAGTTGACAACGTCGCCCACAGGAGTTAGTATAGCATCCCCAAAGTAAGCACTGAGATTGTTATAATACAAACCAGTTTCGGCGTAATAAACAAGTTGACTGGCGTTGGAAGTTTTCAATCTCGCTACAGAAAAAGGACTCAAAGCATATCCACCAGCCTCAGGGTTTTGAAGACCGAACCCTGAAACTTCAGATCTGGTCTGCCCCCAATTTACGGGACTCCCTGGAGATAGAGCAATAATGTCTATGAGGTCAACAGCTTTCACAGCAACTTGACGGTGGTGTTCATAAGCAACGGCAGACGCGAACATACCGTTGAAAGTGATCATCGCTAACAGCATCGCAGTTATTAAAATCGTAACTGAAATCATGTGATCAATTGTAGCACCCGGCATCTAATCAGCCTCCAAAAGAAAAAATGATAGTATGAGCTTCATCACCTAATTTCTGGACGTTAATGGAAGCATCAGTAGAGTTACTTTGAAGAGTCGATTCAGTCCATTGTACGTTAGAACCAAGCACAGCCACCGCAGTAGCAGTGTTACCCAATTCATCCAATGTCAAGGTAACCGTTAGAATTCTAGTAGAATTAGGGTCTGAGGGACTACTCAGCGAACCCACAGCTGTATATGAATGAGAATCAATGGCTGGTGAAATATGTAAAGTATGCGTTATTGTGCTAGCTAATATTTCCTCTCGATTCACGGTTAGATAAAGTTGCTGAACCGTACTTGCTAGATGGTCTGCAGTCTCCTGTAGTGTAGCGTTTCTTTGGGAGTCTTGCCAATTGGAGGTAATTACATTGGCTACAAAAGGAAATACAATCACTTGCGTGAAAAGTAGCGGAATGAGTATAACATACTCGATCGTCATGTGCGGCAGTTATGCAAACCTCCTTGCTTTTGATTTTTAGTAATTAAGTCCAAAACCAACCGATACCTCGCTTAAATAAAGCTCAAAAACTATGTTGTCGTATCCAGAAGTAGGAATGGAAATCTCCTCAGAATCGTAGGGAAAATTGAAAAAAGCGGAATCGAAATTCTCTGGTGAAGCTGCTCTGGGAAAACTGACAGAAACATTGATGCTCATAACATTGTTTAGAGTGTGAGCTCCCACCGACTTTCCAGTTAACGTAATAGATTGAGAGAGTCTTGGGGCTTCTCCAGCTTTGAGAACCGGAAGGTACATCTTAACATAATATGTGTTGGTGGAAGTGCTAATCGAAGAGTTGAGAACCCTAACGGCAGGGGCTACGACTACACGTATATAATTTCCATCATACATAGGCAATCTCTCGACAACAAACACTCGTGAGACCGGAGCAGAAGTACCCTTCAAAGTGAGAGATTCGTCCTGAAATGGAGAGATTCTTTCCCAGTAACCGTTGGTCACAGAATATCGCGATGTTGGAAGATTGAAGAGTAGAACTCCAGTATCATATGATGTTACATTAGTTCCAGTATCACTTTCGACGGACACTGTATAAGTTAGTACTGATGGTTCTATGACAACTTCTCCATATTGGCTCGAATAACGAGTCGTCTCTGTACGCCCTGCTGTCCAAGCTACATCGTCTATCTGAAGCCCAATCGTCTGCATCAACTGTTTAGAAGAATTAAACTCACCTTCCGCAACCCGAGACCAGAGAAAATTGTTTGCGAAGACTAAGGCGACGCTCACAATGGCAATCATGGCACCAGTAATAATAACCGATGAGATAACGGGGCTTACTCCGCCGTTACTTGACCTCTTCCGATGAACCTTGTTAATCACTACCAAACTTTCCTCCAGTTTTCCCCTAAATTATCAATGGAACAACATACGATGCAACAACAGCGAGCAGAACAAGGAGAGCAGAATGTTTGAAGCCAGCAGCCAGAGATTCTTCACTGATTTTGCCTGCCACTAATCCAATCAGGTAACAATGGGTGATTACTGAAACTGTGAAGATCAAAGTGAGGAAATGTACGTCGACTGAACCTACCCCTGGGCCACTCCCCGCCATGCTAACTGTCTGAGTAGTGAAAATGAGAGTCATGAGAGTCGTTGCTACGAGTAATATCGCGGCAAAGTAGGGGATGAGCATGTAGGGTCTTACACTCATTTTCTTTTCTCTCTCCACTTCCTGAGTCATATTGTTGAATCTCGCGAGTGATTCAATCATGGATATTGTTCCACCTCCCACGTCCACGGCTTCTAAGAGGAGGAACATTACTATCTGGGACATCCAACTCTTAGTTTTCTTCACGAAATCCATGACCACATTTCGCATAGGAATCCCAAAACTAATGTCAGACGACATCTTCTTCAATTCCTTAGAGAATGCTCCATAGTTCCGTTCCGAAAGATTCTCCATACACGCTTCTGGGGAAAGCCCTGTCTTTCTGGTTTCCGTCAAGTCCCTAAGAAAGTTGGCTATCCCATACTCAATACTAGATTTTCTACTTGCAATCTTGCCATGGACAATGGCTGGAGGCACAGCTGAAATTATCAGAGCAATAGCCACAGCAATTGGCAGCTCGACAAGATTTTGGATAGGTGTTTGTATCATACCAAAGAATCCCGTAAGCAGCAATAGCACTAAAATGGCGACGGCTGAAGAGATAGCGTACACTTTGTAGGGTCTATAATCACTGACGGGAGTTTTTGGTTGCATACCATTGGCAAGATACAGGAAGACGATAGAAAGGAGAGGAGTGAAAACATAGGTATACATTATCACTCCAGATCCCATGTCCAATCCTGTGCTGTATATTGACTCGACGCTGAAGAGAATGTAGAAACAGAGGGACATGAGAACCATTATAATGATAAATGACTCCAGAAGCATTCCCAAACGCTCGGCTGCAGCTTTAACCCTCATAGACCCCATCTTGAAGATATCCTGCGCCTTTGTTTCGAGGAAGTGGATAACGTCACCGCCTATAATAACTGTGGATGCATAACCTGAAACGAAGTCTCTGAACATACCCAGCGGATGGTACTTTGCCGCGTTCTCCAGAGCACTAATGGGATCAATACCAAAGATTTCTACATCTCTGATTATATGTCTAGCTTCTTTTCGTGTTGCAGGTAATAACTCAACATCTGTAAATCGCTTAAAGCTCATATAAGGGGGGATGCCTCCAGACGCCATAACGGTGATATATGTTGCGGCAAAAGGCATCTCCCTCTCCAAAGCACTTTTCCTTTCGCTGGCTTTCGACAGCGGGGCAATCATGAAGCCAATCATGATGAAGAGGGGCATGGGGACCAAGAAGATTAGGAAAATGATTCTCGTGAAATATAGGAGTACTAGTGCTACGACAGATATGGGCGTAGTCAGCATAGCAATTAAAAACATCAGAGATATATAGGTTTCAGGATAGATTTTGATTCCTGCTTTTGCTAAATGTATCTTGAACTCGAAGATCCTATTTAAAAACTTGGGAGAAACCCCTCCAAAAAGGCGATAAGAGACCCCTTCAAGAGTTTCTAGTAGAGGCACCAGCTAAAACCTCCTTCGCATAAAAACTTTCAGGTTTGGCATTATATTCAGTTATGACCCGTGCGACATCTTTGTAGCTTCTAATGTTGCGTTCGCGCATCCAGCGCAACACGTTTTCCCGACGTTTCATCTCAGCCATCAATTCTTGCCAAGAGAGACCCCTGCGAGAGGTTATAGAATTTAGCATTATACTGTTTTTGAGTTTGGAAATGTGGATGTCGTCACTAGCGTTCCAAGCGAAAAGGTTTTTATAATCTTCGTAATCGGCAATTTCATCCACTGAAATTACTCGTCGGTAAGCTGTCATTTCACCCGTCTTCGACTGCGGTAAGTGTACTCTCTGAATGGACACTACCATGTTCATAAGAGGCATGTATGCAGGTGCAATATCCATGGGTTTCTGGATTAAACGCTTGACAGCTGAATCGATGGAATCTGCATGCATAGTAGCCATGCCGCCGTGACCTGTTGCCAAGGCCTGGAAAAGGGTATATGCTTCGCTTCCTCGAATCTCGCCTACAACTATCAGATCTGGACGATGCCTCATGGATGTCTTGACAAGATCAAAGAGGGATACTTCTCCAGTGAGGTTTTCTCCCAGACCATAACTTCTCCTCGCAATCAGGGACACCCAGTTTTCGTGAGGCAGGTTAAGCTCTGCGGTTTCCTCAATTGTTATTATCTTGCTGCCGGGCTTGATTAAACAGGCTACTGCATTGAGGAATGTTGTTTTTCCTGAGGCTGTTCCGCCTAGCACCATGAGGGAGGCTCTGTTTTCCAGACAGGTCCAGAAATAGGCTGCCATCTCCTCGGATAGGGTTCCTAGGTTTATTAGATCGATAATTGAGTAGGGGTCGTCTCGGAACTTTCTGATTGTGAAGGCTGTTCCGAAGGGTGTTACTTCCCTTCTGTAGCAGACAGCGAGTCTGTGCTTTCCGGGTAGAGAGGCGTCAACTATGGGGAAGGCTGAGCTTACGTGCTTTCCAGCCATGTGAACCAGCTTTACCACGGAGTCGTCTAGTTCTTGGTCGTCGTGAAATACCAGGTTTGTTTCGAGGTTTTCATATCTTCTGTGCCAGATGTAAACGGGTTTCTCGACTCCGTCACATGAAATATCTTCTATGTTTGGGTCTCGCATCAGGGCGTCGATTCTGCCGAAACCAACAAGGTTTCGTTGGGCATAATAAAGGATTTTGGACCAAGAAACATCAGGTAACCAACCTAAACTTATTCGGTATTTGCCAACAATCTTTTCAGCTTCAGTTACGAAGAATTTTCGGGGGTCTTCGATTTCTTCTTTGGGTGAAGCTATCTCAGCGAGGAGGATGTCTAATATTCTGTTGTATACATTTCGTTCCAGTGTGTCGAGTTGGAGTTCGTCTAGAATGTATTTATGTTCGCCAGTTACTGAATTTTGGGCGATGGCTGTATAGGCGAAGGGCTCGTAGAGGGGGTATCTTTCGACGATGGTGTAGCCTTTTGACAAGATTGATGGGGGAGGAGGAGGGGGAGGTATAGTTTTCAGTTTCTTTCTCCTGAAGAAACCGCGGCTGGACTTTTGTTTAGATTTCTCGCTGGATTTTTTGTGCTTTGGCATTGGAGTTCTGCTATTCTCTAGGACTTTTCGAAGTATTAAGTCTTGCGTCTTAATAAAGCATACTGTGGATAAGAAATCACATCCCACATCTAAAACACTAAAACATTCTACTTTCAGCGCAGCGATAGAATGAATTACGGGGGAAACGACGACTTTTACATAGGCTGAAACAAAACAGTTTCACTGCCTATCGGTTGCGGCTGTCAATAAAGTTACGTTGCTTTTGGTGAAGAAGCCGTCAAAGTCATCGTATCGGTGAATGTATTCATTGACAAGCAAGGTGTGGGGTGATGCGACTGTGAAAGTTTGTTTTAACCCCTCCTCCCTTGAGCCTACAAGCTCTATCAAGAAATTCATGCCATCATCTTTGATGGCGGCAAACGTGTCTTCGATTTTCTCTGTTTTGAATGCCATATGGTGAACCCGTGTCCCATAATTGTGGATGAATCTTTCTGTGGGTCCTGACGTTTCGTTGTTGATGTAGGGGGAGATGCCGGATGTGAAGACCATGGCGAAGTCTTTCTTGGTCAAGCGTGCCACGTTTGTGATGGAGTTGAATAGTTTGACGTATATGGCAAAATCAAAGTTGTAATTGGTGAGGGACATGAATTCTATGATGGCAGCGTCTCTGTCCTGCGCTCGTACCCGTGTTGCGGTGTGGTCAAGTTTGCCGATGTTCTTCAGATGAGTTTTTTCTGGTTTTTGAAATTGCCAGTCGAGTTCCATGGAATCTTCAGTGAAGTAGTTGCCTCTATTTCCATTCCATTCTATGAATCCTATCGAATTAGCCGTGTATCTCGACGGTTTAGTTTGAATGAAGGAGAAATTATCCGTTCTTATGATTTCATCAGTGAGAAATTCTATTCCAAGCGATTTCTGAATGGAAACATACTTCTCGATGTCAGTTGTCTCAAAAACAAAAGTTTCCAGCCGCGTATTCGGCAGGTGCCGCGATTTAGGAAACACATTGAGGGAAACAAAAGGGTTATCCTCTGCAATTCGTGAGGTTATCAAGAGGTCAGCAGAGTTCCGCCTTTTTAGCACACAGGTTCGAAGCCGCGGGTTTTCAAAGGCGCCCTGAAACGAGAAGCCCGTATACCGTAAAAGTTCCTTCACTGCATCCAGTTGCTTTTTCGGTTCAGTGTTGATTATAACGCAGTTTAGCCCTCCGACAAGTCCCTCCAGCCCTAGACTTCTTCGTATGTCCCTCACCTGGAGTACCTTTTCTTTGAGGTATTCATCGCTGTTTTTGAAATCGTAGATTCTGGGGATAGATGAACCGCAACTGGGACACTTTCCATCTTTCGAGCCTTCATGAACCTCTTCGCATGTTTGACAGACTACTTTTGTCATTTTCTCCCCATCAAATTCAATATTTCTCCAACAATTTATGTGTATACGTTGATGCCTTTCATGAAAGTTCAGAGACGGGGTTTACAGATTATCTCTTTTATTCTCAAATCAAAGAAAACATGCGTGTTACATGGCTGCAAAACAACGGCGGTGTCTACTCCACCCCCAGAGCCTCCGAGGACAACTGCTTCCTCATCCGTTCTTATCAGACCCGCATCTGCCGCCATACAAGCAATCTCACATGTAACCTTCACTCCCTGACCGAAAAGGCGGAGAACATTTGCGACGATTCCGTCAACTTGGACTGTTCCAAACTTATTTTGGATGGCTCTGCCCAAAGTTCTGAAGGCATGTGTCGCTGTTAGAATCTTTGCGCCGTTTCTTTCAATGATGGTGCGGTTCTCAGGGAGAACTTCTTGAGCATTAGGTGCTCTGAAGCCAGTAGCGTGGGTTACCACGATCACGTTGTAGCCCTTGAAAACCTCGGTTGCCTTAACGCCTGTTTTGCCTGTTGTCGAAGCAACCACGATATTTTTGATGCCAAGCTCTTCAGCCCGCTCTTTTGCCAGCTTGAGGGTTTCCTCAGTGTTTTGTGGACCCGGTTTCTCAAAATAAACGGTCTTGCAAACAATGTTCGCCATATCAAATATCTCCAATCAATACTTCCTGTCAAGAGAGTGCTATTAAGCAATTAATCAAAGGAGCTTATATCTGTTACAAAAATCGCCGATGACGAAACAAAGTGCTTACCCATCTTGGGTTTGTATCAGATTTATAAATGTTGTAGCCGCTGTGGAATAGTGATAAGGCTGATCTTCCCCTCTAGGAGATGTGTGAGGTTTAGGATTGGTTTACGGCGAAAAAAACGAGGACTACAGCATTCAGACAATAAATCTAACTAAGAGATTTGCCAAAAAGAAGCACAGAGGCTTTTTAGGTTTTCTGCGGAGAGAAAAATCAAAGAAAAACACCGATGTTACAGTAGCCTTAGACAAAGTCAACATTAAAATCCGCCACAGAGAACTCTTCGGACTTCTTGGACCAAACGGCTCTGGAAAAACTACAATGATTAAATGCCTGTCCACGATCTTGATTCCAGACGAAGGCACAGCCCTCGTGAACGGTTTCGACATTCGCAAAGAAACTTCAATGGTGCGGGCAAGTTTGGGAATGGTTGTGGGCGGGGAGAGAACATTATACTGGAAGCTTACAGCCAGAGACAACCTCATGTACTTCGCTTCATTGTACAAGATGCAGAAAAGATACGCGAAAAAAAGAATTGAAGAACTCCTAGAAATTTTTCAACTCTCTGAACGAGCAGACGAAAGGCTAGAAGACTACAGCACAGGCATGAGACAGAAAGTCGCCATAGCCCGAGCACTACTCCATGACCCACCGATTTTGCTGTTGGACGAGCCTACCTTAGGTTTAGATCCAAACTTTGCGAGGCAGATTCGTAATCAGATAAGAGAGCTTTCAGATAAGCAGGGAAAGACAGTTCTTCTGACCACCCATTATATGGATGAAGCTGACCGACTGTGCGACCGAGTAGCCTTCATAAACAACGGCAAGATCGTTGCAGTTGATACCCCAAACAGGCTTAAAGCCATGGTGAAAGAGACCGAGCTTGTAGAAGTGACTGTTTACTATCCACCAGCAGACATCGAAACGCACATCCGTTCCCTGTTACCCGAAGCAGAAGTTGTAAAACTCATCCCCGGCGATGAGGCTGAGGGAATTCCCTCAAGAATCAAGATAATCGGGGGAACCACAGAAGAACATGTGGGAACAATCATTGATGCACTCAGACAGAAGAACATCCGCATCGGCAGTTTAAACGTTGGTGTGCCCACACTCGAAGACGTCTTCATCAAATTAACTGGTACAAAACTAACAGAGGGAGGAACGCAATAGATATTGGAAACCATATATCAACAGTCGCCTTGGCGCAACAATCTCTCTGTTGTCTGGAACGAATTAGTGAAAAACATAAAGTTCTTGCTTGCCTATCCAGTTATCCTCATTTTCTGGGCTGTATTCCCCATTTTATGGTTCATTCCCTTCATCCTGCAGGGAGAAGCCTTTGTAGGAGGTATAACAAGCAACAGTTTTGCCCAAGTCACTGGAACCCCAGATTTTATTCCCTTCATTGTGATAGGCGCGGTCCTCAACAGTTACGTAAACACGCTGCTTTATGGTATGGGAGAAAGCATAAGACGCGAAGCACTGCAAGGAACGCTGGATTACGTGCTTGCGGCTCCATGCAACAAGGTTTCTGTGCTTATCGGAAAAGCCCTGAGTGAAAGCCTGTCCAGCACAATCTTCGCCGTAAGCCAACTCGCCATCTCCACGCTCCTCTTCGGAGTACAGATAAGCTTAGGAGTGTTGCTTCCCGTATTTTTCATAATCATTCTACTTATACTAGGACTCTACGGTCTAGCCCTAGTCTTGGCTGCCTTCTCTCTTATGTACAAGCAATCCCACGGTTTCGGGCAGACCGTAGGATACGTTTTTTATGTTTTCTCTCCCGTACGCTATCCCATCGAGAGTTTGCCCTCTTGGGCTCAAATCTTCGGTAAGCTCCTTCCTCTTACATACGCCATCATCATTGTCAGGAGCCTTATGCTCATAGGAGCCGACCTTTCATCCCTCTACTGGGAGGTTCTGGCGCTTCTAATAATCGACACCGTCTTGATACTTGCAGGCTTCCTTCTGTTTGATTGGATAGAGAAGAAAACGAAGAAGTCAGGAACCATAAGCCACTACTAAGGAGAGGTCAGATTGAATAAAAACGAAGATTACAGGTTGCGGGAAGTCAAAATTCCAACTGGATTCAACTGGACTAACCTGAAGGCTGAATTGAAGGCTGTCTGGGCAGCCAATGTTAAAGATTGGAAGATCGAGATTGCTTATCCCATGAGTTTTATCCGCCAGCTGATTAGTCCCCTCGTCTTCCTCCTGCCGTATCTCCTCTATGGTATTGTTTTAGTTGGAGGGACATACAGCGAGACGCTGGCACAGCTTGTTGGAAACGGAGACACAGTTGCCTTCATCTTCACAGGTTACATGCTGATGGGCTTCATAGGAACAGCCGTGTGGGCGATGGGATTCAGCATAAGGAGAGAAAGATGGTTTGGCACCTTGGAGGCAATTTACGTGACGCCTACCAGTCGCCTGAGTCAAGTCTTAGGTATGGCTTTACACAGCACAGTTCATCAGAGCTTCGGCACCCTCCTCCAGTTCATCGTCATATACCTCACCTTCGGTTTAGCCTTAAACATCGGAGGAATCCTGCCTGCTTTGGGAATTTTTGCCCTAATGATGCTTGCTCTCTACGGCTTCGGCATAGTAATCTCAGCTCTAAGCTTAATCTTAAAGGAAGGCTACATGGTCTCAGACGGTCTCTACAGCATCATGACAATCCTTTCCCCCGTGGCTTATCCCCTAATTGTCCTTCCCACCTTGGCTCAGCAGGCAAGTAACGTATTTCCAACGGCATCCGCCCTTATTGGAATGCGAACTTTCCTGATACCCAATTACCAGCCAGAAGTGGTCACCAACGTCTTCCTGCACCTCATAGTGCTGGGCGCAGTCTGGATTCTTTTCGGCATACTTGTGTTCCATTTTACAGACATCTATGTGCGAAAGAGGGGTATACTCAAATTCTAACTTAACCAAAATGAGGAGCCGATATGATTTACGTTTACCATAAGAAAGTGAAGGGTGTTTGGTTTGGCGCCGCGGTGCGGGATGACCAAGTTCTTGCCACCAACTTTTCATTTGAAGAAGAGGATTTGGGGCGTCTTCTGGGAAGACTACCCCCTAATGTTACGTTTCAAGTTGCAGAGGAACCTAATCGGCTTCTAACAGAGGTTCTGGAAGCTTTGGAGGAGATTTTTGAGGGAAAGGACAGGGGCTCCTATGGGCTTAAGATAGGTATGGATTATCTTTCCAGTTACACTAGAAGGGTGCTTAATTGTACGCGTCTGGTTCCTGTTGGTTATGTGACAACCTATGGTGCCCTAGCCTTGGCTGCGGGGGGAATCTCACGGTCTGTGGGGCGGGTTGAGGCGTCGAATCCTTTTCCTTTGTTGATTCCCTGTCACAGGGTTGTGCGTTCGGATTTGAGTATAGGCGGCTACGGATATGGAGTGCAGGTTAAGCTGGAGCTTCTTCGGAGGGAGGAGAGAGGCTATGAGGAGGCGAAGCAGTTGAAAGTGGGGAGTGGGGAATTGGCGCTGTTTCCAGCAAAACAGGTGAAACAAACTATTATTTAACCGATATGGATGGAAAATGATTAAAGCAAAGTAAGGAATTTGGGTATTAGGTGAGTGTTTCCAATGCCAATATCTTATGTTGAATTTAAATCTGATAAAGATCTCGAAATGCTGAAAGTTATTGTTGAAATTAAAAACTTGGAATATCGTCCTTCAGATAAAAAAAGTGTTGGGAGTTTGTCAGTTACTCTCACTACTCCAAGAACTTCATATTTATATGGTAATCTACGGGTGGAAGGTACTCCCATGGTTTCAAAATTAATTAATTTTTCCTTGGACACTGCAAGTCAAATCAACCAAATAAAACAAAAAGTTACTGAAACCGTTAAGGAGGAACTGTGGGTAATTAAATCTGAGATTAGGGAGATTTTGAAAAATGGTATTATAGTAAAAATTAGTTTGGAGGATACATTAGATCGTATATTGAGTAAGGCTAAAATCTGAATAGGGTTCTTAAATGTTTGAGAAAATCGAAAAACGCAAGATTCGAATACCTTCTTGCAGGATAAACAAAGAAACATTTAGCTCGTTAGGAGAACAACTAACCGGATTCTCTTTTCAGTGTTTTTTGTCATCTAATACTTCTGATATTAAAACCGATGATATAAACTCATTTGCGGGGTCAGAGTGGCCGTCAAAAATTAATAGAATTCAGATTAAAGCATCTGAATCTGATCGTATTATTGATCTTACTATGAATTTTGGATTGAATGGAAAAGTTGTAAGTGCGGCTCTGATTTCTGGTAACGACCCAATATGGGTACAGGGAATGGCTAGTCAATTGTTAAATCTTTTTAAAAAAGATCAATGTTGGTATTCCCCAATCACAGAACATTTGGCAATCAGGCTTTTGATTTCGCTAGGAATAGTTATTTTCCCTATTTGGAAGATTAGCTATTATTTATGGCAAACAGTCATTGAGGTCAATATTGGCATTTCAGAAATTCAAACTTTCATACTTATGTTCTTAGCATCTACATTATTTTTTTATCCATTAAATTTGTTCATTATTTGGCTTTTCCCGCACTTTGAACAGTCAGATTCAATTCAGATAAAAGTCAGAAAAGTTTTCTTAGGACTAATCGTTTTACTGGTAGGTTGGATTTTAACTGAATTCTTTTTCCCTCAATTATTTTAAGAAATTCATAATAGGAAAATTCTTATTCGATCCGAATTGCAGATTTCTTACATGGTTTTCAGTTAATATTGAATAATAGCGAACGAGTCGCATCTGTGCCGAGCGGATGACGAAGCAGTTTAGGGGCAAGGGGCTTTATGTCCTTGATTCCAAGAATACGACCTGTACAGAAACAATAATGCCCGCGATCCATGACTAAGACGCTTATCTCTAGTGAGCAAAACTTGTGGGGGTTGCTGAGGGAATTCTTTCAGAAAGGGGGTGTAGAGGCGTTTCCATTGGAGTGTATAAAACAAATTGTTATATGATTGCTTGTTTTAAGGTGCTGCTGAAGGTGATGTGGGTTGAAGGAATATGATTGTGTGCAGGTTGGTCACCACAATAGAATCGCAGAAGTGATTGAGGAATATCAAAAGAGTGGCTGGCGTCTCCACACCTATCAGGCTCAAGGGTCCCCAACCATCGTTAATCATTATTTGCTGTTTGAACGGGACAGATGACTGCTAGCAGAATATTAAATTAAAGCTCATATATACCAAGTATTGTTAGATTCAGCATCAGGATGGAAAGATGTTGAGGCGCGGGGTCTTTGTGGGAAGATTTCAGCCCTTTCATAAAGGGCACTTGGAAGCTATAAAACAAATTATGGGTGATGTTGACGAACTCGTTATAATTGTGGGCAGTTCTCAGTACAGCCATAGGCTCGATAATCCCTTTACCGCTGGCGAGCGTGTCACCATGATTCGAAGAGCGTTGGAGGAAGAGGGCGTTCAGTTGTCGAAGCTCTGGATTATACCTGTGCCGGATGTTCATCAACATATGCTTTGGGTCTCCCAGATTGTGGGTTACTGCCCAAAATTTGATGTGGTCTACGCTAACGAGCCGTTGACTTGTCGGCTCTTCCTTGAAGCGGGATTCAGAGTTGAGCAGGTGCCTCCTATAAAGCGGGATGTGTATTTGGCTACGGAGATTCGTAAACGCATGTTAGCTGGGGGAGACTGGGAGGAACTTGTCCCAAGCAGCGTTGCCAACTTCATAAAAGAGATTGAGGGTGACGTGAGGCTTCGGGACCTAAACAAAACTGATACGGTTAACTAGATTGGTTCAGTTGGGGCTTTGCTTCCTTTTTTGAGATGAACGAGTTATAGAGATGTTTTGCAGCTAGGGAAGTTAGCCAGCCGCTGACAACCAAAACAGTCGCTGGGAAACCGTTGGTCAGGAGGTAGTAGTTTAGTAGAATTGTTTGAAGCAGCAGGTAGATTAGGGTCATCAGGATTATGGATTTTAGTCCAAAGTTTTTTCCGTATTTTCTTGTGGTTTGGATGTTGAGGAGTCCAAAGAGGAAGACGTCGCCTAATCCGAGGTAGGTTATGCCCATGGTTGGAAATGTTGGGAGTTTGATGTATGCAGGCAGCTGTAGTGTGAGGGCTGTTCCAAATGCCCCTGCCATATTCCGGGTGATTAGAACTTGAATGACATCCATGATTGCCAGTAGTGCAGTGAACACTACAGTGGTTTTCCACGTGAATAGGCTCCCCATGTAGACTGAAACGCTAATGCCAAAAATTATGGCGAAGATGGTTAACAGGTAATCGTTCCAGTAATAGGTGAAGAGAAAGAGGAACAGAACTGGCGCCGCTACTGCCAGATACCATTTTGGAACAAAAAGAAGAGTAAAGAGGAAGAGTATGGCTGTGTAGGCGAAGAGGAAGATGCCTAAGAGGGCATATTGGGGGATAGAAACTATCACAGTCACCATTACACCTATGGCAACCACCAGTAGAATGGCATGTTTTAGTTGGAGTTTCTGTCCGGCGACGAGGCGGTCAACCTTCCGGTCTACTCTGGAGTAGAGAAAGACCACAACCACTCCTATCAGAAAGAGAAGTAACGGAAGAAGAACATCAACTATCATATGCCGCAGATATAGAAGCTCCCAAAGATTTACCTATCGGTCAACCGAAAAACGTCAAGGTATGCATATATACGGCGGGGTGTTTGCTTTTGAGGATGGCTTGTAAATGAGCAGACTGCCTAAGCTTACACCCACAATCTTTCTGGTCGCTGCAAACATAGGGGTTTACATTTTCACTTCGGTGGTGGGCGGAGATTTCATCCAAACAAGCACAGACACCCTCCTCCAGTATGGACAATTCAACTTCAGCGTGTGGAACGGCTGGTACTGGCAGCTCCTAACATCCATCTTCGTCCACATCGACATAATCCACATTGGGCTAAACATGCTGTTCCTAGTAATATTCGGTCTCAGAGCAGAAGAACTCTTCACCACAGAAGAATACTTTTCAGTCTACATGCTCGCCGGACTCTCAGGCAGCCTACTAACCCTCTTCCTAATGCCACTATACACCCTCTCCGCCGGCGCTTCAGGAGCAATATTCGGAATGTACGGCGCAAGCATCATATACATGCGAAAAGCAGTCGGGCAATCCATCGTAGGCGCATTAATCTACTCATTTCTCCTCTTGATGCTGACCGCAGGCACAGGCGTCAACATAGTCGCCCACTTCGGCGGTCTCGCAACTGGACTGATAATTGGCTACGCCTTGGCAAAATCCCGCCCAGCCACATTCTGGATAGAAGAGGGCTGACGAGTCAATTAGAGGCTGCCCCAGAGACCTGAAAGGAGCCTCCAACCTTCGCCTTGAAAGTTCTGGAAGCACTTCCCCGATTAACAGCCACCTCAAGAAAGCCGCTGCCTCCGATTATAGCCAAAGCTGCGCCAGCAGGAACCTCGCCATAAGCAGAACAGAACCGCAACGTCAAGGTTTTTGCGCCAAGCCTGACAAGAAGTGAATCTCCTTCACGGAAACCCGCTCTCTCAAGGTCTTCTGCCGAGATATTGCTGATAATATTGCCGAAACCGTCTACATGAAGAACCTCCCCCACCACCTCACCCTTCCCCGCCTGCGGCTTCGCAAATTCAGGAAAAACGTAATCTCGGATTGCGGGTCCAAACTCGGAGGGGCTTGTTCCAGCTGCTAGATGCGCCGCTGCTGGGGCGAAGATGTCTCTTCCATGAAAAGTTCTTGACACTCTGGACAGCATGTACTTTGGGTTGACGATGTGGTAAACCTTAACTATGCCTTCCTTGTGGGCAGCCAGCATGAGGAGACCGTTGTCGGGACCAACATAAAAGCCCCGTTCGGTTTCAACGATTACAGGACGCCTCTTCGTTCCAACACCCGGGTCAACAACTGCCACGTGAACTGTGTTCAGGGGAAAGTATGGGGCGACTGAGGCTAAGACAAAGGCGCCCATGCGTATGTTAAACTTTTCAATTTCGTGAGTTATGTCTACGATGCGGGCTTCTGGGCTGATTGAGAGGATTACGGCTTTCATTTCTGCCACGTAAGGGTCCTTTAAACCGAAATCCGAGAGCAAAGTAACTACTGCCATACAGCCTCCCCTTGAATTCAATGATTGGAATTGCAGTATTTAATAACTGTTCTTGCGAAACTAGTTACTGAGTGAAAAGACTTGCGAACAGGTGAAGTGGTCTCCCTAGAAGGACTCCATGAAAGCAAATATGGTCAGGTTCTGTGTTATCCAAGATGCGAACTGGAAGAACTGGGGAGACGCCTCAAAGAGCTGAAGAGACTCAAAGTTAGAGCCGTAGAATTCACTGGAGAAAAAAGAGTATTCGAGCTGCCAGTTTTGGGGAAAGGCTGCGTGGGCATCGTTGTAGTAGCCTACACGATTTTGGGGAGAGCCGCCTTGAAAATTCGCAGAATTGATGCTGACAGGAAAGGAATGTTCCATGAAGGGGAGATGCTGAAAAGAGCGAATGCTGTCAAGGTTGGACCCCGATTGCTTGATGTCAGCGAGAATTTTCTGCTCATGGAGTTTGTTGAAGGAATCAACTTTCCTCAATGGCTTGAGTCCTTGAGGGAAAATGATGTGCAGTCGCGTGTTCGCGGGGTTCTGCATGATGTGTTGGAGCAGTGTTACAGGCTTGATGAGGCGGGCTTGGATCATGGAGAACTGAGCAATGCACCGAAACACATCATCGTTAAGGCAGACGAACAGCCTATTCTGGTGGATTTTGAGACAGCCAGCAACAACAGGAAAGTAGCAAACGTCACCTCAGTCTGCCAATACCTCTTCTTCAGAAGCCAAGTTGCAGAGAAAGTGAAGGAGAAACTGGCGGAAATTGACGAAAAAGAGCTGATAGAGGCATTACGAACTTACAAAAGGAAACGGATAAGAAAAAACTTCGAGAAGATTCTGGAAAAAAGCTTGTTTTCAACATAGTGCTGTTATTAGGCGCCTAATAGGCGGGGTTCCTTCAATTCGGTTTCGATTTACCAAGAAGAAGGGGTTGTGCGGCGGAAAAAACATAAAACAGCGTGTACCGTAAACGTATTTTCATAACAAAAGTGGAAAGGTGAACTGTTGAATACTGTCGGTCACGTGTTTTTCGCTAACCTACTACTGGTCTTCGGCGCTCCATCAATCGTCTTTCCAGCGGCCCTAGTCATAACAAGCATAGCATCGATAATTGTAGACCTAGAGCACATCTCTCACCTACGAGCTGCAATGAAGACACGAAGATTCAAATCCGAGACCAGAACTCGATGGCACGAGTTACCTGGCCTGTTACTGGCCATGGCAATCTCTCTCACAATCATGCTCTTCTCTACTACTCTTGGTAGATTGCTCCTCATTGGCTTCGTGAGCCATTATTTCCTAGACCTCTTAACGCGACCTACAAGACCATTATATCCCTTGAGTGAAAAAGTTGTGTTTCTGGGGTTAGCGCCGAGAAACCTGAAAAAACTGACCGTCTATGATACTGTCATAACAGTGATTATGGGGTTGATTCTTATTGTGGGTCTATATGGCCAAGGTCTTCTCAGCATTTAGGAGGGTTCTAAACCAGTGCTAACACGATTCCCTAGTCTGAAACGTGTGAACGCAAACATGATTTCGGGACTAAGTTTAGTCTGCAGTCCAGTAGCTTACCTGCTGATCTCCGAGAGAGCCATTCTTGCTTCCTTAATTGTCCTGTTTTTTATTATGCTGCTGGACGTTCTTGACGGCATCGTAGCCAGAGCCCAAAATCACGCTTCCTCTAAAGATGGCTGGATTGTGGATGTTTCAGTTGACAGAGTCAGCGAAGCAGTGATCTCCCTTGCCTTAAGTCGCATCTTCATTCTGTTCACCATCATCAACATGGGTTTAGCCTTGTTAAGCTACCACTACAGAAAACACGCGATAATTCCCCTCAGACAAGCCATTCTAGTTTTGCTACTAGCCTATTTCCTTTTAGAATCGCAACCAGCCTTTTCTTTCTTAGAACAGATTCTTTTTCACTGGTAACAACCAAAAGGAACTAAGCTTCTCCAAAAACTAGGCGGTCAACAACTAAACAAACAGCCTGAAAGACTTCGTTGGGATTCAGCTCGTCAGTGGCAAGAACTAAATCGAAGGGAGAAAGGTCGTGCCCCAAATCGAAGCCGTAGAGGCTCTTGTATATCTGCCTCGTTTTTTCGTCCTTCGTTTCCAAAGCATTTACAGCCTCCTCAATGCTGATTCCGTCTCTCTTCACCACCCTCTTGGCTCTAACCTGAGGCGAAGCCTCCAACCAGATTTTAAAGCCTTCATTTAACAGCCAAGGCATGGTCCAGCTATCAAGAACAACGTTCCCTTGCTCCGCCAGCTCCAACAACTTTTTATCAATTCTCCTGTCAAAGGCGGAATCTCTTATCCTCTGTTGAAGAAACTTCAGCCCTTGAGGGGTTTCCCACCATCCTCGTATGTTAGGATTGTAGCCCTCTTCTTGCGCTAAGGTTTTCAAAGCGTTTCCGCCAGAAAAATAACCAAGTTCATATTTGGCGGCTACTCTTTTTGCCACTGTGCTCTTTCCGGAGCCTGTCATTCCGCTAATACATAAAACAACTTTTTTCTTTCCTTCTCCCCCACGATTTTTCACAGTCTGACAGCCGCCTTTTCAATTCAAAGATTCCTCGTCGCCTGCCTAAGGAGACCTCGGAGGCAACCGTGGCACAAATTGCCACTATACATACGTTCAACTCTTCTTTGATTTGCTGGAAGCTTGTTGAGTTTGGATGGTTCTGGGCGTGGAAGTCCAGCTAGTACTTGACCGCAGTTGGAACAGCGGGGAACACCGGACTTCTTTTTTCTATAGTGGACAACTGTCTCTCCTCCAGAGATTTTGGTTTGTAAGCGTTTCTTGCTTCGAGTTCGTCTAGATGGTTTTGGCATCTAATCGGTTCCCCCCGTCAATCCGAAGAAACGCGAGAATAGGGTTCCGAAGAGGAATGAACAGATGAGATACCAATAGAAAAGGCTCAAGGGCAACACGCCCCCAAACCATGGAAGGTAGGCTGTGGGGGCGGGACCAATGAAGGGGCTGGTGAACAATTTGAAGCCGAGAATGCTTCCAGTTAGCAAGAGCCAGACGATGAAGAAAACTGCCATGGTGATTGGTAACACTCTAAACTGTTTAGAGGACAAGGAAAGAGCCTGAGATTGAAGCTGAAGAAGCTGTCTCTCCTGTTTCTGAGACTTCCTGAGCAGTTTTTTGTCGCCCGTGCTCTTCGCCTGCTTCTTATTTTCGCTTGCTTCATTCTTTAAAGCGGAAATCTTACGTTGCAGAGACTTCACTTTTTCGCGATGCTCCCTAGGCATGAAGTGACTGTTGATAAGTGATGAGGCGAGGGACATGGCGATTGAAACAAAAAGAATAATGAGCGTTACATATGGGGGCTGTGCCAAGAAGGAACTCAATCTAGTTACTCCTCCCAGCTTGCTTAACGGCGTTCATGATTGCGATAACTCTACTCACTTGTATCATCCCAATACACGACCTATTGCTGGATACATCTCGGCAACTTGCTCCTGTACAAGGATTTGGTAATACTGATATAAGATACCTACTGCTAGCAGTATACCCGTACCTGTTCCGAAAACTCCGAAAAACTCTGAGATAGCGGCAATCAATCCTATTATTGCTCCACCAAGGATTGTAACTACTGGGATGTAACGTTTGAGAATTAATTCTATGGATCTGCCTGACCTTCGGAATCCTGGACGATGCATGCCTGAGTCGATAAGCTGTTTTGCAACGGTTCTGGGTCCTAGTCCTCCTACTTCTAGCCAAGTGATCGAAAAGACTATGGCAAAGGTAACCATGATACCTACAAAGGCTAAGGCCCTCACCGGGTCGGCGGCGACTTGTGCTAAGCTTCTGGGGGCAGTTACGTAATATGCGAGTCCTCCGGTGGTGTCTTGGCCATCGAAGGTGCCTAAAAGGTTGACCCAGAAATTGTTCTGGCCCCAGGGTTGGCTCGATAGGAGTTGGGCGAAGACGTAGACGTTGGCGAAGAGGGCGGAGGCGAATATTACAGGCAGGTTAGAGACGTAGAGGAGTTTGATGGGGTATTTGCCTCGGAATCCTCTGTAATCGGCGTGGGATATTGGAAGTTCAACTCTAACGCCTTCTAGGTATATTACGATAAGGAAAACGGTGATCGTTGTTAGTAACCCTACTATGCTCGGAAGATTCCCAGTTCTGAAAAAGACGTTTGCCAAAGGTTCTCCTCCAAGAGCTGTCTGACCAAGGGCGAGGAAGGCTCCGTAGCTTTTGCCGTCATTCACAGTAAATGGTCCAAAGCTAGACCACATAATACGTTGCGCTACCCCAGCTAGAATGAAGAGGCTTATTCCGCTTCCCATTCCCCAACCTTTCTGAATCATTTCGTCCAAGAGCATCAACACTATACCAGCGAATAGAAGTTGAAGAAATATTACGATGGCTGTGATTATGGTTATAGAACCATACACTCCACCTACGAGGTAGGCAGCAGCTTGGACTCCAGTTAGAGCTATGGAAAAGACTTTGTTGGCTGCCGTGAAGAGGGCACGATCCTCTGAATTGCTTAAATCAGCATTAATAATATTGGATCCTATGAGCAATTGCAGAATAAGACCACCCGTTACTATGGGACCTATTCCAAGCGCCATGAGAGTTCCTTGGTTCGAAGCGAAGATGACTCTGAGATAATCTAGTTGCGCTAATCCTCCCGCTCCGACATTATAGAGAGGAATCTCACTCATGATCAGATACAGTATTAGTGCCATGGCTGTCCAGAAGAGCTTCTCATTAAAGCTAACTTTTCGGGTTGGTGCGCCTACTTCGGGCAGGAACCTTGACAGAGGCCCGAACATTGAAAGGAATCTGCCAGCCATGATCTTCTTCGCCTTTAGTTAATATTTTTTAGTGCATAAGTTGCTTTGTCAAGTTGCGTATGTGAAACATGAATATAAACACTTTGACTTCTTGTCAGTTCCGCAGCTAGATGTGAGTGTTTACTCTTTTTCTTTGAGGATTTGTCCTCCTGCCTCTTCCAATTTCTTAGAGGCAGCTTCTGAATAGGATGCAACTTTAACAAGTATAGGCTTGCTTATTTCGCCAGTTCCTAAAAGCTTGTCGTAGCCGAGGCTCTCCAAATCCAAAAAGGTTTTCTTTTCTCTTCTTTCCAGTTTTTTCTCGGATTCCAGTTTGGCAGCGAGGTCATCCAGTTTTCCGACATTAATTATGTTTGCTTTTCTGCCGAGGGTTTTAGCGGGCACGAAACCTTTCTTTTCCCAATATGTGGGGTCGTATCTTAGCACGTACGTCCATTTGTGCTTGTCGTATCCTGCTTTTCCATGTCCTCCACGTCCTCCTCCACTTCTGTGTTGTCCTATCTGACCGTATCCGTGGGTTCTGGAACCTCGCTTTTTCCTGACTTTCCTATCTTTGTGTGGCAATGTCAAACCTCACTTTTCTATTTTTTTCAGCTTTACTTCCAATACTCCGTTCTTGTATGACGCATGAGCCGACTTTGGATCCACTCTAGCTGGAAGCTTCAATTCTTTATAGCATTCCAAGTTAGGTGTATCAACGGAGACCGTTAAGCGATTCTCAGTTGTGCGAAGGCCAATGGCGTCTCTCTTAACTCCCGGGAGCGCTGCTAAAACAACTATGGTTTCAGCATCCTCGATAAGATCGACTAGAGGCTCCGGGTTCTCGCTGGCCTTGGTTTTCTTCTGTCGTGGTTTACGGTTATTGAACTCTTGAATCGTCGGCTTTCCGTCAGGACCAATTTTTATGGCGAAACCTTGGACGCGAGTGCGGTGAACTGGCGTCTTCTCTGAGGAGGTTTCGAAGGCTCTCTGGATAGTTTCATCTATCAGGTCCCCGAGTCTTTCGAGTTCTTCATAGATATCAATATACCAAGGGTCATTCTTCTTTTTTCGTCTCCACCACGGTTCGCTCAAGGCAACTCCTTCCTCAACTGAGATTGTGCTGACACGGTAAGTATAAAGATTATCGCTGACTTCGGCTACACCATTCGTTTCAGGAGGTCATTAATTGCGTCTCCCCTGTACCCGAGCTCTCCACCAGCGGCATAACTTCGTTTTACTTTTCCTTTGAAGCCCTTTTTAGGTGGACGAAGACGGAATACAGGTTTCACTTTGGGAAGACTGTTGCATTCAACTTCCATCTTAAAGATGGCTTCAGCTAAATTGTCCAACGATTTGTAGCCCAACTCTTTGGCGTAATCATCCGTCAATTTCTTGTCACCCACAAGCCTTCCCCTCTTCTTCAAAAGGAGCGTTATATTTTCTTGGGAGACCTCACCCCAAGTCAAGTAATCCTTACTTTTTCGTAACATGCCCTTGTATGCGGCACGGTCGTCAACCAATGTGGCGTGGCAGTTTCGGGTTAACCGTAGCATATTTAGTGTATCTTTGATTTCCTGAGAAATGTCACTCATTCCGCGAATTCGAACCGCCACCAAACACTTCCTTTTTTCTTCCACCTTAACTCACCCAGTCCTTTGGCGTGACTAACTGGTAGGTTTTTTTAAGAGCGTCAAAGACGGCGCAGGCAAAAGAGGGAACAGTTCTTGTGGAGCCATAGCTTCTCGTCCAAGTGTCCTTTACACCCGCCAATCCCAGAATGACCTTGGCTGCCTCGCTTGCAACAACACCTAGACCTCTAGGTCCCGGAATCAGAACAACTTCAACCCCGCCACAACTGCCTTGAACTTGAAAGGGAAGAGAGTGATGTTTGCCGCAGCCGCATTCCCAGCTTCCGCAACCTCGACGGACAGGGGTGATGTTGAGGCGCGCGTCCACAGCAGCTTTCTCTATGGCAGAGCGCACCTGCCTTGCCTTTCCTGAACCCAAACCTACGTAACCGTCGCGGTTTCCCACAACTACAATAGCCCTAAACTGAGATTTCTCTCCAGCGTCAGTTTGCTTCTGCACTAAACCTATGTTTATAACTTCTTCCTGAAGGTCGGGAAGAAGGACATCCACTATCTCGGGCTCCCTTATCCTCATTCCTTCCATGAATAACTCTTCTATGGAGGAGATTTGTCCCTCAAGAATCATCCTTCCCAGCTTTGTACGGGGTATCCAACTTTCAAATTTCTCGTTGCTGGACCTCATGTTTCTTCCTTTCCTTCTTTCACCTTTTTCTCAAATGAAGATGTGATCTTGTCTTTTACTGCAGAAAAGTGTTCAGATAGCGTTTCTGGTCGTGACCCTCTCGAAAGAGACTTGGAAAACTTCTGCTGATAGACCTCCGCGTCTGAAGACAACTGACTCCCGTAATCTGCGATGTGTTTTCCGCTTATTCTACTTTCATCAGGAAGTACATCTTCACTGTGAGGAACTTCAACACCAGCGTCGAGAACACCTTTTAGAGCAGCAAAAATTCGCGCTCCCTTGGAGGGAATATGCAGACCAATGTCCAAGAAAACTTTTTCCACTCCCTTAGCCTTTGCCTTGAAACCGCACAGGAGACCAGTAAGATAAGCGGCTGGAACATTTCCGCCGTTGCTCAGCCAACCGTAGGTCTTCGCTAATTCACGGGAGTGGGCTGAAACACTAACCTTGTCCCCTATGGCTTCGGCTTCGACAATTTGCAGGGTTGTGTTTTTCAGAGTGAGGCGAACTACTAGGCGGGGCGTCTTTGACAGAACGAGAGCCCTACGGGATCGATAATTTGTTTTTCCTTCTCTCCGTCTGCGGAAAGGAACCCGGTAGCTTGGTCCAGTTGCCATCATCGTCTCCTCCACAAACCATGGGTTTTGATGTAGCGTTCTAAATCAGCTTTGGACTCGAAGACCCCACTTTCTGACATGTCATACAGTTTACGGTAAACACTTTCTGTGATAGCGCGGCTGTCCCTTAATTCCCGCATTCTCTTTCTTAAGGGTCTGATCCTGTTCATCCAAGCCTGCTTCTTAGAGATTTTCGCCCCTGCAGGTCCGCTCTTTCCTCCGGCTCCTCTTCTCAATCCTTTCTTTCTCTTTTCCGTTAAAACTCTGGCGCGGGCACGACTGATCCCTTTCTCGGGAAGGGGTTTGACAACGCCTTCATGAATCAACTTTTTAATCTCGTCTCGGGTGATGGCTGATTCAACGTAATCTATTCTTTCCGGGTCTATCCAAACTCGTCCTTCACCGACCTTCATGATGTCGGCAGCTAATCGGCGCTGGCTTTTCAGACTCAACTTTCCGTCTCTCCCTCTGACAGGCTCTCTGTCTCTTCCATCTCCTCTTCTATCTCTTCTTCCTCGCCTTCCTTGAACTCCTCAGGCTCAGGCTCCCTGAACCTTCTTGGATTTAAAACATGAATTCCTCTTTCGCCAGCTAAGGCTAGAATTTCAACTCTTTTTCTACCCCCGACCGTACGAGCTATTCTTATAGCCTGCAATTCAGGGTCTATTCCACCTAAATCCTCCACAGCATGAACCCGCGTCTCCACGAATCCAGACGGATGGAGCCCTCTTGTTTTCTTGGGGCTTCGGTAACCTGTGGTTGGCGATGGGGGCCATCCCTTAACCTTTTTCCGCATTTTGCTGTCTATTCCATGCGGTTTTCTCCAAGTATTCTTCACACGTTTGTATCTCCAGCTTTCTTGGCGCCTGAATTTGGGTTTCTTGTGTCTGCTGCTCTGGTCCTTCTTGGGGAATTGTTCTTCTGCGCTTGTCTCCGGTTCTTCCTTGGTCACTCTTGGATTCCCTCCTGCTTCTCGTAGACGTAGATACCATCTAGGAACACTCGTGGGTCTTTTCTTCTAATTCTGGTTGAATTTTGGATGTTTGCGGCGGTTTGGCTGACGTCTTCAAGGTTGATTCCCTGAACGATAATGTCGTCTCCCTTGACTGTTACTTTGGTGTCTCCCATTATCTTGGCTTTGCGTGGACTTCGCTCTCCAGTGAAGTTCTCGATGGTCAATGTTTTTTCCTTGACTTTGGCGGTTATTGGGAAGTGGGAGAAAACGATTTTCAGTTTATATGTGAATCCCTTTGTCACTCCCTTTATCATGTTCTGAATGTGTGAACGGACGGTTCCCACAAGGGCAGCTTCCTTTTTGCGGGGCCAACTAGCCTGAACCGTTACTGTCTTCCCCTCCAGTTGAATTTTTATGGGTGCATGAGAAAAGTCTCTGGTTAATTCTCCTTTTTCACCCTTTATCGTGACGACTCTACCCTCAAGCATACCCTCTACTCCTTCAGGGATTTCAACAGTTGTCACGGTTTCGATTGCACGCATCTTCCGCTTCTCCTAATAGACATATGCCAAAAGACGCCCACCAATCTTTTTCGCCTTAACTTCTCGATGGGAGAGAACGCCTTGAGAGGTCGAAAAGACCAGTACCCCTATGTCTCGGGAGGGGAGAAACTGTTTTTCCCAGTTCTCTATTTCTTTAGAACTAACTGGGATTCGGGGCTTGATGGCGCCACATTTGTTTACTCGACCGAGGAGCTGCACTCTGAATTTTCCGGAGCGTCCATCATCAATGAATTCGAATTCTCCGATGTAACCGTTCAGCTGCATGACTCTCAAGACACGCCCTAGAAGTTTAGAGGCATTGTTGATTACGCATTCGCGTTTTCGCCGCATCTCATTGTTGATGATTGTTGTCAAGCCGTTGGCGAGCGTGTCCATCATAGGCAAATCTCTGTCATCTCCTTTACTCATACTTCCTGAAGCCAAGGTCTTCGGCAATCTCTCTGAAGCATTGTCGGCATAAGTCTAAATCGTACCTGCGGATAAGGGAACCGTAGGAGCCGCATCGCCTACAGGGTCGACTACCCTTACCGAACTTTCGCTCCGACTTAGATTGCTGTTTCACCATTGGATTCACCATTTTCATGTTATTTCAACATCAAACTCGTCTTTAATAAAGAGTATCGCTTCGTCGGCGGTCAGCAGATGGTCTTTCCCAATTTTTGACTTGGTGCGATGTCTACGTTTAACGCGGTATCCGGGTCTGCCGAGGGCAACTGAGATATCCATGCCGTGGATTCCGAGTTCAGGCACGTATTTGGTGCCGGGAATATCTATGTGCTCCTTGATTCCAAAGGAAAAGTTGCCTTGACTATCAAAACTGTACTTCGAAAGTTTATTTTCGACGGCTTGGAATGCCCTGCGGAGAAATTCTTCTGCTTTTTCCTTTCGAAGAGTCACGAGGCATGCTATGGATTCTCCCTTTCTGATGCCGAAGTCGCGTATGGTTTTTTTGGCTTTTCTCTTGGAGGGCTGTTGGTCTGTCAGTTGCTGGAGAATCGTCGCCGCCTGTTCGAGGGGTGTTCCCGACTTTCCAACGGACATGTTGACCGTTACCTTTTCTATTCTAGGCTTAAGCATGGGGTTTTTAGCCGATTCACCAGGTGTTGGTTTATCTACTTTAGGCTCTACTTTCTCCGCGGCTGCTGCCGGTTTTTTCGTTACAGGTGGAACCTCTGCTTTGACTACTTTCTTAGCTGTTACAACCTTTTGCTCATTAGAAGGAGTCTTTGCTTTAGCAGCTTTCTCTTCAGTTACCACTTTTTTCGCCGCTGGAGTAGCTGCTTTTTCTTCTGCCAACTCAATCAGCCTCCGGGAGGGATATGGAGGGTTTAGCGTCTCCTAGGACGAAGACGAAATCGAGGATTGTCTGGAACTGGTTCCCGTTTTTGTCTTCGATGGTGACGATCAGGTCTCTCCGTTTTTGGTTTGGTTTTTTTTCAATGGTGGTGACCTTGCCATACCTGCCTATGTTTTTTCCTCCAGTGACTATTGCAGGTGCTCCAACAGTTAGCTTCATGTGCCCAATGAGTTCTCGATCAGGGACGCTGAGCTTCAGGACATCTAGAGTTTGATAAATGTCTTCTTCTGGGAGCAGGTAGCTTGTTCCGTC
This sequence comes from uncultured Candidatus Bathyarchaeia archaeon, assembly GCA_964418675.1. GTDB lineage: Archaea > Thermoproteota > Bathyarchaeia > Bathyarchaeales > Bathyarchaeaceae > Bathyarchaeum. Next base: position 41,153 of record CAYQMM010000008.1, read on the forward strand.
GTGAAGATCGAGTTGAATATGCCCGCCCTTCACAGTTGTTTTGTCTTCTATTCGATAGAGTTTGAAAGCGGCTTCATCAGATTTGATTGGATGAAGAAAGAGCCCCTTCCCAGAAGGTAGAACACGATAAGAATTCTTGGCGTCAAGTATGGAGATGACATCCATCAAACCGACAAGAAAACGCTCGTCCCGTCTGACTTTTCCGTCAACCATTATCTTTTCTTGAGAAATTATGTTCCTGACTTCCTTACCTGTTTTGGCGAATTTAAGCATATCTCGGACGATAAGCCCAAGGGGTAAGGAAAGTGAAAGAGAATGAGGACCGGGTTTGGGTTTAAGAGTCCAAACAGCTTCCTTTCGGTGAATAGGCCACATCTTCGGCGCCGGTTTCCTCTTGAAATGTTTGCTTTCGCCTTTTCTTCCCAATTCATGTTCCCCCAGATTTTTTGGTCTTTTTACTTGGCTTTCTCTTCTTTTTCGCTTCTTTCTTCGGAGGCTCCTCTTTTTCTTCAGGGACCTCTTCTTCGATGATTTCAGCTTCCTCAGTTACACCCTTTCTCTCCAGAATCTTTTTGCGCCATTTATCATCAAGATTCAGGCGGGTTATCATAACTTTTGAGGGATGAATTGGAATGAAGGTTTTGGTTCCCTCCACCTTTTCCCGGTCCACTCCCTCAATGAATATTCTGTAATTTTTCCGGTCAACCTGAGTGACCTTTCCTTCGGAGCCCTTGCGGTCTCCTCTCATGATCATGACTGTGTCGCCGCTTCTAACAGGAACAGAGTTTGTGCTGTGAGACTCTTTCAGCTTAGACGATAGGGGTGCAGAGAATCTTCTGTATCGTTTGCTCAGGGGTGCCTGATGCAGTTTCTTTCGTTGTTTCCCAGGTTTTGTTGTCTTCATCTCTTCCTCTCCTATACTATGATGCTGGCGGCGCTGGCGATTCTAGGCCATCTCTCCGCTGCCTCCTTCGCAATGGGCCCTCGGATTTCTGAGCCCCGCATTTCCCCTTCTGGAGTCATGATGACGACGGCGTTGTCCTCGAATTGAATCCAGATTCCTTCAGCACGTCGATAGGGTTTTCTCTGCCTAACCACAACGGCGTGAAAGATTTTTTTCCTCATGTCTGGGGTTCCTTTTCTAACTGAGACGGCAACCAAGTCTCCGACAGCAGCTGTTGGAATTCGTCTTAAGCGGCCTTTGTAGCCGATAACTTGGATTATTCGCAGTTCTCGAGCACCGGAGTTGTCTGAGCACTTCACCACTGAGCCGGCTGGTAGTCCTCGAGAAATCTTTGGTTTCTGACCGACGACGCCTTTTGCCATGAATGCCCGCGACTTTGCTCTTGACGACATTAAGTTATTCCTCCAGTTTCTCGATGACGACAAACGAGACGGTTTTGCTTATTGGGCGGCACTCGACTAATTTCACCCTGTCTCCTGCTTTGACGTTTAGGCAGGGAGGGTTGTGGGCAGGCACGTTGCTGCGTCTTCGTTCGTACCTTTTGTATTTTGGAACGTAATTTAGGTAATCGCGGCGAACGATTATGGTGTTATCCATCTTGCTGCTGACGACGTCTCCTTCTAGGGCATGTCCCCTCAGAGAGAGGGTTCCGTGAAAGGGACAGTTGATGTCGTCACATGTTTTCTTTGGTCTTTTGGAAGTAAAGGCTGCCATCTACCATAGCCTCCTAGGTCGTTTCTTAATTCGGTCTTCAGGTCGTCCCATGATGACTTTGCCATCTATCTCTACAACTGTTCCGTCCGGCATAACAAAATCAAAAACGGAAGTGTTCTTGATGACGACCCTTCTTTTATCCTTATGTAAGATTGTGAGGGTGTTGCGGGTTTCGTCAACTACTCTGCCCTCGATTCCCACTACTTGGGGGTTTGAACTTTTAACAACTTTGATTTCGAGGCCGATGAATTCATGTTGAACTATGCTTGCTGTTACTTTACTCATTTCTTTTCCTTTCCTTGTGTTTCTTCGGCTTCGATTGTGAGAAGGCGTGCGATGGTTTTGCGGAGTTCGCGGATTCGGCTGGGATTGTCGATGGAACCGCCTGCTTCAACCATTGTTCTGAGTCTTGCTAGTTCTGTTCGGAATTCGGTTACCTTATCTTTTCGTTCTTCAGAGGACATGTCTCGGATGTCTTTTAATCGTAAGATTGGCATCTTATTTTTCTGCCTCTTTTGCTTTTTTGGTTGGAGGAACCTTGGGTTTAGCCTTTTTCTTTTTAGTTGCGGCTTTTTCTTTAGCAGGGGGAGACTTTGGCTTAGCTGCTTTCTTTTTGGTTACCTTCTTCTTCGTTGCCTTCTTTTCTTTGGCAGGAGGAACTTCAGGTTTAGATATTTTCTTTTTTACAGGGGGAGCCGCCGTTTCAACTACTTTCTCTTCCGTTTTTGTCTTCTTTTTAGGCTTGGAAACTTTTTTTCTGGCTGCCTTTTTCTTTGTCACCTTTTTTTCTTTAACTGGAGCCTCTGGTTTGGTTACTTTCTCTTCCACTTCTGCTTTTTCTTCAGCCACAGGAGTCTCTGGTTCAGCAACCTTCTTTTCCACTGCCTTTTCCTTATCAGGAAGAACCACTGGTTCAGTTTCCTTCTCTTCCCCTACCACCTTTTCTTCAACAGGAGAAACAGCTGGTTCGGCTACTTTCTCCTCCGCTATCGCCTTTTCCTCTACGATTTCTCCTTCTGTTTCGCCCTCAACTTCTTCAATTATTTGTATTTTTACTTGATCGGGAAACTCTGCCTCAGGGGGTATTATTCGCACTTTCACACCCAAAATTCCAGGTTTCAGCTGGACGTGTAACTCCGCTGTTCTCATGTATTTCCTTGGAGGTTCTCCGCTCTTGGGTAAATATCCTGTTCGGAATTTTTCGTATCTAGCCCTGTCCGTCCGTAACTTTCCGCTTATGATAACCTCTGCTCCTAGGGCACCTGCTTCCATAATTTGGTTTAAGCCCCAGAAGCCAGCTCTTCGGTAGTGAACGCCCCGTTTCAAGGCTGAGGCGATTCGTGACGCCACAACATGGGCGTTGAGTTCAGGAATTTCGATTTCGGCTACTGAAATCTGAGGGCTGGGAAGCTGGAACTTCTCTTCCAGAACGGTTGCAAGTTCTCTTATGGTTTCTCCGCCTCTTCCGATGACCAGACCGGGGCGCATTGTGTATACCACTAGGTGGGTTCCTAGGGGGGTTTTTGTGATGCTTACGCCGCCGTATCCTGCTCTTTCGAATTCATTCCGTAAAAATTCGTCAATCTCTGCCTTCTTTATCGAATCCTCGATAAAATGTTTAACAACAGACATCATGTTTCCTCCATCTCTTCCAGAACAAGCTCCACATGAGAAGGGGTTTCAAAGCGAGGTGATGACCGCCCGAAGGCTCGAGGAATATTCCTCTTGATTTTCATTCCCTTGTAGGCTGAGGCATGAATTATTCGAAGCCTTTCCATGTCAAGGCCCTTATTTTCTGCGTTTGCCTCTGCGCCTTCAAGCACCTTCAAAATTTCTTGTGCAGCCTTAACGGGATATCTGCCTGCGAAGGCTTTTTCCAAACCGTGGCGGTGACCTACTTTTTTGTTATATCTGCGGAAGGGAACGGGTTTTTTCTTCAGAATAACCTGCTGAAGGAAATCTTTGGCTTGGTCGAGCTTCATTCCCTTTATTGTCTTGCATACTTCTCTTGCGTGTTTGGGGGATACTCTCAACTCGTGCCCGCTGGATTTAACCGTTTTTTCAGGATCCGTGTCCGCTATTGAATATCCCCATTTTGGCATATCTATCGTCAAGTCAGTAACAAGCAGGATATTTAAGGCTTTATGGCGAAAGAAAAAGACTGGACGCTCAGAACTATCACAACGGCAACAAAAAGAACATTTAGTTAAGGACCTTTTAAGGTATAAGCAAGGTCTTCGTAGGCGTTCATTAAACGAAGTTTCTCAGTCGGGCTCTTTTCTCTGTCTATCTTTCTCTGTATCCTGCGGAGTTCATTGTTGATGTTAACTCGCAAATTCATGCAAAATTCCTCCCATATCTTCGGATGGGCGCGTAGGGCGCTGTCTAAAGGATGATGGTTTTCCTAGGCATGTGAATGTCATGTGACCTCTTTTTTCAGTTATGAAGACATTCAGTGTTCTGTAGGACAGGTGCTTACCGAGGCGGTTCTGGTTAAAAACTTCCAGGTGTTCAAGAACTTTCTGGTTTAAGAAGTTGGCTTCATCCGCAATAGGCTTTTCTGTTAACGCGTTTTGAGTGTTCAGCTTTCTATTGAAGTTAATATGCGTTTCCAGCTTTGTCCTCTGCATAATTGTCGATCCCCACGCGCCAAGAAAGTCTTTTTTCTTTATCGAATTTAACTTGTATGAAGCTTGAGTATGAATCAGTGATAACACTCCATATTCAAAATCAGAATCAAAACTAACATATATCCCAGCAGAAATCTTGATGTGCCTAGACAATTAGGTTTTGGATTCGCGGCATAACTTGTCACGGAAATGTTTTATGAAGAATCTATCATTGATATAACCTTCAATAGTGATGTCAGCATGGGATATACTTATGGCGCCAAATAGGATAAGTGGGGTTGAATCTAACGAGGCTGGAGATAGCCTGATGCTTCAGAAGCAGGTGGTAGAGGCTTTAAGGAAGCCTGAAGCCTATGATGAAGAACCGGGACAAATTGAAATGAAACAAACCCACATATCCTTCATCTTCTTAACGAGAAATTTTGTTTACAAGGTTAAAAAGGCTGTAGACTTCGGATTCTTAGATTTCTCGACCCTCGAAAAGAGGCGATTTTTCTGCGAAAAGGAGTTGAGCCTCAATAGGCGGTTATGTGGGGACATGTACCTTGAGGTTGTTCCCATCAACCAATCAGATTCTATCAAGATAAAGGGCGAAGGAGTAGCCATTGAGTATGCCGTGAAGATGAAACGGATACCTGAAGACAGAATTATGACTAAACTTCTTGAAGAGGATAAGGTGGATAGAAAACTCATTGACAGAATGGCAAAAATCATCGCTGAATTCCATTCAAAAGCGAAAACAAACAAGAGAATAGGCGAATTCGGGTCCTTGCCGACTATAGAAACAAATTGGAAGGAGAACTTCGAGCAAACCCGAGAATTCATCGGCGAAACGGTATCTCCAGAAAGTTATCGGTTAATCCGCGATGGAATAGATGGTTTCATGAGGAGAAACGCGTCTTTGTTTGCGAAGAGGGTGATTGATAATCGAGTTAGAGATTGTCATGGAGATATTCACTCGGGCAACATTTTCGTTGCAGACAGGATTTACATTTTTGACGCGATAGAATTTAACGAAAGATTCAGGTATTCTGATGTCGCCTCTGACATTGCTTTCTTAGCCATGGACTTGGACTTCAAAGGTCGAAGCGACCTGTCCGGTTTCTTTGTTGAAAGATATGTTCAGTATTCGGGAGACCAAGAGTTGAGGAAGCTTCTTCATTTCTACAAGTGCTACCGAGCTTACGTGCGAGGAAAAGTCATCAGCTTTAAACTAAACGACCCGAGTGTGGACAGTGAGGAGAAGAGCACAGCAAAGAAAGAGGCGAAAGCATACTTTGAGTTAGCTGCCGACTATGCAAGACAATTTTGAGCAGAATTTTTTACCTGATGAATTGCTCTGCTACGAAATCGGGGACTTTAACCGTTCCCATTATAATCGGTTTCTGGTGGCAGTCACTTCCTCCGGTCATGATTAGTCCATGTTTTTTGGCGAATTTTATGTAGTGATTCGTGGTTGCTGCGTCGTTTCTGGAGTGCCAGCATTCTATGCCGTCAATGTGCGTTAGCATGGTTTCTTCGATTAGTTTTGTTTGTTCTTGTAGGGAATGGGTCAACTTTACGAGGGAGATTCCGTGAAAATCGTTGGGGTGGGCTAACACCACGATTCCCCCAGCGTTTCTCACCAGCTTCGCCGCCTCTTCAACGTAAAGGGGATACTTGGGAACGTTGCATTTCACGAGGTATTTGTCGAAGGCTTCTTGCCTATTTCGGACAATTTTCTTTTTCACTAGATAGTCTGCTATGTGCGGTCTCCCCACTACTCCATCCGCGGAGTCTCTAATTGCATTCCAATCGTTTTCTGTTAATCGTTTAATCCCGTCTTTTTCAAATTCTGCATTCATCAACTCTAGGATTTTTGCGGCTCTTTCTTCGCGGTAGTTCCTTAGTTGTTGAAGTTTTTTCTTCAGTTCGCTGTTGTTTATGTCGTATTGGTAACCTAAGAAGTCTAGGGGTATCAGTTTGCCCTTGGTTAATTCGGGGTGGATGAGAGATACGCTCAATTCAATCCCATAAACATAGTGAATTCCGTTTTTCTTTGCCAGAGCCTCTGCTTTCTTTTGGCAGCCGATTATGTCGTGGTCTGTAATCGACATTAGCCCGATGTTTCTGGCTTTGGCTTCTTTGATAATGTCTTCGATAAACAAAGCGCCGTCAGAGCAATTCTTTGAATGAATATGCAAATCTATTAGCATGATGCACTAAGCCCAATTACCTAACTTCTTTTCCGATCATGTACCAGTCTTCGGGGTTGTCGTGTTCGGTGTCAACGGTCAAGTGTATTATCTCAAGGTGCGGATGCCCCTTTTTCAAGTCGTCCAAGTCAACGGGTTCAAACCGTTTCTTGTTGTTGAGATAGGCTTGCCTAGTCAAGGCATTCGATTCATACTTCTCCTTAGTTCTCCGCAAGATTCTCACAATAGACGCCTCTTCAGAACAGTGGGTCTGAAGCACAACAAAAGGTATCTTGTACTTTGCTGCAATCTCAGCGGCGCGTCTCCGCAGTTTCTGGGTTACAAAAGTAGCATCTAAAATCACGCCTTCACCTTTACTTGCAAGGTTCTCTGCCTGCCTGAACATCTCATCATAGACAAGCTCTCGCTTAGCCATACTTGATGCAACTTTTTGGTCAAAGACATCCTCATTCTTTAGAACCTCCAGTCTGATCAGGTCGGTTCGAAGAATCGGGTATCCCTTAATCTTTGAGATTTCCTGAGATGTCTCTGTTTTCCAGGTTCCGGGAAGCCCGCATGTGATTAATAGAATGTTTGGACTTAACTCGGCTTCAACAAACTCTGCAAAAGGTTCCCTCAATTAAGCGCACCTTGTTTATTGGTGAAGCAAAACAAAAATAAACCTTTGCATAATAGCTTTGCATGGTTTTTCTGGAACATGGTTTTTATAAATGATTTCTGCGTTTTACTTTCGATGGAATATGAAGATAACTAAGAGCAGAATTTTTGGTTTCGTCTTTGTTCTGTTGGGCGTGTTAATCCTTCTTCATCATCTCCTCATTAGTGGAAGATTCTTTGACCTAGGGGACATCCTTCACCACGAATTCTTCGAAGCAATATTCTTCACTGCGGGGCTGGTGCTTCTACTAACCGCTAGACCAACAAAAGCCGCTGCTCGTTAGAAGAGAGACGGGAAATTCATTTCTTCTCAGGAATTTTCTGGAAAAAGTCTGTTTTCAACAATCTGCTGTGATTAGGCTTCAAATATGATTGTGCGGGTGGCGAAAGCTTATTCGTTTTTGTATTCCTTAGCTACAATCATTGTTGTCGTTAGGAAGATGTCTGATAAGGACCTGAGTTTGTCTGTTAAGAATTTGTCTAGGTCAGCTAGGTCTTTAACGCGCACCTTTGCGATGGCGTCGTATTCGCCGTAAAGTTCGTCAACCTGAATGACCTCCTCAAAGTTGGAAACCTTCTCGCAAACGTCCCTTTCAGCCCCTGACTTCAAGGTAACCAAAATGTAACCGTAAACCGCCATTACCATTTCATCTCCACAATAACACCCAAACACAAAAACTTAAACATATCGTTCAAATCAAGCATCAGAACTCTTTTTCTTGCGTTTTTCTCCAGCCTCTCGTTCGCTGACCCAATACGATTCTGGGGAGCCAGTTTTGGCTACTATGTGTTCCTTCTTGAAGACTGGAGTCTCATGTTTATAGCGTTCCACAGCCTCGCGTAGAACAGCAAAAACGTTCTCCCTGTGAGCCCCCGCAACCACAACATAGACTAGGTCTTCGCCGACGCTGAATTCTCCGACAAAATGGTGAATCTGAACATCAATAACCCCGTCCCTTTCCTTCAGCTCTTCGCAGATTCTGCCAAGAATCCTGTTAGCCTCTTCCTCATAGGCTTCCAACTCCAGCCGTTCCACGTTTTCGCCACCCAAGGTTTCGCCTCGGACCACTCCAATGAACAGGGCTAAGGCTCCAGCCTTGGGAAAGTCTGCCCGCTCTTTAACCGATTTCAGCAGTTGAGAGAGGGTGAGTTCTCCTTTCTTGTGAATACCTATGTACTTCATGCTCCAGTCACCTGCTGATGTACTCTATCAAAAACGATTCTTGTTGTAACGGGGGCGCCCCTTCAGATTAACCGTTCTGTACACCGGATGCTCCTTGAATCGAAGATTTGTCTCCGACTTTTCTATAGTTCCGCTGGGCAACCTTACGCAAAGCGAGCTGACAGTTGCCCCATGTGGAGTGAAGCGTACCCCATCCAAGAGTTCGCCTTTCGTGACTCCAGAAGCTGCAAAGACTAGTTCATTGCCCTTAGCCAACTCGTTTTCATTGTAAGTTTTGTCTACGTCGACGCCTGCCTCCACCAGCCGATTCAGTCGTTCAGCATCGTCCTTCTTGTCTCTCCAAACATTCACAAGCATGGTGCCACCCAGACACTTCACCGCAGTCGCTGCGATGGTTGCCTCAGGTCCCGCGCCAGCGCCCACCAGAAGATCAACGCCAGAATCGGGGATACAGGTGGCAACGGCGCCCGCGATGTCTCCGTCAGGAAGCAAGATTATCCTCACTCCGAGGGCCCTTAGGCTCTTCAGAATCTCCGTATGTCTCTCCCGCTCCAGCATGATAACCGTGAAGTTTTCAAGAGGCAAACTCTTCTCCTCGGCAACTCTAGTAACAATCTCTTCGACAGACATGTCCAAGGAAATCTTGCCGACAGACTGCTCGTCAGTTGCCACCTTGAAATAATATCCATCATCGGGTAGCATCTGAAGACAGCTGGCTGGTGCGCAGACGAGGGCGGAGATAGCGTCTTTCCTGCCTTTAGAAGTTGCAGTTGTGCCGTCAACAGGGTCAACGACGAACTCAACTTTTGGACCTTTCCCTGTTCCCACCTTCTCTCTGCACATGAAGGCTGGTGCGTTGTCTTTTGGTCCTTCACACGAGATGACTTCGCCGTCAACTTCAGTTTGATCCAGAACTGCTCTCGAAAACTCGACTGCCTTTGCGTCTACCAGATTCTTGTCTCCTTGACCGATATGTAATGCCGCCCCCACAGCTGCGGCAATGGTTATTCTAGTTAAAGAGGGCGCCAAAGCCCTGAGAGATGTCAAGTTTACCACCGCTATCTACTAACGTACGATTGCTTGTAAAATCTTTTCGGAAAGCCAGTAAAACAGCCCTTCAAACGCCCCAGCCAGAGGGGAAGGCATATTTAGTTTTACTCACTTCTCTCTTGTTGACTGATGACCAGTTACTGTTATCGTGGCGGTTAGATAATATGATTGTTGGATTGATGTCGGATACTCATGACCGTCTGCCCCTGATTGACGAAGCAGTGAAGAGGCTAAACGAAGAGAAGGCTGAACTCGTGCTCCACGCTGGAGACTACGTTGCCCCCTTCGTGGCATCTCACTTCAAACCCCTGAAGGCACGTCTAATCGGAGTTTTCGGCAACAACGACGGCGACAAAGTGCTGCTGAGGGAAAAATTCGCGGAGATAGGGGCAGATATCCGCGGAAGATTTGCCTTTGTGGTAGCTGATGGGCTGAAGATTGCCCTGTTGCACGGAGACGAAGCGGACCTTCTGCGGTCCCTTCTTGAGTTGGAGAGCCATGATGTGCTGGTTAGTGGGCATAGTCACGTGGCGAAAACGTACCGTAAAGGGAGGACTGTTGTTATCAATCCGGGTGAGGCTTGCGGCTACCTAAGCGGACAACCAACCATATCAATACTTTACACGGACACTCTTGACGTCAAGACAATACAGCTAAAACTGTAACCCCTTTAGATTTAGGGTCAAAATTTAATCCCAAAATCTTCATTGGAAATCTTTATTCACAGTATAAAAATTTTTTAAACTTCAGTTTTGCATTGGTTTGAATGAGTGAAAAATGTCAATTCAAGAATTTGAGATGTGCATCCTCGATTTGGGTGAGGGAAAGAAGAAGGTTGTTAAACTCAGGGAGGATGAGATTTGTATGCAAGGTTTTCGCCTTGACCTGAAGGGGAAGAGGGTGAGAGGGGTCCCTCATAGGAACCGAGATGACTGTCACAGATTTTGCTATACCGATACCTGTGATTCGCTCTAAAACGATAAGGCTTTTTTCTGTCTCTGTTTTTGCTAAACATTAAAGATTTAGAAACAACGTAAGTTAAAGGGCTGAACGTTTGGTGAGAGCCATTGACTGGACAAGAAGCTGAAGACGAGGAAGCTGAGCAGCGTAGAATCGAGTTCGCTTTTCCCATGTTGACGGTTAGGACACGGATATTCACTGGGGTTTTTGACAGGCTTGGGTCCCTTCGAGCCTCTCGATGGATTTCCTGGGTCGCCCTCATCATTGTGCCCATTGTGGCGGGCATTGGACTTTATCTGATTAGTAACAGCCTATTCACTTTGTTATGGACCCCGGCTGCAAGAGATGTGACTCGTGAATTGGGTCCAGGAGCGTACCTGCTGCTGCCAGGGATTAATCCTTTTCTTCCCATAGTGTATGGTTGGATAGCGATAGTCGTTGCAATTGCGGTTCATGAGGGAGCCCATGGAATTATAGCGAGAAACCGTGGATTGAAAGTTAAGTCCAGCGGTCTCCTCTTTTTTCTCATTATCCCCATCGGCGCTTTTGTCGACGTTGATGAAAAGCAACTTACAAAAGCAAAAGCCAAGGATTCCCTGAGAGTATTGGCATCGGGGATTGGCGGAAATATCGTTGTAGCCATAGTGTGCATTCTCAGCGTTCTGATCATTGTGAACGGGTTGACTCCAATTATTGATGGAGTATACATTTCTGAGGTTACGGATGGCATGCCCGCCAAGAAGGCAGGATTGCTTCCTGAGGACGTTTTTGTTTCAGTGGATAATGTGCAGATTGGTAACCTTGAGGAGTTAAACGCATCATTGAATACTAAGAAGCCGGGAGATGTGGTGCAGGTGGTTGTGGCTAGAGGAGAAAAATGGGAGGACAGGTTTTCCACATTCGTGAATTTAACTGAGTCTGAGGATGGGCGGACTGTCATGGGGGTGCTTGTGGGTGACTTGTTGACTGAGGAGCGGTTAAACCTTTATCGGACATTGACTCCTGAAACGTTGTCTCTATATTTGGTTCCGCCAGCTCTGTCTCCGGGTTTGGTGCCTTTTTCAGATTCTTTGGCTCCCTTCTATACGCATTGGTTTGCGCAATGGCATGCCTTGGCTAATTTCCTCTTTTGGGTGTGGTTTGTCAACGTGAATGTGGCGATATTCAATGCTTTGCCAATTTATCCTCTGGATGGAGGGCGAATGTTTGACATTTCACTGAAGAGAATTCTGGGTCGAAGAGTGGACGAAAAAAACGTCTCCCGAATAACAGTTGCGGTGACGGTTGCCTTGGTTTGTGTGCTAGTGATGATTGTAGCAATTCCCTTCATCCTGTAACCATGACGATCCTTGTTTCCCCCTACTTTACTTGAAATGATTGCAACTTCGACCATGTTCGATGGGGTTATCCCGAAGAGCCTGCTTCGAAAAAATAGATTCAGCTTCTCTTCAGGGTTTTTTGTTGAGGTGTCTTGCTAGAAATAATACGTTTTTATTAGAAAGAGCAGGGTTAGGTGGAGGGGGTAGTAGAGGTAGAAGAAGTATTTTCTCCAGAGGGGGTAGGCAACTTTTTCATTAGCTTCCCTCTGTATCTTCAAGTAACCGTTTTTGTGGAGAAGAATTAATGGTATCGCAAGGACAGAGAGAAACTGGATGTTCCAAGGCACCAAAAACAGCACGTTAAGCAACCCCAACGCAACAGCACCGAATCGCGTGTCCTCCCTTAGGATTTGCATGCAACCTATCATGGCTATGCCATAGATGCCGTAATCAAAGGGCAGAACAAAGGAGACCAGCACCGGAACCAATGCAATAGGAGAATTTTTCTTGAAGAAATAGACAAAGAGAAGACCTGAAGATAGAGTGAAGAAAATATTGAAGTAACCAAAGGGTTCAAACCCTAAGGCTAAGAAAAAGGGCACCTGAGAAATGAAGGAAAAAAGAAAGAGACGCAGGAAGTAGTTGCGTATATTCCTTGTGCTTTCCATCCCCAGCATCAACAGATAAGCGAATAAGGGAAAAGCGAACCTCCCGATAATACGCAGAACCGTAAAATCAGGATACAAGACAGCCCCAACATGGTCTACAGTCATCGTTATTATGGCTATCCACTTGAGCAACTCTCTCCCTAAATCAAAACCTTGCAGATATCAGCTCTCCTCCACCAAAACACACAGCGGCTTTCCGTTTCAACTTTACGAAACCCTCTGCACAACATCTAATAAAATTTGCTAAATCGGTCACAAAAAAAAGAGGAGGTGGTGGAACTACTCTTTTGCCATGGTAATGAACTCGTTGACTGGCATGGCTGGCAAACTCATGATTTCAATGGTTCCGCGGGACCCAAGTTCCAGAGATACATGAGCAATTGCCTTATTGTCTGGAGCTTCCACGATGTTAACGAAGTCGTAGGGTCCCAAAACCGCGTACTGCGCAAGAACCTTGGCGCCAAAAGCTTCAATTTCCTTGTTGACCTCTCTGATGCGTTCAGCATTCTTCTTAATCGTCTTCCTACCCTCAGGCGTAAGGGTTGAAAGCAGAATATACAGGGGCATACAAAAGCCTCAAAACATACTTTCTCACTTATGCAATTTGTGCTTTTCGCATATTACCAGAAATCTACATTCTCTCTGGAGCCTCTATCCCCAAAAGCTTCAGGGCGTTCCGAAGAACTATCCTCGTAGCGTCCACAAGGGCAAGCCTAGCGTCACTTAGCCCCCGTGACTTGGCTTTGATAACTGGCAGTTTCGTGTAGAACCTGTTAAACTTATCAGCTAAGGCATTGGCATAGTCCGCTATGGAGTTTGGTCGAAGATATTCTGCAGCATCCACGAAGACCTCAGGAAAGCGAGCCAACGTCAGCACTATATCCCGCTCCATAGGGTCAGCCAGAAGGGAGTAGTCAGGGTTTTCGGGTTCTCTAGACGCCTTCCGCAGGATGCTTTGGGCTCTCGCATGGGAATACTGAATGTAGGGAGCGCTGTTCTTTTCGAAGTCCAGCACCCTGTCCCAAGTGAAGACAACAGGTTTTGTCGGATCAACCTCTATTAGCGCATATTTAACGGCTCCTTTTCCCACAAACTCTGAAATCTGCCTCTTCTCCTCATCAGACAGGTGAGGAGAACGTTTCGAAACCTCTTCGTAAGCCCTCTCGGCAGCGCCATCCAACACCTCGTCTAAGGTGATGTAGCGACCTCTGCGGCTTGACATCCGATACCCCGGAAGGCTCACCAGATTGTAGGCAAAGTGAACCAGCTTCTTAGCGTAATCTACATGACCAAGAGCGCTTAAGGCAAGTTTCAACTGCAACTGCGGAAGCGTCTGCTCCATGCCAATCACATTAATGACCTTCTCAGCCTTCTTGAACTTCCACAGATGATAGGCAATATCCCGCGTCGTGTAGAGGGTTGTTCCATCAGCCCGCACAAGAGTCAAAGAAGAGAGCTCATGATCATCGCTCAACCCCAACATCTTCTTGAGATCAAGGTCGTGAGCAACTTTTTCGGCGTCAAATTCAAGCACACCCCCCAGCTGAAACACATAGGGCGTTGCCTTCAGTTCGTCTAGGACCCGGTTGACGTCGCCGTTCCAGATTAGGTCGCTCTCCCAATCCCAAGAATCGATGACGACTCCGGCTCTGGCGAGGGTTTCTCTGAATCCGCTGAGACAGAGTTGACAGACATCTCTGAGCAACTGTTTTTCCTCTTCTCTGCCAGTCTCATATCCTTGTATTAGCTTGCTCACCTCTTCTTCAGGGTCGCTGTCGCTGCCGATCTCTTCTAGGAGGCGAGGGAAGATTTCGGGGAACCTCTGTTCTAGGTCTGCTGCAACTGAAGCCCAATCATCCAGTTCCCTCTGCAGCTTCGAAACCTCTTGGGTTCCAAGCATCTTCGCCGTTTCAACCGACTTTTTGAGGCGTTGAATCTCCATTATGCAGCTTGTCACCGAGTAGATTCCGCCAATGAAACTGTCAGGCTTTCCCTGGGGCTTCGGCTTCCCAAGTTTAGTGTATCCGTAGGCTATGACAGCGCTCTGGCGCCCCACATCATCCACGTAATAGTGTCTTGAGACTGTGTGTCCATGTTCTGTTAGGATGCGGGCTAGGGCGTCGCCCAGCATTGGGTTTCTTGCTTGTCCGATGTGTATTGGATGGATGGGGTTGACGCTTGTATGTTCGAGCATAAGTTTTTTCGGTTCAGAAGTTTTAACGTATCCGTACTCCATGTCGAGGGCTCGGGCGGATTCAAGGGTTAAACGGAAGAACTTTTCGGAATTCACGTGAAAATTGATGTATCCTGCGCCGGCAGCCTCAACTTTCTGAATCAACGGAAAACCGCAAACATCTATGGCTTGCACGGTTTCCTCCGCAATCTTCCGAGGCTTCTTTCCGGCTTGCTTGGCAATCTCAAAACACACAGAAGTTGCCAACTCACCGAACTGGAGGTTAGGCGGAGATTCAAGCAATATAGAGGGCAAGATGAAATTGGGATATAGTTTGCTGAGGGCATCCTTTAAAACGACCTCGCATCCAGCATGCAATTCCTTGAAGGGGTTAACTGAAACCATCATGTTTTCTTCCTTTTGGCGGGCCCGCGGGGATTTGAACCCCGGGTTTCCGGCTCCGGAGGCTTGCGCACCTTCCCTGTGGGTTGGTTCGGCGCCTTAATCCTGTCTGGGCTACGGGCCCCATTTTAACTCTTCAGGTTCCTTTGTGTAAATTAAGCTTTGTTACATCTAGATGTGTTTTTATGAGCCTATGAGAGTGCTGGTCTGCTCGATCTCTTCGATTTGCCGTATATCCGTGATAATCTTGTCGAGGTGCCCTAGACTTTGAGCTTCGATGCGGGCGATTATGTCCCAGAGTCCGTAGGTGACAAGGACTTCCGTGGTTTCCTTCATTTTGCGAATCTTCTGGGCTACCTTGTGTTCGGCGCCTCGTTTTACATTAGCAAGGATATAGGCTTTCACAAGTTCTGGCATGAGCTTTCAACCTCAATGCCACATGTCAAAGAACATACTTAAAATCTTTGTCGATAGAGGCGGGTCATGTTTCAACTAGTTCTTCTCTTATCCACCAAGCTTTTCTCTTTCCACTTCTCTCTCCAGAGTAATAGAATATGACGGCTTTTCCAAGTTGCTTCTTGGATGACTTCGCAATTTTTCTGAGGCGGTTAAGAACAAGCCAGCGGTTCGTTCCCAGAGACTCCGCAAGCTCGGTTGTCGTGGCTCCTCTATGGTCAAGGAGGTAGTCCACGATTTTGTTGTCAACCTCGTCGATGCAGAAGGCATGAGGATTTACCTTCCCTTCTTCGTGAGTGAGAACTTCAAGTTTTGCTAGGTAATCCTTTATCGTTTTAACCTCGTTTTCTAGCTGAGAGACTTTCTGTTCCAACCCCAGAATCTTTTCTGGTCGCGGAGTCTTTTCCAATTTCTCCAGTATGGCTTCTCGAATGAAAGCGCTTCTTTCCCCTTCCGGAATACGAAGAGCCAGCTCCTTATACACTTCGTCAGGTATTTTAGCGGAGACTACTGTAAACGTGCCCATGGACAATCCTTCCCTATCTACTCTAATTAAAGAGGCTAAAGTTAAAAAACCTTTAACCTTCTGTTCTAAGGGGAGTTCATGGTTCACTTTTTCAGGTCTGTTTTTTTCAGAAAAAGCTAGTTTTCAACAATGAAGTACTATTAGTCTCCAAATATGAATGAGTTTTTATTGTTTCTCTTCTATTCCGCTGATAAGTTCGTGAACGTCTCTGCCCACGAATTCGCCTATGTAGCCCCCTTCTAACACGCCGAAAACTGGCTTCCCCAAAGCACCCACCCTTCTTCCAATCTCCCTGTATCCCTCTGGCGTCAATCCTAAAGAAGCCAAGTCTCCTTGGTGAGCATCAAAACCCGCTGAAATCCCAACAACCTCAACATCATTCGTTTCCACCTGACCCAACGCCTTCTCCAAAGTCTCCAGATACAACTCATCTCCAACTGGATAGGAGAGGGGAAAATTCAAGCAGTTGCCCTGCGACCGAAGACCAGTTCCCGGATAATGGGGATACCTATGCAAAGAAACGAAGGTAACGTTAGGGTCTCCTTGGAAAATCTCCTGAGTGCCGTTTCCATGATGCCCATCAATGTCCACAATCAGAGTGGGTAAATCCAGTTTCCTGACGGCAATGGCGATGTTGTTGAAGTAGCAGAAGCCCAAAGTTGCTACGCCCAAGGCTCTACCGTTTATACCAGCATGATGACCCGGAGGTCTCATGAAAGAAAACCCCTTTTCCACGGCAGCCAACAATGCTCCGCCAGCAGAGAGACAAGCATATTCATAGATGTTTTCAGGCACCGGCGTGTCCCCATCCAAGTAGCTTCCAGCCTCCGCACTCTTAATCAGCTCAACGTATTCTCTGCTGTGGACCCTCAGCAAATCTTCCTGTGAGGCTGGCTTAGGCTCCAGAAAATCATATTGCCCTCTAAGGAGTTCAACGGCTTTTCGGACGCGTGCAGGTCTTTCTATGTGACCCGGCCAGCTATACTCAAGACATTTTTCTGAGAATATAATCTTCATTTTTTGTTTCCTCTCCTCAAAGAATGGCAGCTGAGAACATATGCAAGCACGAGTTTATTGAAGTTTATCTCTCATTTCACTTCAGGTCTTGGTTTGAAATGAGACTTACTCTGGGATTTGGAGGAAATCTTTTAAGACTATCACTATAAAGGCTAGTACGAAGGCAGGGGGTAGAATGCCGAAAAAAACTACTATTTCGGTTATTAAGTGCGATGTGGGTTCCCTAGCCGGCCATCATATTGTGCCTAAACCCCTCATTGACATTGGAAAAAAACGTTTGAAGGAAGCACAAAACGAGGGACTTATCAACAGCTTTTACGTGTTCAACGCAGGGGACGACCTTGAACTCCTCATGGTACACAATAAAGGAGAAAGCAACCCCGAAATCCACAACCTAACATGGAACACCTTCAAAGAAGCCGCTGACAAAGCCAAAGACCTCAAACTGTACGGCGCAGGGCAAGACCTTTTAGGAACAGCCTTTAGCGGAAACGTCTGTGGGATGGGTCCCGGCGTAGCGGAGATGGAAATTGAGGAACGCGGCTCAGACCCCATAGTTGTCTTTGCTGCCGACAAAACAGAACCCGGCGCCTTCAATTTTCCCATGTTCAAGATATTTGGAGACCCTGCTAACACTGCTGGGCTCGTGATTGACCCGGGGATGATAGGGGGCTTCAAGTTTGAGGTTCTTGATGTGATGGAAAACAAGAAGGTAGTCATGAAGTGCCCTGAAGAGATGTATGAGTTGATTGCCTTGATAGGGACGCCTGAACGTTATGTGGTCTCGCATGTGTGGCGAGCAAGAGATAATCTGATATGCGGTGCCACAAGCACAACTAGATTGTCGTTGATTGCAGGTAAATACGTTGGAAAGGACGATCCTGTTTCAATTGTGAGGTCTCAGCATGGTTTGCCAGCGCTTGGGGAGGTTCTTGCTCCATATGTTCACACCTATTTTGTTGAAGGATGGATGCGAGGGAGTCACTGGGGGACGCTTATGCCTGTTGGCTTGAAGGACAGTCGATGCACCGTCTTTGATGGTCCACCGAGGATTGTGGCTCTCGGCTTTCAGGTCGGCAATGGGGTGATTGCCAGCGACGACAACGGCGAACCAATGATAAGCGACCTGTTTGAGGACCCAGCCTTTGATTTGGCTCGTCGAGAGGCAATAGAGTACGCCGCGGTTCTTCGTCGCATGGGAGAATTTGAGCCTGCCCGCCTAAGTTCTCATGCCATGGAGTACACCACGTTGCCCAAGGTCTTGGAAAAGTTGAAGAAGAGGTTCGTGAAGGCGGACTCCTAACTCTCCCCCTTTTTTCTCCATTTTATAGATTGCCTAGCTACATTCTAATAGATTGCGTGCTTAAGCAGTTGCAGCTGTTAGAGGGTAAGCTTTGCCAGTTCTTTGCATCTGGACTTAACTGTTTCGTAGACCTCTTTTCGGAGGTTTTCTCCATGCAACTGTGCCATCCGCAGTAGTTCTATCTTTTTGGATAGTTCTAGGTCTCCCAGCGAGCGAATCCAAAATTCGAAGTCTCTTCGTGGAATATGGAATTCGATGGATTTCAAATCGACCTTTTGGATTTTGTCAACGAAGTCATTGAGGCTGTCGGCGTGAACGCCCGAGTACTGGTTGAGATCATAATAGAAATGGAAGGCTTTTTCTACAGGGAGAGGACTCAGAATGCTGGAGGCAAGTTTCTGGTCTACTTTAGGCAGCCCTAACGCTTGTTTGCCTAGATTTGTTATGGCATAGGAATGTTTCTCGGGCACAGAAACGTATTTCGCCTTTATGAGACCTAGTAGATACCCCATTGTTGAGGAAGAATTTAATCCAACTTTTTCAGCTATCCCTTGGAGGGTCATCGGCTTTCCAGCAGCCCATAACGCTCCCAAAATTTTTCCCCTGATTTTGCTCGCGCTCATCATCTACACGTCCAGAAATACTCGTTCCTCCGGATTATTAATTTATTCGGTTCGGTTGCGACTGGAACAAGATTGTTGCTGTGAATTCGTGACTTCGTTAGTACACAGCACCTTTATTAGCTTGATTTTTATCTGTTATTTTAGGGATTGTTTCCATGACAAAGACGATTAAGGAACAAGTGGAACAGTGCATTGAAGAAGTGAGACCTCAGCTGCAGGCTGACGGCGGAGATATAGAACTTTTAGATGTAGCGAACGGTGTCGCAAAGGTGAAACTGAAGGGAGCATGCAACGGATGCCCAATGTCAGCGATGACCCTGCAATATGGCGTCATAAACTGCATAAAGAAGAGAGTGCCGCAAATAGAAGAAGTTGAGGTAGTCCAGTAAACCTCTTAACAAAGGTATAGTCGCTACGGTTATGTTCGTATCATTGTTAGAATCATCTTGAATCTCTTAGTTGCCTTCAGGGCATGGGGTTGATTGGCTGGCATTATCACCATTTCCCCCTTCTTCAGAGGAAACGTTTTGCCCGATATAGTCACTTCTGCTTCACCATCTAAGATGTGAACTAAAGCATCGAAGGGCGCCGTATGTTCACTCAATCCTTGACCTTCATCGAAGGCGAACAGCGTTACCGTTCCCGTCTCTTTGTCAATTACTGTTCTGCTTACCACAGAGCCTTCTTGATATTGTATCAGATCAACGAACCTTACTGGTTGAGCAGGAGCCTTCTCAACATCATGTTTCATGAATTATCGCCTACTGTAACTGTGCGAAATTGCCTTTAATTTTCTTTTATGTGGCACTTTCCGCCTGTTGGACAGAACTTGTTGGCGTGATTCTCAACTGCGTTGAAGAGTGCGCCAATGGTTTCTTGATTGGCAGAGTAGATTCGCTTCTTTCCCTGTCTCTTGATGTAAACAAAGTTGCATTCAAGCAGAGGTTTAAGGTTATGCGAGACCATGCTCTGTTCCTGTCCAAGGGATTCCGCGAGTTCATTTACGCTCATCGGCTTTTCCATAAGCTTTTCTAATGTTGCTAACCTTGTGGGATTGGATAAGTTCATGAAGAATTTGTGGCAGGTTTCGCTTAACCCCTTTTTCATAATTACTCCTTCTTTGTTTATCCTATTATTGCATTTTTCATGAAGGATTTTTCATATTTGACAGCGCTAATATAAATCCATCGGTTAGGGGTCCTTCTTCCAACAAGCATTCGGACATCCTATACAACAATCTTATATAGACTCATGCAACTATTGAGAGATGAAGTATAATGCCTAGAGATCCAGTCTGTGGCGTCGTTCTAAACGAAAAGACAGCTAAATATAAAATCACTCACGACGGAGAAAAATATTATTTCTGCAGCGTCAAATGCAAAAAGAAATTCAAGAGAAACCGAAGCAAATTTACGAAATAGCCTCCAAGGGAGTACTTCCATAAAACGAGGAAAATACACGCGTTCTCTTCGAAGGTTTTGAGCATATTTACAGGTAGGCTTCTGAGGCGTATCTTCGCATCATTCTGTGGCTGTTGAAGTAGTAGGCAACCTTTCCAATCGAGTTCTCCATCAAATGTATCCACTCATCCCTGTTTCTGTAGAATTTGGGGATAACCACATACTCCAGTTTGCTATACAATTGGGTGACCTCCTGCCGTCTTCTTTCAGCCTCTTCCAACTCTTCTTTTGGGGAAGGACCAATAGCCCAACCCGTGACACCCTCAACACAACCCTCCACCCACCAGCCATCCAAGACGCTGAAGTTAATCACCCCATTATGGGCTGCCTTCATCCCGCTTGTACCCGAAGCCTCATAGGGCGGAAGAGGAGTATTCAACCAGACATCCACGCCAGAAGTGAGCTTAGCCGCCATCTCAAGATCATAATTCTCCAAATAGACAATCTTCATCACATCCTTCAGCTTCTCTTTGAGCCCATTGACCTCTTCGATGAGGTGCTTTCCCATCCAATCCCTAGGATGGGCTTTGCCAGCAAAAACTATCTGCATTTTTCCCACCTTGTTGATTTCTGCAAGTCTTTTTAGATTGGAGAATAACAGATTGGGTCTCTTATAGCCAGTAAATCTACGAGCAAAACCAAAAGTAAGCACTTGAAGATCAAACCTGACACCTGAGAGCTCGCGAATATAGCGTGCAAGAGCTGCCTTCGCCTTAACGTGGGCTCGCCATATCTCCACATCCGGGATGCTGTCCACCCTGACAAGCAATTCAGGTTCGTTTGCCCATCCAGGCAGATACTTGTCAAAAAGTTTTCTGAAACTCTCACAAGTCCAAGTGAAAGAGTGGACACCATTAGTTATAGCTGAGATATTATAACCTGGAAATAACGCTATGGAAAATTCCTTATGCCTTTTTGCAACACCATTCACATATTTGCTTAGATTCAGTGCCAGACGCGTCATATTTAAGCGGTCATGTCCCCCATGTTCCTTCAGGGTTTCCAGAGGAATTACTTCCCCTAACATCTCTTGGACAAGATCATAGGAGAATTGGTCATGTCCAGCTTCCACTGGCGTGTGAGTGGTGAAGATGCAAACGTCCCTAACCATATCTATGTCCATTCCGTTCTTAAGCAGCAATTCTATTGTTAAGAGACTTGAATGCCCCTCGTTCATGTGATACTTTCCTATCTCAAAGCCGGCGGCTTCAAGCATCTTCACCCCGCCAATTCCCAAGACTATCTCCTGCTTCAACCTGTACCTCTCATCCCCACCATACAGAAAAGAGGTGATCTCCCGGTCTTCTGGAGCATTGCCGTCGACGTCTGTATCAAGAAATAAAATAGAGACTAGCCCTCCGGAGGGACTCTGATAATCGTAAAGCCAAGCTTTTACTTTGACTCTTCGATTTTGGATGTTCAACTCGACCTGAACAGGCAGTTCAGTCATAAATTGGGAGGGCATCCAATCGTCCGAGTAATCGATCTGTTTTCCATCTCTGATCTCCTGTTTCAGGTAACCCTTCTTGCTGACAAGCGTGACTCCCACCAACGGAATCTTAAGGTCAGCGCTGGACTTTATCATGTCTCCAGCCAGCACGCCCAAACCTCCACTGTAGGTGTGAAAATCGTTGCTCAATCCGATTTCCATGCAGAAATAGGCTATCCTCTTCCCCCGCAAGAAAGCACGTTTGCAGTATTCACCGCAGAAATAGTATGTTCTTCCCCTCACCTCAGCCTTGAATTCCGGCTTGGTTTCAGGTAAAGGCATCCCACAGACAGGGTCTCGGATCATCATAACCAAAAACCTTCTGTTTCACGCTTTCTCTTAGTTGTCGACCATGCCATCTCTAGTCTTCCTTAGTGATTCCTTCCAATTGTTTTATTCTTCTTTCAGTTGCGGCAAGAACTTTTTTGCGTAGAGCCTCCCCTTTCAACCTTTTGCTTGTCCTGCTAATTTTCGCCATCTCGTCAGCTAGTTTGTTGTCGCCGACAACTTGGCGTAGCCAGCGTTCGAAATCTCCTCTTTCCATGTGAAATTGGATGGAGCTGATGTCAATGGTCTTCAGTGTTGAATAAAATTCTGTTAGGCTGTGAACAGTTATTCCTGAGGAGCGGGCGAATTCGTAAGAGAAGCTAAATCCCATTCCAGCTGGAAGACGCCTCAGCATCCTCTTTGCCGCCAGTTCCGGTTTTTCCATTTCTACGAGGATTCTGGCTTCGAGGTCAGCTAGGATTCTGGAATATACTGCGAAGGCTTCTACTGGACTGCCCATAGGACTGAAGTAGTTGTGTACGTCTCCGGGTCCTCCTCCTTTTATGCTGAGGTAATATAGGTGGTCGCTCATCTGGAGGTAACGCCACAGACGAATGAACTCTTTGTCGCCGATTCCCTTCACCAGCTGTTCTAGTTCCTTCAGAGAGTCGTAGCAGATGTTCTGCATGGGATTGCCAATCCATGCGGTGGGGTCGCGTTCAATGTCAGCCCATGAGACGGTGTTGTATTCGTGAACATCAATTTCATCGACGGGAGCGTGCCTGTCGATGACTTCGGAGGGTGTTCGCCAGTGGAGATGATGATATTTGTTCACTTCGCTTGGTAGCCATCTCAGGAACTCATGGATACCGGATTCTGACCAGTGGTGCTCCCCAAAGGTTTCATAGTCAACGAAAAGAACGATCACCTGTCCTTGGGCTGCAGCTAGCCAGCGAGCGTATTTTGTCGCGTCTAGAGGATACTCGTTCCACCAATTGGAGGAGAAACGGAATCCTATGTCATCTGAGAGGCGGTAGTTGCGGAGTAACACGCGGAGGTTAGAGTTCTTGGCTTTGTAAACGTAATTGGGGCTTCTCCACCCAAGAAGCCGTTCAATGCCCTCTGTGACAGTGCCCTTGTAACCCATTCCCTCCATTGTCTTAGCTATGGCATTATTGTACAGCAACTCGGTGTTTTCGATAACCTGCGGTTCATAGTTGAAGAGGTCCTTCATGAGCTGGTGGTGCATTTTAACCTGTTCCACGAATTCTGAGCGATCTGACCCGTGAAGGCTGGCTAAAGAGTGGTAATATGTCTCATCCATGAATTCGACGCAACCCGTCTCGGCGAGCTGTTTGAAGGATTCAATGAGGTCTGGGTTCCAGCGTTTGCACTGTTCAAGAAAGACCCCGGATATTCCGTAGGTTACCTTGAACTGTTTCCGTTCTCTCTTGCACTCTTCAATCTGTTCCAAGATTATGCAGTTTGCGGGAAAGTAGCATTTCCTTGCGGCTCTCTCGAAAACGTAACGGTTAAGCTTTTGGTCAAAATAGAGGTCAAAAAGACCGCTTTTTGTAACTTTTCCCTTAGCCAGTAGGTCAGAGTGAAAATTACGGTTCAACCTGAAGGGCTGATGAACTTCAAACATTAGACAAACGTCTGTCATGGCTAACCACCATTCACTTGAATCCATGTAGTTTTAAGAGGCATATTTGATCAACTCATTAGGCAGTACAAGCCTTATCTAAGTTTATCCTCTTTATATAGGGCATTCACCAAGCCGTTTCCCCAGTCTCCCAAGAAATTCTGCAGTGTTTTCTACTTTTAAAATTTCAGAATGCTACATTCACAAGTTTTCGGGTAAGAAAAGAAAGGGAGGGATATGGTATCTGACGGTTATGTTGGATATTCGTATTCTACGATTGCGTAATAGAACAGGTATTCCCCCACGGTGGGGGAAGCAGGGATATGAAGCTGCAAGTAGTAAATGTATTGGCTGTTGTCGACGGTTGCGAAGTTTATGGCAAGAGGAGAAGAGGCGCCATCTCCTAATGGTTCCGTGGCAGGAGAAGAACAAAAGCCCAGCGTATAAGCCTGAACCCGCTTATATCTCACCAAAGAAAAATCCATAACGTCGGTACCATTATCAAACCAATAGAAAGTAACGTTTGTGACCGTGGCTCCATGGGGAAGCTGAAGCGGCGCAACAAAATTTAGCGGAATGGACAAATCATTTCTTAATACAAACGGATTGTACTCGTACTGGGTATCAAGGCATATGAATGCCGTTGCCGGGATTGAAATGCTACTTTGGGGTTCAAATCCAATTCCTTGTTCCCCTTGTAGTCCTTGAGGTCCAGTTGCTCCCTGTGGTCCTGTTGCCCCCACAGGTCCTTCTTCTCCCTGGGGTCCAGTTGGTCCCTGTATTCCTTGAGATCCAATCACTCCCTGAAGACCTTGTATTCCCTGTGGT
Source organism: uncultured Candidatus Bathyarchaeia archaeon (assembly GCA_964418675.1). Lineage (GTDB taxonomy): Archaea > Thermoproteota > Bathyarchaeia > Bathyarchaeales > Bathyarchaeaceae > Bathyarchaeum. The sequence continues at coordinate 65,682 of CAYQMM010000008.1, forward strand.
CCTATGTCCCCCGTATCACCTTTAGGTCCTTGTGGTCCCACCGGACCCTGTGGTCCAGCAGCCAATTGAGTAGTAATTAATGTTGAAAGTCCACTGGAGAGAAGGATTGCTATGACGAGCCCAGCGATGAACATCATAACTGATACTTCACCGTTTCCTTTAACCATTTTTTCACCCCTGTTTCTCCCTAAAACTAAGTATAGGTATCAACTCTCTCAACTTCCTGAAGAAACATTTATTCTTCGCCTTTTTAAGATTTCTTATCTACCAATACATAAGACTTCTCTTTCGTGGGGAGGTCTCTTCAAAGCTACGTCCTCAACGTAGGCTCTTAACGGCTCAGCCACGCTCCAAGCCTGAGAAATACAGCCTCTGGAAATATGCGGCTTATCACCATCAAAGATTTCGCTGACCGTTCCTAAGCCAGCTCGATGAATTTCTTCACGGAAGAGAGGCTGCAGAAAACTCTTGAAAGCGAAGTTCCGCCAATGTGCTTCATGATTTTTCGTCTTTAAGAAAGCCGTGGTGAAGGGACCAATAAGCCACGCCCAAACCGTGCCGTTATGATATGCACTATCGCGATGACCCCAAGCACCAATGTATTCTCCTATGTATTGCGGATTGTCGTCAGAGAGAGTTTTAAGCCCGTATCTTCCCCACAATTTTTTCTGGATTATCTCAACAACCTTCTCTGCTCTCCCTCTGTCAAGAAGGGGAAAGTCCAATGAGGCGGCAATAACCTGATTTGGCCTTAACGATGAGTCAGTGCCATCCTCAGAGACTACGTCGAAGAGGCATCCTTTCTTGGGGTTCCAAAATTTCTCGGAAAAGCTCTCTCTAGCCTTTTCTGTCATGCGGTTATATTTTTCTGCCTTGTCTTCCTGATTGAAAGTTTTTGCTAGCAACTGCATGGTTTTCAGGGCGTTATACCATAGGGCTTGAATCTCAACTGCCTTTCCCCCTCTTGGCGTAACAAAACGGTCAACCGTAGCAGCATCCATCCAAGTCAATTGTGGACCATGAGCAATCAAGCCATCTTCTTCCATGTGAATACCGAAGATGGTTCCTTCAACGTGATGTTCAACAATCTCATTCAATGTTTCCCACAAATTTTCTCGAACAAAATCAAAATCGCCTGTATACTTGAGGTATTGAAGAACCGCGTTGAAGAACCACAAGGATGCGTCCACTGTATTGTAGAATGGCACATCTCCAGCCTTGTCCGAGAATCGGTTTGGGATTATACCGTTTTGACGATAGCGCATAAAAGTCAACAAAATCTCCCGTGCATCATTAAATCTTCCCGTGACAAGCGTCAGCCCTGGCAAAGAAATGAGTGCGTCCCTTCCCCAATCATCAAACCAGTGGTAGCCTGCAATCACCGACTTCTTTTCAGTTGAGGCTCTCTTCACAACGAAAGAGTCTGCAGCTTGGATGAGCCACTTCAGCCAATCCTCCATTTCTAAGTCAACATGGCGTTCCCGAAACTGTTCCAACAAACTTTTTCGGCGCTTTAACTCCTGCCGATGTAACTGATCAATATGTTCCGTTCCTTTGCCAAGAGATGTGGAAAGGCTCTGGGCTTCCTCCTCGCTTTTTCCAGCCACCGCAAGGACATAAAATTTTTTCTTCTCTTTAGGATCAATAGAAAACCGGAAATATCCGGGTCTAAAGTAGTCGTCGATGCTGCTTTCTCTTCTAGCGGCATCAGCCCTGAAAAATACGTTCTCAACCCACCAGCTCTCCTCCACAAAAGCCCCCTCATTGCCTGAGGACAGGATCATAGATGATGGCAGAACAGAGGGCTTAATTACCATTTCACCGTTGAGACGCTTCTGAACAAATCTCCACGGTAACCTGTCCTTATCCGTTATGTGGTAGATGTGCCGCGAATTAACGAGGGGCGAAATACGGAGAGACAGCTTTTCCTCTGATGGGTTAGAGACTTCGTAGATTACTACGGTTGCGTTTTTTCCGTGGGGCATGAAAATCGTCTTCTGAAGGCGGACACCGTCCACAGCATACTTGTAGGTTGGGAGGGGATTGAGAATAAAGTTGGAGAGAAAACGGTGTCCCTCAGGATACATAACATCCCTGAACTCGTTTGCCCCGAGGGCGTAGGTTTTGTTTCCGATTGTTATTTCTTCGTCAAGCTTTGTTAACAATACCCATCGGTTTACTGGAGGATTAAAGGCTGCAACAAGGAGACCGTGATATTTTCGGGTGTTGATTCCCAGAACGGTTGAGGAAGCGTATCCGCCTAACCCATTGGTTACAAGCCATTCTCTTCGAAGAGCTTCATCGACTTTGGAGAGAACGCTCCGTCCAAGATGTATTCTAGGCAAATCCACTTTTTCTACATCCTGCTGAGGTCAGAATAGAATCTTAGCAACGTTTTTCCCTACATCAACATTAAGGTGACTCGCTACCGTACAACACTTCGTCCGCAACAGCAAAGCATGGGGAACCGGCAGCTGAAGTTCTGTAATGGTTTCAGCGTGACCCATGCCCTTAGCAACCACAAAATCCACCGAATTGTAAATGTTCAGGAACTCGCTGGAACATTCTTTTGGAACTAAACCAACCGAGTCCGAACCTGTGGTGATTACCTCATCAGCTACCTTGTCCATTCCGACGATTTTGGCGTCTTCCATTGTGGCGTCGTTGAGGATGGGACCGCTCTTGACAGCCACTGTGACATGGGCACCCAACTTCTTCAGTTCTTGGACAAGCAACGTGTCGAAAGCAATCTCCCCAGCATTATCTGTCAAGTAGAGAAGACGTTTCGCCTTCTTTGCTTTGGTGAAGATTTGAGGAACATCGTCAATAGCTAGGTCATTTTCAGCCTGTCTAATCAGCTTCACAAGGTCCTTGAACTTGAAGGCATTATCTGGGATGTCGAATTCCATGATGTTGCCGACTATGGAGGTAAGACAAGCCTTCCTAAAACGTAACTCCGGCGAGGCCTCCTTCAAGACTAGACGCTTTGCCAGAGGAAGGGTTTCCAGAGCCTTTTGGTTGCTGATTTGCTTTCTTTGTTTGAAGGGATCGGGGTTGCCAGTTATCTCTCTTATCAGCCTATCCCGTTTTGTACCTAAATAGGCAGGATTAGCTGTTGGCTTGAATTCCTCAGCTAAGAGACGCAGAAAAGCTGACATAGCCTTGAATTGGAGAGTGGGGTCTTTTGTAGATTCTAGGATTTCTAGGTAGCCGCGATGGAGAAGGCAGGAAGCACATCTAATCTCAACGTTCAATTGTCAATCCCTTAAAGTCTGTTTAAGGTTAACTATGTTGATCCCGTTAGAAGGGAATGAAGCCAGAACAGCAAATATAAAGGTTATTAATCCAGAGTTTTGATGACTTTTTTCCTCTTCTAGCGGTAACAAGTCTTTTTCGTGAAGATTCCACTATCGATTTTTCTCTTTCTTATTTATCCAAATATTGTTACAAGTTGGATTAAAGATTTAAGAAACAAATGATATATTCTTTTTAGAGAAATCACTAACGGATAAACATTCGGCGTATCAAAAAAAGTTGGTGATAAATATGCTTGTAGAAAAAATAAAGCTAATTTCTTACAAAACAATTGTGTCAGAACAAGAATTAAATGTTGATCCGAAGATAACGGTGCTAATAGGTGGAAACGAAACAGGTAAAACGAATGTTCTTCAAGCTACAAACAAGTTTTCGTTAAACAACAATTTCGCATCAGAAGATATATCTCGATCAAGCCCACGTTATCGTAAAGGAATCCTTCCTCAGGTTAGTATTGTTTTCTCGTTGTCAGCGGATGACCAACAAAAGCTAGAGGATATATCTCCAATTTTTCAGGCTTCTAATTTAGAAGTTCAGAAAACGGGCAATGGTTTAGGTGCTTATTATGTTGGGATCTCGGCAGAAAGAGTCAGCAAAATTAGTGATAGAAAAGACACTCTCCAAAAACAAATTGAAACTCTGAACAAAGAAATTGTCAAAGCAAATTTACGGGTTGAAGAGCTTAAGAAAGCAATAAGTTCCCGCACGGAAACATTAGCGAATTTAATTCCAACCAGAAGAGCGAATGTTGAAGCAGAAATTGAAAAATTGACAGGTGAAGTTGAAAGTGTTAAGGCAGTTTCTAACGACAAAAAGGCGGAACTTGAGAAATGCAAAACAGAATTCAATGATTTATCACAAATGTTGAAACTAGCAAAGAATAACTTTTTGAATCTTACTTCAGAAGAGGCAAAACAATTATTTGAGATATTACCTAAAATTTATTTTCCACAAGACATAGAATTCTTACCTGAAACAATAAAAATATCTTCCCTTATTTCACAACCAACAAGTAAAAAAAATAAAGTAGTCGCTAATCTCCTGAAATTAGGAGGCATAACCGATCTAAAAATCTTACAGGAGCAGACGCGGAAAAGAACAGTGGTCTTAAGGGAAGCATCACAAAGAATTTCAAAACAACTAAGTCAAATTTGGAAACAGGAAGATATTGAATTTCAAATCGATGCCACTGAAAAATTGCTTAGGATAAGTCTTGAAGAACCTGTTAGTATGTGTGCTCCACCTGAAGAAAGAAGTGAAAGTTTCAAATGGTTTCTATCATTTTATGTCCAGTTCACTGTTGATACCCAAGAACAACTAAAGAATGCCTTAATACTTCTTGATGATCCTGCTATTCACCTTCATCCGAGCGGACAAAAAGATTTTTTGGGTATATTGGAAAGAATTGCTGAAAATAATCAAGTCATATATACGGCGCATTCACCTTTTTTGATAAATAAAAATTTTCCGGGTAGGATCCGCCTTTTAACAAAGGAACAAACCGGAACAGTAATCAATAATAAACCCTATTCAAATGGGAAAACCCGATTTTGGGAACCTCTAAGGACGGCTATCGGGGTTTCTCTAGGAGACTCACTTTTCTTAGGCGGTAAGAATTTGATTGTGGAGGGTGTTTCTGATCAAATTATTTTAACTGGATTTAATTACAAGTTAGCTACTCTAGATAAACCATATATCGATTTAGAAGACATTGCCATTGTTCCGGGTATGGGTGCTGATTCACTCGTCCAAATTGCTTTACTAGCACATGCAGAAAAGTTGCCAACAATGATACTTCTAGATAGTGACCCAAAGGGAGATTCAATCGTTCAAAAGCTAGACAAGAAAATGCCGCAACTCAAGAAGAAGGTACCGATAAAAAGAATCCAGGAGTTCAGACCGGAAGCCAAGACAATTGAAGATTTGATACCTCCCCAAGATTACTTAAAAGCGGTTAATTCTGCATATTCACGAACAATAGGTGGTTTCAAAGAATTGAAATTGAACCTTGGAAAAATTGAATCCAAAGGAGTTACTGATAACAAACCAAAAGAAAAGAACAATGCAATGGTGCAATTCATTAAGGAAGAATTTGAAAAACACAAGTACGGTGACTTTGACAAAGTATTAGTCGCAAAAGAGCTAGTTAATATTATACACGCAAAGGATATGGAGAAGAGTGATTATAACCCTCTCGTCAAGCTCTTTGAAGCTGTCAGTAAAAACTTCAAAGGATAATTTACTTACCTTTAAATTATCCATTCATCCTAACTGTTGTTTTGCAATTACTCATCTACTTCGATTCAGTGATGGCTTCCGAAAATTCCATTAGCACTTTGCGTGGGTCTTTGGCTTTCACTATTCCGCTAGCCACCAAAACTCCTTTTGTGCCGAGCTTCAGTGCAGCGGCAACGTCTTCGCCTGTCGTTATTCCCGCCCCGCAGAGAATCACAACATCAGGGTTTATGTTCTTCACAAGTTCCACCGTCCCCGAAACCACCTCAGGCTTAGCTTTAGAGACAGGAATCCCAGTTCCTATCAGTTCAGGAGGCTCCACAGCAATCATATCCGGCTTAAGGGCAGCCGCTGCGGCGCTCACTCCCGCGTTGTTAGTGCACACTACAGAAACTAGACTAGATTCGCGGGTCCTAGTGATTATGGCGTCGATTTCGAACAGTTTTAGGCGTCTCTCGGAGTGGTTGATTAAGGTTCCAACGGCTCCAGCCTCTTTCACGGATTCGAGAAGTATGTGTCCTGTGTGGCTGCCCGGCGTTATTGGGTCAATGTGCTGTGCAAACACTGGAATTGAAACTGTGCTGGCGATGGATGCTATGTCTGCGAATTGGGGAGACACGCCTATGTTAACTCCGGACTTCATGCTTACCTTTTCTGCGATTTTTGATAGTTCTACTGCTTTTTTGCCTGTGGCTTCAGAATAGGTCTTATAGTTCACGATAATTATGGGCACTTGGAAATTGCTCATACATATCAGCCGCTTATAGCTACGCCTCAGGAACTTAAAGATTTAACCTTGGAAATCAACTTTACGTCTTTCCCTTAAAAGTTCGGCTTAAGATTTCCTCAAGATTAGGTGAACCAATCTCCTGAAGTTCATATCTAGCCCTTGTTGCAGGCTTATTCAGGTTCAGCAATCTTCCTAGGTCGGTTGGGGTTCCCAAAACTACAATGTCGCAGGGAGTGGAGTTGATTGTCATCTCCAATTCTCTCATCTGGTCCGCCCTGTAACCCAAGGCAGGAAGCACCGCCCCCAAGTGAGGATACTTCTTGTAGGTTTCGGCAATGGAGCCAACAGTGTAGGGTCGAGGATCAACAATCTCCTCTGCGCCAAGACTCTTCGCCGCCAAGGTTCCAGCTCCAAATTTCATCCCTCCATGAGTCAAAGTGGGACCGTCCTCAACAACCAGAACCCGTTTCCCCCTAACCAGCTCCGGATTGTCAACGGTTATGGATGAAGCGGCTTCGATTATTATAGCCTCAGGATTTGTTTCTTTGACATTTTTCTTAACCGTTTCAATGTTCTTTGGGTCAGCACTATCAACCTTGTTTATGACAACTACGTTAGCCATTCTGAGGTTGGTCTCGCCTGGATGATATTTGATTTCGTGTCCGGGTCTATGAGGGTCTGCTATGACTATGTGAAGGACTGGTTTAAAGAAGGGGGTGTCATTGTTTCCTCCATCCCAGATGATTATGTCTGCCTCCTTTTCAGCCCGATGCAGGATTTTCTCGTAATCCACGCCAGCGTATACGACGGCGCCCATCTCTATGTGCTGTTCATACTCCTCTCTCTCCTCAATCGTGGGTTTGCAGGCGTCTAGGTCCCTCAGAGTTGCGTAGCGTTGGCAAACACGCTTTCTCAGGTCCCCATAGGGCATAGGATGTCTGACAACAACAACCTTGTAGCCTTTATTCCTCAGAATCTCGTAGACCCTGCGGGATGTCTGGCTTTTTCCTGCTCCAGTTCGCACAGCGCAGACCGAAACTACCGGAACCTTGGCTTCCAGCATGGTCGTTAATGCAGCCATCAGGCGGAAGTCAGCGCCTGCAGCGAGGGCTATGGATGCCTTGTGCATGACGTATTCGTGGGATACATCACTGTAGGCAAAAATAACTTGATTGACCCTGTGTTTCTTGATTAGTTCTGGAAGCCTTTTTTCTGGGTAAATTGGGATTCCGTCAGGATATTTTGGACCGGCAAATTTTGTGGGGTATATTCGTTCTTCTATGCCGGGAATCTGAGTTGCCGTAAAAGCCACAACCTTGTAGGCGTCGTTTCTTTTGAAGTAAACATTGAAGTTGTGGAAATCTCTTCCAGCAGCACCCATTATAATAACCCGAATTTTCTCCAACTCTTTCCCTGCCTCTAGACATTCATGATTGACTATAATCTCTTGCGAGGTTACAAAAAAAGCATCTGGAAAATGCTCAGGGTAATCGAAAATCAATTATCCTTCGTAAGGCGGGCGCTCCGTAGTCGTAACATCAACTGAAGCAATCACACCGGACCTCCAGAGGGTCAAAGTGATAGATTGTCCGGGTGACACTTCTACTTCCATGTATGCAGCCAAATCTTCTCTAGTGAAAGTAGGATGACCATCGACAGCCAATATGATATCTATGGCTGTTACACCTAGAGTCCCGCTTACAGCTGGGTTTAATCCTGCGTCATCCGCTGGAGAGCCTGAAACAACATCAGTAATCAGAAGTCCTGTCTGGTAAGGGTCAACATTAATGATATTCATTGAACTTATGATTTCTGGAGTCAGTGCTGTTATGCTAATGCCCATAAGAGGGTGTTTATACTCCCCTTCCGCGATAAGGGAGGGAATCACCCGCTTTATGATGTTGCCGGGAACTGCAAAGTTGAAACCTACGTCGGTGCCCGCGTTGGTTATTCCCACAACGTTTCCAGAAAGATCCAGTAATGGTGATCCTGAGCTGCCGGGGGCAATGGTGAGGTCCAGTTGTAAGACGGGGATAATTATGGGGTCGATATCGAGGAGCTTGTTGACTTGACTTATGTAGCCTACCGAGAGGCTTTCTGTAAGCCCAAGAGGGTTACCTATGGCTACTACCTGCTGTCCAATGAAGATTTGGTCACTGAAATTCAATGGGTTGACCCCGGCTGGGGCGGTATCTACTGTTAGCACGGCAATGTCGGCGTAAGCGTCGGAGCCTATAACCGTCGCTTGTGTTCTTGTTCTATCAAAGAACTCGATTTCAATATCGTTTTCGTCTTCAACTACATGGTAGTTGGTGGCTATCATGGTGGAGTTGTTGAAGAAAAATCCTGAACCCTGTCCCAGAGGGGTTCTGATTACTACAACAGATTTGTATGTAGCCTCGTAGACTTCCGCAGGTGTCAGGTTAAGCAGTTGGTCAACGATTCCCTGTAGGTCCGAAAGGTTTGATATAAGCCCTTCAAGGGTTTCAACAGTGCTTCTAAGTTCAGCTAGGTCTGTAGATGTGCTTTGATTTAGGGCGTTCATTTGATTGACTAAATTTGATAGGCTTGCTCTGGTTTCTTCGACGCTGGTTTTTGTTTCGTCTAGGGCGCTTTGCAGGTCATTAAGTTGTCCTTCTTGGATGCTAAGCGCTTCTACAGTATCTTGTAGTTCGTTAAGCTGCTCTTCTTGTGCATTAAGCTGTCCTTCTTGAGCATCAATCTGTTCCAGAGCGTTTTGTAGTTCATCAAGCTGTCCTAGAGAATTTTGTAGTTGGTTAAGCTGCTCTTTTTGGGCATTAAGTTGCTCTTCTTGGGTACTAAGCTGTTCTTCTTGGGCAGCAAGCTGTTCTAGGACGCTTTGTAAATCATCAAGCTGTCCTTCTTGGATGCTAAGCGCTTCTAGAGCATCTTGTAGTTCGTTAAGCTGCGCTTCCTGTTTACTAAGCTGTTGCTCTTGAACGCGAACGGTTTCAAATATCAAATAGACACTAGAAGCCGAGAAGACAATAGCGACAACAGCTATGATTGCCGTTACCTTTAAGGTCCAGTTAGACATATACCCAATCTCAATAATCCATGAGCTTTAAGAGTTTTGGATTAGAACTTCACCTTATATCTGAAGGGCGTTAACTTGTTAGAAATGCTCCATTTTCGCAGCTATTTTCCTTAAGGTGTATGTTACTGGATGCTCAGTTTTTTCAAAAGCAAACAGGTATTCTCCTCCTGATTGAAGCACGTCACAGGAACAGGGAACGAGGTCGATAATGGGTAGCTGATGTGGATCGAGTTTGAGAGGAACCCTCCCTAATAAGATGGAGTCTGGAACTTTGTTAACGACGATTCCTGTCTTCTTTTCAAAGATTTCGTAGAGGTCATGTATCATCCTCTCTGTTCCTTCCACATCCGACTTATCTATGGAAGTTACAACTAGCACCATGTCAGCTGCAACGATGGCATTAATTGATGAGTACTGAAGTCCTGGGCTAGAGTCACAGATCACATAATCAAAATCCATGTCGTTAATGAGAGAGTTTTTGAGAGACAATAGTCTGCCCAGTGCTTCCATTCCCCATTTTCTGTCCTTGGATGACATCTTCCGAATAGCTGCTGTTGAGGGGTCTGCCAAACCAACAAAGAGTTCTCCCCCTTTTATATAGTTGGGAGTGCAGTTTGTCAGAACGCTGTCTATCTCGCAGACCTTGTTCAGGTAGTCGTTTACCCAGTATTTTTTTTCGTTCTTGAATGTGGAGCTGAGGCTCGGGGCTCGAAGGTCTAAATCTAGTAGGCAAACTTTTTTGCCTTTGTCGGCGAGGATCATTGCTAGATTCACTGATATTAGGGTCTTTCCTGTTCCGCCCTTGTAGGAGTGGAGCGTTATGATCAACGAGTTTTAACTCCTGAGGTTGTTGCGAGAGTTTGATGCTGATACAATGTATTGTTTCTTACTATTCAATATAACCTTTTTATCCCATATAACAAATATGCAGATGTCAGAATCAGACACAAACAATCCCCTATAAGCAAAATATGAAAAACCGATAAATCCCCAAGCTGAAACAGAAAAGTCTTTCTTTGTTTACCCACAAACTAACATACGATCTTTTCCGGCGGAGTGAAGATGAGGAGACTAACTGGAGGAAAGAGAAACGCCAAGGTTATAGGGCAGGTGAGGAAACCCAAGCCCTCTTTGAAGGACAACTCATGGGTTCTGCAGCTTCTAGACGATCCCAGCCTCGCCGCAGACCTGAACTACAGCAAAGACCAGCTGGTGACTAAGGCTCGAGGAAAGAGCAGGTGCGCAGCGTGCAAAGGCGGCAAGTTCCTGTGCGGCAAAACCCGTTGTCCTCTCCTCGTCAGATTCAGCTCCTACTTCAAAACCGCACCTCTTCTCCAGAGCACAGATTTGGATGGAGCCTCCCCACCGGGGGTCTTTGTGGGTCGAATCGGCTACCCCTACGTTTACGCAGGACCGCTCGTTCCTCCCATTCACGAAGACACGAGCCTCTTTGACCTTCCCGAATTCTGGTTTGGAAAGTCAATCGACGAAATTGTGGGTTTCCGCTCCTTGCTCGTAAGAGGAAAGCATAGAGTTCATGTGAAAAAGTTTGAAGAATCTGGGAAGATAATGGATCGCACAATTGATCTGGCATTGTCCATTAACCCAGTTGATGTCGAGTTGAATCTCAAGAAGAAGCCCACCAAGACCCTTGTTCTTGATAGTCAGATTCAGCCCTTCGGACCCTCCGCCGTCCTCAAGAACATGAAGGTCTCAACTGGCAGATGGGACCATCACATCGAAAAAGCTTACTTTGACGATGACTTGAAGGCTTCAGAAGCCGTTACAACGCTATTCCAGAAAGGAACACTGGTTACGAAGATTCAGCGGGCTTTCAGCGTCGGCGCCTTTGGAATGAAGGAGCAGAGACGCTTGGTTCCCACCCGCTGGAGCATAACAGCCGTAGACAGCATCATCTCAAAAGACATGATGGAAAAAATCAGAACCTTTCCTGAAATTAATGAGTATCGCATCTACGAGTCCCGCTATCTAGACAATAGATTCGAGATTTTAATGATGCCCAGAGAATGGAGCTACGAGGCTATGGAAGCTTGGTACCCGGGCACAATTTGGAACCCCAGCGACAGATACGTGGTCATGTTCTCAGATTGGGAAGGGTTTGGCGGTCGCACCACCTACGCCAGCATCGGAGGCTGCTATTACGCAGCACGTCTAGCAGTGGGAGAGTTGTTCATGAAGGAACGAAGACAAGCATCGGTGGTTGTTTTGAGAGAAGCGCACCCCGGATACATCATGCCAGTGGGCGTCTGGCAGGTGAGAGAGAACGTGAGGAACGCCCTGAGGCAGAAACCCCTGAAATACAACACATTGAATGAAGCTCTAATCCGAATTGCCAACCAGTTTCAAATTCCCATGAAACAGTGGATAGAGAGAAGCAGCCTGCTAAAGAATGCCCTATTCCAAAGGAGAATTACAGATTACTTCAAGAAATAGGTGCTTTTCAGAAATTAATGTTCTCTAAAAGACTGCATTTTTGCGTGCTATACTATTTTTTGGGAGTTGGTTTTGTTCTAGAAGTTTTTACTATCTGTTAATTCAGTATTGGCGGAACTGAAATAACCATTAAAATGCCTATCCGTCAATCCAATCTTTAATAAATAATATTGCATGGTGGTGCGTAGTGACGAGAAAGAAAAGTGAAGTTAAGGTCATTGCGGAGATACTGCGAGTGGCAGCCAAAGGCTCTAAGGAAGGCGAGATTATGAACCGATGCAAGTTAGATTCCACGGCTTTAGATAACTACATATCAGCTCTGGCAGAATTGAATTTGCTGACTATGGAAGATGACGATGGAATGTGCTACCGAACGACTGAGAAGGGATTAGAGTTCCTCAACACCTATCATAAGCTCAGATGGCTTCTGTTAGGCAAGGACAACGATTTCCTTTTGATGCGCCTTCTGGGACAGATAAAAAGGAAGGAGAACCATCCCTTTTACGTCAGCTAGGATGTGCCAACCAGAGGATTCTTCTACCGACTCGGGCATATTGCCGCTTTTGAAATAACCGTTAAAATAATCTCAAGCCTAGATTCTGAAGTCTAGGTGGTGCTTCGATGACGGAAGAGAGAAAGGAGTTTGATGTTGTCGCCGATATTCTACGGGTAGCCACTTTAGGCTCCAAAGAATCTGAAATCATAACTGGATGCGACCTAGACCAAGACAAACTCAAAAAATACATGCCTGCCATTATGGCGTTGAAGCTGGTAAGCGTGAAGAAAGAGAGCGAGAACTTTTATCGAACCACCCGCAGAGGAGTGGAATTCCTACGCTTTTACCACGGTTTACGATGGCTCCTCTGGGGAAAAGAGTTCGACTATGTTTTAGTTAACATCCTAAGTAAGCTGAACAAAAACAAAAGCCTGTACTACGTAAGTTAAACAAAAAGCTCTGCTGCAACATCTATTTTTTCACAAAAAAATCCGCAAGCTTACGGGTCTCTGACCTCCCCAAGGTCTCCGCACATCTCTTCGGTTCCAAGGCTTTAAACTCCAGTCCCAAAGTCGCTAAAAGTCGTTGAACGCCCTTAGCTAGACGAGGAGCAACAAGTACGCCCCTAATCTCCCTGTTCACCGTTGTCTTCACGAAGTCAACATACTTCGCCAGTTGCAACGCCGCATCCCTTCCAGCTGTCCTACGCTTAATCTCCACAACCACAAGCCTTCCCTCGCTGTCGACACCGTAAACATCCACGAAGCCGGGTTCAACCTTCTTCTCGTAAGATATGGGCTCGAACCCAGCCTCCAAAAGCGATGGATCCAGCAGAATAGCCCTCTGCATGTCCTCCTCACTGGCATGGAGAGAAAATTCTCCCCTGTCAACCAAGCTCATAGCGGAAAGAAGGAAGACACGATCAAAAGATATGCTCACCGACTCGGAAGGTCTTCTGTGGATAGCTCTAACCCGCAAAACATCCCCGACAACACGGGTTTGAAAGAGGCATCCTGCGGGCTGCCAGTTAACAGGCTCGTATCCCACTGGGCGGTGAACCAGAACTGAGCCGTCTTCCTTGATTAAGATAATGCGTTCTCCGGGTTCCAATTTTGAGCTTGCTCGTCCCTTGTAGTCTACCCAGCAGTTACCTACTAATATCACGGCTTTCCGCTCCGAAACAGCCTCTCTGATGAACCTAGCTGCCTGTTCAACGCTTGGGTTTTCTAGAGCTGTGACTGGTTTTCGAAGGGGCACGTTGACCGCCAACAATCTTATGAAGTATGAACATAGATAAAACTTCTGAGAAGCATGCAGGAATGGAAAGAAAAGCGCAGAACCATGCGCCACTACGACCAACAAGCCAAAGTTTATGATACCCAATACATGGAGGAACAAAACGCCAAGATAGAAAATGCCTTAAACAGCATGAAACCCAAACCAAACGAAATCGTCCTCGACATGGGATGCGGAACAGGATTCCTCTTCCACCCCATCAACAAGACAGCCAAGCTCCTCGTGGGACTTGACATCTCCTCAAAACTTCTCCAAGAAGCAAAAAAGCGCACAAAAAGCACATCCAACATAGGACTTATCCGTGCAGACGCGGACAACACGCCCTTCCCCAACCACATCTTTGACAGAGTCTTCGCCATAACGGTCCTGCAGAACATGCCAGACCCCACTGAAACCCTCAGGGAAATGAATAGAGTCAGCAAACCTGAAGCCGTATTCGTCGTAACTGGACTGAAAAAGAAGTTCACCCAAGAAAGTTTCGTCGACCTCCTTAAGCGGGCAAGGTTGACGGTTCTCACTCTGAAGACGGGTGAGCACCTGAAAGGGCATGTTGCGGTATGCACAAACCTTGAGCACAACGTGTAAACTCGCCTAACAATTTCCAACTTGGAATGAATCCAATAAGAAAAAAGATAAATAGTTTTAAAGCTACATGAAAAGTAAGGGGGAGAAATGGTTAAACTAAGAAAAGACAAAAATACTATGCCTTTTCCTCGGAGGCTCACACGTGGGGAGCAGGAACGCTTTTGGATAAAGCTCAGCGAAGATGTTGAGGACTGCGGAGAAATAATGCCGAACAAATCGGAATTTTACAGAAAATTCTCGGATTTAATGTATAACTCGTTTGAAGATGCCCTCGAAAACTACAGGGGATTCAGGGATGCATTATGTAAAGGAGAAGAATATGAACTGCCTGAAAAATATACAAAAATAGTTGCTCTCGGAAAATCTCTGGAAGATGAAGTTGTTATAGTCACGGGGCGATTGTATGCAAATGAAAAAAACTGTTCAATCGGACCAATAGTTGAAGAGGTTTTTAAAGTAAGAGGGACAAAGCCTAGCCTAGAAATTGTAAAAAATTCGCTGAAAAAAGCGTGGAGACAATATAATGGAGTCCTCTTGAAAAATGAAGATGAGATATCTCATTATATGTTAGTAAATGTGCCTAAGGAATGCTTGGAAAAGATAATTGGAGAACCTCTTCGCGAATAGAAATGTGTGAAAATAAGTTATTCTCACTTACAAGAAATTTTCAATTAACTGTCACCTTTATCTAAACCCTTATTGCATATTTTGTGGATGAAACCTGATGAGTGGAGAGGCTTACAGGAAGATTATTCAGCGTCTAATGGAGATTCCCAACCCCACAAAGAGGGATGTGGACTTAATCAAAGTGAAGGTTGCCGGAGAACACAACCTAGGGAAAGTTCCCTCCAACTCAGAAATAATCCAGCACCTCAAACCTGACGAGAGCGCCAAACTGCTTCCCATCCTGCGAAGAAAGATTGTCCGCACCATCTCCGGAGTCACCGTAGTTGCCGTGATGACCGAGCCCTATCCTTGCCCCCAAGAAGAGCCGTGCGCCTACTGCCCCGGAGGTCCATCCCATGGTGTTCCCCAAAGCTACACAGGTCATGAACCCGCTGCCATGAGAGGAATACAAAACGAATACAACCCCTATGAACAAGTTAGAAGGCGCATCGAACAGCTGGAAGCGATAGGGCACAAGGTTGACAAGGTGGAACTTGTCATCATGGGCGGAACCTTCCCCAGCACGCCTCCAGAATACCAAGAAAATTTCGTTAAACAATGCCTCGACGCCATCACCGAAACAAACTCCCCTTCTCTAGAAGAGACAAAGAGAGAGGCGGAGACCAGCCGAATCCGCAACATCGGAATTACCGTGGAAACAAGACCCGACTGGGCAAAAAAGGAACATGTTGACCATATGCTTTCCATGGGCGTAACCCGCGTGGAAGTGGGAGTCCAGAACATCTACGATGACATCTACGAGAGGGTTAACAGAAGCCACCGACTCCAAGACGTCACAGAAGCCACCCGCACCCTGAAGGACGCTGGCTTGAAAGTGGTTTATCATCTTATGCCCGGCTTGCCCGGTTCAAGCTTCGAACGCGACCTAAAGGGCTTTCAGGATGTTTTTTCGAATCCTCGGTTCAAGCCGGACATGATTAAAATTTATCCCTGTTTGGTTATTAAGGGAACAAAAGTTTACGGCTGGTGGAAGAAGGGAGAATATCGTCCTTACACCACTGAGGAGGCGGCAAGGCTAATAGTTGAAGTGAAGAAGTTTGTTCCGCCTTGGGTCAGGATTATGAGGGTTCAACGGGACATACCAGCCTATCTGATTGAGGCGGGGGTGAACCGCAGCAACCTCAGACAAATCGTTCAGGAAAAGCTCAGAGAAGAAGGGATGCGATGCCGATGCATAAGATGCAGGGAAGTGGGGCACAGATGGCTGAACGACAAAGTAAAGCCTGACCCAGACAAAATCGAGATTCGTACAGTCAGAGAAGAGGCTTCTGAGGGCGAAGAGCTTTTCATTTCGGCTGAGGACACGGCTAACGATGTTTTGGTCGGTTATATCCGTTTACGCATTCCCTCAGAAAATGCGTGGAGACCAGAAATAATTCCTGAAACGACTGGAATAGTTCGTGAACTTCGGGTTTATGGTCCCTTGGTTCCAGTTGGGCGGCATCTGGATAAGGCGTGGCAGCACAAAGGCTATGGAAGCATTCTTTTGTCTGAAGCTGAATGGGCTGCTCGGGAAGATTATGACCGAAACAAGATTGTTGTCACAAGCGCCCTTGGAACAAAACAATATTACAGGCGCTTCGGCTACGACTATGACGGACCCTATGTCTCCAAACAGCTCAACTAAAGCTTTTAATAAACAGGTCAGAGTAAGGGATGATGTTTTCAGTCAGTGTACCTGAAGGGATGAAGAGAGGAGAAAACGGGCTTGAGTGAGGAGTTTCCGGGCTATAGAGGGCAAGCATTAAGGTTTTTGAAGAAGGCGGGAGCCGAAATCGGAGATGTAATCCGCGTCACCAAAGCCGACAACGAAATCTATGAGGGCATTCTTATTCCCCGCTCAGAGTTTGGAGACGAGAAGCACATCATAATCAAATTGAAGAGCGGCTACAATGTGGGAGTCCGCATCGAGTCCACAACACGGGTAGAAAAGGTTGGAGAGGGAGTTAAACCAGCCTTCACGCCTCCGCCGCTCCCAAAACACAAGAAAGGATTGCCTAAGGTAGCTATCGTGAGCACGGGAGGCACAATAGCCAGCCGAGTTGACTACAGAACTGGGGGTGTGCGTCCAGCCTTGTCTGCCAGTGACCTCTACAGTGTGGTTCCGGAGCTCTCGGAGATAGCCGTGGTGGACACGGAGATTCTCTTCAGCGTCTACAGCGAAAACATCACATCAAAACACTGGACCGAAACCGCAAAAACCGTTGCAGAGCATATCAAAAAGGGCGTAGCGGGAGTTGTGGTGGCTCATGGAACCGACACCCTTGGATACACTGCTGCGGCTCTGAGTTTTACTCTCCAAGACCTGCCGGTGCCCGTGATAATGGTGGCTTCCCAAAGGTCAGCGGATCGTCCCAGCTCAGATGCTGCAACCAACCTTGTAGGCGCGGTTAAGGCGGCTGCTAATGCTCCTTTCGCAGAGGTTGTGGTTGCCATGCACGAAACAGTTTCAGACAAATCCATAGTCTTTCACAGAGGAACCAAGGTGCGGAAGTGCCACACGAGCCGCAGAGACACCTTCAAGTCCATAAACACCTCGCCTCTAGCCAGAATGGAAGACGATAAGCTCACGATGTTAATCAAAGACTACAGGAAACGGGACCCTAAGCGAAAACTAAAGCTGAAACCAGACTTTGATACGAGAGTTGCCCTAGTCAAGTTTCATCCCGACCTGAACCCCCAAGTCATTGATTGGTATGTTGAACAGGGCTATCGGGGGATTATCCTTGAGGGAACTGGATTGGGTCATGTGGGAAACTACCTTTTTCATGCCCTACGGAGTGCCATAGAAAAGGGTGTGGTTGTTGCCATGACCTCCCAGTGCATCTGGGGACGCTTAGACATGAACGTTTACGATCAGGGCAGAGACCTCCTAGCCATGGGAGTTCTCTCATTGAAAGATATGCTTCCTGAAACAGCCTTCGTGAAACTCATGTGGGTTCTAGGGCAAACCAGTAGCACCGAAGAGGCAAAGAAGCTTCTCATCGAAAATATAGCTAATGAATTAGCGCCCAGAACCCTTCACGAAAAACTTGGATATTGAGGAAAACGACATGAGTGTTAACTATTCAAAAGTCGGTTTAAAGGCAGGACTTGAAATTCACCAGCAGTTAGACACTAGAGAGAAGCTCTTCTGCTCCTGCCAGCCCCAACTCTTCAAGGAGGAGCCTGAGTTCACCTTTCTAAGACGGCTAAGACCGACCCAGAGCGAGTTAGGTCAGGTTGATCCCGCGGCGCTCTTTGAGTTTCAGAAGGGAACCAAGATTCTTTACGAGGCTAACAGCGAGACTGCTTGCCTTGTGGAGATGGATGAGGAGCCTCCCCACGACCTCAACAGGGAGGCTGTGGAAATCTCGGTTATAGCAGCTCTCATGATGAACGCCAAACCGGTGGATGAGATTCACGTCATGCGCAAAACAGTCATTGATGGCTCAAACACAACAGGGTTCCAGCGAACATGCGTCGTAGCATTAAACGGCGAAATCACAATCAAAGGAAAGAAAGTGTCCATCCAGCATGTGAGCCTCGAAGAGGACGCAGCCAGAAAAACGGGAAAAGAGGGGCAACTGATTCATTACCGCATTGACCGCCTCGGAATACCCCTCATCGAAGTTACCACAGCCCCAGTCATCTATTCTCCCGAAGAGGCGGAAGAGACTGCCTTTGCCATAGGAAGAATCTTGAGGGCGACCCGCAGGGTTAGGAGGGGCTTGGGAACAATTCGCCAAGACCTGAACGTTTCCATACGAGACGGCGCTCTGGTGGAGATAAAGGGCGTTCAGGAACTGGAGCTAGTCTCTCTGGTTATCGAGAATGAGGTCTACCGTCAACTCAGCCTCCTGAAAATAAGAGATGAACTGAAGAAACGTGGAGTAAAGAATGAAGACATCACTGAAGATTTTGTTGACGTAACCTCTGTCTTCAAACAAACCAAATGCAAAGTCATCGCGAAAGCAATCAAAGAGAACAAAGCTGTCTTAGCAGTCAAGCTCCCAGCATTCGCTGGGCTCCTCAAAAAAGAACTTGCTCTTGGGATGAGGCTTGGGGCTGAATTGGCTGAGATTGCCCGTTTCTGGGGGAGGGTTGGGGGCATCTTCCACACAGATGAGATGCCAGCCTACGGTATAACGGCTGAAGAGCTTAACCAGCTTGGGCAACTCTTAAAACAGGATTCAATGGACGCTGTGGTCTTCGTGGCGGACACCTTAGAAAACGCAACCGATGCTCTGAAAGCGGTGACTGAACGGGCAAAAGTAGCCCTGAAGGGTGTTCCCGAAGAGACCCGAGCAGCGAATCCTGACGGAACAACAAAGTATATGCGCCCGAGACCTGGAGCCGCTCGCATGTATCCTGAGACTGATGTTCCTCCGATTCAGTTGACAACGGAGTATCTTGAGGGGTTGCGTAGCAGGCTTCCCGAATTGCCTGAACAGTTGATGAAGCGCCTGAGGGCGGAGTATAAACTCAACAGGAAACTTGCGAAGCAGATTCTGGATTCTGAATACCTTGACCTCTTCGAGTCTCTGGCTAAAGAGAGTGAAGTTTCTCCGACGGTTATTGCGGTTGCCTTGACGGAGACTTTGAAGGCGCTAAAACGGGATGGAATAAACGTTGAAGCCGTAGCTGACCTGCAGTTCAGGGAACTGTTTCGCCTCATAGGCTCCGGAAAGACTGCGAAGGAAAGTATCCCCGAGATATTAACTTGGCTCGCAAACCACGAAGAAGCATCCGCCACTGATGCTCTTCAAAGTCTGGGGCTTACGATGATTTCGCAGAAGGAACTTGAGGAACTGGTAGATGAGGTGATAGAGAAAAACACGGAGTTTATAGAGGCACGGGGAAAGGGTGCCTTTGGGTCACTAATGGGCATAATTATGAAGAAGGCTAGAGGGCGGGTAAAAGCTGAAGTGGTAAGCGGGATTCTGAAAAAACGGTTAGAAGAGTTATCATAGAGGAGCGATTAGCTTATGATGGTAACTTTTTGTTTTGGAGGAAAGGGATGACCGGCAATGTTGTCATCCGAACAGTCTTTCCTATTCTCTTCTTAATCGGCATAGGGTTCCTTTCGAGAAAGTTCAATCTTTTAAAGTCGGGAGATGAACGGGTACTCAGCGCTTATGTTTATTATTTTGCGTTGCCAGCCTTGTTCTTCGTTGATTTGGCAGAAACCAGTTTTGTCAGGGAGACTTTAATTTTCATTTTTGCTGGGATAATCCCAATTTTTGTAGTGGTGGCGATTTATGTTCTGCTTTTCTTTCTCTTCAGGTTCTCGAAGAACACCCTTTATCTGCTTGTTCTAAGCACGGTCTTTGGCAGTCTCGCCTTCTTTGGCATACCCTTCATAACCTTTGCTTTTGCTTCAGAACAGACCGAGCAGCTGGCCACCTTAGCAGCCGCTTCCATCGGCATCGTAGCGATTGTAATCTCCATTATGGTGCTTGAGTTGCATAGGCTTGGGGAGGCTTCTAAGTTGAAGGCAATAAGGCATGTTGCTACTAGGCTGTCAAGAAATCCTTTAATCATATCAATTGTGGCGGGCATTTTTGTGTCCCTTGTTGGAGTAGGGCTTCCCTCTCCGGTGTCCACTTCTTTGCATATGCTGGGAAGCACCACATCTGCGGTAGCTGTTTTTATGTTAGGAGCTTTTCTCTACGGAAAGAAATACGCCAACTTGCCTAAGGCGTTTGGGTTAAGCTTGTTGCGGATAATTTTCCTGCCGACCTTAGCATTCATAACCTTGATTTTGTTGTTCAATCTGCCAAGTATGTCAAGGTCAGTGCTGATTCTCATGCATGGGATGCCTGTCGCCGTTTCTCTCTCAGTTCTCAGCGAACGATACGACTTCTACAAAGAGACAGTAGCCTCTCTAACCTTAATCAGTTCCCTCGGCGCAATAATCTATCTAAACATATGGTTATTCATTGTGGGAATCTAAGCAACCAAAAAAGGATTATATACGTCATCAATAACGGTTAGCTCAAAGTGTTGTTGAATGCAGTTCATAACCCAAGTAATACGCAAGAATTTCTTTGGTCCAGCATTTTTCCGTCTTTTTCTGCCTTGGGCG
Source organism: uncultured Candidatus Bathyarchaeia archaeon (assembly GCA_964418675.1). GTDB lineage: Archaea > Thermoproteota > Bathyarchaeia > Bathyarchaeales > Bathyarchaeaceae > Bathyarchaeum. Next base: position 86,605 of record CAYQMM010000008.1, read on the forward strand.
ATACGACATCCAAGATATCTCCGGTCGGCAAGTTGCCTGTATCGTGCCTTTACTGAAACCAAGCAGCAACGTAAGAGATTGGAAATTAACGGTTTAAAGGTGCCTCCCACGCTGATACTTAGCCTTACTCAACACTGTAATCTTAGTTGCTCAGGATGCTTTGCTGCCGCATCAGGCATTACGTGCCACAAAGACCCAGAGGGCAAAAGAGAGAAGAAGCCTCAACTAGATTGGAAAGGATGGAACTCCATCATCTCTGAGGCTAGTGAGCTTGGCGTATTCGGTTTCTTCCTAGCAGGCGGAGAACCCTTTCTTTTCCCAAGATTATTTAGGTTCTGCGAAGAGTTCAAGAATAGATTCTTCATAGTCTTCACCAACGGTACAGCCCTCGGAGAGGGCGATTTCGAGTGGCTGAAGCATCTGTCCAACACTGCCATAATAGTAAGCATAGAGGGGGATAAAGAAGCTACAAACCTGAGGAGAGGCGAAGGCGTTTACCAGAAGGCGTTAAGTACCCTCAGGCGACTGAGTGAGATAGGGACACCCAACGGAATCTCAGCAACAATCACACGCCTCAATTACAGATACTGGATGAAAACTGAATGCATTGACAGCCTGATTGCTCAGGGGGTACGAGCAGCGGTCTTCATAGAATATATCCCCGCCATGTCGTCCCTTAATCCAACTAGGGACAACGAGGATTGTGGGAACGGGTGGAAGGGAAAAAATGATCAGGCTCTCATGCTTACGAAAGAGGAACGAACGAAATTTCGGGCGCAAATATTGAGGTACCGTGAGACAAAGCCCATGTACATTATTCATTCTCCCGGTGATGAAGAATTCTTTGGAGGATGCGTATCCGCGGGCAGAGGCTTCGCCCATGTTACGCCAGCAGGTGACCTGACACCATGTCCTGTCTCGAATGTGGCTACTCATAATCTCCGAACCGCAACAGTACAGGAAGGCTTTGCCAGCCCACTCTTTAAAAGGATACGTGAGAACGAGGGGCTTCTTGAAACGGAAAACACGCCATGCTCCTTATTTGCGCATCCCAAAGAAGTTGAGGAGCTCGCCAAGTCTGTAGACGCCTACAGGACAGATTAGTGAACAAGCTTCTTTCAGGCATTCTGTTAGCCTGTTTTTCCAGAAAAAGCTAGTTTTCAACATTATGCTGTGATTAGTCCCCAAATATGCCTCATGTTCTTGCCAGCAGAGAGTAAGGGAGAATCCAAGGTTAGAAATGTTTAATAAATCCTGAGACCCAAAAGGGGGATGAGTGAGTAGATTGCCCAAGAAAGAATTCGCCTATCGCGGCTATACAATGGAGGAGCTTGATGGCATGTCCATGGATGAGTTCATCAGGTTGCTCCCGTCACGGCAACGTCGAAGCCTGCAGCGGGGTCTCGCTACAGAACAAAGGACACTTCTGGAAAACATCAGAAGAGCAAAAAAAGGCGTGAATGAAGGAGAAAAGGCTGTCACCAAGACCCATTCCCGCGACATGATAATCCTTCCAGAAATGGTAGGTGTCACAATTCTAATTCACAGCGGAAAAGAGTTCACGCCAGTGGAGATAACGCCAGAGATGATTGGGCATTATCTGGGCGAGTTCGCCATCACCAACAAACCCGTGAAACATGGGTCTCCCGGTATCGGCGCATCAAGATCATCAATGTATGTTCCACTGAAATAGACCGTTAAGTGGGCAACAGCATATTTTCTGGTTGAAGCAAGCCCCATAACATCTGGGCTTAGCAAGCTGTTAGTTGTAAGTTTGGGGTCTAAGCTCTGTAGGTTGGTTCAGACGGCTTCTTTTTTGGGGCTGGACCAATTTTTGGAAGAGGGATGGGCGGAGGGATGTTTAGGGTCCGACATATGATTACTGACTCGAGAAAAACAACATTGGATATGGATTGGATGATTATGGGCGAAGGAGGCTTCTTTTCCTTATATGCCTTAAGAATTTCTTGAAGTTCATCTTTCGTCCCTTTTACGTGGCTTTTTCCCTTCAGGTTGATTTGAGCCACTGCAGGATTGTAGTTTATGACGAAAACAAAAGGAACCTCCAGCATATCCTCGCCTTTCTTCTCGATTCCAACCACGTTGAGATTAGTGGCTATCTGAACAGGCGGGATAGGCTTTCCGATATCCCAGAAATTCTCAGCGGAGATGTTTTTCACAAAAACTCTTACACTAATCATCTTCTCTGCATTCCAAGATGTTGTTGTTAAACTGGCTATTTAGGCTTGTTTGTACCGTGTAAAACCGCAATGCCCACAAGCGTATCGATTACCATGGTCAGCCATGAAGTAGCCGGGTCCGCACCGTTCACAACTGGGGAGGAGCCTCTTGAGTCCATTTTCGTTAATTTGGTAGTAGGAGGAGACTCTTCGGCTCTTCTTTTTTTTCTGTTTCTCTCCTTTTTCCTTTTCAGCCACCTAAGATTCCTCCTCCTCTTCCTCGGTTGGTTCTTCTGGGGTCTGTGACTCTTCGGCTTCTTCTTTTGGCTTTTCTGGGGGCGCGTTTCTGGCGATTATATGTTTGGGTTCTATGAGGTTAGCTTGTTCGATGGATTCGTAGGCGTTAGCTTCGCCTACGGCAACCATTGTGCCCGTTTTTGTCTCTATCTGTTTAACGTAAACCAATTCAAGAGCGGTTTTCAACAAAGTTGCAAGCTCTTTTCTAACCTCTACCCGTGCTGGGGTCCCCCCATCTTTGTCATGTTCGATTCTAAAGGTTACTTCCGTTCTTTTCAGTAGAGGATTCTGTTCTTTCGAGACGATCTTAACTTTCATTGATACACTTCCGCAGGTTGTTGATTTGACACATCCGCCGTACTTTAGCTTTTCGAAGATTCTTCCATGGCATCTACGATACGCCGCATCTTTTCCTTCGATTCTTGTGTAACCTTAACTGCAACTATTCCCCTGTGAGGTTGCCCATAAACCACAAGACTGTCCAGAGGCGCAGACACAACCGTTACGACGGTAAGTAGGTCTTCCTCGCCGTCAATCATCACTTTGGTTCGTCCTTTTTGCTCCAATGCCTTTTTTATGGCTGTCCAAGCCTCATCTGTTATGGTTCCCGGAGGATTATCCGCATGGTAGGTTTGGTCGGTGTCCACCTTTATTGGTTGGACTGGTTCTCTCATAACCTTGCTGTCAACTATTAAAACATCAACAGAGATGCCGTGTTCAATCATACCACGGGACACCACATCGCCCACAGAAATAATCAATTGGGGCTTCTCTTTCTTGATAAGCTCCTTCAGCCTCTCCATAGCTTTTTCGAAAGGACCCTCAATCAGCACTCCCTGAGGCTTCTTCAATTCCTTACGCAAAACAGCAGTTAGAAGACGAATTCTGGTTACCTACCTTACTCGAAGTGCGTAGTGCCCTTTCTCCTTCACCTTCATGGCGCGGGCTATAGCTGAGCCCTCAGGGTCGATGATTATCACCACTCCTGAGAAGTCGTCGCTTAGGTTGGTGGCTTTGCAGTTTGGACATATAGACCCATAGGATATGAAGTGGCATTCTCGGCACGCTTTCTCTGTCATTTCTCGGCTTCCTCTGCTTTCTCGGTATCCCCTGATTCTTCAGCCTCTGTTCCCTCTATCTTTTCCACATCCCTTTTAATCCACTCAATCTTTCCAAGGAAAGGCTGTCTGGCAGTTACCCCTATCTTCCCTGAACCTCCGCCACGACCTAAAGAGACCGCTGTTATGCGAACTCGCACGCGGTCTCCGGTCTTGAGTTTCCTCTTCGTTTCTTTGCCCATGAGAACTCCTTGCCGTTCATCATAGGAGATGTAATCGTCCATTAGTTGAGATACGTGAAGGAGGGCGTCAACGGGTCCTATACGTATGAAGGCTCCGAATTCCGCTATTTCCACAACTTCTCCCTCTATGATTTCCTGAATCTTTGGAAAGAATGTGAGGAGCGAGAACTGGACTTTGTGGAAGGTAGCTCCGTCTCCGGGGATGATTTTTCCGAAGGGATTGACTTTGATTTTTGTAACGGCTATGACGTAGCCAAGCTCTTCGTCTACCATGCCCTCGTATTTTACCTTTAATTGTTCGTAACCTACGTTGTCAACTTCCTCTCCAAATCTTTCCGGCGGTATCCGAATTGCATCTTCGAGAGTTACAAGTTTGAACACTCATCTCACCTGTTTCAAATTGATGACATTTACGCGAAAGTATCCCACACCACACTGGGGCTTTCGCCTCCAAATAAGAGACAGCCCCATTTATAAGCCTATACCGCCCCTTCCAGCATTAAACGTCGTTTCTGCCTCAGGAAAATGACGGGAACTCCCAGAGTTCTCAGTCTTCTTCTGAGTTCTCTATCGTTTGTGGCAACAGGAACCATCCACTCCACCGCCACCCTAACAATTACGTCGTCATAGGTCTCTCCTGAACCTTTTTCAACTGGAACCACACGACATTTTTCAGCCAACCTTAGCGCCAGCAGGGCTTGTTTCCGCTTCTTTGGAGAAATTGATTCGGCGAGCCCTTGGAGCTCCTTTTGTGTTGAGGAAAGGAGAAGGGGTTCAAACCGCTGATTCAGGAGGTTTGCCAGTTCTTCGAAGATGTCAAGATGGAATTGGGAGGGAACAAAAAGAAAGTTTGAGTCTAAAACAACTCTAACCGTCTCTTCTTTTGAAACCGCCAAATTGGATTTCTCCCAGAGAAAGCCCCTTTTATCCAATCTTTATTGTTTGATAACTGCCAATTTCTCCCGTGTCCGCCCAGACTCCAATTCCAATGCGGTCAATATTTCCGGGGTAAACTTTGTCGAGGTGAACAACTACGTACCAGTAAGGAATCAGCGCTAAACCTTCTTTGGGGTGCGGCGCAAACAGTATTTCCACAGGCTCTTGTAGCACAGTAAAGTCATTCACTACCTCGTTATTAGCGGTCCACGAAATAGTTTCAGCGTATTCCAGTGCAAGAGCTTTGGCTTCTTCCTCTGAAACATTAAGTTCTGTGCTTCCTATCTGGTATAGGAGCCAGCCGTCATTGATTTCCCTCAGAAAATCTCCTTCGAATTTAAATGACACTCCTTTTGTTGGAAAGTCCAGTCCATCAACAGTGTATACCCATCTGACTTCTCGGTTATTTCCTTCAATCACCGTTTCTAACCTTATGTTGTTCACAGTTTTGTCTAGACCCGTCAGTTCATCCACATCACCCAGCATACCCTCCATATCGCTGAGATAGGAGGCTCCTCCCGTGTAAGTTTTATATCTGTTGACAAGTTCGGAAGTGATGTCTAAGAGGTTGTCCGGTTGAGGTCGCGTGTAATACGGTATGCCTTCAAGAACCTGTATGTAGTAGCGAGATAAAGTTTGGTTTCTAAATCTCAAGGTTACATCTAACCTGCTGTCATTGGAGATAAGGGAGTACTTCAAATTCTCCTCGGTTATTCCATCTAAATCCGAGCGGAACTCCAAGGTGTTACTCACCAACTCAGCACGATATTTAGTTATATCAAGTTGAATAACATCTGTTAAGAAGGACCTTGCTTTGTCGGTGACTAGGTTCCAAGATAATAACAGGTTATTTTCCGTCGACAACTGTGCCAAATCGGATTCGAGACTTGCTTGCGCCGCAGATACCTGATTCAGAGAATTATATTGAATGTAACTTAAACTTGCCAAGAGAACGACCCCAATCATCAACACCACAAAGATGGTTTTCCATCTCACAGGTAACGCCAATGAATATTGTGGCCTGATGTCAGGTGCATCCTCCACCCCCTTCATTGTTAACACTGCAGCATTTCCGAAGGTGGAAAGCTTGTACTTTCCATCATCCATCTTCGTTACGAGTTCTCCGAGGTTTTCAAGGTGGTAAGTTAGGTGGGAACTGGAGATTCCCAGTTCCTCCAGTATTCGCGAGAAGGTTTTTGGTTTTTCTGCGAGCATTCTTAGGATTTTGCGGCGGGCTGGATGCTTCAAAGATGTGAATATAATCGAGTAGGTTTCTTCCTCTGAATTGGGCATGTCTCGACTACCTGATACCTAATTATGATTCGAGATAGTAAGTAAGCTTTTTGTTGTTTCGCGAAATTCTCCCTTTCTTGTCAAAGAATCTTATTTTGCTATAATCATCAAAAGGAAGCTGTTCCATACGAACTCGTTAAGAAGGTTAACTTTGGATTATTCCATAGAGTACACGAAAATATTGCCAACATATTTTTTTAACGCTGAAATCAGTACTTAAGTGAAAAGGAAGGGGGCGAAATAAAATACTGAAAATCAATAAACCCACAACGGGGTTTGATTGGATATTTTCCCACATTACGATTATCCATAAAAGTATAATCATTAAATTTAGTGTTTCCGTTATTTTGTGAAATTGTTGGGTTATATTTTCCTCTTTCTTCATCAAGAATACCTCTTGATTTCAATTGACTATTAATTAGCCATTGTTTTGGCGAGATTTTTTCTTTAGAAAAGAAGCGAATTCTGGAATTAAGCTGGTTGTTCCCACAAAATTTTCGAAAAGGGAACGTGAAATCATCCAAGTGTTGGTCACAGACCATGATGAGTTCAAGGAAATCATTAGCAAATTCGAGAGTGCTGGAGTGGATATTAATATTATTCAAAAGACTCGAATCCGGAAAAGTTCTTTCGGGTTAAATCTATCTCCAGAACAAGTTCTGGTTGACAATCAACTTTCGGCATCTGAATTAAATATGAGATTAAGCGAACTTCAATGGAGAAGAATAAAAAAAGCATTCGAACGGGGTTATTTCGATATCCCATCAAAAACAAATCTCAAACAATTAGCGTGTGAAGAAGGAGTTTCTAGAAGCACATTTTCAGAATGCTTGAAAAAAGCCCAAAAAAAGTTGCTTGGTTCAACAATCAGAAACATGGAGAAAACAAAAAGCAATAGCCATCTAATGGACAAAGATGAAACAATGCTAATCAAGCTAAGAATCCAAAGATAAAGGCATTTTTTCGATGCTAACAGTATTTTACAAGACTAAAAAGAAATTATGGAGTTGCAAGCTTTTTCACTGCATTTATGACCTTAACAAATTCGGAAGGGACTCTATTGCTCTCTGCAAGAATTCTTTCAGCAACAAATCTACCTTGAATTGCTTTACTTCTAGAGATGGAACTTGCTTCTCTAAGAACTTCACCAAAGCCGTTGTCTATTAAAACACCTTCAAAATTCGACGGTAAGACGTAGACGTTATACTTCTCTACAATAGCCTTTAATTCTTCAAATAGGCTTTCAGGGTAGGTTTCATTGTCTCCGTTAATTATTTTACTTTGAACTTCTGAAAGTTTTTTCTTGTCTTCATTACTTAGATGGTTTGCTTTCATTAAGCTGCAAAATACAGAGCTTGTTTTAACCTTATTGTTTCCACAATTAATGTGTCCGTCAATATGTAACAAAGCATCTTTATCACACATTGTAGCATGTGGTATTTCAAAACCAGAAAGTAATTTATCCCATAGTCCAAAGTAATTCCCTTCCATTTTCAATAAAGAAATCCCTAACATGTCAAAATCAACATCCAAAGCTCCTGAAAATATTGGCATAGCTCCAGTTTCGGTTGGACCTTCAACAATCAATGTTGCTCTTGAGAAGAAGAAATCTCCAGTATTATTGAGTAAAAGTCGTTCTAGTTTGGCTTTCTCTTTATTGGTGAAGTGGTTATTCGGTAATTGACTTGAAAATGACCTCCCGTTTTGTTCTCTGATAATAATAATATTGTACAATTTTTTAGGATTCAAGAGCGTTGGGGAATGTGTAACAACAATAATCTGATTGTTAACAGAGTGTTTTTCTAAGACTTTCAGCAATAGTCGCTGGGCATGAGGATGAAACTGCATTTCTGGCAAATCAAGCCCAACTAACAATCCTTTTGCTTCAGTAAGAAGTGTTAGAAGAATTATCATTTCACCAATCCCAGCACCAACATTTTCAATCGGTACTTGACGGTCAAGTGGAATTTTTTCAATGAAAATCAGTGGCATATTGTTATCACTCCATCTTACATCTAGACTGAGGTTAGGAAACAAGGATGTGAATTCTTTCTGGATTTTGTTAAATTTCTTTGAATCCTTTTTTGTCCCATTTTTTAAAGTGAATAGAACACTTGCAACTTCCCCTCCATCCAATGATTCAAGAACTCTTTTATTTGGACCATAAGGTCGCTTCCTGATTTCTGAAAGAACTTTTAATTTGTTCTTAAGTTTATTTTGAATAAATGTCGCTACCTCACCTTCAAGCTTTAATTGGTTTCTTGCGGGGTAATCAGTTCTTTCCCGCAAAGTTTGTGAGATAGTTAATTTTTTATCTGAAAAGTATTTTTCAAAAAAACTGTCAAGGTCAATTGATATACCGGTTCTCGCCGAAGAGTCTTTGATTAAATAAGCTGTAGACTTCTGAAACCTTAACACATGTGTTTCCGCTAATAATCCGTGCCTGTGTGAGAACTTCAAAAAGATTATGCTACCTAAGTCTTTTACAAATCGGTCATAGTTTTTCAAATCATTAAGGTAATTACTATTTCCAGTTATGTAACTAAGGAAACCCTCCATCTCTTCCTTATTAAATTCCAATTCCAACTCAATTACTAATTCTCGCCTTCCTTCTAGCTTAAAAATATCTTTACGTTCATGCCCAATTTGGCCGCCTGTAATTTGGAGAGCCCTTAATAAACTGGACTTCCCAACATCATTTTCCCCAACAATAACATTGATTCCTTTTCGTAAAATAATTCTATTTTTTTCCAATCCTTCAAATGACCTAAAATTCTTGACCGTTAATGACAGAATATTCATTGTTTTTCCCTGATATACAATAACTGGTAAACTTCCACTTTTTTATTTTACCCATTATCTAAAGAATTACGATAAACCCACAAGCTAGACATCTGCCATCAGTTTTGCTTGTGCTTGTAGAATCTAACAATCTAAAAGATTAATTGCCAAATTCTTTTTTCTTTGTCTACAAGCTTGAACCCTAATTCTTTAAGAATGTGTTCCAGAATTTTTCGGTCTTCTTCAGTCTCTCCAATAACATCCGTAACTTGAAAGTTCTTTTTTCCTTGACTTTTAGCCTCATTTATTAGCATTTTAAGAAATTGAGTTCCATGACCTTCACCTTTAGGCTTTGTTAAAAATCCGATGACATCGTTAATCGGACCTGCAATAGCACCAACCTGTTTTCCATCATGTTCCAACGTATATGAGGCATAAGTAAACATCTTTGGTGTCCAATCTGATTCTCTGTTCCAATCACGAAGAGTATATTTCACATCTTTAATTTCCACAATTACTCCCCAAGTTACTTTTACAAGCTAACTTTGGATTATTCCGTATCCTATGAGGCGCCATCGACCCGCTATCTTTCTGCTTATCGCCGCTCTGGCGCCGTCTTCGGCACAGACGGGTCTAGCCAACTGGAGGGTGACAACATCCTTCTTTGCAGATGCAACAGTTCCAACGGTTATGGTTGTTCCAACGTCGAGGAGGAGGCGTTCTCCCCTTATTACTTTGTCAACCTGCACAAGCTCTTTGGTTCCGATAGCCCGTTTCAAGAGTTCAGTGTCCAAGACCAGTTCAGACCGGTTTGGGGGAAGCAGGTCTGGTTTTCCCACAAGATTTCCTGTGAGACCGTCAGCTTTGGTTAGCGCTGGGTCTAGATAGGTTCCTATGCCAACCAAGCCTCCGCCATGGGCTTCTTTAACATCCTTTCCCCCTGCGTTCAAACTTAGAATCTCCGTGAAGATGGATTCGTAAAAGGTTCTTCCCTGTTTCTCAACTCTGATGCCGGGGCGAATCTCGATTTCGTCTCCAACCGTGAATTTTCCTTGGGAGATGCTTCCTCCGATAACTCCTCCTACCAGTTCATCTATCGAGGCGCCGGGCTTGTTCACGTCAAAGGAGCGAACAACAAACATTCTAGGAGGCTTGCTTGGGTCTCGAGGGGGCGTGGGGATGTTCTCCTCTAGGGCTTGAAGAACAGCGTCGATGTTCACCGAGTGCTGAGCGGAGACGGGAATGATGGGTTTTCCCTCTGCAACCGTTCCCTTCACAAAAGAAACAATTTCCTTGTGGCTCTCTAAGGCTCGTTTCTCATCGACGATGTCGATTTTGTTCTGGACGATGATGATGTTCTTTACTCCCGCCAGTTCGATGGCTGCTAAATGTTCCCGCGTTTGAGGTTGGGGGCAGTATTCGTTGGCGGCGATTATCAGCATAGCTCCATCCATGACTGTTGCTCCAGAGAGCATGGTTGCCATAAGGGCTTCGTGACCCGGAGCATCAACGAAACTGACGGCTCTGACGAACTCTCCCTCTGAGTTGCATTTGGGGCATGTGGGGTCTGTGGAGTAGGATTGGGCTTTACAGTTGGGGCACTTGTATATTGGGGCGTCAGCGTAACCGAGCTTTATTGTTATGCCCCGTCTCAGTTCCTCGCTGTGTCTTGCAGCCCAAACTCCGGTTATGGCTTCCACCAAAGTTGTTTTTCCATGGTCCACATGACCTATAGTTCCTATGTTAACTTCGGGCTGCCGAGGGAGAGGTATAGGCTTCTTGCGTCTTCTTGACATGACAATCTCCTAGAGTTAGCGTAATGCTATGCAAGTAAGGTTTAAACAGCTTATATTAAACATTCGCCTAAGAAATCAGCCAGCTGAGGAAATGAGAGAATTGTCGCTGAAATATTTGGAAGCACCAGACGTCAAACAGCTAGTTGACGAAATCATAGACAACCTGAACCTATCTCACGTTATATCCCAATCGGTTCACTGCTTCCGAAGCCGAGGCTCAAAATCTAGGCGCATAATCGCTCGCATCCATGGATTGGGAAGAATATGGCAAACAGCGCTTGGACATTCGCCAGCATACATCATCGAAGTAATCTCTGAACACTACGACAAGCTTAGTCAAGAGGACAAAGAAAAAACACTGATTCACGAATTGATGCACATTCCCAAAGGATTCAAGGGAGGCTTTCGTCCCCACAAAGGCTACATCAGCAGAAAACGAGTAGAGAAAATGCATAAAGAGTATATAAAAAGAAGAGATGCCCAGCCTTTGGCACCATGACTCTTATGGAATGTCAGGGTTGCAGATGGCACAGAGCGAATAATTGTACCCACGTTTACGAGCTATCTCTTCTGCCTTTGACTTTGCTTCTTCAAAACTTACTGAATACCAGAACTCCCCACTTTTATCGCTTCTCGCCTTTGACGGCTTAACACCTATTGTACTTATTGGGTCAACGAGCATACAATCAATCGTATGCAACTTCACTTCCCTCTTTGAGTAATCTACAACCACCAGAAAACCACTTGCAGTATACAACTTGATCAATTGCTCATCAGAAACAATCTCAGTCAACAACTGTCAAACAACTCTTCCAGCGGTTGACGTCAGGCTGTTTGGGCAGCCTCCTCAGCCACTTCACCCACTTCTTCTGTTGCCTCTTCCTTCTTTTTTCCTTTCGGCTTCGCTGCTTTTTGGCTCTTCCTTGGTTTCTCAACAATCTTCATGTTTATCTGAACAATCGCCTCAGTTATGACATTGCCACGAAGAGTCTTCCGTTTTCTCTCTCCTCCCTGAGACGGATGGAAACCCACCCCCTCACTTATGATGGCGCCCACACGAACCCCTCCATGGATGTTTGGTCTCATGGGGAACCCATCCTTATCCGACCCCCCGGTTATCATCAACTTATGTCCGGGCAGTTTAACAGCTGCTCCATCTATGACTTCTCCCAGTTTCCTACTAATCAGGGGAACAGCCTGAGCTTCCTCCACTTCCACGAACTGCGACTTCCCAGTTTCCGGGTCTGAGATTATTATCTTGAACTTTGCCATAAGCGCTTTTTACTCTCCTAACGCATTTCTCATGACTTTAACTGAATGGGGAACAGCTATTTATTAAGCGTTACCCAGCAAGTCGGCAAGCTAGCTTCCGAAGATAGTTAACAGTTTCTCGATGATTCTGAGGGGTATGTTAAAAACATACGAGAAAGGACCGAGACCGCTCAGCATCTCCCTCAGACTTCGCACATCGTTTTTGTCCACCGCTCTAATTAAGGGGGCAGCAACCAAATAGACAAGCAAGAAAGTTATTCCCCCCGCAAACGCCTCTATAAGCCACTCTATCCGGCTACCTGCATTAATCTGTGACAGAAGCAGATAAGCAACCACTGCCGCAGTCCCAGATGCTAAGAAAATCTTAGCTGAAGATTTCCAATCGATTGTGGCGCCGAAATGCTTCCTTATCCACCACAATCCCGCAAACAAACTCGGGAGTCCAGTGATCGAATTTGCTACTATCAAACCCACGACTCCAAACTGAGGGATAAGCAGCCATCCAAACAATATTCCAAATCCCAGATTCCCGAGGGCCAGTCTCATTGTAATTCCTGTCTTGCCTTGACCGTTTAAGAAATTTCCCAAACTGAGATTCCCCAATCCCGAATAGAGAAAGACAATGGCATATAAGGTCAGAAGGAACGGCGTCTCAGTATATTTCGTGCCGTAGACTGCTAGCACTAGAGGTTCTGACAAAACAATAATCATCAAAGTTACTGGAATTGTAAGCAATGCTCCATACTTTACAGATGTCCGAAATACAGCCCTCAGGAGGTTCTCCTCCTCTTGCGATTTAAGTTTTGAAAAAGCTGGAAATAGCACAGTGGCTATGGGTACCGTGAAAAAAGTAATGATAACCGTGAAGTTAACGGCTACATCAAAGTTAGCCATGACATTGGAATATTCGGTTACGCTTTGGGTTAGTAAATCCCTAAAAAACTGCGGTAAGAATCCAACTGCTACAGCCGAGACTGAAAGGGGCAACCCAAATCGGAGCAAAGTCTTCAGAGTTGCTTTAAGGTTCAATCCACCCAATTCCGCTTTCCGAGGAGTTCTGAAAAAAACAATGAAAAAAATTATGATTCCCACAATTCCTGCGGATAATTGGGCTATGACTTGCCCTTGGAGAGCACCTAAGAAACTGTAACCAAGAAATACGAGGAGAGGCGCGAGAAAGCAGCGTATACCAGAGCTTAAGATTAGTATCAAGCTGTAAAATTCCATTCTTTCTAAGCCGACAAAAGTGGACTGAGAAATCTTAAGAAACGAATCAGCAAGGATTGTAAGAGACGCAACTTCTATCAGAGTTTTAATCTGAGCTTGCGGATAATCAGGTGTTGCTACTCTGGATGCCAGCAAATCTGCCAATGAAAACGTGATTAAAGTTAGAAGGACTCCCATGATCAATTCAAACAGTAATCCCGCAATCATGACATTTCTTACGTTGTGGGTCTTGTTCTCAGACCTGTATTGCGCCAAATATTTTACCATAGCCGAGTTTATGCCCCAGTCTTTGAACAAACCAAGGAGAGTAGGATAAATCAAAGCAGTGACGACAATGCCCCAATCATTTTCTGTGCCCAGAAAATTCGTAACAAGGATTACGCTAACAGCAGTTAATATGCTGGAGATGCTTACTCCTATGAAGAGTTTGAAGCTACCTGTCGCCGACGTTTTCGCCATGCCAGTTGCTTTGTCCAAAAGCCAGCGCTCCCAGTTTGTTCCTGTTTTTGGTTAATCCATGGGAGTTGTTTATTTAAAACTGTTGGATTTGAAATAAACGTTCAATATGCCCAAAACTTTTGCAGTAGATGTCTATAGGTGTGTCTATACGCACTTCGTTCTTTGATGAGACTAAAAGCCCCAAGAAAAGCCCAGTTTTTCCGCGTTTTTCCGTTCCTAAATGCTTTTTAGCCACCAAAAAGCGTCACATCTTTCTGTTCTTGGTTAGTGACAATGAAGGGAAATTGGAAAACCTCAAATACCTCCAAGGAAGTGTGGTACGCAATCCTTGAAGGAGGGGTAAGGGGTAAGCTGGATGTCTAGTGCCAAACTTCATTCTTCAAAAAATTCTATAATTATGTCTTGGCTAGCTAGGGAACTGAAGAGCGAAATCCCTGAAGTAGACCTTTATGGTCAAGAAAGAAGCCTCTTAGACTTCGCTTACCACGACCTAGAAAACTGCCTAAAATTGAAATGGAAAAACATAAACTCCGATGAACTTGAAGAAGCCATGATGGCTGAAGACCGCCAAGAAGAGATGAAGGAGTTCTTGAAAGTCTGGACCACACAATGGTTGGAAAAATGGAGAGAACGAGTTACCCTCTGCCAGCAGATGCCTCACCTTTCCTTAGGACATCTAAAGACCAAAAAGAAAGCCGAGAAGATTTTCAAGAACATGGAAAACGGGCAGGAGCTACAGAAGCTGGTTGAGCAGAAGCTGATTAATCAGGGTGAGGTCTGCATGGCTGAGATGATAGCGGAGAACCTGATAATCGACGAGATAGCACACCGTCTGAACATGAACGGCGGAAAGATGCCAACTAACAAGATTGTTCTGGAGCCGTGGAACATCCTCCAAGCAGTATTGCCCCGGATAAAGAGTCTGACAGAAAGAAGGATCCCCCTCATCCACCTGAAGCTCATGACGGACGTTTGATTGACAACTTCTGACCTGCAAGTAACTGAAAAATTCTCTTCCTTTTGCAAACTTGGATTCACCCACGGGAGAGTAGGATTATTAATGGTGAATTGATGAGATAGTGCTGTGGACGAACATGCGTTTGGAAATCATTGAATCAAAAGGACTTGCCCATAACAGCTATTACATATCCGATGCGGCGGAGGCGCTTGTGGTTGACCCCCGTCGCGACTGCCGAATTTATCTTCAAATAGCAGAGAAGGACTGCGCCAAAATCAAGTATATTCTGGAGACTCATAGGAACGAGGATTACGTCATAGGCTCCCTTGAACTGCAAAATCTGACGGACGCGGAAATTGCCCACAGCAAGGAAACACCCTTCAAGTACGGTAAACACAACCTCGACGACGGCGACACCCTGCAACTGGGAAACTTAAAGATTAAGACATTATTTACTCCCGGGCACACAAACGACAGCCTCTGCTATGTCGTCTATGAATCAGGAAACATGGATACTCCCCTTATGGCATTCACAGGCGACACATTGTTTGCCGCTGATGTAGGTCGCACAGACCTTCTTGGAAAAGATACCCAGCGTGAACAATCAGCGAAGCTTCATGACAGCCTCCACGAGAAAGTGCTGACTCTCGGCAACCATGTAATCGTTTATCCGGGACACGGCGGCGGCAGCGTCTGCGGTCACCACATCAGCGACCGACAAATCACAACCATTGGCTACGAAAAGAAAACCAACCCCCTCCTAACTATTGACAAAGAAGTATTCATTACGCAACTGATGAAGCAGAAACTCTTGAAACCTCCATACTTCACAAAAATGGAACAACTCAACATAGATGGTCCACCACTAATCCAGAAAGCTCTCCACTCCCACTCGCTTGACATCAACCAATTCGAAGAAAAGATGAAAGAACCCGGCACAGTCATCGTGGATACACGAGAACCAGGCGCCTTCGCAGGCTCCCACATTCCGGATTCAATAAACATCTGGCTGGACGGACTCACCTTTTTTCCCGGTTGGATATTAACTTATGAACAGAAGATTCTGCTGGTGACAGAGCGTAAAGAAGATGTAGCGACCGCTAAAACCTATCTCCAGAGGCTCGGCTTCGACAACATAGTAGGTCACCTCTGTCCAAGCATAGAAGAATGGAGAAACAGTGGAAAACCCATAGAGCAGCTGAAAACACTTTCTGCGGTTGAGCTGAAACAAAAGCTGGACCGAAACGAGATTAGCTTGGTGGATGTGCGGTCACCCAGCGAATTGGAGAAAGGCTACATTGAAGGAGCCGAACGCATCTACGTTGGGCGACTGATAGATGAGGCGGGACGTCTACCCAGAGACAAGCCCATAGCCTCAGTCTGCTCGGTGGGAAACAGAGCGGGGTTGGGAGCAAGCATCCTCAAAAAAGCAGGATTTAAGGAAGTCTACAATGTTCTCGGCGGCATGATGGCATGGGAAAAACTGGGATACCCAACAAGAAAGAGATAGCATTCCTCACTGATGAGCTGGCATCGATTTTTTGCGGAGCTTCTTCTGAACAGCCTCGCTCGTTAACTCCTTAATTGCATCAGAAGCAATCCATCTGGCACTTCGACTATCCATTTTCAATATCTCTTTAGCGGTCGCTAATGCCAGCTTATTCAGGGGGAGGTCCTGTTTTCCAATATGCCTTAACGCCCAGTTAACCGCCTTTTTCACGAAATTCCTATCGTCCCCCGCTTCCCTCTTTATTATAGAAAGAAACTCAGCGATTTGGCTAACCGAGGTTTTTTGTGAGGGGTGGACCAAACGTGTCATCAAGGCGAAGCCAGCCCTTTTAATGAACTGCTCCTTTCTGGAGCTCCATTCGATGGCTTTCCGGTAGGCAAACCGGGTTTTTCCAAAGAGGTTGGCAATGCATTGGTCGCAGACATCCCAGGAGTTGAAGTCTTTAACCCACCGTTCCATCTGTTCCTCCGTAACCTCTGAGGGATCGTCAACCATGCTGGCAAGTATCTGAGCCTCATGAATTCCTGATTTCCAGAGTTGCTGAGCTAGGTTATGGTTGCGTCCTATTCCCTTAGCCATCTTTCTGAGGTTGGGGATAGATACGCCGTAGGTGTTCTCTGGGTTGATTCCGTATCGTGCCATACCTGCGACATTTTCTGGATTAGAAAGAGACTTTAGTCGCTTGAGAATTTCCTCATACTGCATGCGTCGCTCACCCAATGGTTTCCGTGGTTGGCTAGCCCAAAAAAGGGGGGAGAGTGGTGTTTTGTGAAACTTTGGTTACATCATTTCTTTTAGGGTGGAGGTTATGTCGATGTTTTCTGTGGGCAGTTTTGTGAGTGCCATGTCTTTTACGTGGGGAAGGTTGTCGCGGTAGGTGGGGCGTTCCTTCTTGTAGAAGATTCCGATGGGTATCCGATCGCCCCATTCGAAGGCTTTTTGCAGTGCTTTTTTTCTGTCGGTTACGTCGTGTCCCTCTTCCTCTAGCTTGTATACTCTTTGGCGGAACCAGTCGTAGGTGTTCAGGTAGTTGAAGGTGACGCAGGGCTGGAAGACGTCGAGGAAGGCGAAGCCTCTGTGTTTGATTGCCTCCACAATTAAGCCTTTAAGATGGAGCATGTCTCCGGAGAAGCCTCTGGCTACGAAGGTGCCGTTGCTTACTAGGGCGTGGGCTAGGGGGTTGAGCATGGGGGGTATGACGCCGAAGGGGGTTGATTTTGATTTGAATCCTTGTTGGCTGGTGGAGGTTGCCTGTCCTGTGGTTAAGCCGAGGACCATGTTGTTGTGCACTATCAGGGTCATGTTGATGTTTCTTCTTATGGCGTGGACGAAGTGGTCCCAGCCTTCGTCGTATTGGTCTGAGTCTCCTGCGAAACCCACTACTGTTAGTTTGGGGTTTGTTAGTTTGATGCCTTGTGCTGTGGGTAGGACTCTGCCGTGGATGCCGTGGAAGCCGTTTATGTTTACGTAGTTGACCATTTTGCCGTGGCAGCCTATTCCTGATACGAGGACGGTTTCTTCTCTTTCAAGGTTTAGGTCTATGAGGGCTTTTTTGAATGCCATGAGGATTCCGAAGTTTCCGCATCCGGGGCACCATGTGTTCTTTTTTGGTGTTTTGAGGTCTTCGAGGGTCAGCATTTAGAGTGCCTCCTTTATTTGTTGTGCGAGGGCTTCGGGGTTGAAGGGTCTGCCGTCGTATTTCAGTATCTGATGGTCTATTGTGGTGAGGAGGTGTTCTCTTATGAGGCTGGTGAGTTGGCTGGTTTTGTTGTTTTCTATTACGATAGTTTTTTTTGCTGTTTTGATTGTTTTTTGGACTTTTGTTGTTGGGAAGGGTGTGAGGTATATGATTTGGAGGTAGTTGATTTTGGTTCCTTCTTTGCTGAGGAGTTTCATGGCTTCTCTTATGGGTCCTTTTGTGGAGCCCCATGCTAGGATTGTTGCTTCTGCGGTTTCTGGTCCGTAGAGTTTGGTTGTTTCGATGTTTTCTAGTTCTTTGGTGAGGGCTTCCTGTTTTTTGAAGCGTTTGTCTGCCATTTTTGTTGTTAGTTGGGGGTCTTCGGTGGTGTAGCCTAGTTCGTTGTGCTCGTCGGCGTTGGTTCTTACCATGGCATTTTTTGTTCCGGGGATGGCTCTGGGGCTGATTCCGTCTTCCGTGAGTTTGTGGCGTTTGTATTCTTCTTTGCCCGTGTATTGGGTGTCGGTTATTAGTTGTCCTCTGTCTATGGGGATTCTGTTTTGGTTGAAGGGTTCTGCTGTTTGGTGGCTTTCTGCTAGGTATTTGTCTGTGATGATTATGGCTGGGATTTGGTATTTGTCTGCGAGGTTGAAGGCTTCCATGGTTTTGTAGAATGTTTCTTCGACGTCTCCGGGGGCTATTATTACTCTGGGGAATTCTCCTTGGCTGGCGTGGATGGCGAATCTGAGGTCTCCTTGGGCTGTGTAGGTGGGGAGTCCTGTGCTGGGTCCGGGTCTTTGAACGAGCATTATGACGGGGGACGTTTCGGTCATGCCTATCATGCCGATGCCTTCGGTCATGAGGCAGAAGCCTCCGCCTGAGGTGGCTGTCATGCTTCTGATTCCTGTGTAGGAGGCGCCTGCGACCATGTTGATGGCGGATATTTCGCTTTCTGTGTGGATTACTATCATGTTGTATTGTCGGTCTAGGGGGGCTAGGAAGTGGAGTGTGCTGGTGGCTGGGGTCATGGGGTATGCTGCGTAGAGTTTGCAGCCTGCTTTGATGGCTGCTAGTCCTGCGGCTTCGTTTCCTGTGAGGAAGATTTTGTGTTTTCCTGCTTTGTTTGTTTTTTGTAGGCGGTAGCCGAAGTTGTCGCCGTAGTTTGTTCGGGCGTGGTCGTATCCTTGTTTTGCGGCGTTTATGTTTTCTTCTGCGATTTTTGGGTTGAAGGTGTCTTTTAGGACTCCGTTGAGGATTTGTTGGTCGTAGTTTAGGAGGGCGTTTGCTGCTCCTAGGGCTACGGTGTTTTCCATGATTTGGGGTCCTTCGAGGTTTTTGACTGTTTTTCTTAGGGGGATGGGGTAGAGTTTTAGGTCGTTTCTTCCGAGTTCTTCTGGGGTTATTGTGACTTGGGTTCCGTCGTAGATTATTCCTCCGTGGGGGACGAGTTCGTCTTTGTGGAGGGTGATGGTTTCTTTGTTGAGGGCTATGAGGAGGTCGATGGTGTCTGCTTGGCTGTAGACTGGTTCTGTGTCGGCTCTGACTGTGTAGAAGTTGTGTCCTCCTCTGATGAGGCTTTGGTAGTCGTTGGCGCCGAAGACGTATAGTCCTCCTCTGAGGCAGGTTTTGGCGAAGAGGAAGCCGCTGCGGGTGATTCCTGCGCCTGCTTCTCCGCCGACTAGGAGTGATATTTTGTTGGTTATCACGTTGGTTCTCCTTAGACGAGTTTTTCGTTGGTTTCTAGGTTTGTTATGTGGATGGCGTTGTAGGGGCAGGCTTCTGCTGCTTCTTTGTGGCAGTCTAGCATGTCTAGTTCTACGGCTTCTCCGTTGTCTGTTTTTTTGGCTCCTTCTACGTGGGATTTTCCGTCTTCGTCTGAGACTTCGAATTTGGCGCATAGTTCTTGGCATGCACCGAAGCCTTGGCAGACGTTGTGGTCTATTTCAACTCTAAATTTAGCCAAATAAAATCACCTTTCTCAATTCTATACAGTACACACAACAAAACAAGCTATAAACTATACCCCTCAACAAGCAAATTTCCGAATTTCTTTAATTTAGAAAAACTTTTAAACAGTCACGTTAAAGAAGCAATTTGGGGAGAAAATGGTTAAGATATTTATTGCGCACAGTAGCGAAGATGAATGGTTAATTAAACCTATAGCTTCAAATTTGAGATTAATTCCTGTAGAGCCTTATCTTGCGAAAGTGGAAGACCCGACACCATACCCTCTACCACAAAAACTTGACAATGCAATAGAAGCTTCTCAAGCTGTCTTTGTCTTCTGGACTTCCAATGTAGCAAATAACCAAGATACAAGAGATGTTGTTAATTGGGAAATCTCTGCTGCATACCATAAGAAACCAAGAAAACCAATCTATGTTTTTGCAGAGAAAGGAGTGCCAGTGCCCAAGATGATAAAATATGTTACGGTTTACGCAACATACGACCCGCTTAATCAAGAAACTCTCAATAAAATGGTTACACGAGTGCAAGAAATAGCTTCTGCCTTTAAGGAAAGTGAAGACAAAGCCAAAGCGGCTTTCACAATGGTTGCCTTGTTTTTGGGTTTAGTCTTATTGGGCGCATTAGTTTCAGGAAACTAAGCGGTGAATTATAAAAAAGGTCGATTCTTAATGCCTTCTCTTGATGATTGGATAAAAACATTTCCTGAAGAAGAACAGCAATTTGTTGCAGAAACAATATCCGAACTTTGGGATTTGTTTTGTGATTTAAAACGGAAGGGCTATCTTAGACCTACATTGAGGAGTAAAAAAAGAAAAGAGTTTACAGAAATATTTAAAACTTCTAATGGGTTGTTTGATGTTTTCAATCTGCTCTTTTCAATTCCCAACGTAAAAGGAGAGTTTGTATATGGGAGAAACAAGAAGTTTGTTGAACATAATCAAGATTATGGGTTCACAGAAAAAAGATATGTCAATCTACTAATATCCGAGTCATTATCTGTCTTTTCAAGAAATGTTGAACTGTTCAGATGTTGCTTTCTTTTTGTATTAAAAACTACAAAGAAACAAAAAAAGAAAAAAACTAACCGAAAAGAGTTTTGGCATACAATGGGAGTTGGACAATTATTACGTCTATTAGAAGAAATTTGTGGAGACAAGGGAACTAAAATAAAAGACAAAATCGATTTTAACTTAAGAAACTATTTGACCCATGGATTATTTTGGCTAGACGGTCCTATGATACGCTATGCTACAGACATTTCTTTTAGCAAAATAAAAGAAATCCGATTAGACGATTTGTGGAAGAAAGCAAGAAACCAAAGTAGGATTACTCAATCTCTCATTGAAATGATTCCAGCATGGTATAGTGACGATTGTTGAGAGTAACGATAAAATCTACGTTCAAAAAGCCTACGAAAAAGCATATATCTGAAGTGAAATAAAACTTAGAGAATTGTGATTAGGATGAATGAAATACCCGAGGAAATAAAGAGAAAATATCCAACCAATGGCACTTTTAAATATCCAAAAACCGACAAATATGCTGACGGAAAGTATGTTGAAACTGTAAAGAGATTAGATGGAGTATTTGTCGAAGATAGTAATCCTGTGAGAGAATACTGGAAGGGATTTGAACTAATAGAATGGGAAGATGGGTGCAGAGAACTCCGATTTTGCTATTATACAAGAAAGCGAGGAACTGAAAGTTGGAAGTGGGGACAGTTTAATCCCATAATCTCCTTTGGCAAACTAAAACAACTCATCCAGATGGTAGAGATAAAGAAGTGGTTCAGCTAAAGCCTATTTTTGAGGGCTTTTAGTAAACAGTAAATCAATGTGTAAAAAGCCTAAGCAAAAGCCATTTTATACAATTTGAGTTTTGTAAATTGTTTATCCAATTTTGACTTTGAAAGTTTATGTGTTGGTTGTTTCTGTTTTGTATATGTGGGTCTGTAAATGAAGGAGGCTATGTTTTATGAGAAGCTTGAGGATGATGTTGTTAGGTGTAATTTGTGTAGTCATCGTTGTCCCAGAATCGCAGACAAGAAACGAGGAATCTGCGGGGTCCGAGAGAACAGGAACGGCAAGCTCTACAGTCTAGTCTATGGCAGGCTTGTAGCCCGTAACGTAGACCCTATAGAGAAGAAGCCCCTCTTCAATTTCCTCCCCGGTAGCCGCTCCTACTCCATAGCCACGGTGGGATGCAACTTCAGATGCGGAAACTGCCAAAACTACGACATCAGCCAAATGCCCAAAGAACACGGCACAATAATCGGACAAGAAACAACACCCCAAGAAATCGTAGACGCCGCCAAAAGAACCAACTGCAAGAGCATAGCTTACACCTACAGCGAACCCACCATCTTCTTCGAATACGCCTATGAAACAGCCAAACTAGCCAAGAAGGAAGGAATAAAAAACGTCTTCGTAACCAACGGCTACATCACCCCCGAAGCCCTCCAAACCATAGCACCCTACCTAGACGCCGCCAACATCGACCTCAAAGCCTACAGCGACGAATTCTACCGCAACAACTGCGGCGCCCACCTCCAACCCGTCCTAGACTCCATCAAACTCCACAAAAAACTAGACATCTGGACAGAAATAACAACCCTCATAATCCCCACCCTCAACGACACAGAACAAGAACTACAAAAAATCGCAGAATTCATCAAAGAAGAAGCAGGACCAGAAACCCCATGGCACATCACCGCCTTCCACCCCACCTACAAACTCCTAGACCTACCCCGAACACCCATCCAAATTCTCCGAAAAGCCAGACAAATCGGACTCGAAACAGGACTAAAATACGTCTACGAAGGAAACGTCCCCGGCGAAACCGGAGAAAACACCTACTGCCCCAACTGCCAAAAAACCCTCATCCGCAGACACGGCTACCAAATCCTAGAAAACAAAATCAAAAACCAAACATGCCCCCACTGCGGAACCAAAATCGACGGCGTACATAAATAACCCAGAATTCAGGCAACTCAAACGATGCTTCGAAAAACTTCCAGCCCCGCATGCAAAGTCTCACAAGCCCAAAGAACCAACAAGAAAGGAAAGCCCAAAATAAATCAAGACAACCCCGAAAACCGCCATCAAAACCCGATACCACCTTAACCTCAAAATCTTCGCGCCCCTCCTCGCAAAGGCAGCAACGAACGTAAGCCAAGCATAATCCATCCAAACATGACAAACATACATGAAAACAACACCCGCCAAACCCGCAAACTCCAGAGAAAGAAGAATCAAATTCGCACCAATAGTAAGCCACCAAACAATAAAGTAAGGATTCAAACCCGTAAAAGCCAAACCAATCAAAAGAAGACTCCGAGCAGCCCTCCGCCCAGATTTCGTCTCATCCGATTTATACGAAAAAGAACCCCGAATCTGCAGGGCACCAAAAACCAGAAGAGTCACACCACCCGCAACACCCACAGCAAGCCTAACCACAGGCTCACTCGCAACGCTCAAAAGCCCCAATGCCAAAAGCATAACAAGAGAAAACTCGACTAAAGTATGAGCCACAGAAAAAATTAAACCACTTTTAGCTCCCGACCTAACACCCTGAGAAATCGTCACAAAAAATAACGGTCCAGGAGCCAAAGCCCCTGAAACAGTTATGAGAACAACCGTAACAGCCAAACTCAGGGGATCCATGAAAGTAAAAAACTGGAACTCAATAATGAATGTTCTGCCTATCAGCCGACATGCACAAGAAACCGTGACAGCACAGATATCCTAAATCTCTTCTCCAGCACTTTCGTAATTCTATGGTGTATTTGTGTTGTCCAGAGATACAAGACTGTTCATTAATTATTAACATTCAACAATACATCCTTCCAAAATACTACCCCACAAGGGTCCGCCCTTCTAACATGCCAGCCATGAAAAATGTTGTTGGCTTCTGCAAAAGCTTTTGAATCAAGCCTCATCATCTAATTAGAGACTAGCCACACATTGGTGAAGTCTTTGTTTCCCATAAGGGATGAGAACCGTTCCAAAACGACTCCACACATAACGCGAATTCTCATAGTGGCAAATATCTTGGCTTTCATACCCCTGCTGCTCTACACATTTCTTCCAGAAGACCCCACACTAAATCTGTTTGCAAACTGGCTCTACAACAATTTCACCATGGTTCCAGCCGACATAATTCGAGGCGAAAATCTTCACACCCTCTTCACATCCATGTTCCTTCACGCCGACATCCTTCACATAGGCGGAAACATGCTCTTTCTCTACGTCTTCGGAGACAACGTAGAAGACGCCTTCGGTCACCTTCCCTATCTGCTCTTCTATTTCGTGTGTGGCCTTGTTGCCGATTTTACTCACATCCTAAGCACAGTAAACACAGCCGACCTTCTCATTCCCACTTTGGGCGCTTCGGGAGCAATCTCTGGGGTGATGGGCGCATACATTTTACTGTATCCTAGGGCGCGTATCGAGACCCTGATTTTAGCTTTCTTCATATTTATCGTGAGCATACCTGCAGTCTATTTCATCGGCTTCTGGTTTTTGCTACAGCTGCTCTACACATGGCTAGGCATGAGCGGCAACGTAGCTTACTGGGCGCACATAGGCGGTTTTGTTGCTGGAATGATTTTAGGCTTGGCTGCCAGAAGAAAAATACGGAAACCCAAACATGTAGTACCCTATTATGCCGAAACTCAAATATAACCCTGAAAAATATTGTTCTCGTGAAGAAAGGGGTCTGTCAGCCTTTAAGTCTTCATCCCCACTAAGGTCGGTCTGGGACGGCTACATCATCCCCCAGAATTTCGGGGGAGTCTCCGCTTTTAAGGCTTTGTCCCTTAGATGTTGGAGATGTTGTCGAGACTGCGGACAATTGTGGTGTTCAAAGCCAGAAGATTTTGATTATGTTACGTTTTTCCAGTCGCCGCATTGCTTCGAGAAATTCGCTCTTTTGTTTTCCGCTGAGCTTGAAATGCCGCATCATCTCTTTCACGGGGGTTTGAGCTGATCCACATCTTTGAAGGCGCCTTTGCAGGTATTTTACGACAAGCCGTTCAATCCTTCCACACTTCCAAGTGGTGTTTCGAAGGAGAATGGCGATAGCCCTAAACATCTTTTGAGCCTCTAGTCCCCTTCCTCTAACCAGAATCCTTCACCCCAAAGCAACCTGATATACCTATGGCATGCGCCTATAATTAGTTTTTGTTGTTGCCTCCCAAAAAGTTATAGATGTCCATAGACACTTGCAGTGATTCTCTGTGCGGTAGTGTTTGACCAAAAAAGGGATGAAATGTTGGCTTTGATCACTTTAGATTCAAAATTAAGAAGGGTCGCTGGCTTGTCACTTAAACAAAAAAGGAGTGATGCTATTCTAGTTTTCCGTGTTCTGCCTCGAAACTGGCGTTGTAGCTTCTTTTGCCCTTTTCGTCGGTTACGAACTTGATTCCCTCTGGAAAAGTGGCGCCTGTTAATCGCCTAAATGCTCTGCCGAAATCATCCTCGCGGTCATCAAACCAGCATAATACGTACCTGTCAGCCTTTCCCTCTTCCGTGGATATGTAGTCAATCTCTCCCATGAGAGGAAAGAAATCCTCAATAATACAGTTAAAGTTGACGTCTCCATCTTTTCTCGAGACGACCAGTCTCCGAGCCTTAACTACCACAAACGCTTCTCGTTCAGGCTCTCCAAATCTCTCCTTATAAAAGGTAATTACAGGCTTCTCCCAAACAGACTCCAAAATTCTCACCCTTCCTCAAACCATTATTAAGATTAATGATTCAACAAACTTAAGAGTTACCCATTCATCCATAACGACGTGCGAGTTGTTGCTCAGGCTTATTTATAGGGTACTTAGGCAGAGAAACTTCACAGATTTTTCGCCATTGTTTTTTAGCTGATGCTTCTCGTTTGGAAGGGAGGAAGATTACGTCTCCAGCCTTAAACTTCACCTCTTTCTCTTCACCAACAAGTCCCTCGCCTTCCAATATGTAGACTTCATGTTCCCAAGAGTGACTGTGAAATGGGCTGTATCCTCCAGCCTCCAATTCGAAGAGTCTCATGGCAAAGTTTTCGGCGCCCATCTCCTTGGTTATAAGCCATCGCACCTTCAATTTTGAACTTCCTCCTTCAGCATCTTCCGCTTCAACATTCGTATAAGGAAAGACTTTCATCTTCTTCTCCACTCCAAAACTACTGCTGTTATCAAGCTCCAACTATTAGATTGTTTTTGTTGCACAAATTTTGTGGCTGAAGATTAAGGGTTGTTCTCTGTGGAAGGAAGCTTTAGAGCGTCTAAGGCCTTAATGTAATCTTCATGTTCAGAGCAAACACAAAGTTTCAGTTCCCTGCTTGCAGGACTTGTGTAAATCTTGCAAGGTCTCCCTCCTAGTTTCTTTCCACACACAACACATCGAGGCTCTTCCTTAGACACCATCCTCAACCCCTCTGCCTACTCTACAAATCCATTCTTAATTTTCCTAATAGACACAAATAAACATTCTAAAAAGCAGATGATTTATGGGTTTGGCGCTTTCCTCCAACTCCATCCGGTTTTGGCTGACATAGGAGGTGATCCGGCCGCAGGTTCCCCTACGGCCACCTTGTTACGACTTCTCCC
>CAYQMM010000009.1:0-10577 GCA_964418675.1 uncultured Candidatus Bathyarchaeia archaeon
GTTAGAATTTGATCTCATGGAAGTATTCTTTCGAGAAAATAAGCAAGGATTTGGAATTAGCTAGGAAAAAGAAGCAAGCTCTTGACGATCTTTTCAATTCGGGCAGAATCTCGGCGTCTACATACGATTCCCTCGACAACGAACTTACCGCCATTATCTCCGACATTGAGGTACGCCAGAAGACTCTAGCCAACAACCTAACCAGCAAAATAGATGACCTAGAAACGCAGATCAGTACCTTAGAAATGCTTCTCGCCAACTCGGAAATCCAGTATGTCGCAGGAGAGATTGACGAAGAGTTACACGCTCACGAAAGTAGCGCTTTCTCAAATGGCCTCAACGCCTTAAAAAAACAGTTGAGCTTCATAAAAGAGGCAGTAACCAGCCTTCTGCCGGAAGTGGCAGAGCCAACACCCCCACCCCCAGCGATAGACGCTGAGACACCGCAATCCACCGAAGAGGTTCTTGAGGAAACCGCTGAGATATCCGTGGAGGCTGCTGTCGAAGAAACCGTGGAGGTGCCAGCTGAGGCTGCAGTTGAGGTGCCGGTTGAAGCTGCTACCGAGGAACCCGTCGAAGTTGCTGTTGAAGAGACACCAGAAGCTCCTGTTGAAGTGCCCATGGAGGAGCCAGCTGAAGAGGCTGTCGAGATGCCCGCTGAAGAAACGGTTGAAGTTCCTTTCGAGGTTCCTGTTGAGGCGCCAGTTGAAGAGACGATTGCCCCTTCTGCCGAAGTTCCCCTTGAAGAAGAGACGCTAGAGGCTCCAGCTGAGATGCCAACTGAAGTACCGATTGAGGAACCCGTTGAAGCTACCGTCGAAGAGCCGATTGAAGCGCCAGTTGAGACTCCTGAAGCTCCCGTTGAGGTTGTAGTTGAGGAGGCAGCTGAAGAGACAATCGAAGTTGAACCTATGTTCAACGAATTAAACATCGAAGAACCCCTAGAAACACCGACAGACGAAATATCTGAAGTAGTTGAGGTAACCGCGGAAGAGACCGTTGAAATTCCGTTCACAGAAGAGATTGCCGAAGTTCCTTCCACCGAAGAAGTGACCGAGGCAGAAACCCTAACTGAAACACCAATCGAAGAGACGTTAACTGAAGAAGAGGCACCTTCAGAGGAAGCCGTTGAAGAGACCGCTACTGCAGAGAATCCAGTTGAAACAGCCGATGAGGAACCAACTGAAGAAGAAGCTCCAATGGAAGAAGAGGCTACGGTTGAAGAAGAGACTCCAGCGCCCGCTGAAGAAACTCCAGAATACGAAGAACAAACAACTGACGAAGAAACCTACGAAAGCTATTAACCAAAATAATCCTTTCCTTTTTTCTAAAATCCTAGCCATTCCCTACCTTTTTTCCTCTACTTATCCCCGTAGTCTTTTCCAAACGGGAAAACAATCCCGCATATCTAAACTAAATATTTTCTCTCCTTCAAAACCCAAATATATAAAGCCCTTTTTCTTATTGTTCCCAAGTTGCGTGAATTGAAATGTATGGATGGAACGGTAAACTACTGCGAGTCGACCTTACAAAAGGAAAAGCAGTCCCCCAGAAATATGATGCTGAGTTCGCCAAAACCTTCATGGGAGGCAGAGGCTTCGCAGCAAAAATCCTCTGGGACCAAATGAAACCGGGCCTAGACCCCCTCTCTCCAGAAAACCTCTTGATATTCGCAGCCGGACCTCTAACAGCCTTTTCCCTACCCAGCAGTGGAAAACTTTTGGTTGCAGCGAAAAGCCCCCTGACGGGAGGATACGGAGACGGAAACATGGGCACCCAAGCGACGGTTCAGATGCGGAAAGCCGGGTACGACGGCATTGTAATCTCTGGAATGTCTTCGAAACCCACCATCCTGCACATTCAAGATGACGAGACAGAGTTTGTTGACGCCCGTGACTACTGGGGGGAAGGCACATTCAAAACTGAGAGGCGCCTCAAGAAGGAATACTCCAAGAACACAGGCGTAGTCTCCATAGGTCAAGCTGGCGAAAACCAAGTTAAGTTCGCCAACGTGATTTCTCAGGAGGGGCGGGGAGGGGGGAGACCCGGTATGGGTGCGGTTATGGGTTCCAAAAACCTGAAGGCGGTTGCCCTAAGGGGAACCAAAACCATTCCAGCCAAAAACCCTAAAGCAATGCGAGCTCTGGGCGTAGAAGCTTACCGGGAGGTGTTGGCTAAACCGAATTATGACTTCTGGAAACGGCAGGGAACTATGTGTACTCATGAGTGGAGTCAGGAGAACAGTTGTTTACCAACCTGCAACTTTCGGGAAGGGGTCTTCGAAGAGGCAGACCAGATTGGAGGGTTTGCTATGGAAAAAATAAAAACTGGCAATAGGGGTTGCCCTAACTGTAACATGACCTGCGGCAACATTGTGGAAGATTCTGCCAAGTTGCCCTCTGAATTGGATTACGAAAATGTTGCTATGCTAGGATCCAATATCGGCTTAGGCAACCTCAAAGAGGTAGCGACTCTGAACCGTCTCGCTGACGATTATGGTGTAGACACTGTATCCCTCGGAAACTCCATTGGCTTTGCTATGGAAGCCTCGGAGAAGGGGCTTATCGATTACAAGATTGGGTGGGGCGACTTTGAAGAAGCAAAAGCTTTGGTTGAGGATATAGTGTTTAAACGGGATTTGGGGGCTCTTCTTGCGGATGGAGTAAGGGCTGCTTCTGAAAAAGTGGGCGGTGACTCTGCTAGGTGGGCTATGCAGGTGAAAGGCTTAGAGATTTCAGGTTACGATTGTCACACAACTCCGGGGATGGCTCTTTCCTATGCCACCTGCTCCATTGGCGCCCATCATAAGGATGCTTGGGTTATCTCGTGGGAGGTTTCTGCAGGACGGGAAAACTATGATGAAGCCAAGGTTGACAAAGTCATAGAGTTACAGAGATTAAGGGGCGGCGTCTTCGAGTGCTTCACAACCTGTCGTCTTCCTTGGGTAGAGATAGGCTTCGGGTTGGAGTGGTATCCAAAGTTCTTGAAGGCTGCAACCGGCTTAAACATGACTATGAATGACCTCTTCACCATCGCTGACAGAGCCTTCAATTTAATCAGAGCCTTCTGGGTGAGGGAATACGCAACTAGCTGGAATAGAAGCATGGATGTTCCGCCTGCAAGGTGGTTCGACGACCCCATCACGGCTGGACCTTTGAAAGGGGCTGTTCTGGACCGCGAGAAATATGACCGCATGCTTCAGATATACTATCGTAAGAGAGGTTGGGATAGTCAGGGGATACCCACGATAGCTACGCTGAAGAGACTGGGCTTAGAGGATGTTAGCCAAGAACTCCAAGGTTACGTGAATTTAACCTCCTCCTAGCTTTCTCTTATATTCAGAGTTGCTTCCTCAGAAGGGGGGTTTATCCTTGTCTCTGGAGATGAAGGGGTTGAAGGTTGGGATAACGTATCATGAAAAGTTTAGTCAATACGATTTGGGGGCAGACCATCCCTTTAAAGGGGACCGCTTCAGCAACGTCATGAACCTCTTCAGGGAGCAGGGGCTGCTTCGTCTCCCCACAGTGACCTTGTTGAAGCCTAAACCAGTTTCCATGGAAGACCTGCTCCGGGTTCATGATAAAGAGTATTTGGATCATATATTCACTTTGGCTGAGGCGAGTAAGCCCTATGACATGGAGACTCCGGTTTCGCCCCGAATCCTTGAGGCTGCAAGGCTGTTGGTGGGTGGAGCCGTTGAGGCTGGCAAAGCAATTTATGGTGGGAGGGTTGGGAGGGCTGTGTCTCTTGGGGGTGGCTATCATCATGCTGGCAGAAATTATGGGGGAGGCTTTTGTCTCTTCAATGATGTGGCTGTTTTGGCGGAGTTTCTTCGGGAGGAGTTTGGTGTGAAGCGGGTGCTTATCTTGGATTATGATGTGCATTTCGGTAATGGCACCAGCGACATATACTATTCGGATCCTGAGGTGCTCTTCATTTCTTTGCATCAGGATCCTAGGACAATCTATCCTGGCAGGGGCTTTGTTGAGGAGGTTGGGGAGGGGGATGGGATGGGATATAATGTTAATGTGCCGTTGCCTATAGGAACTGGGGATGAGACTTATCTTTGGGCTTTGAGGGAGGTTTTTGTTCCTTTGGCGGGGGAGTTTAAGCCTGAGGTTATTTTGGCTAATGGTGGGAGTGATGCTCATTTTGCTGATAGGCTTGGTAGTTTGGGGTTGACGGTGAAGGGTTTCTTTAGGCTTTCTCGGGTTATTGTTGAGGTGGCGGAGAGGGTTTGTGGGGGCAGGTTGGTTTTGTTGCTTGGTAGTGGGTATAATCCTTCTGTTTTGCCTGCGTGCTGGTATGCTCTTGTTGCTGGTGTGGTGGGGTTGGAGAGGGTTAGTGTGGGTGATTTTGTTGCTGCGCCCGTTGAGCCTAGGTGGTGTCGTCGGAAGGTGAGGGATACTGTTTCGGAGTTGAGGCGTGTTTTGGGGAAGTATTGGCGTAGTTTTAGATGATTATTTTTTATTTGTTTGTTCTGTGATGAATGTGTGCATTTACTAGAAGTAAATACCATAAATGATAAATGTGCAATGTTGAGAAATAACACCCTATATTGGTCAAGTTAATGTAACGCCCAGTTCGAGGATTGTACGGTGAGAGAGAAAGGAGTTGAAACCATCGATAGAGCGTTAACCAGTTTTCCAGTTGTCACGCTGACTCTTGTGTGGTCTGGGTTTGAGCTGGTGTGTTGGGCTGGTTCTTCGACTGGGCGTGTTGAGGGTGGTCTTTCGTGAGGCAGAAGGTATTTTCAGAGGTTTTGTTGGTTCTGCTTCTTGTAGGTTTTTTGGCTTTTCAAGTTTTTAATGTAGCTGTGTATGCTGCTGGTGCGGGTTCGCTGGATGATTGGAAGTATCGCAAGAGTCTTGAGGTAAGCGTTGGTACTCGCTTAATAACCGTTCATTATGGTAGTGGCGTAGATGTTTTGGGTCATGTTTATTTGAATGGCTATTGCGAAAGCGATTTTGGTGACATACGATTTACAAGTCAAGATGGCCATACCCTGCTGGGTGCTACTGTCCGCTCGAAAGTTGATGGTGACTATGCTGAATTTAAGGTGGATGTGGAAGCGGGCGATTCTCCAATTTATGTGTATTTTGGGAATGATTTGGCGACGACAATTTATGGTGATGTGGTTCTTGGTGCTGGATCCTTTGGTGATTCGAACAGTTATACCACCTCTTACTCAGTTGATAATTCTATTCAGGGTATAGTAGCAACGTCTCCAGTAACGGGTTTCGCGACAGGCATAGAGGTGGAGTTTAGCAGTGTTGCGGGGGGTACTCTTCAATGTGCCTTGGCTTATGATAGGAATGTACGTGAAGAGGTATATCCTAGCTCTGCTGTCACTGGAAAAAGGATCATCGCCGTGACAGAAAGCAAAACGGTTGGTGCCGTTGCTAAGCACAAAGAAACGTTCATGTTTGATACGTCAGTTCCACTTTTTAAGGGCACAAAATATCTCATCAGTGTCCTAACGGTTTCTGGAATTACTATTTATCGGAATACTGCAGCGTCTAATATATTTTTTAGTTCACTTGCTAGTGCTAATTATTCTTCTTTTCCTGAGGATCCTTTTAGCATAAGTTATTCCAGCAACACGATGTCTATCTCATGTTATTACGATGGGGTTGATTCTGATGAGCAGGGCATCCTTTTCAGGGATAATGCTGACTATACACAAAACCGTCTGTTATGGAATCGCCTTTGGGAAAAGAGCGGAACTATTGATGCGCAAGAGGGAATTGGCGTTGGCGGTTCATGGGCGATTAACAGCACTGTTACGGCGCAAGGTAGCTACTGGGCGGAACTCGCTTACTTTCTTAATGAACAGACAGAGCTTAGATATTGGTCTGGTGTTGTCCGGGTTACAGATTTACCGGCTTTAAATTCGCATATAGAGCTTGTTGCGATTTTAAGGGGTGACCCGTGGGAAGACATTTGTGCATTAGGGATAGATCAAACTGTGTCTGGCTATCAGTGGCGACTTACTGCATATGATACTGTTTCGGGATGGCAGCACAATCTTTTTGGAGAGCCTGCTGCTGATACGGACTACTTTGTTATTTTGAGTTATGAAACTGATGGAGTAAATGCGGTAACAAAATGCTGGATAACCGATATTGAGAATCCTACTTTGTTAAGTGAGGGGGAGCCTACTTCGACGATTGATTTCACTAGCGATGTATTCAGCGATTTATTTTTCGTTGGGGCAGCAGCGTATCCGTTTAGTAATGTGACTCCGACGACGGCTGTTTTTGACGATTTTGTTTTGAGCAGCAGTTTTCCTGCTACTTATGGTGCGTGGGGGGGTGATCCAGGGTGGAGTGAAACTTACGGGGGTCCATTTGATGAGGTGGCTTATTCTGTTATTCAGACTAGTGATGGCGGCTTTGTGATAGCGGGTTCCAATGATACCGATGGCAATGGAAACTTGGATGCATTCTTGATGAAGATAGATTCTGAGGGTAATGTGTTGTGGAGTAAAAATTACGCTGGCGATCCTATTACTACATGGAGTATCGAATATGCAACAGATGTTATTGAGTGCGATAATGGCGATCTTGTGTTTACTGGATTTAAGAACTCATCATATTATGGTAATGATTATGATTATTGGCTTGTTCGCACTGATTCTAATGGAAACCATTTGTGGAATTACACCTACAGTTGGTCTCGGGATGATAGGGCTTATTCCGTGATAGAACTTAGTAATGGCGACTTAGTAATGGCTGGAACTCGTGATGCTCATGGCACTCCAACTACAAACGACTTCAGGGCATATGTAATAACAACTGATTATAATGGCGGCGAAAAATCGCGTGAGATGTATGGAACTGATGATATTTATGATGATTGGGCGTTTGATATTGTTGAAGCTAATGATGGGAATTTAACCTTAGGAGGCTATACCTATAGCCCTTATCATTTTAATTCTACCTCCTTTGATCCTTGGCTCTTTAAAATAGTCCCTGATAATAATGGCACAGAGTTGTGGGGTAAGGTTTACGGAGACGATGATCTGACAGAGTATGCATGTTCTCTTGTTAAAACTTCTGATGGTGGTTATGCTTTAGCTGGTCGTGTTTGGTCTACCGATCATTATGATTTAATTTTGATCAAGACTGATTCTGATGGCAATGAGGTATGGAATCAAATTTATGAAAGCTCAGACACTTTCTATGGTACTTCCTCATCATTATTGACTCAAACATCTGACGGAGGATACGCCATAGCTATGCGCCGAAATGGCAATGAATTTTGGGTAGGAAAAACCGATCCAAGTGGAGTCATGGAGTGGAATCGAACTTTCACTGGAACAATTCCTGCTGGCGCAAACTCTATTGCGAATGTAGGGGATGGAAATTTAGCAGTAGCAGGGTATGGATACTTTGAAGGGTTAGATAATGCTGATGTCTTTTTCGTTAAGACAGGAGCACCCTCAGTTCACAACCTTGACACCGATTTAGATTATTTCAGTATCCAAGAGGCTATAGATGCCCCCGAAACTTTAACTGGTCACACTATCTTTGTTGATCGCGGAACATACTTCGAAAACGTAGAAATAACAAAGTCCATAAGCCTCACCGGAGAAAGCAGCACCAACACGATAATCTATGGAGACGGAGGCGGTTCTCCTGTTGTTAGCGTTAATGGCTTAGATAATGTTGAAATCAGCGGATTTACGATTCAAAATGGCGGCTATGGAATCTACTTCTTTGGTGCCTCTTACGCTAATATTTCTGAAAACAGCATAACAAACAACGAATACGAAGGCATCTGGCTTGAGGATTCTTATAATAACACAATTACCAAAAACACTCTGTCATATAACGGGGAATCACCAGGAGAAGGAATTTATGGTGTCATCAGCCTCTACTGGTCTTCAAATAACACTATCTCTGAAAACAACATAACAAGCAACAACCCCTACGCCTGTGGCGTAGCCCTCATCATCGATTCTCATAATAACACTATTACTGGAAACAACGTAACAGACAACGAAGCCGGAATCTATCTCACTGACTCTTCTAATAATACTATTTCAGGAAACAACGTAACAAAAAGCACAACCAATGGCATTTATCTCAGCGCTTCAAATAATTGCACTATTCACGGAAACACCATAACAAATAGCACAAACTATGGCATCTACCTTTTCAGTTCTCAAAATGACACTATTTCTGGAAACACTGTAATAAATGGCCTAAATTATGGTATCCACCTTTTCTATTCTGATAATATCACGGTTTCTGTAAACAATGTAACAAACAACGCAGGCAATGGCATCAACCTTGGCAATTCTAATTATAACACCATTTCTGACAACAGCATAACAGACAACTCAGCCGCTGGCATCTCCCTTGACCCCTGCATAAACAACACTGTTACCAGAAACACCATAATGGACAACAGCGTCGGCATCTACTTCGGCGAAGCCTACAATAACACCTTATACCATAACAACCTCATTAACAACACAATCCAAGTCGACACATTCCCTTTCTTTTTCATCCCTCCCCCAACCAACACTTGGGATAACGGCTATCCTTCTGGTGGCAACTACTGGAGTAACTACAACGGAACAGACGCTTATCGTGGAATCAATCAAGATGTGCCGGGAAGCGATGGGATAGGCGACACACCCTACATAATCAACGACTTTAACCAAGACCATTACCCTCTAACACCTCTCCCCGAGTCAGTTCACAACCTTAACACTGGCTTAAACTATACCTCCATTCAGGCTGCTATAGACGCTGCTTCACACGGTGACACTATCTTTGTTGACAGCAGAACATACTACGAAAACGTAGTCATAGACAAGTCCGTAACCCTCATCGGAATAGACAGCAGCACCACAATAATCGATGGAGGCGGAGTTCTAGACGTCCTTGCCATACAAACAGATAATGTTTCTGTCAGTGGCTTCACCGTTATGAACAGCTATGGAGAACCTGGCGAAGGCGGTGGAGGTCTAGTTGTAAGTGGAGAGGTTGGCAACATTCAAATAAGCGACATAATTGCACGAAACAACAACGCAGATTGGGGAGTGCACCTAACTCCGAACAGTCACGACGTGACCATTACAAATACAATCATCGCAAACAACACTAGAGGCGGACTGTTGTTGAATCAAAATCAGAACGTGACAGTGAGCAATAGCCTCATAGCAAACAACACCGGTCAGGCTATCTCGCTCGTCGGGTCGTCTAACATCACTATCCATGAAAACAACATAACTGCCAACGGTGCTGGCATATGGCTCGGGGAATCTTCTGACAATAATACAGTTTCTGGAAACACGGTAACAGACACCAACGGGATTGGCATCCGTGTCGGGGAATCTTCTGACAATAACACCGTTTCTGGAAACAACGTAACGAACAACAACTGGGGCATCAACCTCGTCGGGTCCTCAAACAACACTCTAACCGATAATAATATGACTGGCAACACCTACAACTTCGGAGTCTTCGGTGGTCTCCTCGAATATTTTATCCACAACATTGATACTTCAAACACTGTTGACGGGAAAGTAATTTATTATCTGCTTAATCAAAGCGACCTTATCATAGACACCGTCACGTTCCCAAACGCAGGATTCCTTGCCCTCGTAAACTCCACCAACATAACCGCAAGAGACCTGACACTAACAAATAATTTGGAGGGCATTCTATGCATATCTCTAGCCAACTCAACAATAGAAAACGTCACCATGACAGATAATTTGCTTGGATTCACCACCGTTGAAAATTGTCCAGGAACCTCAGCCACCAACAACACCATGTCCGGGTGTAGTTGGGGCGTTTTCATGACGAATCTCACAAGCGGATTTAATCTTCATGACAATCTTATATCGAATAACCTATATGGCATCAGCGTCGCTGGACCCAATAATACCTTTACCGAAAACACCATAATCAACAACGAATACGGAGTCTTGCTGGGGAATTGTAGCGGCAACATCTTCTACCATAACAACTTCATAAGCAACACTGTTCAAGCAAATGTTACATCCGGATATGCAAACACTTGGGATAACGGTTATCCTTCTGGCGGCAACTACTGGAGTAACTACAACGGAACAGACGCTTATCGTGAAGTCAATCAAGATGTGCCGGGAAGCGATGGGATAGGCGACACACCCTACACTATTGATGGCTCTTATCAAGACACCTATCCTTTAATGTCAACTTTCCAAGATGAGTATGTTTTGACAATTAACGTAGAGGGTTCCGGTTCAGTAAGTTTGGATCCAGATCAGGCTACTTACCTTTATGGCTCTTCGGTGGAGCTAGAAGCCTTTGCTGATGATGGCTGGAGCTTCGGTGGCTGGAGCGGAGACGTTTCTGGCGGCGCTAATCCGGTGACTATCACCATCAATGGCACTCACTCCGTCACCGCTACTTTCACTCAGGACGAGTACGTCTTAACCATCAACATGGTGGGTGACGGCAACGTCACGAAGGGTCCTTGGGAGGCCACCTACAATTATGGCGATCTGGTGACTTTGACTGCCTTTGCTGATGATGGCTGGAGCTTCGGTGGCTGGAGCGGAGACGTTTCTGGCG
>CAYQMM010000009.1:10677-65374 GCA_964418675.1 uncultured Candidatus Bathyarchaeia archaeon
GCGCTAATCCGGTGACTATCACCATCAATGGCACTCACACTATAACTGCCGCCTTCCTTGAGGCGACGGTTCATAATCTTGATACTGGTTTGGATTATGCATCTATTCAA
Source organism: uncultured Candidatus Bathyarchaeia archaeon (assembly GCA_964418675.1). Classification (GTDB taxonomy): domain Archaea; phylum Thermoproteota; class Bathyarchaeia; order Bathyarchaeales; family Bathyarchaeaceae; genus Bathyarchaeum. The sequence continues at coordinate 10,788 of CAYQMM010000009.1, forward strand.
GCAGCTATAGATGCTCCTGAAACTTTGGCTGGTCACACGATTCTTGTTGACAGCGGAATATACTATGAAAATGTAGTTGTAACGAAGTCCATTTTCCTGATTGGAGAAAACAATATCAGCACGATAATTGATGGAGGCGGGGTTATTTCTTCTGTAGGTGTCAGTGTTAATGGCGTGGGCAATGTTGAAATCAGCGGATTCAAGATACAGAATGGCGGATGGGGTATCCGTCTTGAAGGCTCTTCGTATAGCACCATTTCAGGAAATATCATAGCAAACAACGGAAACAATGGAGTTTATCTTCTTTCGTCTTCTAATAATGTTCTTTCTGGGAACGATGTATCATACAATCTCAATGGAATTGTACTCGAGTTTTCTGATGATAACACTATTTCTGGTAACACCATAACGAACAATGCGATAGGAGTAGCTCTCTATTCATCTAATAACAACGTTATCTCTGGCAATACCATAACAGACAACACCGCGTACGGCATCTACATCGACCCCTCATTCGCTAACACTATTTCTGGGAACAACATAATATTCAACTACTATGGCATCGGCATCTACGATTCCAGCAACAACATCTTTTACTATAACAACTTCATAGACAACACAATTCAAGCTATCATCGTCAACTCCCTCAGCATCTGGGATAATGGCTATCCCTTTGGGGGAAATTACTGGAGTGATTATACTGGTGTTGACAACAACGGTGATGGCATAGGAGACACACCATACAATATAGACCCGAATAACCAAGATCCCCTTCCTCTAGTTTTCACTGTTCAGGAAGAATGTTCTTTGACTGTTAACGTGGAGGGTTTCGGTTCTGTAAATTTGAATGTTACTGGCCCCTATCCCTACGGAACTGCTGTTGAGTTAACTGCCCTTTCCGAAGCAGGTTGGACTTTTTCTGGCTGGAGCGGTAACCTGTTTGGGTCTGCTAATCCTATCACAATAGTTATGAATGGAGATAAATCTGTCACTGCTGCATTCGTTCCAATCCAGCGTTCTTTGACTGTTAATGTGATTGGCAATGGGATTGTAACAAAGAATCCTGATTTGGCGACTTACGATCATGGTTCAGCTGTAGGATTGACTGCTGTTGCTGCTGACGGCTGGACTTTTCTTGGTTGGAGCGGAGATTTATCCGGCTCTGCCAATCCAACGAGCATCATTATGGATGGCGATAAGGTTGTCACAGCAACTTTTGTTCCAATCCAGCGCACTTTAGCTGTCAACTGGGTTGGTGACGGCGCTATTATCAAGAATCCTAATCTGGGAACTTATGCTCACGGCTCAGTTGTGACGTTAGCTGCCGTTCCCGCTGATGGCTGGACGTTTGCAGGCTGGAGCGGCGATTTGTCTGGTTTAACTAATCCAGCTAACCTTGTTATGGACGGAGACAAATCTGTCACTGCCACCTTCGTTCGCATCCCACGTTACTTAGCTGTCAATGTGGTTGGCGATGGGTTTGTAGCCAAGAATCCTGATTTGGCAACTTATGAGCACGGTTCAACTGTGAAATTAGAAGCCGTTGCTGCTGTGGGCTGGACGTTTTCAGGTTGGAGCAGTGACCTGTCTGGCTCTGTCAATCCAGCAACTATTGTTATGGATGGAAACAAGACTGTTAATGCAACTTTCACTCAAAACCAGTATTTCTTAACTGTTAATGTAGTTGGCAATGGCGTTGTGAATCTGGATGTTGCTGGACCCTATGTTTATGGGGATGTTGTGGAGTTAACTGCGGTTCCTGATGTGGAGTGGAGCTTCAGTGGTTGGGGCGGTGACCTATCGGGTTCAGTTAACCCTGAGACCATCGTTATGGATGACAATAAGAGTGTCACCGCTGCTTTCACTCAGAGTACGTACTCCTTGACCGTCAATGTGGTTGGGTCTGGTAATGTTGGACGCAATTATGCTGGACCTTACGTTTACGGAGACACTGTGATGCTAACTGCCATCCCTAATGCAGGCTGGACCTTTTCAGGCTGGAGCAATGATTTATCCGGTTCTGCCAATCCAACAACTATTGTTATGGACGGGGACAAATCTGTCACTGCCTCTTTCACTCAGGAAACGTACTCCCTAACTGTCAATGTGGTTGGTTCCGGCTCTGTCAATCGTAATGTTGCTGGCCCCTATCATTATGGTGATGTTGTTGAATTGACTGCCATTGCTGATGCTGGCTGGAGCTTCTCGGGTTGGAGTGGTAGTCTGTCAGGCTCTGCGAACCCAGCTAGCATCGTTATGAACGGCGACAAGAGTGTCACTGCTACTTTCAATGTTGTGAATACTCCGCCATACAAACCTCAACTATCGATTACCCCAAGCCTTGCCGTGGAGGATAATGACGACCTGACAGTTACAGTTACTGGACCGGCACCGGCAGACCCAGATGGAGACTCCGTCACTTACACGTACAGATGGCTTGTGGACTCTGGAACCGGAGAGTTTCTGGATGACGAAATCGCTGGCAGGGGCAACCACACCGGAAATGTTGTTCCGGCGGCAGATACAGCTGTTGGCGATGTCTGGAGAGTGGAGGTGACGCCAACTGATGAGCATGGTGCTGCTGGCCCGTCAATCGTTGTAACGTGGCAACAGGTGGTTCTTGATGAAACTAATCCTGTAGCTGGCGCAGGTTCAGACCAGACAGTGGATGAGGATAGTTTGGTGACCTTCAGTGGTTCGGACTCGTCAGATAACGTGGGGATAGTGAGTTACACTTGGACCTTCACGGACGGTACACCCATAACTTTGACTGGCATGAACCCAACTTACAACTTTGCAAATCCCGGCGTCTACACCGTCACGCTGAATGTCACGGACGCAGAAGGTAATTGGGACACTGACACGCTCCTGATTACTGTAAGAGATGTAACGTCTCCTGTAGCCGAGGCGGGTCTCAACCAAACCGTGGTTAAAGGCACCGCTGTGAACTTCAATGCTAGAGGCTCCAGTGATAACATGGGCATCAATAAATACGAATGGGATTTCGGAGATGGAACCACTGGAACAGGATTAGCCGCAACTCATACCTACACGGAAGCGGGAACTTACGTCGTTACGCTGACTATTGAGGACGCGGCAGGAAACAGGGTCACTGACTTGTGCATAATCACAGTTGAACAAGAGGAGGAGGCAGCTGGTGGTGGTGAACTAGCCCTACGTGAGCCTCGATCCGTATCTGTTGTTGTTGAGGTAGCGATGGTCGGAACTGCCGCTGTTATTGCAAGTGCCGTAGCGGCGAGTTCTGGCGCTGTGGGTCAAGCTTTGAATTCGGCTGTTGGGGGGCTGCCTATTCCTGATTGGCTTAAAGAATTTCTGCAGCTTTATGGTCAAGATGCGTTTGAGAGGATTGACAAAGTAGAGTTGGATGCCTTGGAGGAGGTGCCGTTAATTTCAAGGCGGGAGTTAGCTGCTATTGTGATTTCGGCGTTAACTATGACGCTTGTTTTTAGTTTTGTTGAGGCAAATGGTTTGCCGGGCTTTCTGGACTTGTCGGTGCTTGCTGTTGTTATTCCGTCAGTGTTGCTTGCCGTGTTTATGGAGAATGTTGCTGAGGTGGTTGCTGAGGCTTTAGCCACACGAATTTGCCGGGTTTATCGGCAGGTTAATCTTTGGCTGTATGGAACTGGACTTTTTGTTGTTACTGGTCTCCTGTTTCATCTGCCTTCTGGGTCTCCGATAATCACTAGATACCAGAGTGGAGAGATTTCTAACAGGACAGAATGTCTAATTATCCTGTCAAAGCTGTTTATCCTCTTAACGTTGGCTTTGCCTTTTGCGGGTTTGTATGTGCTTGGGTTCGGGACGTTAGGTGATGCTGGGTTGTTTATGACGTTGATGACTGTTTTCTACTACTTTATTCCGATGAAGCCCATTGTTGGAAAGGCTGTTTTCGATTATAGAAAGGATATATCTTTGTTAGCTTTAGTTTCGACGGGGGTTCTCTTTGTCAGCTTCGCCCTTAACCTTCTGCCTCATATGGTATACTTGGGCGCGGGGGTTGTTGCAGTGGTTCTGGCGGTAATTAGTCTAGTTCTGTTAAGAAAAGGCACGTGTGACGTAGCGAAACCAATGTAAAATGCGTGACGTGTCAAAGGGTTTACAAGAATTATCACCTGCCTAGATATGAAGCTATTTTTTAAATTAGCGAGTCCTATGAACAAGTCTGAATTTACTAGAAGATTTTACCATAAATGATAAATGCTCATAACACTTAGAAATAGCGCTCTGTATTAGACGAGCTAATAGCAGCGCTCAACTTCGAGGGTGATGCGGTGAGAGAGAAAGGAATTAAGGCAGTCTTAGGCATAGTGTTAATCCTGTTTTTGGGAATTGTGTTAAGCGTAACGTTTTATTCTGTGCAAGTTATGGCAGAACCTGATTTTGCGAGCGATCTTGCATTTGCTATGGGTGTTGACCCGGCGGATTTGATTGGTGCCACGTTTAGTGTTGATGAAATTGCTGGGGCTGTTGTGACTGGTGGTGTTGGTTTCTTGGCGCCCATTGAGGGAGACACATTTGTGATGATGAGTAGCGGAAACGCGCAGCCCCTTGGTTTCCCTGATGGGTGGGTAGGCACACCAGACGATTTTCTGACTGCCGACAATGGAAACCCCGGTGACGTCGCCACTTTGCATCTTACGCTAAGTGTTCCCGAGGGGGCAAATTCCTTAAGTTTCAACTTTCAATTCATGTCCGAAGAATACCCTGATTTCGTTGGTTCTGACTTTAATGACTTTTTCTCCTGCTCGCTGAATGGAACAATCATCGCTTTCATTGATGTCAACAGCAATTTTTTTGATCCCACTCTAACACCTGAAGGCACCGTCTTTAACGGAGCAACAGTCTTGTTAGCCTCTCAAGCTCCCGTAACTGGGGGAACAACCGTGATACTAGACTTCGTTGTGGGTGACGTTAGTGATGAGGCTTACGATACTGCTGTCTTCATTGACAACTTCCATTTCAGTGGCGAGGAAATTGAAGGTCCAGTCACTGAACAACAGTACTCGTTAACAGTTAATGTGGTTGGCGATGGTCATGTGGAGTGGAATGCTTCTGGACCCTACCCTGTTGGAGAAGTTGTGGAATTAACAGCTGTCGCTGCTCCTGGCTGGAGCTTTTCTGGTTGGAGTGGTAATCTGTCAGGTTCTGCTAATCCAGAAAGCCTTGTTATGGATGATGACAAGACTGTCAATGCCACTTTCACTCAGAATCAGTACTTCTTGGCTGTTGAGGTGGTTGGTTCTGGTTCTGTGGGTCTGGGTGATTCTGGACCTTACGTTCATGAGGATTTTATCCAGTTTTTTGGACCTTACGTTTATGGGGATGTTGTTGAGTTAACTGCTGCTCCTGATGTTGGTTGGAGCTTCTCTGGTTGGGGCGTTGATCTATGGGGTTCTATTACTCATGAGACCATCATGATGGATGGTGACAAGGTTGTCATCGCAACTTTCACTCCAAACCAGTACTCCTTGTCTGTCAATGTGGTTGGTTCTGGCTCTGTCAGCCGTAATAACCCTGGACCCTATGTCTATGGAGATGTTGTTGAGTTAACAGCTGTTCCTGATGTTGGTTGGAGTTTTTCTGGTTGGGGTGGTAATCTGTCGGGTTCTGCTAATCCAACGAGCATCACAATGGATGGCGAAAAGACGATCAACGCTACTTTCACTCAGGACATGTACTCCTTGACAGTTAATATGGTTGGTTCTGGTGATGTAATTAAAATTCCTGACCCGCCGAGTTATGCTTATGGTTCAGTGGTGAATTTAACTGCTGTCGCTGATGATGGCTGGAGCTTCGGTGGCTGGAGCGGGGACTTGTCCAGTTCTGTTACTTCTGAGACCATCATTATGGATGGCAATAAAACCGTCACCGCCATTTTCACTCCAAACCAATACTCCTTGAGTGCTAGCGTGGTTGGCAACGGTGTTGTAAATCCAGATATTGCCGGACCTTATACCTATGAAGATGTTGTAGCATTAACTGCGGTTGCCGATGCTGGCTGGACTTTCAGTGGCTGGAGCGGTGACCTATCGGGTTCGGTTAACCCTGAGTCCATCGTTATGGATGGGAACAAAAGCGTCATTGCTACTTTCGCTCAGGACCAGTACTCCTTGACAGTCACTGTGGTTGGGTCTGGTAATGTTGGTCGCAATTATGCTGGACCTTACGTTTACGGAGATATCATTGAGTTAACTGCCATCCCCAATGCTGGCTGGACTTTTTCAGGCTGGAGCAATGATTTATCCGGTTCTGCCAATCCAGCAAGCATAGTTATGGACAGGGATAAGACTGTCACTGCTACTTTCATTCAGAGTACGTACTCCTTGACTGTCAATGTGGCTGGTAACGGCTCTGTCAATCGTAATGTTGCTGGACCATATCATCCCGGGGATGTTGTGGAATTAACTGCAGTCCCTGACGCAGGCTCAAGTTTCTCTGGTTGGAGCGGTGATCTGTCAGGCTCTGCTAATCCAACGAGCATCGTTATGAACGGCGACAAGAGTGTCACTGCAACTTTCAATGTTGTGAATACTCCGCCGCATCAGCCTCAGCTTTCGATTACCCCAAGCCTTGCTGTTGAGGTTAATGACGACTTGGTCGTCACGGTTGCTGGACCGACGCCAACAGACCCAGATGGAGACTCCGTCACTTATACGTACAGATGGCTTGTGGACTCTGGAACTGGAGAGTTTTTGGATGACGAAATCGCTGGCAGGGGTAACCACACAGGAAATGTTGTTCCGGCGGCTGACACTGTTGTAGGCGATGTCTGGAGAGTGGAAGTGACGCCAACTGATGAGCGTGGCGCTGCTGGTCCGTCCACAGTAGCAACGTGGCAGCAGGTGGTTGTTGACGGCACTAGTCCTGTGGCAGGCGCAGGTCCCGACCAGTCAGTGGATGAGGATAGTTTGGTGACCTTCAGTGGTTCGGACTCGTCAGATAACGTGGGGATAGTGAGTTACAGTTGGACCTTCACAGATGGTACACCGCAAATTTTGACGGGAATGAATCCAACTTATAACTTCACTAACCCTGGGGTCTACACTGTCACGTTGAATGTTACAGACGCGGAAGGCAACTGGGACACGGACACACTTCTGATTACTGTTAAAGATGTGACGTCTCCTGTAGCTGAGGCGGGTCTCAATCAAACTGTGGCTAAGGACACCGTTGTGAACTTCAATGCTGGGGGTTCCAGCGATAACATGGGCATCAATAAATATGAGTGGGATTTTGGGGATGGAACCACTGGGACCGGATTAGCCGCAACCCACACCTACACGGAACCGGGAACCTACGTTGTTACGCTGACGGTTGAGGACGATGCGGGGCATAGAGTTACTGATTCGTGTATAGTCAAGGTTGAACAAGCAGTTGCTGGTGCAGTGGTGCGTGAGCCTCGGTCTGTATCCGTTGTTCTTGAAGTAGCAATGGTTGGGACTGCTGCGGTTGTTGCGAGTGCTGCAGCGGCGAGTTCTGGCGCTGTGGGTCAAGCCTTGAATTCGGCTGTTGGGGGGCTGCCTATTCCCGATTGGCTTAAAGAATTTCTGCAGCTTTATGGACAAGACACGTTTGAGACGATTGACAAAATAGACTTGGATGCCTTGGAGGAGGTGCCGTTAATTTCAAGGAGGGAACTAGCTGCTATTGTGATTTCAGCGTTAACTATGACTCTTGTTTTCAGTTTTGTTGAGGCAAATGGCTTGCCGGGCTTTCTGAGCCTGTCGGTGCTTGCTGCTGTTATTCCATCAGTGTTGCTTGCCGTGTTTATGGAGAATGTTGCTGAAGTTTTTGCTGAGGCTTTAGCCACAAGAATTTGCAGGGTTTATAGGCAAGTTAATCTTTGGATGTATGGAACTGGGTTATTCCTTATTACCGGTCTCTTGCTTCGTTTGCCTTCTGGGGCTCCGATAATTACAAGATATCAGAGTGGAGAGATTTCTAACAGGACAAAATGTCTGATTATCCTGTCAAAGCTGTTTATCCTCTTAACGTTGGCATTGCCCTTTGCAGGTTTGTATGTGCTTGGATTCAAGACGCTGGGCGACGCTGGATTATTGATGACGTTGATGACTGTTTTCTACTACTTTATTCCGATGAAGCCCATTGTTGGAAAGGCTGTTTTCGATTATAGAAAGGATATATCTTTGTTAGCTTTAGTTTCGGCGGGGGTTCTCTTTGTCAGCTTCGCCCTTAACCTTCTGCCTCATATGATATACTTGGGCGCGGGGATTGTTGCAGTGGTTCTGGCGGTAATTAGTTTGTATATGTTAAGAAAAAGTTCGTGTGAAGTAGCGAATCCAATGTAGAATGTTTGGTGTGTTGGGGCTGGAGATAGAAATGCTTATGAATGGTGTTGTAGGCTAGACAACAACAAGGAAACCTGTTAAGGAAGGATATGTGTGCCCATTCAGAAAAGCGATTTCATCATTATTGATTATACGGGTAGCGTTAAGGAGACCGGAGAGGTCTTCGACACTACCTCTGAAGAAATTGCAAAGGAGAAGAAACTCTACAAAGAGGGAGAGCTCTACGAGCCACACCTCGTGATTGTTGGGGAAGGCTGGGTGCTGAAAGCCTTGGATGAGGCTCTTCTCAAGTTCAAACTCAGGAAAACGGATTCAGTTGAGATTCCGCCAGAGAAGGCTTTCGGAAACCGTGACCCAGAAAAGGTGAGGCTTGTTCCCCTCAGGCGGCTGACTGCCCGTGGGATAACTCCTAAGCTGGGAGCGCAGGTTGAGTATGACAAGAGGCTTGCTACTGTGAGAACTATGGGGTCTGGGCGGGTGCAGCTTGATTTTAATCCGCCTCTAGCTGGAAAAACCTTAGTTTACGAGGTTACTGTTAAGAAGAAGCTTAAGACGGATGCGGAAAAGATTTCTGCTCTGATTCATCGTCGGATTCCTGCGGTTGAAGCTGAGAAGTTCAAGTTCAAGGTTGGGAAGGCAAACGTCACGGTGAACATGCCTGAAGAAGCCTTCTACGTGGAGGGGATACAGCTGGCAAAGAGAGGAATTTCCCTAGACTTACAGCGGTACCTGCCGAAAATAACCACAGTCAAGTTCATCGAAGCCTTCAAAAAACGGGAAACCGCACCACAACCCAAAGAGAAAACCAGCTAACTACGGAATAGAGTGTAAAGGCTGTTTAGGTTTCGTTTTTTGGTTGTCTATTTTGTTGTGTGTCCGTTTGGGCAGCAGACTATGCATTGCTGGTTGTCTATGTTTGGGTCTGTGAGGGCGCATAGTTTGCACATGAGTCCTCTCTCTCTGATTATCTCGCAGATTCGACATAATTTTGCCGTGAGTTCATATTTATTCATGTCACCATTAGCCAAGGACTCAACAGTCTCCTTAAGAACCAGCTGTGTGTCTTTCACTTCTTCAACTTGGAGGACCGTGCCTCTGCTATGGCTTGTGTATTTGCTCACAGCAGTTTGGGTGACGCCTAAAAGCTGGGCTACATCCTTTTGTTTTAGTCCATAGGATTGTGTTAGTTCTCTTGCTATGGCTGATCGGATAGATGGAATTACTGATTTGACTGCTACTTCGCAGGGGAGTACCATGTTGTTTTTCACCAGCATAGTGTTTGTTTGGTAACATATATAAGCATGACGTATGTCATATTAATATGACGTATGCAATGGAGAAAACCACTCACTCACCGCTACTCCTTTCTATCTGTCCCAAACAGAATTCTATGACATACGCCGTGGAGGGCTAAACCACGACTGCAAGAACCACTCACCAATGGGTCAGCAAGACCGCAGAGAACACCGCAGAACTAGTCGACATACTAAGCAAAGCCGATGCCTTCTGCCGATACTGCAAACCCGCCACTCCCCTACACTGCGTAGAACGCTGCGAAATCTGGAGAACAAAAAACGAATTTCTGGAAATGAACAGAATTTTTGGCAAAGACGAGCACATACACAACTTACTGAACGCCGTCAAGAACAGCAGACGAAAAAAAGTCATGGACGCCCTTGCCGAACGCCCCCGCGGAACAGAAGAATTACAAGAATACCTAAAAAACAACGGATACCACCACGGCCAGCGCACCATCACCAACGAATACGTCAAACCACTAGTGAAAACTGGTCTAGTCAAAAAAGACGGGCCCAAATACCGCTTGACACTGTATGGCATCAAATTCCACGAAATCCTAAGCAGATTCAACATTGAACACCAGCTACCGCCTCATTCCCGCTGCTACGAGGAAATCGTGCTAAAGAAACTGAAGGAAGAACCAAAATCCTACGCTGAACTCTCCGAATCCCTGACGCAGAAAAGCTTGTCTCGAACACTAAAAAGACTACTAGAAACAGAACTGATAACGAGAAGCGCAACCTCAGCATACATCTTCTATTTCAGAACAAAAAAAGTGCCCAAGAAACCTTTTTCACCAACAGAAAAGAGAATCTACGAAAGCATCCCAGACCTTGGCACATCCGCTCGTCAACTCTCCAACAAGGTCGGCATAAACATCAGAAGAACCTACAAATATCTTCGAAAACTCCGAAACCGCCGCCTCGTCTTTACACGAAAGAAGCCCCGAACCTACGAGCTAACCCCTAACGGAACAAAACTAGCTGACTTCCTAGAAGAGACAGCAAAACTCGTCTTGGACGCTTCAAAGGCATCAAATTACCTGTTGCGGTGTTCCAGAGAAACCGGCGTTATCCCCCACCCTCCACAAAAGATGCTGACACAACCGCTACTTACAAAATCCTCTTTAAGAAAACGTCGGCACTAGAAGAAAAGATTGGGGAGAGGAAAATCCTCTCTTTTTGTTGGCTACTTTCTTTTTTTAGCTAACAGATTCTCGAAAGCCTCTTCGTGCTGTATCTCTTCGGACAGTATATGCTCTATCAGATGAAATGTTCTTATATCCTTGTCATAGCAGGCAGATACCTTCTTGATAATCTTGTTGTATACTTCGATGGCGCATCCTTCTGCCTCGGCAAGCGCCATTATTACGCCTTCAAGGTCTCTTTCGCTCTTTGGAAATGTGACTTTCTTGCAGTTAGCTATTTTCTGTAAATCTTCAAGGTCCCTTTCAGGTTCTCCACCCAATTCTAAGATTCTGTCAGCCAATTCTGACATGTGCTCGAACTCCTCTTTTGCGATGCCGTCAATTGCGCTGGCTATTGAGGGATATTCTGGTCCTTCAATGAAGTCTGCTGCCCATGTATAGTAGAAGTACGCTATCCACTCGTCAGCATAAGCACTATTCAGGTCTTTAAGCAGCTCTTTGATGTTAACAGCAACAATTTCTCTTCCTTTCTTTCCCATAACAAACACCTGCCTCCTAACTCTATTGGCGTAAATAAAAAAGGTTTCGAGCCATTCACTCGCCGATTGTTACTTGCTGAAAATAAAGTCCAGTATCCTCTCTTTTTCAGTAAGAGCGTCAACCATCAAGTCTGGTCCTTCTTCTTGAAGCTCTTCACTACTATAAGCTCCCGAAGGAACCGCTATGCATCTCATCTTTGCCTTCTTAGCGGCTCTCACACCAAAAACCGAATCCTCTATGACGACGCAATCTTCAGGAGCGACTCCCAGCTTTGCTGCAGAAACCATAAAAACTTCGGGGTCAGGTTTCGGCTTAGAAACTTCATCCGCCGTGACCACAACATCGAAACACCCTTCAATTCTCTTCTCCGGAAGTAGCTTGTCAACAACTTTTCGTCCGCTCATTGTTGCCAGAGCAATCTTGGTTCTTCCCTGCAGTTCTTCTAGTAGTTCGGTGGCTCCTTCAAAGAGGCTGACCGTCTTGAAGAGTTCTATCTGAGATTCAATTTTCTCGCTAACAAGATTTTCCAGCATTTTATCATCAAATTCGTTGTTACATTCTCTCAGGGCTTCCTCTAAGGTCTTTTTTGTTCCGATGCCCATTCGCCTCTCGATAAACCTGTCAGTAACTACACAACCAGCCTCAACCAAGACTTTCTGGAAGGCATGCACTACCGCTCTCTTGGTGTCAGCGAGTGTTCCGTCCCAGTCAAAGATAACGGCTTTAACCATGCAACATCCCAAAATTTCGCCTTATCTTTCCAGAATGAAAGGCTTCTCACGGGAAATCTTCTTCGGCGGGATGCGGTCAATCAGCATCTTTTCGCCAAACTTCTCAGTTACCCCTATGGGATTAAAGTTCTCGGCTAATAGAACCGCTGAGTCAAGTTTTTGTGCGCTTCCCGAATAAACCGTGTATAAAATGTCCTCTTTTGTAACTTTATCTCCAAGTTTCTTTCTCAACAGAACTCCTGCGCCCTTGGTTTTGGGCGCCCCAGCCTCTCTCGCTATCTGCGCAATAGCTCTATTATTGATCCATTGGATTCTCCCTTTCTCCTCTGAACGAATCTCCACCGTCTCATTCCCAACCTCTATATCTTCAGGTTTCACATCAGGGTCGCCGCCTTGAGCCCCGATTATTTCTCTGAGCTTTTTCTCAGCTTTACCTGATTTGAGAAGTTCTTTTGCCTTTTGTGTGCCATCATTGACCCCCATCATCTCAAAGAGTAAACCCGCCAAACTAACAGCCTTGTTCACTAGGTCTATGGGTCCTTCCCCCATCAGCGTTGAAAGTGCTTCTCTCGCTTCAAGGGCTGGTCCTATGGCATATCCAATGGGTTGTTCACCAAAAGTAACTCCGCACTGAACGTGCATGTTCAGTCGTTTTCCCAGCTCTATGAAGTCTTGTGCTAGGGCGTGGGCTTCTCCGATAGTCTTGATTTTCGCGCCTCTTCCAGTAGGTATATCTATCACAACGCAGTCCGCACCTATCGCCTTCTTCTTACTCATAATCGAAGGCAGAAGAAGCGGGTCTATAGAGAGAGGATACTCAACTTGGATGAGAAGGTCATCTGCAGGAGCTAAATCTAGTGCTCCACCCCAAGTTAAGCACGCGTTCGCTTTATTCACCACGGCCCTCAACTCTTCACATGTCAAGTCAACGGGGCACAAGACCTCAACACGGTCTGCAGTGCCTGCTGGGGACGTGATTGCTCGCGAAGATGTTTTGGGAATCGTGAAGCCGGCGGCTGAAACTATGGGAACCACGAGGAGGGTAGTTTTGTCTCCCGGCACGCCGCCTATGCTGTGTTTGTCCAATATGGGACCTTTGCCGAAGTCTAGGGTTTGTCCAGTTTCCACCATGGCTTTTGTCAGGGCTTCAGCTTCGTGCATGCTGGTTCCGCGAATGTATAGGCTTGTGACAAATGAGGCTACTTCAACGTCGCTTAGGTGTCTTTCAACTACATCCTTTATTATCGTTTTAATCTCTGGAGCCCTGAGTTTCCGTCCTAAAATCTTGTTGCGGATATACCCGAGGGATTCAGGTCTTTCAGCCGGTCGAACATTTACAGTTTCTCCTGTTTGGACTTTCAGTTTGTCTTGGACCTCTTCGAAGATGCCCAATGTTTTCTTGGGGAAGTCTGTGGCTACGTTTGTGATGGCGATTATGTTTTGTTCCTTGTATGTGACCTCAACTCTGTCGGAGGAGTGAATTCCTAGACGGCTTGCCTCCTCCTCATCTATCACTATTATCCGTTTTCCGCCAGCCCTTATCCCCAAAAGCTTTACACTAAACTTCATAGCCCATCCAACCCGTTAATCTAATACTTATCTCAAGTATAACATTAGCTGAATAGTATTAACGGAGTTGACGAGATTGAAGTATGTCGATTTTGTTGACCGCCACTACAGACCAAAAACAACCGATGTAATCTGCGACTTCTATGTTGAACCAGAGGGAATCAGTTTGGTGGAGGCGGCTGGAGGGGTTGCCGCCGAGAGCTCCATAGGAACATGGACAGAGTTGACCACAACTAAACCTTATGTGGAACGGCTTGCTGCCCGCGTCTTCAGTATAGATGGAAATAACATCCGTATAGCCTATCCTATTGAGCTGTTTGAACCCGGCAACATGCCCAACATCTTAAGCAGTGTAGCTGGAAACGTCTTTGGATTGCGTGCCCTCAAGAACCTGAGGCTCAACAACATTCATCTGCCCCCAGAACTTGTTCGAAGCTTCAAAGGTCCAAAATATGGTGTAACCGGAATCCGTAAGCTACTGAATGTTAATGATAGACCATTAGTTGGGACAATCATCAAGCCGAAACTAGGGTTGAAAACGAAGGATCATACGGAGGTAGCCTATGAAGCTTGGATTGGCGGATGCGACATCGTGAAAGACGACGAGAACCTCAGCAGCCAAAACTTCAATCCCTTCCAAGACCGGATTGTGGAGACTCTTGAGATGCGGGACCGAGCTGAAGAGGAAACTGGGGAGAAGAAGGTCTACATGCCTAACATCACCTCAGAGACAACGGAGATGCTGGAGAGGGCGCAGTTTGTTAAAGACCACGGCGGAAAATACATGATGACAGACATTCTAACCTGTGGCTTCTCTGCACTGCAAACAGTACGCGAACAAGACTTTGGTCTGGTGATTCATGCCCACCGAGCCGGACATGCAGCCTTCACAAAAAACCCCAAGCATGGAATCTCAATGCGTGTCATTGCAAAAACCGTCAGAATCATCGGTGTGGATCAGCTTCACGTCGGAACTGTTGTGGGGAAGATGTCTGAGACCCGAGAGGAGGTTTCGGAGAACTGCGAAGCTTTGAGAGCCGAATTGGCTGGCTTAAAGAGGGTGCTGCCTGTTGCCTCTGGCGGTCTCTATCCCGGTCTGGTTCCCGCTTTAATGAGTTTCTTTGGGAATGATTTTGTGATTCAGGCTGGAGGGGGGATTCATGGGCACTCTGGAGGAACTGTCTCAGGGGCTAAGGCTATGAGGCAAGCGGTGAACGCAACCCTGCAAGATCTCTCCTTGAGAGAATACGCTGAGACTCATGAGGAATTGAAGAAAGCATTGGAGATTTGGAAGTAGGCAATTTTTTTCGTTAGGTTAGGGTGCGAAGGTTTTCGGAACATGGATGTCTTCGGCTTTTTTATCTGTGAAGAGCCCTAAGCTTGCGTATCTGTCTCCGCTGTCTGGTAAGACTGTGACGATGTTCTGTCCCTTTTTCATTTTTCTGGCAAGTTGTACGGCTGCATAGACGTTTGCGCCTGAGGATATGCCTGCGAAGAGTCCCTTTTCTCTCGCTAGCCTTCGGCTCCAATTCACTGCGTCTTCATCTTTAACGCTTATTACCCGATCGAAGAGAGAAGTGTCAACGATGCTTGGAATGAAGCCGTCACCGATACCAGCTATTCTGTGTTCCCCCGCTTTTCCACCAGTGAGTTCTTGTGAGCCTGCAGGTTGAGCTGCCGCTATCCTTACATCAGGATTTATTTTCTTCAAGGCTTTTCCCACTCCCATGAGGGTGCCTCCTGTGCCTACCCCAGCCACGAAGGCATCAACCCAACCGCGTGGAACCTGCTCAAGAATCTCTTTTGCCGTGGTTAGCCTGTGAGCTTCCACATTATCGTGGTTGTCGAATTGGGCTGGCATCCACCAACTTGGCTGTTTAGCGAGTTCTTTTGCTTTGCAGACGCATCCTTCTAGGCTTTGGTCTGCGGCGGTTAAAACCACTTCTGCTCCGTAGGCGCGTATGAACTGGCGTCTCTCCTCGGTCATGTTTTCGCACATGACAATGACGACCTTATATCCTTTAGCTGCTCCTGCCATGGAGAAGGATATGCCGGTGTTGCCGCTTGTGGCTTCGACAATGGTGTAGCCGGGTTTCAGTTCGCCACGTTTTTCGGCTTGTTCAATCATGTATTTGGCGATTCTGTCTTTGATGCTTCCACTTGGGTTCACGTATTCTACTTTGGCGAAGAGGTTGGGTTTGAAGGTGCTGAATACGCCTCTAGGGCTGTTCAATTGAATAAGCGGTGTGTTTCCCACGAAATCTAGAACTGACTTGGCTGCCATTGTGGAACCCTCTTTGGAACGCTGACGATTAGCTGTTCTATTAAACTTTCGGTTGAAGGTTTCTTCGGTGTGCCAGCTATGGCAGAACTTAAATAGCCTGTTCATCAGCTAAAAAGCAGTGTGAACCAGTTTGGTAAAGAACTCTTCAATTTTAGGGAATATTCGTGGGCGAAGGATAAGTTTTGCGGGTTTTCCAACGCCCCTGCAGAGAATGCCCAACCTTTCTAGGGTTCTCGGTGGTCCCAATCTCTTCGTTAAGAGGGATGACATGACTGACCTTGCCTTTGGGGGTAACAAAGCTAGAAAACTGGAATTTCTTTTCGCTGATGCTAAGGACAAGGGGGCTGATGTTGTTATCGCCGCTGGGGTGGTTCAGTCTAACTGTGTCTGCATGGTTGCTTCTGCTGCCCGAAAACTTGGAATGAAGCCTGTCTTGATTCTTCAGGGGAAGGAACCTGAGGTATATGATGGGAATCTGCTTTTGGATAAGTTGTTGTCCGCGGAGATTAGATTTGTCCCTGATGCATCGGCTAGATTGGCGGCTATAGCTGAGGAATTTAAAGTGATAGGGTATAATCCTTACATCATTCCTGTAGGAGCCACAACCCCGTTAAGCGTCTTGGGATATGTTCTTGCCATGGAAGAATTGGTTAACCAATTCGATGAGCTGGGCGAAAATCTGGATTATGTTGTTTGTGGTTGTGGAACAGGCGGCACCCAAGCTGGATTGATATTAGGAACCAAACTGCTTGATGTTGACGCTGAGATTCTGGGAGTAAGTGTGTTTGCAGATAGAAATGTTGCATCCAAGCAGATAGTTCAGCTGGTTAATGGCTCAGCAGAGCTTCTTGGAGTTGACTTGTCTGTGTTCGCTGAGGAGGTAACCGTCTTTGATGAATACATCAAGGAAGGCTATGGAGTGCTGAATGAGGAGGTGGCTGAAGCCCTTAAATTGACTGCTGAGGAAGAAGGAATCTTCCTAGACCCAGTCTACACAGGCAAAGCAATGGTAGCACTCATTGAACTGATAAAGAAAGATTACTTCAGAGAAGAGGACAACCTAGTTTTTCTTCACACAGGCGGTCTCCCTGCCCTATTCCCCTACAGAAACAAACTCGCTAAGGATTAAAATTTAATCTTCTCTCTCTACCTCTTCCCCATTCATCCCCCCTCTCTCTCATTCACATTCATTCACATCTCTCTAACCCTCTCTAGCCCCCCCTCCCCCCCTCTACAGTATATAAATACAATAGAGTGGCTGAGATATGACCGTGTAATCATAGATTATTATTTTAATTATTGCGTTCAGGGAAGTCTAAATTATTGTATTCAGAAAAGTTCAAGTGTTTTTATTGGTGATTATTAAAATGTTTAAATAAATGTTTATTTTAGTTATTACATTCAGAAAAGTATAAAATAATTTTAATATTTTATAACCATCAACAAAAACCTTATAAACTATTCAGAGGTAAAGGGGAGATAAAGAGGAGGCTTTAACTATGGAAAGAAAAGAGATGACCAATATTAACGTTTCAATTCCGCAAACAATGAAAGATTTAATCGAGCAATTTGTATCAATGGATACACACATGAACCTTTCAGAGTTTGTAAGAGATGCAGTAAGACAGAAACTCCAGAAAGACGCACCTAGCCTTTATGAACAGCTTTTCGAGGTGGCAACATGACCGAGAAAAAACAAAACAATTCCGATTTTACTTTTTTTATGTCTGGAGATGGAATGATACGAAGAGAACACAATATTGATGTATTCAAGAATCTGATAAAAGCTGGATTAAGTTATCAGCAAATTGTTAGGAAAGCAAGAAAAAAATTCAGGTCAAAAACAATTGAGGAATATTACGGTATTGCTCTTGATGAAGTAAATAATGGAATAGACTATAACGAAGAGTCTTTCATGGAACAAGTCAAGAAGGGGAAAATTAAACCCCGAAAAGATGTTCCTGACAGCTAAGGAGATGGTTTATTTTTTGACGTTATTTGCTATTCCTTCAAGAGTTTATTTTCGTATGAAAAAGTTTGAACGTGTTCTTACAATTTGTTATGCTCATGTTCAAACTTTAGAAGGAATAACTTCTCTTATTCCGAATAGTAATGGTAAACATATCATTTTATGGGATATAGAAGGTTGCACATTAGAAGAATGTAAAGAAGCTCTTCGTAAAGTTCAGAAAAAATATGATTTATCAGATATTTTTATCGTTTCTGATGCTGAAAGAAGTTTTAGAGCATATTGTTATAATCAGGTTGATTTCAAAACTTATCTTAAGATTCTTTTAGATACTGATTATTTAGATGAAATTTTCTTTGAATATACCGTTAGAAGAAAAAAAGCTACATTAAGGACAAATTCAAAGAAGGGCAGACCTAAACAGAAGGTTGTAGCCATTCTAATGAGTTATGGCGTTGTAATTCCTAAAGGTAAGGCTGAAAAGGTAATTTACGATACGGGTGTCGAAAAAGAAGGCTTATCGATAATTCTTGGCGGTGAATAAAAATGAGGATGGGAATAAGAAGCGAAAGGTTTCAAGAAGCTTTTAACAGATTTGAAAGGGTTGTTAATGTTGATAGTTTTGATAGTTACAGAGAATTATGGTATGCTTTCAGTAAATGGGCAGGTAAGAGATGGAGAAACACAGAGCTACAGAATAGGGCTTTAGCCTATGATGGTGAACAGTTAAGGCTTCCAGATGTTGGTATGCCTAGAGCTTTCGGTCATACGGTAGAAGAAACTAAGAAAATAATGGCTTATAGAAGATATAAAGTAAGGAGAGAAGAATGGGCTACAGCTTACAGAAAGAAGGTTAAAAGACAGATTAAAGTTGTTGCTAGAAAGTATAAGGGCGTTGGAAAAGTCAGGGTTAAAGCATTAAGCTGGTATGTAAGTCGTGGTTATTCTGCTAACAAGATTCAGAAAAGATTGAAGGATAGAGGCATAGGCATTCAGAGAAAGAAGCTTTTGAAAATAGTTAGGGAAATGAGACTGAAAGAGAAGAAAGCTGATTCTAAGAAATATACTCCGAAGAAGTATCGGAGAAAGAAAAGATGAAGCATGGAAATAAATCTAATAATAAAGTTTGTCGTGTTTGTGGAAGAAAAACAGCAAACTATTTCTGTTCAAGAAGCTGTCTGCTGGAATACCTCAAATTCTGGAAAAGGAAAAAGAGGAGGTGAAGAATATGGAGGAAAAAAGGAGAAAAGTTGTAACTTATCATTCAACTATAAGTAATGATAAACTTGAAAGAGCATTAAATGAAGATGAAGGCTACAAACTAGAGAATATAATTCCGCATGGTGCATATGAAACCTTAATTTTAGTTAATGAGAAAGATGAATCTTTCATGGGTGAAGCTGAAAGAAACAGAAACATAACCGATTATGTAACCGTAGATACTTCAGATGATGCTGAAAAGAAGAGGCTTTTTGGTGAAGGCTATAAAGTTTACAAATTAACAACAAAAACTTGTGTAATGGTCAAGTATGAAAAAGAAGAAAAGTGAAAATAGTTTTTTGGTTTTTTCTATATTATTTTTCTATAACTTCTTTTCATTACAAATTATAAGCTAATTTATCTTATTGTATACGTGCTATTCAAAAGGAGATAATTAATTATGCCATTTCGTAACAGTAAAAGTTTGAAGATTGAATTAAGTGAATATGGAAGTTATTTGGGAAGAGATGCTGGATGCTTTGAGTTAAGAAACAAAAATGGGAAGATTAAACACTATCCTCATTTTGAAAAAGAAATAGGTGAATGTGTCTTAATTTCTGGCTCTTATGTTAGCGTAGATGCTCTTATTGATTTGGCGTTATGGAATATAGATACATACATTATGAATCGACATAACCGTGTTGTTGCTTTTCTGAAAAACGTAGAAGATGACTCTCATGTAAAAACTCGTGTTAGTCAATATCAGGCTTTAGAAAATGGAAAAGGAATTGAAATTGCTAAAGAGATTGTGAAAGCTAAGATTGAAGGTCAAAATAAGGTTTTAAGGAAATATGGTTTAGAAACTATTGAAAGAAGTATTGGAGATGTCAAGAATAGGAGAAGCCTTCTTTATATTGAAGGTAAACATGCAAGACATTATTTCAGTCAGATTTTCACGTTGTTTCCTGAGAATATTAGACCTGAGAAAAGGAAAACTTACAAAGCTTATGATGGAATAAACAATGTCTTTAATTTTGGTTATTATGTTTTGAAGTGTAGAATACATAAGGCATTGTTGAAGGCTAAACTTGAACCATATTTAGGGTTTTTACATTCCCTTCAACATGGTAAACCAAGTTTAGTATGTGACATTCAAGATGTTTATCGTTATTTAATTGATGATTATCTTATTGAAAGAGGTAAGAAGTTACGGAAAAAGGATTTTGTTGTGGTTACAGATTTTATGATGAGGCTTAGGATGGGGAAAAGGATTCATTTATGTAAATTTGAAACTGATAGTTTAGCTGATGGTTTAAATAATCTGTTTAAGCGTAAGGTTGAGATTCCGAGAATAAAGCATGGTAAAAAACAAACACTTGACACTTTAATAAATGAAGAAGCTCTTTTATTGGCTAAGTTTCTTAGGAATGAAAGGAAAGAATGGAAACCTAGAATCGCTATCTTATCTTATAGTTAATTCGTTTGCAAAGCTTTAATATATTATCATATTCCTTCATTTAGTGGTGATTTGATGACTTTAGATATGAAAAGTATTAGTTGGGGAGTATTATTTTCAGTGTTGGTTAATGGTTCATATGAAACAATAAAATCGCTAATAAAAGGTGACGTGCTTGAAGAAACAGCAGTGTTTGTAGCAACAGTATTTCTTGTTATGTTTCTGATGTTTATCTTCCGAAAAGATTTCTTTAAAAAAGAAAAGTAAATCATTGAAAAATTAAGTTTTCCATCTGTCTCTATTCCTATTGTATTTACATACTGTAGAGGGGGGGAGGGGGGGCTAGAGAGGGTTAGAGAGATGTGAATGAATGTGAATGAGAGAGAGGGGGGATGAATGGGGAAGAGGTAGAGAGAGAAGATTAAAATTTAATCCCGAACCCAAACACACACAAACGAAAAACACAGAAGCATGTGCACAACAAAAGCTTCTGCCAAAAAAACTAAGTAGAAGTTCTTCGCTAGCAAATAAATGGGATTGTGTTGAAGGAAACTGTAGAAGAACAATTAAGAGTTCTATTTGCAGAACATTCCCTTCCACCTCTCGAAGTTATTATACCAATACTAGAGACGACGAGGCGTGGGAAAGAAGAATTGGTAGCTCAATTCTATGATACTTACGCAAATCTTGCCAAAACAATCAAAGAAATCTTAGGGTTAAAAGGCAAAGATATCAAGACATTGGCGAAAGTGGGGGAAATCGTATTTAGTTTTGAAGGACGAAAATTTCAGCCTCTTGAGTTGACAGATACAAGCTTTTCTGTTAGTTTAACAGATTGTCCAATGTGCCACGTCGGAGATGACGTAGATATTAATGTGAAATACAGGTTTTGTGATCTGATTTGCACAGGTGCAACCCAAGCGACAATGGATTCTGTGCTGGGACCAAATAGAGGGACTTGTACTTGGGAAAAGGCGTTAATAAGAGGCGCTCGCAAATGCACGGTAACATTTGAGTTAGCGAAGGTCTGATGAGTTATTTGAAGAGGTCTCTAATTCTCTTTTCTGTATTGTTGGTCGCTGTTGGAGTTGTGTTCATTTCAGTATGGCTAGCTGCAGCTGAATCTATAAGTTATGCTTATTTGGTCACTGTGTTGACAATAACTACGGAAACATTCGGAACATTGCTTGGAATCATTACCGCGGGACTTATGTTCACTCAAGGAAAATTCAGCGAACTCGCGAGCGAAATAACTGGAAAATTACCTAGATATCTTAGTGACATACTATCATTAAAGAGGATACAAACAATTGAAACCCGTCTGATTGCTTTAAAAAAGATACTTGCCAAACTTGCAGAAACAACCACAATTTCCAAAGAAAAGAGTCTTTATGAAAGAATTGTCGAAAAAACATCGTTGGTATCTGTAGATCTCGCAGTGTTTTCTTATTTCAAACTCAAGCAACAAGGTTTGGATGCTGGTTTTCTTTTTTCAGAGATGAATTCAAACCTCTACAAGGTTTTCGAGAAGAGAAAACAGAAAGTCAAGAAAGAATGGCACCTCTTCAAAATCATTCAGGAGATAGTGGATGTGTGGGAAGCACCAGCAACTTCCATTTTTGAAAAATATGAGGGAAAAACAACGCTTCAAGCCGACCTTAAAAGTTCCATCTCTATTCTGAAGCTAAAAGAAGCTGTTGATAAGAAGTCAAAGGATATTCGAGACGAAGTTGCGAAAAGCCAAGGTGATTTGGACAAGGAAATCAGTCAGATTAGCCAACGACTAAAGGAAGATAAGATATCACAGCTCTTATCTCAAATGGAATACGCAAGTGTCATGCGGGGTAGATACTTCTATTTAACATTGATATTCATTGCAGCTCCTCTTCTGATCAACATTCTAATTCTGCCACAATTTTCCGAAGCAAGTGTAACTCTATTTAGACCAATTGTTTCAATAACATGCTCACTAAGTGTCATTGGAATAATGTTTTTGTTTCTTTACATTCACAAAATCTTGAATGTATAAAATTAGAGCGCGCGTTCATGAACTGTATAAAACTAATTGATTCCCCTATGAATTCTGAGTTTCTAGCGTTCTTTTTAACTAGGGAAGGAGTCTTATGACTCCAGCTTTCTTGCTCTTCTCTCAAATATTGGTGAACGACATTGCTTCTTCGTTAATCAAAGTCTCAATACTTTGCCTTTTTTCGCCCCAGTAGAATAAAAGGTTTAATATTCTGTTTTCTTGTTTTACCTCTTAGGTGCAAAATTTGAGGTTGTTCACAGTCGGTCCTGTTGCTTGCTATCCCGAAGTTCTGGAGGAGATGGCACAGCAGATGTTCAGCCATCGCAGCGAAGAATACAAACAGCTCCACGGCGAAACAGTGGAACTGCTGCAGAAGTTCGTGGAGACAGGGAATGAGGTCTTCCTCTTCTCAAGCACTGGCTCAGGATTCATGGAAGCATCCGTCAGAAACTGCGTAAACAAAAAGATGCTCTGCTGCATATGCGGAAGCTTCGGCAAACGCTTCGCAGAAGTAGCGGTTTCAAACGGGAAACAAGTAGAGACAATCGAGCCTCCCCTCGGCGAACCCATCACCCCAGACATGCTGGACCAAAAGCTGATGAAGAACCCGGACATCGAAGCCGTCGCCATCACCCACAACGAAACAAGCGTAGGACTGATAAACCCCATAGAAAAACTCGCCAAAGTCGTAAAAAACCATGGAAAACTACTCTTCATTGACGCCGTAAGCTCCATGGGAGGAACCGAAATAAAAGTCGACAAATGGGGCTTGGACCTCTGCTTCTCCAGCTCTCAGAAATGCTTCGGCGTCCCTCCCGGATTAGGCATGGGAAGCGTAAGCGCAGAAGCTCTAAAAAAATCTGAGACCGTCCAGAATAAAGGCTGGTACTTCGACTTCAAGGTGTGGGAAAAATATCAGAAACAGAAGGGCACACCCATGACAGCCGTTATCCCCCAGATAGCTGGTCTGAACAGAATCCTTAAACTGATAGAAGAGAAAGGGGGAAAAAAATGGTTCTTCAATCTCTATGCTGAAAGGAATGGAAAAATCCGAGAGGGCGTCGAAAAACTGGGGCTAACCCTGTTTCCAAAGAGCGGCTACGAAAGCCCAACAGTAACCTGCGTAAACGCCCCAACTAACATTGATGGACTTGAGATATACGAGAAGATGCGAACAAAAGAGTTTGAGCTTGCAAAGGGCTACGGAAGCATAAAAAACGCCACCTTCCGGATAGGAAACATGGGGTACATCAAAGCAGAGGGTATAACTTCGATGTTGAAAGCCCTAGGAATGGTCTTGGCTGACATGGGATGGAAACGCTAGCATAAAAACAAAGTACGTTCATATATAGTTAAAAATGCTTAAATAATGCGTTAGCTCTCTCCCTGAGCTAAAGGGCTGTTCAGAATGAAGGACGATTTCAGCTACAGTCAATCGATTTCCCAAAAATGCTCGCCTACAAATTCTAAATGTTAATGGCGATGGAACAATGCAGAGACATACAATTTTAGTGTGTGACAACTTCGACGAAGAATTTCTTGCTAGTCTATCCAAGTTTGGAAAGGTATTCCAAGCCAGCGACATCGATTACAATCTGCCCCTAGACAAAGTTACCATACTGGTTGTCAGAAGCAAAACAAAGGTCAACAAAGAACTAGTGGACATCATGCGAAGCCTTGAATGCGTGATAACTGCAACTCACGGCATCGACCACATAGATTTAAGCTATCTGGAAGAAAAAGAAATCAAGTTCTACAATGTTCCAGTTCAATCCTATGACGTTGCACAGGGCGTTATAGCCTACTTTCTGGCACACTCCACAAACCTCGTCGAAGGGGACAGATCAATGAAGCGAGGAGAATGGAAGAAAAAAAGCCTGATCGGCTCCCGAATTAAAGGGAAAACCTTGGGAATCATTGGATGTGGCAAAATCGGAAAGGAAGTTGTTAGACTGGGTTTCGCCCTTGGCATGAAAGTTATTGTATGTGACCCATGCCTCAGCGATGACGAAGTTACAGTTGTTCCCCTTGAAGAACTTTTAAAGACATCCGATTTCATAACCATTCACACTCCGTTGACCAAAGAGACTAGGCATCTGATTGGAAAAAGGGAGATTGCCTTGATGAAGGATGGCGCGTATCTGGTAAACACGGCAAGAGGCGGAATAATAGATGAAGAAGCTTTGTTAGAAGCAGTACGCGCTGGAAAAATTGGGGCAGCCTTGGATGTTTACGAGTACGAGTCTCCCCCCTTCACCAATGAAGTGTCCAATAGCTTGATTATGAGTGAACGAGTTATAGCCACGCCCCACAGTATCGGACAGACCATTGAAGCAATCGAAGAAAAAGGCAAAGGCGTACTAAAAGCCATTAAAGACTACGTAGCCGCCAGCCAAAACATAACGAAAGCATAGAAAACCTCTGCCTATAACCCTGGATGTTTGCAGTGCAATGCTTTGTGTTCAAGTGTAGACACTCAAATTATATTCTTAGAATACACAGATAGAATTATGGGCCTTGGGAGGTGTCTATGTCTAACATGGCATCTCTCAGGGTATAACACATAGTGAATGGGGGTGAAAAGATGTCTGAGAGAGAGAAAGATAGAGTGATTCTTACACCTGGGGCATGTTTCGATCATGATCTTGAAAACTACTATATCGAGGTTGAGCTGCCTGGAGTGGCTAAAGGGCACGTTGAAGTAACTGTTTCTGAGCAGAGCGTCTGCGTAGCAGGGTCGAGAGACGATGCGGAACTTCTTGGATGCTGGTATTTGGCTCACAAAGTAATTGAAGATAAAGCTAAAGCGAAATTGGAGAATGGTCTGTTATCCATCACAATTCCGTTGCAGCAAGCACTAAAGGGCAAGAAGATTAAAGTAGAGTAACTTGGTTCCAGCAACCCCACCTTTTTTTGTTTGCTGATTTAGGCTTTTAAATAGCCACTGACAGTTTAGTATAGTTTAGGTGCTATACTGAAATTGGGGATGCAGTTTGCTTGAATCTGTTTTGGTTGCTGCAGATAGAATAAGGCGGCTTGAGGTTCAGGGAGCCCGAAATGTGGCGATAACCGCCATAAAGGCTATTGAAGAGGGGATAAAAGGATCCGAGGCTAAAGGGAAAGAGCCTCTTCTGAAGGAGTTGTCTGATGCTAAAGAGGTTCTTTTTGCTTCTAGAGAGACAGAGCCCTTAATGAGAAATGCTATTCGCCACGTGATTCACGCAGTGGAAACCAGCGATGAAGAGACGGTTGAGGAACTGGTTGATGTGGTTTCGCAGGTTTCGAAGCAGTTTTTGGAGAATCTTGAAAGGTCGAAGGAAAAGATTGCTGCTATCGGTTCCAAGAGAGTTTCTCATCTCTCGAAGGTACTTACCCACTGCCACTCTTCAACCGTGACTAACATGTTGAGAAGAGCAAAGGAGGATAGGAAAGCGTTTGAGGTTGTCTGCACTGAGTCGCGTCCTGTCTTTCAGGGCAGAATCACTGCAAAAGAGATGTTGGACGCCGGTATCAAAACAACGTTGATTGTTGATTCTGCTGTGCGGTATTTCATGAATGAGGTTGACTTGGTGGTGGTGGGGGCTGATGCTCTCACCTCTGAAGGCAATGTTATAAATAAGATTGGAACAAGCATGGTTGCCCTTGTTGCTAAAGAGGCTAGAACGCCCTTTTATGTGGTGTCCGAGCTTTTGAAGTTTGATCCTGTGACGATCCATGGCGATTATGAGAGGATTGAGGAGAGAAGCGCCCGTGAGGTTTGGGATGATCCTCCTTCTGGTTTGATTATAAGAAATCCGGCTTTCGATGTGACGAGGAGAGAGTTTATTCATGGAATCATATGTGAAGAAGGAATTGTTTCTCCCCATTCGATAGGCGAGTTGGTGAGCAGAAAGTATCCATGGATTTTTGAAGTAACGTAGAAATGGTTCCAGCTTCTTATTCAAAGCGGGTGTGATTCACTTCTTCTCGGTGATGTGGGGTTTTATGATTTTGATTCTTTGCTCTAACTCTATGAGTTTCTTTTCTAATTCTTCCATGTTGGCTGCGTAGCGTTTTAGGCGTTTTCCGTCTATGGCAATCCAGTATGCGATGGCGGCGCCGGAGAGTCCCATTATCAGATAGTAACTGTAGAGGGCTAATCTCCAAACTTCTTGTTGCCCCCACAGACTGTTTAGAATGTAGATTGTTGCGAAAATCATAATTAGAAAGTTCAGCAGATGGAAACTCGCTAAGAAAGTTCGTGCCCTCATCATTTTCACTTCCTTCCATAGGTTCTCTATTTTTCAGCTTAAAGCTTTGCGAAGTTTCTACCCCAAAAAATAACGGTTTGGAAAAGAGTGCAAAACCCCTTATGGAATCCTATCCGAATGGCTTTTTACCTAAAAGTTTTTAGCGTGTTTTTGTGTAGTTTGTTGGGCAAGAAGGACTTGCAGTTTGTGGTGTGATGCACGTTTAAGGGAGATGGAATAGACTGATGAAGACTTTGAGAAGTCTCAGGGAAAAGATTGAGAAGCTGGAGAGCGAGAAGGCTGACCTACTGGAGGAATTAGAGAACCTAAGAGAAAAGGCAGAGACAAAAGCCGACTCTCTGGAAGAAGAGGTAGCAGCGCTGCGAGAAGAGGCAGAATCACTGAAGAAGATGCTGGACGTCCTCGAATAAAACCACCCAAGGGTTCAGCCCCATCCAAAGAAAAACCAATCAAACATAGACAAAGTCCTAACCAACGAACAGGTCATTAGACCATTCATATTTGAAGCCTAATCACAGCAGATTGTTGAAAACTAGCTTTTTCCTGAAAACAGCAAGCTGCCGTGGGCCGCAGCGCTATACTTCTGTTCCTAACTTACAACTGCAAGGAGGACAAGGAGAGAGAGCATCCTGTTGATTTCGTTGGTGGCTCCCATAACGTCGCCGGTTACACATCCCAATGTTTTGTCGGCGTATATACTCAAGAGCACTACAGCGATTTCCATTGATACAAAAACAAACAGAAAAGAGATGCCAACTAACAAGAAAACTATCGTCGCGGACAAGATTACGGAAAAGAGGGCTTTCAGATGTTTGTTCTTCATAGCTTCAACCACATAGTATCCCATGCCCTTGTACGTCGGTGTCTTTCCCAAGTAGGCAGTCAGAACCATGCTTTCTTTAGCCACGACCTCAGCGACCACCGCTGCCTTCAAGATTTCCAAACCGGAAAAATATCCGAAAGCTAAACCTGTTACGGCAAGGACGATGACCCCAGCCGCTACAGCCGCCGCACCAGTGTACATGTCATGCATAACCTCTAACCTCCTTTTGGAGTCGCCTCTAGCCATCGCCGCGTCACTCAGGTCCAAGAGACCGTCTAAATGATGAAAGCCAGTTAGAAGCTGTATGCTAACCAAGACGAGGAAACCAGAAATCAAGTTTGGAAGAAAAACGTTTGAGGCAAAGCCTACTGCCCCAGCGACAAAACCTATCACTAGCCCCACTAGGGGACAGAGAAAAAAATATTTGGACACTGCCTCGATTGATTCCATTCCAACGGGCACTATGGTTAAGAAACTGAACAAAGCCTTCAAACCTTTGATTACCAACCAGACACCTTCACCGGATACGCTTTTGCCCTGAAAATATGTTCTATTTATGGTCTTTTAAGCTTGTTTAAGACTCTGCACTTGAAGAAACATTCTTTTCCTCTCTTTTGACACAAAGCTTATACGATGGGGCACGCATAAAAACCCAATTGCTCTATGTAAAAAAAGAAGGTATCTTTAATGTCTTGGTTAAAATCCATGATGGAAAAAGAACCGCCTGAACCTAAAAACCCAATAGGAACCGTTGTAATCGGCACCCTCGACCCCGACATGCACCTCACCCCCAAAGAAATGGTACGAAAATCCCTCAAAAAAGCCCAATTCAAATGCATTGACATCGGAAAAAAGGCACCAGCCGCCGACTTCGCTAACAAAGCCAAAGAAGTAAACGCCGACATAATCGCAGTTTCGATAAACACCGCTCCGGCTAAAAATAACATACCCCAGTTGATGTCAGCCATCGAAGCTGCAGGACTAAAGGGCAAAGTCACCATCCTGATTGGTGGCGCTGCCGTGGACAAAGAGGACGCAGACAAGATAGGCGCGTTGTTCGGAGAGACTAGAGAAGAGGCTGTAGCCCTCGCGAAGAAGGCAATGGAAGGAAAATAGGCTAAGGCGCCAAATTCTCCGCGTAAAAAATGAAGTGAGATAGAATGTTTAGGTTTGAAAAGGAACAGAAAATTGTCGAAGCTGGCGGCATCAAGCTTGGAGGCCAGCCTGGCGAGCTTCCCACTGCCCTCACTGCCACAATCTTCTACATTGGTCATAAGGTTGTGGAGGACAAGAAACAGGGAATTTTCGATAAGAAACGGGCTGAGCATCTCATAAACAGGATGGACGAACTTTCTGACATGACAACCAATCCTTTCATCTTGGATGTTGTCGGAACTTCGGTGGAGGCTTTCCAAAGCTACATTGATTTCATCAGCAAAGTAACAGAAGCTCCAATACAGATAGACGCCATAAGCCCTAGGCTCAGAATGGAAACCATCCAATGGGCAAGTGAAGTCGGCTTGTCAAAGAGACTTATCAACAACTCAATTTATAATGGCGTCAAAGAGAAAGAGCTGGAAAATCTGAAGAACTGTGGAGTCAAAGCATCCATCATCTTATGTGACAATCCTCAGGATGATAGCACCGACGCCAAACTTGGGATTCTGCCGGGGATTCTAGAACTGGCGGACCAAGCAGGCATAGAAGGCGCTCTAATCGATACAGCTATGCCATCATGGGGAATAGGCGTAGGAGCAGCTCTCAGAGCCATCTACATGATAAAAGAACAGTATGGCGACAAAGGAGCCGTTGGAACAGGCATCGGAAACGTATCTGACACCCTCGGATGGGTCAAAGGCAACTTCCCGAAGGAAATCAAAAAAGCCGTTGACGCCTCACAGAATGCTATACTGCCGATGATTGGAGCCGATTGGATCATGTTTGGCCCCATAGAATTTGCAGAATTCGTCTTTCCAGCCGTTGCGGTAGTTGACACCTACATATTGACTGCAACTGCAGAACTTGGCACAAGACCCCTTATAGAAGGCATGCATCCCCTCTTCAAGCTAGTCGGATAAACTAAACACCCAGAATTTTCAACGGGCATCACGCCCGTCCTTTTATTTTTTCTAGGATTCTAGCCTTAACGCTCTGGGTGAGTTATGTTAACAGCCATCGGCTCCTCGTAGCTCTTAATTAGGGGCTTGGAGAACTACGCTTTTATGTAAACTTGCTCATAAGAGAGTTGGTGCACAATGAAATCCCTAAAAAAAACCATCTTAGACGTCTTGGAGACGAAGCAACCGAGAACTGTAAGAGAACTAGTTCAGTTAGTTCAAGAACAGGTTGATGCCACACTAGAAGATATAGAGAAAGAAGTAAAGCGTCTTAATCGAAAGGGACTGGTGTTACTAGAGGAACCAACACCTCAAAAAGCAAATTTCAGTGGCTTTCTCTCTCCGAGAAAGAGCCGCTGGTTCTGGATTGTCATCGGAATTTCCCTTCTCTCCTTCATTTCAATCTTGTTTATTCCTGAGACCGGAACATCATTGTCCTATTTACGTTACATATTCGGCTTTGTTCTCGTAGCCTTCTTGCCTGGCTACTGTCTGAACGAGGCACTGTTTCCAAGGGAGGATGCCATGGACATTATCGAGAGAATCACTTTTTCCATCGGATTAAGCTTCGCCGTCACAGCCTTAGTAGCGCTCTTCTTGAGTTTCACTTCCTTCGGCTTAACTCTGGCAACAGCGCTTCCCGCTTTAGGTTCTTTCGTAATCGCCTTGGCTATTGTAGCCCTTATTCGAAAATACAGAATGCAGTAGCCTCTTTTTTCCTAGCATACCCTCTCAGCCCTAGAGTTAAATCTGATTTTAGCATAAAAAGAAAAGGCAGAAGCTTATCTTGGATTTTGTGTTGAGGCTTAGAACAATTTGTCCCATCTGTTAAACAGATCGAGCGCTGCTTGACCGCCGTAGTCTCTTAGTGAATCTCTGTATTCACCCTTTTCTGTGACTGTCTTCTGGAATTTGCGCATGTTCTCAGCCACGTCTGCTAGGTAAATGATGCCGTCGATTCCTGTTCTCATTACCCGAACCGAGACTCTGATTAGCTGTTCGACTGGCGGGCATTGTTTGGGGTCGTCTCCTGGACCGCAAACGTAAATGTTAGAGTACACTGGTTTCTCTGGGAAGATTCTTCTGAATGCCCGTGCAAGCATCTCCCAGTACCACGAAGTTGCATAGTTTTGGGAGAACATAACGATGTTGAATGCGTCACATATCTTGTAGAGTTCTTTGAAATCCATGCCGAAGCGCTGGTCTGCGTTTGCTGGGTCTGGCAACACTGCTAATACTAGTTTCGTCTTCACGCGTTCTTTTACGTCCTTGATGAACTGTGTGATGGTCTGGTTGCGCCATTCAAACCAGTCCAGCCCGCTCTTTTTCCAGAGTTTAGTGCAGCGACTACAGGTGCAGTGTCCGTGGTCTGCGAAGTGCCAGCTGTTCAAGAATATCGGCTGGTTTGTCTCCTCAACTGTATTCTCTATGTAATCCAGCTGCTCTGCTCTGAATTCGGGAACGGTTGGACAGAGGACGTCCCAGTGAAGATTATATTGGTTGTTTCCTCTTACTGCTCTGCCAAGCTTTGACTCAGAAACCCATTCGGGGTGTGCGCGTCCAGATACGTTGTCTCCGAAAACTGCGATGTTGTTCCACATGTCCTTTTGTGGTTTTCCTCGCCTTCCTGTTTCAGGTTTTAGGCGGTAAACGTCAAAGTCGAATCCTTCAACCTTTTTTGCTTCAAACAAGTAATTGCCGAATTCCATTCTCTAGTCTCCTTCTGAAGATGCAAAACTACTTCGATGCAAGTTATATAAGCTTTGCTTCAATAGCCGCTAAACTCATCTAGATAGTTGGCTGTACTTAAGTTGAGGCGGTTTTATGTGTCTGGCGAGGGCAAAGGAAGTTACTTGAGTATGCTTTCCCATCTGTCTATGAGGTCTAAGACAGGTTTGCCCCCGTAGCCCTCCAGTTCTTCGCGGAGTTTCACGTTTGCCACGGCAGCTTTCTGGAAGCCCTTCATGATTGCAGCATTTCCTGCCAGAAAAATAAGTCCGTCTACTCCTGTTCTCGCTATACGACATGCTGTTTTAACGATCTGTTCAGGCTTCGCAACCTCGTTCGGGTCGTCTCCCGGTCCCCGAATATAGAGACCCGGGTACACTGGTTTCTTCAGTACTTTCTTGAATGCCCGAGATAGCATCTCAAAATACCATGGGGTTGGGTAACCTCTGGACCAGTGGGGAACTATGAAGGCGTCTGCATATTCAGCTAGGGCATCAAAGTCCATGCCGAACCTTTCATATGCGTTGACGGGGTCTGGAAGTAACCCAACATAGAAGGGCTTCTTCTTCACCCGTTCTCTTACGCTCTTTATGAAGTCTGTTACCGTCTGGGCTCTCCACTCCAACCAATCTAACCCGCTTTTCGCGAATGCATCTTTGCATCTGTGGCATCTACAGAATCCGTGGTCTGCGTAATGCATGCTGCTAACCGTTATTCCTTTGGTTTTTTCCGCAGTGTCTTCAATCATGTTGAGCATGTAATCGACCATCTGCTTTTCCGAGTTGCAGACAATGTCCCATCTAAAATTGTATTTCTTATTCGTTCTCAGCGCCGGACCATCATTGGATATTTGAACCCAGTCTGGATGCTTGTCTGCCATGTTGTTGTCTCCGAAACAGGCTATGTTGGTGGTCATCTCCGGATTTGGAGTTCCAACAATTCCTCTCTCAGATTTGAGGCGATAAACTTGTAGGTCGAATCCTTCAACGGGTGTAGGCTCATAAATGAACATTCCGAACTTCAAATTTAATTCCCCTTCAGGAGCGAGAAATTACCTGAAGGACGCATTTAAGCATTGCTGCAAATCTGGAAAAGCAAATCAGCAGGCTGACGCTCATTCTTCCTGATCTGCGACTAGATTTGAATAGACAGAATACATGACGGCGGAAAGGACGCTTCTGGAGAAAAATCCCATTTTTTCTGTGAAGGTTGAACTGAGGTAGTCAGACCTGACATATCTGTATGGCGTTTCCTCCTTTCCCATGTAGTCTGTCACGGCTTTCTGAAGAATTTTACTAAGCACTAAATTCCGGCTGTACTCATTGGCTGGATTCTTCGGAATTAAACCTGCATTTGCATCTTCATCAAGTCTGAGCCCTGCAACAACTAGCCCCGCGATGTTCTGGTCAGACAAAACTTTCTCTAGCTCTTTGGTGAACTGTTTCCGCTTTTCAGGGTTCTCGCGGAGGATGGGACGAATTTGCGAAAATAGGGTCGTAATGTTCTCAACGGTTATTCCTCTCTCTTCCAGTCTCTTTGTGAGTGGTCGGCTGGGAACTATGTTTTCTTGGTTGTCGATAGCTTTTTTCACTGCTTCCTTCACGGATTTGCCAATCAGTTCTCCTATCGGCGTGCCGCTTCCAGCATATTTTATTGGGTTTCCCCTTTGTGTGCATGCTATCACGACGCTGTCAGTAACAGTTCCAGTGGCGCCCTCGCCGGAAAAGCGGCTTCTCACGTCCAATTCTCTTAATGCCACTGTTTTAGCTTCTGTGATTGTGCTAGCGGCGTTGACCATGCAGCTTTCGGTTAGATTTCCGTCAACCAGCACGATGATGTTGATGGTGCCCCATTTTTTGAAGGGAAAGGCTCTCTGTTTTGAGGCAATTTCGTCGCCGGCGGTGGCTGCGAAATAGACTCCGGCGGTAGCAAGGGTGGTGAGGGTGATGTCTCCAAGTTTTTGGCTTGTCACTTCTATGTTTTTCATTTTGGCTGCGGTCATTATTCCTACAACTTGGTCTTGGGGAAGACCCAGTTTTAAGGTTTCTTCTTTCAGGAAGTCTCCGGCTTCCCTGTGAACATCATCGTCGATGTTGCTGCCAGCGTCTTCGGGTACCTGTAGGCTCACTATATAGTTCGCGTCCCGCAGACCGCCATTCAAGACAGCGGAGCTTAATGTCCTGAGGGTGGTCTTTGACTTTACGACCAGTTTGTTATCCTGTATCTCGGCTTCGATGGATTTGATTCTAGTTTCCAGTTTCATCGGTTACTTTCCTTCTCTTAGACTTGTCAGAAATGTTATTGCAATTATATGATTTTGGGTAATCATTCCCAAGTCACGGAGAGATTCCTACCGCAGACTCCCTTTTCTTCTTTATGCCTCAAAAGAAATATTATATTACATAGCTTTCATGGAAAAGGATGCTTTAACTGTCTAATATGCAATGAGCGGGTGACTACTTTTCGATGGTTAGTGCCTTCTTTGGGCACAGGTCTTCACAGATTCTGCAGAGGGTGCATGCGTCCAAATCAACGATTACTGGTTTGTTTTCTTTGAGGCTGAAGACAGCCATGGCACAGCTGTCAACGCAGGTGTATGAGCGGCAATCTCTGCATTTGCTGTAATCGATTCTAATCTTCATAGAGGACACCAGCAACATTTGACATCAAGACTAATTAGCATCATCAGATTTAAAGATATTATTATCAAGTTGACTAAAGATTTAACTATTCTATATAACTGATACTATTATATGCAATTATCTAATCAATTGCTATACTTAGAGACGTATTCCAGTAAAAGCACAATAAATAATGCTCGATATGCGTTAAAATTATTCTTCAAAGCTACTGCTACCCCGACGACGCCACTTCGGAGCCAAAATCCACCTAACATGCCCATGCTCATCCAAAAAATTCTCAAAACTATCCCGACAATAATCGGGTTCAAATCCCGCCCCGTCCACTAAGCTTCTTTTTCAAAAATAAGTTACTCGCATTCGGCCATCCGAAGTTTTTATTCACAGCCTAGTTAATTATGTTTCTGGGGATTTCTTTGGGTGTATGTTCTAACTGTGGAAATAAAGGATTTTTCTTGAAAACAGCAGTTTGCAGGATGTGTGGAACTGAAGGGTGCAAAGAATGTATGACTTGCCTCTTTACTGTTTATCGACATTCGAGTTCGCACCCAACAGATGGGGACTGGTTCTGTCACCCAGGTCAATGCTACGAAACTTTTGTAAAGAAAATCGAAAATAGCCTTACACCCGACGTTTTGAACAGCGATAAATCCGGGGTTGAATTATTAAGATATTGATTTTTCAATTTCATGAAATCTGGTGACAAAATGCCTCATCCAATCTCTCCGGATGATCTCTTATTTGTAAGTTCTAGCTCAGAATTTATTGCCAAAATTAATGAGATTGCAAAATCTAGTGGTTAGGCAGTCGCAAGGAACACCGAGAGAGCTATGATGATTTTTCAGTTCTCAGATTTTCTTCATTAGAAAGATGTTTCCTTGTCCATCTCGTGCTCCAATACCTTCTGTATTAAGAGCGGGAACAATTTTCTTTGAGGGAAAGACTGCTTGGTAAGTGTAAACACCTGAGACGCAACCCAAAATCACCAATACATCGCTTTTATATTCGGGTTTTTTCGTTAAATCAATGTTGCAAGCCATCGGAACTAAATGCGTATCTACTATATCAAATCCATCTTTCTTCAATCTCTCTGCCAA
This sequence comes from uncultured Candidatus Bathyarchaeia archaeon, assembly GCA_964418675.1. Classification (GTDB taxonomy): domain Archaea; phylum Thermoproteota; class Bathyarchaeia; order Bathyarchaeales; family Bathyarchaeaceae; genus Bathyarchaeum. The sequence goes on from CAYQMM010000009.1 coordinate 45,996, forward strand.
TTCTTCCATTCTTTCCTTACCTCCTGTTTCACAAACCCTAGCACAGGAGTTACATGCCACGATTCCGGTCTTTTTCCACTTTTTAAGCATGCCCCTAATAACACCGTAAGGTTTACTGCTTGTAACTATCAAGCTCCATCCCCAATATACCAGATACTTCATTCCTTTAATATGTTTTTGAATTCTGTTTTATCGCGGAATCGTTCAATTTTTCCGTTTAATATATTTCCGTCTTCATCCAAGAAGGGAACCTGATTTTCTCTGATTTAACCTCTACCAAATAATGGTACATCATAAAAGATTTGAATGCCGTTTCTATCTATCGTGTAAGGTACACAGTTTGGATTAATCTTGGTCCCTCTCATCTTTTCTACCTGTAATGATCGTGAGATAACTCCTTCAGAAAATAGAGTCTGCATCACAATAACTCCATGTGCCATGTATTCTTCAATTGAAACATCTCGATCAAGACCTAGGCGACTCAATTCTGTGGTTATTATGGTAGTTATCCCCAACTCGGACAAGGATTCAACTAAATCTACAACAGTGACTCTTCGTTCCACAGGGTCTGGAAATCGGTGGAAAAGCGTAGCCAACGTATCCAATACAACCCTTTTCGCATCAATTTGACGAGCGTTTTCCTCTAAATTCGCAATTAACTGATCAATTGGCAATTGCTTAGCTCGTAAACTGCTGGGTTCTCCAAAGATTTTCTCTTTTTGTAATTCTGATCTCGGCATTCTAGTTGCATCTATGAATACGAACTTTTTTTCTTCTTCCGCTCTCTTAAAATCCCATCCAAAATTCTGCATTTCAGAAAAAAAATGGTCTTTACTTTCGTCCAAACTAACGAAGATACCATTTTCTTGGTAATCGCTGATTCCCTTGTATAGAAATTGAGATGCAAGAACGGTTTTTCCAGTTCCGGGTCCTCCGACAACTAGAATTACTCTTCCTTCAGGGAAACCCCCGCTTATCAGCTCATCCAATCCTTGAATTCCCGTTTCAACTCTTTTTGACAAGATAACTTCACCTTTTACGACTAAACGATCTCCACTGTGTCATTCAAAGTTGCTACCATATATGCTTTTGAATTTCTTATATGTATTCAAGCATTCTAGGGTGTCGAAGGGATACTTCTTTCCGTCAATTACTTTGATGATTGGTTCCCAATCAATAAGTTTTGAACACAATGCACATCTGAGTTCTGTTTCCCTCTTTACGATGATTCCCTTGTCGATTATCTCAAAAGGTGTCCAAGTTGTCTTATGCTTTACCCCCTTAAGTGAAAAAAGTCTAAGAAGCCTCTTGATTTCTTTTCCCGAATCATCTATCTTCATCTCCAAAATTCCATCAAATATTAAGCGTAACAAGTTCATGAAATGTTCGTCATGAGCCCCAGAAGCCACAGTGCAAATGGCTTTGCCTCCTTCCAACCGTATTCTAGCGGTAAGGATTTGCAAGAAATTCAAAACGGATTCTGGGCTACTTAATGCGGTAAGCTCGGAAATAGAATCTAATACTAGACGGATGTTCTTCAAGTCTTGTCTGGCTTTTTTTATTTTTATTGAAACTGCTGTTAAGTAATTCTGTTGACTCTCAATAGAATACTCACTTGAAGATGCTCCACCTAACCTCCAAGAATAACCATCTACCACACGAAATATTTTTTCGTCTTTATAGGATTCAACATCAAAACCAAAAGTTTTCATGGATTTCTCTATTTCCTCGGGCGATTCTTGCGTAGTTACATAGATGCATGTTTCGCCCATGATGAGACCATTGTAAAGAAACTGCTTGCAGAATATGGTTTTTCCAACACCTGTTGGACCACTAAGAAGCAAGGACGAAGAAGGAACTGCCCCCTTCACCAAACTTCTGGAACCAGGAAAAACATCAACGGGTTTCATCATTCATCACCTCAAATTCTTTAATCTATTTCTTTAATTTTGTTAGCGATGTCAAGCACTCTTTTCGAGAAGGGGTGTGTTGGTTGTTTGATCGAATAGAGAAATTCGTGTTTGCTAAATTGAATTTCACAAAAACAGGGAATGGCCCCGATTACTTGTGGTCCAATGCCTTCTTGGATCTCTGATATCATTTGCTCATTTACATCTGCTTGGAATTCTTGAAGTGGAGAGGCTCCAGGGACTTTGTTTAGAATTATGAAGTACTTTGAACCGAATTTAATTAAGGCATCATAAATTTCTGTGATCATTTTTTTTGTGCCTGTAATGTCCATTTCACTAACTTTCATCATGAGAAAGAGGAGGTCGGCTGCTGCTATGGCGTTTATAGCCCAGTATCTGATGCCTGGGCTGGTGTCGAGAAGGAGATAGTCTATTTTGTATTCTGAGAATAACTCTTTCTTTGCTGCTAGAAATCTTCTCAAGGCAGCAAGTTGCCATTTCATGTCATGGCGAATCTCAATTTCGTGTATGTCTTCTTTTTTTGGACTTGAGAATCCTAGGTAGAGTTTTCCCTTTAGTCCCAGCTCGGAGCTTACATCAACGAGGGTGTCAGATATCTCTGCTTCACCAGCGAGAAGGTCGTTTAAGTATGATTCTGGTGTCTTTTGAAAGTATATCGTGAGACTTGGTGCGTATAAATCGAAATCTAGAAGGCAGACCCTCATCCCCATCATAGCAAAAGTTGCGGCAAGATTTGTCACGAGGGTTGTTTTTCCTGTTCCACCTTTGTACGAGTGAAAGGCTAAGGTTTTTCCAGAACCCAAATTTTTTCCCCGCATTAAATATGAATAGCTCCAATGAAAACATAGTAATTAGGAATTAAATGAGTTTTGCCTTCAATTCCTACTTTTGATGAGCCTCTTCCTCCTCAACGAGCTTTTTGACCTTTTTGAGGTGTTCCCTGAATCTTCTTTGGCGTCTTTTGTCTTTAGGCATAGTCTCGGGTGCACGCAAAACTGGAATGACAGAAGCAAGAACCGCAACGCTCAATATTGAAGAAAGTGTATTTGCGGGTACAGTGAATTTGGTCCACTCTTGGGTCACGGAAAAAATTGTGTACGTGAATAGAGGAATCAAGATTCCACCCAACGCGAAGAACCTTTCTTTAGACCCAAATTTGGATGACAAATCGCCAAGAACAACTTGCAAATAGCTTACCACAAGTAGACCCCAAGCCAATCCGGAGACTGCTAAATAAAAAAAGTAACTCGCTGGAGAGACGGTTAAACCTAAAATGGCGTAGCTTCCCCCTAGCAGTAAGAAACCTATCAGCATAGGTTGTTTTCGTCCAAGATAATCAGCAACGAACCCCGAAATTAGTACTGCAAAAACTGTGACGATACCTTGTAAGGCTTTACCAAAAGTCGCCACTTGCATAACCTCGGTGGGAAGATCAGCGAATAACGCTATTCCGTTTGTCAATTGAAATATCAGCCAAGGCAACGCATAAGAAACAAAAACCCTTGAAGTTGCAATTGAAAGCCACGATTTTATTGGTCCTTTCTTTCTATGACACGGATCAATAATTAGGGTTAGGAAACTGGTTCCTGCAAGGGCTATGCATACGAAAACAAGTCCCATAATTCCAAGTTTCGGGGCAAAAAGCAAAATAGGCACTAACGTTCCAAAGCATACAAAGAAGACTATCCCAGCAATTCGACCTCTCTCATCAAAAGTTGTCGAATCCGTTAGAAAGGCTTGGCAAGTCGGAAATCCTAGTCCGAATGATGCACCCAGTAATACACTGGAAACTAAAGCAAATTCTGCTCCCTGAGAAAACACTAACGTAACAGTAGCTAATAACTCAAAGGTTAGCCAAGACCACAAGAACTTCCTACGTTCAACTCTTTCAGCTATCAAACTACCTACTAGTCCAGAAAATACTGCAAAACCGTAGAAGAACATTTTTCCGAGACCAACGTAAAAAAAATCTTCTCCAAAGCTCAAGAGTAACTCATTAAGGAGATAAACGTGAAAAATATAAAACCATAAAAGAGTATTGGAAAACAGCAGCGTTACGGCTATAAATGTTCTAATAGAAATTTTAATTTCTGCCCTAAAGAAGCCTAAACTTAAACGCATGGAAACCGCAAATCTAAAATACTGCAACGTTGGAGATAAAAGATTTGTCCTTCATGGAAATCAAACAAAACGGGGGCTTTGAATAAATGGGAGATGAAGAAACAGTAGATGCAATGTTTGCACGGGTAGAGAAAACGACTGGTCGTTGGAAGTGTCTTGTCAAGGAAGCTAAAAAAATTGCGAAAAAGCATAAAAACCATGACCATGGTGGAGTTGAAGAAATCTTGAAAAAGTGCGGCGTACCACCGGAAGATATGGATTACTACATGAAAGCACTAATGGAATGCCGCTTGGGCAGATCTTGGTAAACAGCACTTAACGACACAGCTTAAAATAGTCCTTCTCAAGATAGTGTTCTTGCTTAATGTACCTTAGGGGAGCATTCATTATCAGTGTGAGCGCGGCAAGAGCTTTAGTAGGTTTTAATGATTGAAGCTTTCGGATAGCTTCGGTTGCATTTTGTTGAGCCAAGTTATATACGTAAGTGACGGCTTTGGTTCTCCAATAAAGTTCTACAAGATTTTTGACAATAGCTGGAGTCAGTGGCTTTTGAATATTAGATTTGACCTCGGTGAATGTTTCTTTTGAGAATTTTGCGGCATAAAGTATGGGCAAAGGCACACTTTCATATTTGAGTCTATGCGGAAGAGCTCCTTCACGGTTGAGAGAGTCACTAAGCTCTTCTCCAAGTAGAACTATGAAACCAACGCGTCTCCCAAACTCAGCAAGAGCTTGAATTTCGTTCTCTGATCCACCACCCAAAATTGCTCCGATACGTGTACAAGCTTCTGCGTCCGCCGTCAACTTCCACATAATCTTAAGATAATATTCCAAGTCAGTATCTAAGTTCTGTCTGCATGAGATATCCATTAGTTCTCCTTCATAAATCTCAAAAATAAACTTCTGAAGGGCTTCCAGAATGGCTTCTTTCTTCTTCGGTGAACACGTTTTCCCAAGAGATTTTTGAGAATAGATCAACCCTTTAATTATTAGAAGATCACCAAGGAGCAACGCATTATCGAGACCGTGACTCCCGGGGATTGTCATTGTGAAATGCTTGACATCTGATTTATCTATAATATCATCATGAATTCCCATGCCAGCAGCAATAAGAGAAATCATGAGACTCCCATTATCAGCCATCGATGGTTGTCCACCGACGGCTTCGCAGGAAAATGAAGCCAAAGCACGTCTCCGCAGATCCTTCCAATAATCCTTGACATCTTCCACCATTGAAATCAGCTTTGGATATCCAAAACCTGAAATAGCTTCTTGACCAAACTTTTCAGAAAATCCCCGGCTTCTTTTCTCCAACCTCGTCATTAACTTTTTGTAATCTGTATCGTCATTCCTTAACATTCCCTTCACGCGCAATTACCAAATATTTCTTGGGTTTTATATCGTTTTTCGCTATTCTTGCCAGATTAATTGCACGCGCTTAACAAAAAGGATATTTTTTAAGATAAAGACCCTTGCTCCAAATGCAAGGTTTTGCTTCGAGAATGAAGTCAGCCGTAAGAATCATATGATAGAGCAGCAACTAGCTTTAAGAAAAGGGCGGAATTAATCCCAGTTTCTAAAGCGATCCTTTGGAACCGACAACTACTTTGTATGCTTCTGTAAGTCGATGTTTCCTTCCATCTACTCTCATAGTCTGCTAAGGAATCCGCGGTCATTTTCTTCGTTTCCAATGCTTTAATGACAACCTCTGCTGCTATATTTGCGTTGATAATTGCATTAGAAATTCCAGCTCCTGTTAATGGGTCCGCGGTGCCAGCTGCATCTCCAACAACCAAACTGTAGTCACTTTGAATTCTTTCTGCAATAGATTGTGGCATAAGACGAGAGCCATATCTAATGACCTCCCGAGAGCCTAGTTTCTGTGAAATAACAAAGTGATCTAAGTAATGCCTTATGTCTTGTTTCATCCTTGAGAGCAAACAAACAACACCAACATTTATCGAATCTTTCTTTGGGAAAATCCATCCATAACCAAACGGAGAGATTTCTTCCGAGACAAAAAAGTCTAAGGAATCCAAGGGATTTTCTCTCCATCTAATGTCATATGTTGCCGCCAATGCTGTACAATCTGGTCTCTTTTGAAATCCTATCCTCATTTTATTATGAGCTAGTGTATTGGTTCCATCGGCAAACACCACTAATCGAGCTTTAACTTCTCCAATTCCTCCCTCCAGCAGTCTTTTGAAGTACAGTACAATATTATAATTGCTTTTAGTCACATCATAAACCATCGCTGAGGTCATTAGTCTGGCTCCGTTCTTCGTGGCTTTACGAGCCAACATTTCATCAAGTCTTTCCCTATCGAAAAGTACGCAACCAGATTTGCTTGGTAAGACAATTCTTTCGTTTGGAAAATGAAGCACTAACTTAGAGCTTTCTTTTTCAATTATCTCTTTGGGTAGGTTCAACTCGATAAAGTCGTCTTTTGCCACTGCCCCTCCACAAACTTTGTTTCTTCCAGGTGACCGATTCTTCTCAATCATCAGAACGTCAAACCCTGCACTGGCTATCAGTCCGCCAACCGTCGTTCCCGCTGGCCCTGCTCCCACCACTACGACATCGGCTATCATCTAGACCTTGATTCCTTCACAAGTTTTAAACTTGCTCTCAGTAAATTCAATATGGGGCTCATCTTATTTGTACAATCTCAAAGTTGTAATAACACCATTTCTTATTTTTGGTCGCGCGCGCTTTGTGTGTGAGTTTTTTAGTTTTTTGTTTTAATACTCAAACATAAGTGTTATAAAATTAATTTGTTTTAAAATAATTAATGTTAGAAACAAGATAAAAGGAGTGATAGAAATGTCCTATATCGTTGATTTTAACAAGGTGTCTACGGTTGGTTTAGAGTCTTCACCTGTAGCAGAAGCGCTTGCTGGTTTACGTGCTAATGAAGCCCGTTACTTTATGAACAAATACAAGCATGAATTTACGGTTGTACCAGCTAGCGAAAGTCAGGAGACCCTTGATTATGTCAACCGAATTTTGAAAGAAGAACATGATATTGAATTTGCGGCCAAACCTTTAGAAACGTCGCGTTTTCAAGTGAAAAATATCAAATGGGCCTACGTCTTTTATAAGGACGGCCTTGAGGTCAACGTCATGTATACTGTTGATGACTCTAAGAAGCGGGCCGTTGGTTTTAAACTTTCTGAGGGGATGGAGGTACCAAAGGAGTTAGAAGGAAAGTTTAAGTTTGCTAGGCAGAAGTCTAAACTAGCTGGAACAATTCGAGGTTCGTTTTTTGTAATTAAAGGAGAATATTAAATGCACGCGAAGATTCTTGTTGAACCTGCTTTCTCCTCAAATTACCCTATTGAACCTCAACAAACCTTTCTTGCAGATTGTAATCTCGTTTGTCTGTTCCCTTTTCTATCCCAAAGGGTATTCCACTTCAAGCATACCTGTCGTCAAAGTAGTTTTTTCCATTTTGTTTGTGCGTGTTTTTTGTGTTGTGCGGTGTGGTGCGGTGGTGGTTATAGGTGTTAAAGGAGAAAGAGCGAGTAGGAGAGAAGAGAAAGAAAGCATGTAAGCAGGTAGGCATACAGGAAAAAGTATTTTGGGTTTGGGGTTAAATTTTAACCCCACACACGGGCGAGAATTTAAAATATTGTCTTCAAGCTTAGATGGATACATTACCGCCAGACTAGATCATGGATTTTGACTAAAAATTCCTTAAATCTTAAGTTAGCTAAAGATTAAAATCTTTAAACTACATTTGGATTCAGCTGTAGTTAATCCCCGATGCCAGTAAAATTCTACCCCAAATAATCTTTAAATCATAAGTTAACAATGGATTTAAAGATAAAGAAAGCAGAGACGAAGAGAGGTCAGATGCGTTGAAGATTGGAACAGTAATCTACGAGCCTATAATCGTTGATGGCTTCGACATATCCGTCTACTACTCAAAACGGGTTGACGGCGTTGTTGGAAAACCCGCAAAAGGCATGTACAACGACATCACATGCTTTGTCGACGCTAAATCCATACGAGAAAGACCCGAGTTGGTAGCGCTTTCAGAAAACGGACCAGCAACAAGACAAAACAAAGCCTTCACTCTCCCATGGGACTTTGTGTGCCCCACCAACGAAGAATACCAGAAAAACCTATTGCGCTTCATCAAAGAAACCGCAAAGGAGGACGTGGAGGGCGTAATTCTGAACCTCTACCACTTTCCTGAAGAAGGCTTCTGCACCTGCCCTCGCTGTTCGAGACTGCAGAGGGAAAGTGGGTTAGAGTGGTTGGAGTGGAGAGCCCAGACGGTAACAGACTTCATCAGAAGAGCTAAGAGACTGGTCCAGCAGCCTTTCGGGATAGAAATATGGCCTGACCCCATCCTCGCCAAGGAAAGGTTTGGCTTAGACTTCGATGCCCTCGCGGAGGATGTGGATTTTTTCCATGTTCCTCTCTCCGCTCACAATTATGTGACTATGTATTGGGTTGATACGTTGACTCGGGACTTCAAGAAGTTGCTTAAGAAGCCAATCTTCATAGAGTTGAGCGCTGAGATTTCTGGAGAAATCGAGACCAAAGCTCTTCTCAGAACCGTCGCCTACATCTCCAGCCACGACGTGGAAGCCACACTCCTTCTCGTGCACACAGCAGACAGAGCCAAGGAGATATGCAGAACCGCAGTTGGGGACAGCAACTACAGAGGCTGGCTGAAGAAATTCGGATTCAAAAACATGACGCAGATAATTGAGAGCTGGGAGAAAATCTGCTAAGCTGTGCTTCTTCGGATTTCTCTTAATTTGTTTATGTCTAAGTCAGCGGAGATGATTTTGGTGTTCATTTCATTCTTCGCTTGGTTCAGGATTCCCCATGGAGAGATTATTGCGCTGTTGCCGCCTCTAGAGTTTGATCGGGTGTTGCCGTTCTTCAGGATGAAAACCTTGTTGTCCCGCGCTCTCCCTGTGGTGAGAGGGTGCCCCTGAACGGGCGGATGAGTTCTCGAAGCCGACACAGGCAGAAAAATGGCTTCTGCGCCTAAAGACGCTAATCTTCGCACTGTTCTTGGATAGAAAACGTCAGCGCATATCAGAATTCCAGCCCTGCAGAATTCGGTTTCAAAGACGCGATATGTGCTTCCCACGTTCAGTCCCGCCCTTTTCTCCCATGAGGTGAGATGCATTTTCCTGTATTTTCCCAGTATCTCTCCGTGCCTGAGAAAGAGGCATGTGTTGTAGTATTTTCCCCTGAACTTCTCGAAGAGGGTTCCGCCAACAATGTAAGCGTCAATCTTTTTTGAGGCTCGTTTTAGAAGCTGCACTGTGAGGTTATGGGTAGCATCAACTATCTCCTCGATGGGCTGGATGTCTTCTATGTTAGATGGCATGGAGAAGTATTCGGGGAGACAGATGAACTTGGAACCTAAATCAGCTGCCTTATACAGCATCTGCTCTGCAGTCTCCAAGTTCTTCTCCGGCGAATCGCTGACTTGCATGTGAATTAAACTGACTTGCATAGCTTTCACATTTTAAATTGATAGTTTATTCGTACTTTCCGTAGTTTCATGTACCATGTAAGAGTAGAGATACAAGACTGGGGAATATTAAATCTTTCATTCTAGCTTTACTCTCCTATTTTCAATTGGATGAATGATTATACCTGATAAGGAGTTTAACCTGGTTGAAGATTGTGACCAATAAAAAAACTTTGATTGTATAATGATTATCTAATGGTAATGTTTTACTACTAAGAAAAAGAGAAAAGGAAAATTTGGGATGTTGCTGAACTTCTGAAGGCATTCTTGGTCTAAATAGAATTTGGGAAGCAGATTCCTAAACCACTATATCTCCTGAGTTGCCGTAATCATAGTTGTTCCATGTTTGTCCTCTGTAATTGTAGGTCCAGCCCCATGCTACATAGTTGTAATCCCAGCCGTCAAAATATGTTTCTATCCAATTGAAGTAACCAGGTAATACAGGGTCTCCTTGAGCTCCGTAGGTACCAAGTTCTATGAATCCCTGTGTACCTCCGTAATTAGTGGTGCCTATCGAACCTCTAGTCTTGAATCCAGGGTCAGGGTTGAATGTTCCAGTAATCATCATTACGTATCCTCCATGGAAAGTTCCTGAACTATCCTTTGTTTGTTCAGTGCCAGAAAAAGGACTCAATGCGCCTTCAAATGTGTACCATTTTCCGTTATCACTATCAATGGCATAGAAATCTCCTTCCGGAGTCTCCCAAACTTGTATAGTACGAGTGTAGCTGATCAATGCCCAATATCCCACTATTCCACTATCAACGCTGTTTTCTATTTTTTGCACAATATTTAAGACTAAAATAGAACCCTCAGGAACATCACCTGAATTAAGGAATGTCCCCCATGTAGGTTGACTAGGCTTAGCAATTACTGGAATAACCATCATCATGCTAACAAGAGATAAAGACAAAGCAACCCAAATTTTCTTCATTTTTTCACCTCCTTTCATCACTTTTTTACCTAAAAGAGAGCAAAATGCTAGAGTTGTTGTTTTGCCCCCCTCCATTTTCAGACTTATTAATTCAATTCATTAATATTAAGGTTTTATGGAACTTTCTTCTATCTTAAAGAAACATAATAACAAAGTGAGCAATTACCGTTAGGAGGATGAACACGCATAAGATGAAATCCTTGCAGGCAGACCCGAGGATTTATCTTTACATTCTAATGGTGGGTAAAGGATATAATATATCCATATCCCCATTAGACCAACCATAACACTCACAATTTTAACCCTTCAGAATAGACAATCTAGATTCTAAATTTAACAATCATACAAACCATAATCTGTTGGTTGTCAAAACGTGTACACCGTCATAATTAGCAATCATTGCAAGCAAAAGCTATTTAACCACAAAGAAATGATAACCTAAAAGGGGTTAATGTTATGCCATCTGAATCGACTGACGCCTTGTCGAAGGGAATTGACACTTCAACAAAGAATCCAATACTGTTTATTCCAGCACTTGGGCCAATTCTTGTTCAAGTGTTATTTCTATTTTTAGCCTATGTTGTCTTTCCATATCGATATAGTGTATTATTCTTCGCTGACATAGTGGCGCCAAATACAGCGCTTGTTTGGGGCGGTTATTTCTTATCAGCAATTCTTGGATTCTTTGCCAGCTGCATGATTGTTGACATGGTCAACGATAAAATCAATGGTCAGCCAGTAGACCTCAACAAAAGTTTGAATTATGTGATGGGCAGATTGGGTGTTTTGATTCTCGCCGGGATTATTGCTGCCGTGTGCTATATCACGTTCATCCTAATTCCTGTTGCCCTCTTCATCATCACCATTGCAATAATAGAGAAGACTGACGCCATCGAAAGCACCAAAAGATCAGTTGATTTTGTCATCAAAAATTTGGGGGAAGTCATCGTTTTCATGATTATCGTGATTGTAATCTGGTTCGTTTTAGGCATCGGTTTCGCATTCATTCCATTTGGCTCGTATATTGGCGCTGTAATCAGCTGGCTTCTCAACGTTGTTCTAACCGTGGCATCTGTATACTTCTATCTCTCTCTGAGACCAAAAATGTCTCCAACTCCATCTCCACCCCCACCTCAAGGCTCGTAAGTTATTACACAATTTCGGTTCTCTTCCCATTAGATGTGTAAGATTAAATTTCCATCTTCTTTTCTTGAAATCATAGATTTAGCTTTATAACTTGTAGAGAAACCTTTAACAAATTTTCCGAGAAAAAGAAGGGAGATTAAATAAACCTTAAATTTGCTCAATCACCCTGTAACCTAAACCTATAAGGGGACTGAAATTGGATTCACTCGCTCAAACATGTTCAGAAGTTCGCCACCTAGTAGACAAGGTTGTCAAAAGAAATCTAACGAAGGGAATCCTCTTTTCCGGAGGATTAGACACAAGTGTTGTCGCCTTTGCAGCGTCGAAATACACGAAACTTGAAGCATTCACTGTTGCATTCGAAAACTCTCCGGCACTGGACCTTGAATACTCGAAGCTGATGGCGAACCTGCTAAAGATGAAGATGAACCACACAATTCATTTTTTTGGCGAGGAAGAGATGAAATCAGCCATCCAAGAGGTCATCAAGATTCTAAGGGTCTTTGATCCCATGGACGTTAGGAACAGCGTAGCCGCCTATGTCGCTTTGAAAGTTGCGAAAGAAAACGGAATCAAAAGCGTCATGACAGGCGACGGCTTAGACGAACTCTTAGCCGGTTACAGCTGGCTCTTCAACTTCAACGAAAAGGAGCTGATGACAAGTCTATCCAACATGTGGGAAGTGATGCAGTTCACCTCGATTCCCATGGCACAATCCCTTGGAATGGTGGCTAAGCCTCCCTTTTTAGACCCAGAGTTCAAAGCCTTCGCCTTCAGCGCCGACCCAAAACTGATGATCAGAAATGAACGAGGAGAAACTTGGGGAAAATGGATAATTCGCAAAGCCTACGAGGGTCTCTTGCCCGACGAGATAGTGTGGAGAAAAAAGACCCCCTTAGAATTTGGCTCTGGAACAACCATTTTCCCAAAGGTTTTCAGCGAAAAAATCTCTGACAGATATTTCCAAGAGAGAGCGAAGAAGTATCTGGTGGCTGATCAGGTTTCGATAAGGGATAAGGAGCATCTGTTCTATTACGAGATTTTCAGGTCCCACATTGGAATACCCAGTGAGGTCTTCAAAGATGCTGGAGGCAGGCATTGTCCGTACTGCAATTCTAACGGCATTAACGAGAGAAGCAAATTCTGTAAAGTTTGCGGGGCTTATCCTGTCTAGTTTCCTTTTTATAATTAGTTTGCCAAAGAATGGCTAGTGTAACCGCTTTAAACCTAGAGGTAGGTATCCATGAAAAAGAAGCTGAAGCTAGCGGTCTTTAACACGCAGCCGCCTCATCTTTACTTCGGAGGCGTTGAACGTCGAATAGTTGAGACCACTAAAAGATTGGTAAATGAAGTTGACGCCAAGGTTTACAGCGGAACCAAAAAAGGCTTCCACAAAATTACTGTGGTTAACGGAACAACTATTGTTCCATGCTTCTCCACAGACGTGCTTTATCCGTTGGACAACTGGGTTTTCAATCATTCCCTCTCTAGAATGGCTGACTCGATTAGAGCCGACGTTTATGAAGCGCATACTGTTAGTGGCTACGGATTCCTGAAGGCTATCAAAAAGCGGAAGACCAGCAAGCCCTTCATACAGACTGTTCACGGTGTTCTGGCGGACGAATATATCCAATCGTCCAAAAGTGTGTCTCCATCCCTCAGGATGAAGCTCTCTAACGTTTTCATGTGGCATCTCGCCAGAATTGAAAAGGAGGCAGCCCGAGAAGCAAACCTGATTGTCACTGTTAGCAGGTACTCAGCCCAGAAATTAGTTCAATTATATGGTGTGGATGAGGCGAAAATAAGGATAGTTCCAAACGGCGTGGACCTCCAAAGGTTCAAGCCCACTGAAGATTGTGGACAAGTTAAAGATAGAATCGGTGGAAAGAGCAAGTATCTTGTACTCTTCGTGGGAAGGTTGGTGCCTAGAAAAGGGTTGCATTTTCTAATTGAAGCCGCCAAAAGTATCATCAAAGAAAACAGGGACACCATGTTTCTGGTGGTTGGAGACGGACCCTTAAAGAACCATCTAATCTCCTATTCAAAAAAAGTAGGTGTATCCGATAACTTCATCTTTTTGGGAGATGTCGACGACGAGACACTTCCTTCCCTGTATAACTGCGCTGATCTCCTTGCTTTGCCGTCAGTTCAAGAGGGGCAAGGTATATCACTATTGGAGGCTCAAGCCACGGCTAAGCCAGTGGTTGCCTTCAACGTGAGCGCAATCAACGAAGCCGTAATTGATAAAAAAACTGGACTACTGATTAAACCGGATAGTTCCGAACTCGCCAACGCAATTTTACGCCTTCTTTCGAACAGCTCCTTAAGAGAAGAGATGGGACGGAACGGTCGAGAATTCGTTCGAAAGAATTTTTCTTGGGATATTTGTGCCAAAAGAATGTTTCAAGTCTATACTGAAGCATTGGAAGGTTCAGTCTAGTTCCTTTTTTCATAAGCTGTTGCTAACAAAATGTCGTGTTCTAGCTGTTTTTCTTCTTCATGAAAAGATATGCTACTGCGACAATCACTGCTATGCTTATTGCGGCTGCAGCTACGATAATATATGCGATTATGCTTGAGCCACCTGCGGGTGGCGGTTCCTCCGTTTCAGGTGACGATTCATGGGGCTCAACCACTTCTAGGGGTAGGTCCGCGCTGTGCATGATGTATGCTGCGCCTGAACACCTTATGGAGACGGTCCAGCTGCCGACCACATCAGGCGTATAAGTAAAGCTGAAGGAGCCATCCCTATTGGCAGTAACTTGTTGGTTATCCACAGCCCCGTTGGATTTTACAAAAGTTGCAGTCATGGGCGCATAGGCGATTCCCGGAGTAAGTTGACCACGAACAGTAACAGAGTCCCCTATCACCACCTTACTGTTGTCCAGTTCCGTAGGAATCTGACCAGATATCACTGGGTAATCGTCGAGGCAGTATACATTCCAGTCCTGATTTCCTATGTATACTCTTCCCTCATAGACTGTTGGGGAGGACCAGCTGTTGGAGCCAGTCTCGAAATATGAGAGCCTGTCCCCGTTTGTGGCATTGAGGATGTAGATGGCGCGTCTGTCAGTGGCGGCGTAGATTTTGCCGTCAGCATAGGCTGGTGAAATGTACATCTCGCCTCCTAGCCATGACTTCCATTGGACTTGCCCAGTCTTGGCGTCGAGGCAGGTTATGAAGAACTGGTCAATCAGGAAGAGCTTGCCATCATGCTGGGTTATTGAGCCAATTAAGAATCCTCCGCTGCTTTCCGTGCCCTTAGTGACATTATATGTCCATTCAATGGTGCCAGTTGTCGCGTTAATCCCATGATACTTATCTTTATTGGATGCCGCAAAAACCATGCCGTCAGCAACTGTTGGAGAAATATGCATATCGGTGCCTCTCTCAGCCGTCCTTTCATAAGGAATCCCAAGCCTCCATATGCGGCTACCGTTAACAGCGTCCAGCTTGTAGAGACCAGCTGAAGTGGGCTCCTGCGAAATAATGTAAACTGCGCCGTCCACAACAGCTGGAGAGGAAGTGATATGCCCTTCTGTCTTATAGGTCCAAGTGACATTTCCAGAGCCTGCGTCGAGACAGTAAACATTGGTGTCCAGCGACCCTACATACACTTTACCCCCCACCACTGCAGGAGAGGACGATAATCTTGTATTGGCGTCGAAATGAGCTTCGATGTAACCGCCTGCCTCTCTCTGCCAGGCAACGCTGCCGTTGTAGGCATCAAGACAGTAAACATTCCCATCGTCAGGTCCTATGTAGACTCTTCCGTCAACTACGGCGGGTGACGATTTGATTCGAGCGCCAGTCGTGAAGTTCCATAAGAGCCTGCCGTTCCTTGCGTCGAGGGAGTAGATGTTTTTGTCTTGGGAACCAACGTAGACTCTTCTATCCACGACGCTTGGCGAGGAGACAACCCCTCCATTTGTTGTGAACTTCCACCTGAGAGTTAGGTCCGCGGGACCAGATTGTCCGGTGGCAGTGTGCTCTGGGTCGCGGCGCCACATAGACCATGGCTTGGTACCGATAGCCCATACTTCGTCAGGAGTTATGTAAGTATTCATTTTGTTTTCTTCAATGTAGCCCGGGATGAGGTACAGATTACCATAGGCTATGGCAACAGACTCTCTCGGAGGATGGGCTTCAATAGGTAGCTTCCACACGGGTTCTCCCGTAAAAGCGTCGAGACAAGCAAACTCCGATTTGCTATGCTCCATGGTATAGGGGTCACTCGACACCCTTTGACCTGTTGTGGCGTAGACCTTGCCGTCGCCAACCACCGGCCATCCTGGCCAGAAAAAGTAGCCTGGACCCTTATATTTCCACACGGGTTCTCCGGTGTTCACGTCCAAGGCGTAGAGGTTTCCATCCTTGTTGAATTCGTAAACCCTGTCGTATGCTGCGGCGCTGCCGCTGACCCAGTATCCGAATTGAGTGCCGGGGTTGAACTCCCACAATATCTGGCCTGACTCAGCGTCGAAGCAGTAGAAGGTGTTATCATGCTCGCCAGCTTTGAGTAATTTGCCTTGATAGTAGGAGCCAGAGAAGCTCATTGCCGCTTTTGTTTCTGTGTCCCAGAGGACACTACCTGTTTTTGCGTCTAAGGCCATTTGGTGAGGTTCAAAGGAGCCGGGGAAAACTTTTCCATCGCCATATTGTATACCTGTTCCGGATGATGTGCTGCCGGGGATGAAGGTTTCCCATGCCAGTGGAGGTGGTTCTGATGGGTCAGAGAAGTTCCAAGCTTGAACTGCAGATTCACCCTGAACGTAAAAAAGTTTTTCTTCTGGACTATAAACGCCTTCAGCCCAAAAGGATACTTTGGCAGAAAAATCGTCGCTTGCCCACAAAATTTCTCCATCTTCTATGGCAAGACAGTATTTTCCTATGACAAGGCGGGTTTCATCGATTTTGAACACTGCTGGCCACTGTTGGCGGTCAGGCAGGGTGGTGTTCCACTCGATGGCTCCTGTGTCCTTGTTGAGGGCAATCACATTCGTTGCTGTTGTAACGAAGACTTTGCCGTTGAAGGCTGCAACATAACTTTCTATGCCCTCTACGGTTGTTTTCCATAGGATGTCTGGTGCTTCTGGGGCTGGTCCAGCTGAGAAACGCGTAAAAGCGGGGTCGCCGTGAATCTGTGGCCATTCATACTGTAGTAAATCATCGTCTGAGGTAATGGTGGATTGAGCCGAAGTTGAGAATATCATGAAAGACGACGAAATCAGTAATAAAGCCAAGACAGATGCAACTATGGCATAGTTACGCTTTCTCATTTTTTCACTTCGAAGGGTCCATTTGTGTTTGGGTAAAATCGATTTTCTTGGAAGTCCTAGGAGATTTTTACCCAAGCTGGTCTTACCTTACACTTGGTTTTTACTTTATATTCTGAATTAAATGTTTCTGAAACATTACTAGCTATTTTTAATTATCTCGCGCTCGCACAGATTACAGGTTTTTGATGAATTTTCCTATGAGATTTGGTTGGCTCAACGCCGTCTTTAACGTTTTTTTGGGGTTTTTGATGTAGTTGATTATGGATAACATCTTGTAGTCTTTCATTGCCTTCATAGCTATCTCTTTAACCTCCATCGCTGTGAAGTCTTCGGTCTCTATTAATGGCAATCCCCAATTTTGTCTCACCTCAGCGAAAGCGCGGGGTGTCAACTTCTCTCGGATATACCCTTTCCTTTCGCATTCTTCGTATAGTCGAGTCCCGTATGAGGGTGTAGCAAAAAGCAGGTGCATACCAACATCATATTTTCTCTTCAGCATAAGGGCGAAATCAACAGTATTCTTCATGTTTTCTTTCTTTTCGCCGGGGAACCCAATGATGTAAAATGCTCCTGTTTTTAGTCCTATCTTCTTGCAATTCTTGGCAATTTCAACTACATCCGCTAATTTGAGGCTCTTATCGATTATGTTATCTAAGACATACTGGTCACCAGATTCGACGCCGACAAAGACGCTTTGGCATCCGGACTTTTTCATTTTCTTCAGAAGGTCTAAAGTCAAATAGTCTGCCCTTACTCCGTTCGGTGTTTCCCAACCAAATCTGATGTCTCTTTCAATTATTTTGTCACAGATGGCTTCGAATCTTTTCACATCAAGTGTGAGATTGTCATCCTCAAAATATATCGTCTTAACCCGATATTTGTCCACCACATGCTCTAAATGGTTCACAACGTAATCCACAGAGTGTGCTCGAAACGTTTTTCCCATATGTAGATGAACTGAACAGAAGCTGCAGTTGAAGGGGCAGCCCCTGCTGGTTATCATGGATAATGCCCGGTCCTGAAAGCTGCGGTATTCTATCTTTTTTGGGCTAAGATACTGTTCCATGTCTACTAGATGATAAGCGGGATAGGGGAGCTCATCCAAGTTTTTGAGGAATGGTCTCGGCGAATTCAGCACTGCCTTCTCATCCTTACGATAGGCGATTCCCTGAATATCGCTTATCTTTTTGTTTCCCTCAAAGAACTTGGCGATGTCCAGCATCGTTTGTTCTCCTTCGCCAATTACTGCAATGTCGACATTCCTTGCTTCTTTCAGGAATTCTGTTGGCACTACAGTTACATGCGGACCTCCTACAACCGTTAAGATGCTGGGGTCAATTTCTTTCACAATATCTGCAACTTTGACGGCGTGCTCCACTTGGCATGTGAAGGGATTCGCTATCCCAACAATGTCAGGCTTTCTCCTCCGTATCTCATCACCTATTCTGCCATAAGGCATGCCCACCTCTGTTACATCCCCAATTTTCCGGAAGGGAAAATCAGTTTGGAACGCATCCAAAATTTCCGCTTTATAGCCTGCCCTCTCTAGTACCGCCGCTACATACATCAGTCCCAAAGGTAGATTGGCAGATGGTAAATCTGAGCCGGGGAAAAATGTCTGTGGGGGGTTGATGAGAAGCGTTTTCATCGTTCATGCATCTAAATATTCGTGGCAGGTGGGATATATTCTTATCAGTTTTTACTTGAATTCCATGTTTTCACGAGGAAATTTAGCCTCTATAGCATCCAACCGTCTACTGGCAGCCTGACAGAATTTTGTGCAGGAAATAGAGGTTATTTCGATAAGCCTTATAAAACGGAAAAGTTAAATATAATTTCTCAACTCCTAAAACACTCCAAATGAATATTATTCATGGTGAAGACCGTGAGAAACCGACCCCTTTTATACATGATGACTTGGCGATGTACAAGAGCCTGCAACTACAATTGCCTGTACTGCAGTTTTGCTTCCAATCCGTATGCCGTGAATGAGATTGACACTGAGGGGGGGATGCGCATAGTTGACGAACTCTACGCGATGGGAGCAAAATGGTTCGGGCTGAGTGGTGGCGAGCCTCTTTTACGGAAAGACATTTTCGATATTATAGCTCATGCCAAAAGCCTTGGTATGAACGTGAGCCTCATAACAAACGGCTACTACGTTGATGGAGACATCCTTGACAAACTAGCAAAAAATGAGGTTATGACTGCCGTAAGCCTTGATGGAAGAGAAGAGAACAACGACCTCACCAGAGGAAAAGGCTCCTACGCGAGAGCTCTTAAAGCTATGGAGAAACTGTCCAACGCCGGAATCTTTGATTGCATAGTAACGACCCTCAACAAGCTAAACTACAGGGACGTGGACCACATTGCTCAGCTGGGGCATGAATACAATGCTACCCGAGTGGTTTATCACAATTATATTCCTGTTGGCAGAGCCCAGGAGCATCTGGAGTTGGCTCCTT
>CAYQMM010000010.1:0-60282 GCA_964418675.1 uncultured Candidatus Bathyarchaeia archaeon
AGCACATCTGGACGACAAGTTACGGAATTTCTGGAAGAGGAATCGCCGCTGTTCTCATAGTTCACGGAGACGACCACGGTGTCGTGCTACCGCCAAAAATTGCGCCCATACAGGTTGCCATAGTCCCAGTTCCATACAGAGGAAAGGAAGAGCAGATAAACAAAGCCTGCGGAGACGTCGCCTCCAAACTCGAGGACGCAGGATTCAGAGTTGAAGTAGATTTGCGGGGAGAGCTGACTCCCGGAAACAAATTCTACTACTGGGAACTGCGGGGTGTGCCCATCAGAATCGAGATAGGTCCCCGAGACCTAGAGAAGGGGGAAGTGACTGTGGTTCGGAGGGACACCCTGAAGAAACAAACTTGGAAAATGGAGGAGGCAACAGCGGCTGTGCAAAAGCTTGCAGAAGAGATGACTCTTGACCTGGCGCAGAATGCTCAGAAATGGATGAAAGAACGGGTTCACAGAGTGGACACTGTATCAGAGGCGAAACGTTTACTGGCGAAGAAGGCTGGCATCGTTGAGGTTCCGTGGTGCGGCAAAGATGAATGTGGACATAAGCTGGAAGAGGAAGTTGAAGCCCGCCTACTAGGAACTCCTGAAGACACCGAGGAAAAGATAGATGGGAAATGCCTTGTCTGCGGAGAGAAGGCAGAGAACATCGTGCGGGTTGCCTTAGCCTATTAGCATTCAGAGAGATGCCATACGGCGCTGTCTAATCACCAGATTGCTGCACCAATAATGTAACTATGTATTGGTATAGCAAGTCTTAAACCCTGAAACGTCAAATAATATGTTTTGCGATGGATTAGGTTGAAAGAGGGGAAGTAATCTACAATAAGGGGATTCAGGGAAGCGTAGGTAGGGAAAAATGAAAAACCCCCACGTCGTTGCCGAGCATGGGACGCTTCCCCTCATCCCGCGTGGAGTTGAGTTATTCAACTATTAATTTCTTGTTGATAAAATTATTCTTGTAGGAATAACTGCTTAATTCAACTTCACAGCTTCACAGTATTCAGCTACGTTGAGTTCTTTCAAAGGCTTCTTTTTGACCAGTTGCTAAAGAAATAGCGTAAAATAAACATAAATGCATCTTACTACGTTTTAACCACAAGTCTCAAGAAAACATAGGTCGTTAAGATACTGTGGCAGATGTTAAGATGGAGGTTGTAGGAGTTGCTGACGAAGCTTAAGCAGAGGGCTCAGTTGCGGTTGACTTCTGTAGCTGCCTCAATTCATAATCTTGGCTTAACTCCAAATCATGTAAGCCTCCTAGGAATAGCCTTCGCCGTGCTTTCAGCCCTCACTTACTGGCAGTGGAAGCTTCATCCCCTCCTCCCTATATTTGCGCCTCTTCTAATGCTTGCCTCCGGTCTCCTCGATGCCCTAGATGGAGCCATGGCAAGGCTTTACGGAGAGGCTACAAAGTTTGGCGGATTCCTCGATTCCCTCCTTGACAGATACGCCGACGCGGTCATACTCTGCGGAATTATCATCGGTGGATTAGCTGAGGTTAGTTGGGGTCTTGCCGCCCTCTTAGGTTCCCTGCTGGTTAGTTATAGCCGAGCTAGGGCAGAGGCTGCGGGGGTTAAGATGGAGTCCGTGGGCTTAGCTGAACGGGCTGAACGCATAATATTACTGGCTCTAGCAAGTTTCCTAGCCTTATTCTGGCTTGACGCTTTAAACTGGGGGGTTCTTGTTCTCGCAGTCCTCACAAATCTGACGGTGGTTCAGCGGGCAATTTATTTCCACAAGGCTTCGCAGTGAAAGAAAAAGAAAAATTGTTAACTAACGTCTACTTCTTCTCGGTGGACCTTTTCTCCGCTCGTTTTTCGAGCGCACCTTTACTACGCCGCGATGAACAGCGCATGAAACGCAGTAATATTTTGTTTCTGTTCTGCTAGAAACATATGTGCCCTTTTGTCGAAGTTCTTTGTAGAGGAGCGAGTCCACTAGGGAGACTCTTCGTGACACTCGTTTGGCTTTGTCGCGGGGGACTTGCTGACCGCAGCTTTGGCATTGGACTAATGCGCCTTTACCTTTGCCGCCTTTTGCTCTACCTCTGGATTTTCGCTTGACTGGCATTACTTTTCATCAACACTATAGGTTAAAGGGGGTTTATTAAGTATCACCAGAATCGATTCATATACCTTACGTTTTTAAGAAGTTAACGTAACTGTTTTACACACTTTTTTGCTGATGCCAATAATTCCTGTTCGCTGGTGGAGGAACACACTCTATACCAGGTAATGTAAAAGAAACGTCTATCTCATCTATGTTGGGCAACCTTTTAATTTGCAACACCCTTTGATAAAGGTCTTTAATGTCCTTGAATATTAGAACAGCATATCCTTCAAAATCACCTATAGCCTTGGTAGCTATGATTATGTTTTCGGTTTTTTTCAACTGTTCAATTGATTCTGACAAGTTGGTTTCAGGTAAACTTCTCATGAGTAAATATGCTGTTCCTTGGTATCCAATTTTTTTGAGGTTTATTGAGATTGCGCAGACCTGAATTGCTCCTTTTGCCTTCAGTTCATTGTATCTCTTTATGACTGTTTGGGTTGAAATTCCAATTTTCTTAGCGATTCTTCTGAATGGTTTCCGAGCGTCCACCATTAGTTCCGCCACTATTTGAGAGTCAATTTTATCCATTTTTTGGGGTCTCCGTAGGTTGTATCAAAAGGTTTTCTGGAAAAAACACGGCTTTATCGATATTAGCGGTTATTCTGACTTTCTTAACCCCTTTTTGCCTTTTGATTAGGTCTCTAATCTGGTCAATTTGTTTAATATCTTTTACGAAAGCTGCTGCATGGATGTCATGATTACCAACTACTTGATCGCAATTAATGAAGTTGTGTAGCCCCTTCAATTTTTCAAGGATGTGTATGGGTCCCTGCGAGTAATTCACGTTGAGGTCTATGGATAGATAGAATTTGTATCCTATGTCCTCCAAATTTACTATGAGAGATGTTCCGGCGATGACACCGGATTGTTTCAATTTGTAGAAACGCGTCACTATCGTGTTTGTTGAAACACCGCAGTCTCGTGCAATATCTGCAAAACTGGTGCGGGCGTCTTTTAGTAGAGCCTTCAGAATTTTTACGTCAATTTCGTCAATCTTTACTTGAGAGTCCATTATCTGTTTTCCTCGCTTTAAGTAATTTACATTTTTCTTTGATAACATCCCTAAAAACATCCATAAAAACGTTTGTATATTATAACATAATTTAAAGTCATAAGATGATAATTTGCGTATTTACACTCTTTTAATGGAAAATCTTAAATTAAGAACGCAACAAGTAAATTTGTTAAAAAAAGGAGAAAAAATAGATGAAAAATTTACGAGACAGATCTAAAATCTCTGCTATTGCATTTGTTCTATTGCTATCTTTTTCTGCCATGTTCATTGCTTTACCTATCGTTAGTGCACATGATCCTCAATGGACTATTTCCACCTACGCCTTTCTCAGCGTTCAACCTAACCCTGTAGGAGTCGGTCAAACCGCGTACATTGGCATGTGGATTGACAAGGTGCCGCCAGCAGCAATAGGTCGCGCTTGGGGTCCAAGATGGCACAATTATGAAGTGACAGTGACGAAACCTAACGGAGACACCGAAACCCTAGGGCCGTTCAATTCCGATGCTGTAGGAGGAGCATGGACCGCGTTCGTGCCCGACCAAATCGGAGAATATGAATTCGTTTTCACCTTCCCTGGACAAGTCCCAGTGAATGAGAATCCCTATCCTTATGACCCTGGCGCTTTGGCCCTTACTTACGCATTCCTTGGTGATAATTATCTAGGTAGCACCAGCGATGTAGTGACGCTCACTGTACAGCAGGATCAAATAGAAACTGCTTATCCGCCAAATCCGTTTCCAGAAGAATACTGGGAGCGCCCAATACATTCAATGAACAGGAACTGGTACTCGCTCGGCGGAAATTGGCTTGGACTTGGGTCAACATCATTTGGCGTAAGTGGACTGTACAATACTTCTGGTAACTTCAATCCATACACCACGGCACCCAACAGTGGTCACGTAATGTGGACAAAGCCGATAGCTTTCGGAGGCCAGATTGGAGGAGAACATGGCGACAGCGAAACAGCCATCTACGCAACAGGAACAGCCTACGAAGCCAAATTCAATCCAGTAATCATACAGGGGACACTATATTACACTGATTATCCGGGGGCTGGGAACAACCCAGGAGATTTGAAGGCTGTAGATATACGCACCGGAGAAGAGTTATGGAGTGTGGACGCTGCTAATCCAATAAAAGCTGGAATGGTAGTCAATTACATAACAGGGGACCAGTACGGAGCCCACGCATACATATTTACGGCGCCTGCAACAGTAGGATTCACCGTGAGGCAAAACGCGCCGCAAGTTTGGTCGATGTATGACGCTAAGACGGGAGACTGGATACTGGACATTGCCAATGCATCTGCTAATAAGCTTGTGGAGGGCCCAATGGGAGAGCTACTAAGCTACACTGTTTCAGGTGGCATGTTGAATCTGTGGAACTTCACCAAATGCATCGAAGAAAACGGAGCGCTGATGCTAACCCATACAATTTATAGCTCTTACGAAATTTTCCGTCCTCCTGAACACGAGACGCTTGACTGGAACCTAGGAATCGAATGGAGCGTACCAATAGCCACTAACATTTCAGGTGTTCCCATCAATCCAGCACTAAACATTCAAACAATAAATTCCGGTGTAGTACTTCTGTCCGCATCCACGGGAGGTCCCATTAGTGGAGGAACCCCCGGTGGAGCCCAATCGGGTTGGCGAGTTGACGCAGGCTACAGCGCAACTACCGGCGAACTGCTGTGGGGTCCAATAAACCGAACGCTAACACCATGGACGAACGTAGTTACCGCTGGTGGTATCAGAACTGGTTCTGTGGGTGAAGGAGTCTACGCTGAATACACAAACCAATTTCTAACATGGACTGCATACAACATCACAACAGGAGAAAAGATGTGGGGTCCAACTGAACCTGAAGATAATCCTTGGGGATACTACGATTTCACTGCCCCCGCCACCATCGGCTATGACACCCTTTACTCCTGGGGCTTAGGCGGAGCGGTATACGCCTACGATCTTGAGACCGGGGTTAGAAAGTGGAAGTTTGACCCTGGAAGCGCCGGATACGACACTCCCTATGGTGTATGGGCTCTTGGAACTTGGGCGGACCATTATGTTCTTGCAGATGGAAAGCTTTACGTGCGCTCGGGCCACGACTACACTCCACCAGTATTCAGAGGCGCCAAGCTATACGCAATAGACGCCTATGAAGGAACAGAAATATGGAGTTCCTTGTCCTTTGACATAGTCGGCGGACCCGCTGTTGCAGACGGCTACATGGTTTGGTTCAATGGCTACGACAACCAGATATACTGCTACGGCAAAGGAGGAAGCAAAACCACAGTCACAGCACCAAACACTGCTGTACCACTCGGTTCATCTGTAGTTATAAGCGGCTCTGTTACTGACGAGTCTCCGAGCACGAAAACATCACTTCTGACAACACGTTTCCCAAATGGAGTCCCCGCCATCTCTGACGAAGACCAGAGCGCATGGATGGAATACCTGTACCAACAGCAGCCGATGCCTCAAGACCTAACCGGAGTTGAAGTAACCTTAGACGCCATGGCTCCTGACGGCAGCTTCATCAACATCGCTAGGGTCACAAGCGACGCAAGCGGCTTCTTCAGCTATCTGTGGGAGCCAGAACAGGAAGGCAAATACACGGTCATCGCCACCTTCGAAGGATCCGAATCCTACTATGCATCATACTCAGAAACCGCTGTAGGAGTTGGACCAGCACCATCACCCGCTGAACAAGTATCACCCGAAGCAGAACCCGGAGCAGGCTTAACCACCACACAAATAGCCATCATAGCAGGCGTTGCTGTCCTAGCAGTCGCAGGCATAGGCGCCTACTGGATAATCCGAAGACGAAAGTAACCATCAATTTCCCTCCCTTTTTTTATGGGGAGTAAAGCATCAGAGGAAGAAGGGCTGAGAAGGCTCCCGCATGGGAAATGAAAACTAACAGTAGCCGGCATCTCTGAGGTTTTCATCTTTGTTCCTCTATTACCCTGTGCGGGAGCCTCAGCAAACCCCTTAAGTTACCCTTCTTTCTCAGCTGGAATTCAAAAAGAGATAATAGAGCGCTGGTCTAATATGCGATGAAGTTTACTGTTAACGTGAAGAACTGGTGATGTGCATTGGGTCGGATTGCTAAGGGCGTTAAATGCAGTGTCTCTGGCTGTGACAGAGACGCAATTCGTTCCCTTCCCCGAGATAAGGTGAGCGCAGCGGGACTGAAGGTTGATGAGGCTAGACGCTCTTACCTCTGCAGACTTCACTACAAAGAATACAAAAAAAATACCAAGAAAGACAAGTTGCTTGAGAAGTGGAGGTTCAAAGGCTGAGAATCCTCCAATTACACTCAAACTACATAGAAGTTGAGGTTGTAGAGAAGGAGATAGCCCTAGCTGAGGAACCTGAGAAAAAGAGAGACCGCCTCGAAGAACTCGCCGTTCTATTCACTGCAGTCGAAGAGGGAGACGACACAAACGTCGCCAGAATGGCGATGGAAAACACCAAAACATCTCTAGACAAATTGAAGGTTAACCGCATTCTCATCTACCCCTATGCTCACCTAAGCAACACCTTGGCGAAACCAGCTGACGCCCTGAAAGTCATCAAGGAGATGGAGAACATTGCCAAAAAGTTAGGCTTCGAAACCTACAGGACTCCTTTCGGCTGGAACAAGAAATTCTCCATCTCCATCAAGGGGCATCCCTTAGCCGAGCAGTTCAGAATAGTTTCTGGCGAAGCTGAAGAAGAGGCTGTTTCCGAAGCCGTGAAGGCAGAGGAGAAGCTCAAGTCCTTCTGGTATATCCTGCAAACCGACGGAAAGCTGGTTCCGGTGGATGAGTTCGATTTTAAGGGGCATGAAAGTCTGGAGAAGTTGGCGAGGTATGAGATTGAGAAGGTTAGGGCGGTTCAGCAGGCTCCGCCTCACGTTAAACTGATGAAGAGGCTGGAAATCGCCGATTATGAGCCGGGCAGCGACCAGGGAAATCTCAGGTGGTATCCTAAGGGACGGTTGATTAAATCGCTGCTGGAGCAGTATGTGACTCAGCGGGTGATAGATTATGGGGGGATGGAAGTTGAGACTCCGGTTATGTATGACCTTCAGCATCCAAGCATGGCGAATTATCTGGAAAGATTTCCCGCCCGACAGTATCTTCTGAAGTCGGACAAGAGGGACTTCTTTTTGAGGTTCAGCGCCTGTTTCGGTCAATTCCTCATGGTTCATGATGCCCAGTTCTCTTATCGGCAGCTTCCCCTGCGAATCTACGAGTTGACCCGATATGCCTTCAGACGAGAGAAGAGCGGCGAATTAACTGGCTTACGGAGGCTCAGAGGCTTCACAATGCCCGACTGCCACGCACTAGTTGCTGACTTGGAACAGGCGAAGCAGGAGTTCCTTGTCAGATTCAAGCTTTCCATGGGGATTTTGGAGGAAGGCTTGGAGCTAAGCAAGGATGAAGACTACGAGTTGGCGATTCGGTTCACGAAGGACTTCTACGAGGAGAACAAGGATTTCATCCTTTCCTTGGTTAAGCTGTTTAACAAGCCTGTTTTGGTTGAGATGTGGAAGGAACGGTTCTTCTATTTCGTCTTGAAGTGGGAATTCAACTTCTTGGATAACCTCGACAAGGCTTCTGCCCTCTCCACTGACCAGATTGACATAGAGAACGCCAAAAGATACGAGATGACCTACGTCGACGAGAAGGGCGAGAAACGTTACCCTCTTGTTCTTCATTGTTCTCCAAGCGGCGCCATCGAAAGGGGAGTATACGCCATGCTGGAGAAAGCCCACCGAGATTCAAAGAAGGGCAAAGCGCCTATACTGCCCCTGTGGCTCTCCCCCACCCAAGTGCGAGTTATCCCTGTTTCAGAGCAGTTCCTAGAGTACGCTGAAAAAATAATGAAAGAGATTGAGGGCAGCCAGATTCGCGTTGACTTGGACGACAGGTCCATAACACTAGGAAAAAAGGTCAGAGAAGCGGAGAGAGAATGGGTCAACTACGTCCTCGTCATAGGGGAGAAAGAACTAGGTTCAGATATCCTGCCAGTCCGAGACAGGAAGGCTGGAAAGAAAATCAGAAACATGAAACTTCAAGAGCTAATAACAGAAATAAAAGAAAAGACAGGGGGTAAACCCTTCAAGCCTCTTACATTACCTAAAATGCTGTCAAAGAGACCCCAGTTCGCATTCTAAAACTAATCTGCCTTATTCATTGTTAATCTCCTTCTGTAAATTATGACTATTACAGTTGCTGTTAATATGAGAGGCAGAATAATCCATGATGGAAACTCTGGAATTTCTGTGCTACTGAACATGTAGCCGACGTAGATTGGGTCGTGTTCGATCTGCATACCATCCCATACTGGGAAACAAATCCTGTAAATCAACGAAGACGATTCGTAGTCTAGTTTGAAGTTTTGCCATGAACCACCAAAGAGTTCTGTGAGGTTCAACTGATCCCTGAAAAAATCCATCCCTTTTACGGGGTTTACGCGGATTGTTGGTAAAACGGTGGAGAATGCCGTGGTTTCCGCTTTCGTCTCGTACGTTTCAATGTTAGCTTGAATAGTCTCGTTTATTTCGTCTCGGTTGAGCGTGTAGTTTCCACCGAAGACGAAATCATACGCTTTGAAGCCGCCGATTTCTACTTGGGCAAGTTTGGCGTCAACCTTTGAATCCTCTGCAATTGAAGAGTTGAAGTCGTTGCCGTCCACGTAGGTTGTGTATGGTTTCGAGGTGTAGGTAGCTGTGGCGTAAAGCAGAGATAAACTATAGCCTTCCAGCGAGAACTGTGAAGAATCGTGGATTATTAGACTGGTTACTTTTCCGATGTCGAAGTTTGTCTTTAAAGTCGAAATGTTTCCGTTCACGCTGAAATCATAGCTTAGAGTTATATGGCTGAAGATCAATGACGCTACGACGCCGATGCGAGCAGTCGCGTTCTGAAGGTATCCATGAGCATTTTCATATGTGAAGCTCCAGCGATAATGCGGATTTTGATCTTCCATAATCTTTTGAACTGGAGTCATGCTGTAGCTGTCGCTCATGTTAGTGTATATGTAATATGCTATTTCGCTGTCGCCTGAAGTGTTATTTGTCTGCGGAATTCCATCACCGTTTAGGTCGCGATAGACCTCCAGCTCGGAAAGAGCGCTTGCGATGAAAACTTGTGTGCCGTCTGCCATACGGAGGTGTTGCCCCAAAAGATTTGCTATCGGAACTGGATAATCATAGTCTGGAGTAGTGTAAATCGCGTAGTTGATCACTTGCGTGCCAGAAACGTTAACCCAGTCGTACCATATGAGTAGGGGAGAATGTTCAGGAACAATGGTGCCGTTTGTGTATTCAACACTGTTAAATGACATGGCAGAGGATGCTTTCGCCAAGTTAATAATGCGTGCAGGCGAAAAAGAAACGAAAACAACGGAAATCAACATCAACAGCAAAAGAACAATAATCATAGAAGCAGATTTTTTCATTTGTCTAATCTCTCTCGATTCTGTTTATTCAATTTGTTTCTGAATATAACAATTATCGTTACTACTGCAACTACCAAAAGCAGTAGGAGCGTCCACGATGGAAACTCTGGAATTGGTGTTGCTTCAGAGTTTGGCGCTGTCAAGAATGGAATATACTTCACACGTCTCGTATCAGAGATGGTTTGGTTGATTGCTTGTAAATCTGTTGTTCCCCACCAATTGTTTGTAGCGTCAAGGGACCAGCCTGTATTAACTAACAAATTGTATTGAGTATTTCCATATATGTTGTTCTGATTAATTTTTATGTCATCTGAAGGGGAACTATACTGTACCACTATAGCATTCGTGTTTCCTGTCAATACATTACCAATTATAGTAGCGCTGCCAGCAAAATTATACTGAACAGAGATCATTATGGCATTGGTGCTGTTAGTGATAAGATTTCTGGTCACAAGATAGGGAAAAGATGCCTTGTTAAAAAAGAAGAAATGAATGCCGTCGGTATTGTTAGATAGAATATTATCAGAGATTGTTGCTGAGTCACCCTCCCATGCTACAAACAATGTGATTCCATATCTGTTACCTGTGATTGTGTTTTCTTTGATAGTTGGCGATCCATGGTAGAAAACATCTATGCCTGTGACAGTATTGTTACTAACGGTGTTTTCACTAATTATGGGTGAGCTATGAGGTCCTTCTATCAATATCCCGTCAGCGCCATTACCAGAAATAACATTTCCAAGCAAGATGGGTGAACTCTCTTTTATGTAGATAGCAGTGCCCTCAGTACCTCCTATTGTGTTGTTACTTATCGTCGTTACAGTTGCAGAATAAACCCCTATGATTACGTCTGGACTAGAAGTGATTTGAGCGTATTCAAGGGTAGAGTTTGTGCTTGAGTTCGAAAAGACTATTCTTCCCATCCATTCCCCTGAGTAAGATATGCCAGCACCAGTCATGGTAATTTTGTCTGTTTGAGTTCCCTTGGCAAAGAGTGTGCCATTTACACATATGAAATAACTGTTAAAGTAAACACTTACTCCCGGTTCAATTGTTAAGGTTACGCCCTCATCTACAATAACATTTCCAGTTAATGCATATGGACTGTTTGCTTTCGCCCAAGTAGTGTCTGAGCTTATTATACCAGTTACTTCTGTGGAAGCTTGCACTGTGTTAAACTGCATATTACTGATTAGAATTAAGCCGCCCACAAATAATGTTATTAATAATGCACGTGAAAGTGATTTTCCAAGTATGTGCAGTCCACTTGACCCCAATAATAATTTCATTAGCTAACCTGAAAAGCGTTTTTGTCAAGAAACATTGACCAAAACACGCCTTCTCCTAGTCAAGAAAAATTGACCCAAGTTTGGGTTGAGTTAAAATTTAAATAGCCAGCAGATAGTTTATGGTTGAAGTTTCCCTCTTCAAAGGTGAGTTTAGTATGACAGAAGAACTTCTAGTCTACATCGATGGCAAATATTATCCTAAATCTGAGGCTAAAATCTCAGTTTACGACCATGGACTCCTCTACGGCGACGGAGTCTTCGAAGGAATAAGAGCCTACCACGGCATCGTCTTCCACCTGAAAGAGCATATTGACAGACTATACAGGTCCGCCCACCCAATCATGCTGAAGATACCCATGACAAAAGAACAGCTCATCAAAGCCGTGTTGGAGACCCTGAAGAAGAACAACCTCATAAACGCCTACATACGCTTGGTGGTCACCAGAGGCGTTGGAGACTTGGGACTTGACCCCCGAAAGTGCCCCAAACCCACAGTCATCATAATCACTGAGCCAATGCTTCAACTCAATTCCCCCGAGGAAATCGAGAGGGGAATAACCACAATAATCGCATGGGTGAAGAGAAATCCCGTGGATACGGCTACTCACGAAATGAAATCTCTCAACTACCTGAACAGCATTCTGGGCAAGATTGAAGCTAACATCAGCGGCGTCAACGAAGCTATATGCCTCGACAAAACAGGTCACGTCTGCGAGGGAGTTGGAGAAAACATATTCATAGTGCGGGAAGGCAAAATCTACACCCCACCAATCTCCTCGGGAGCATTAAATGGGATAACAAGGACAGTGGCTATCAGGCTGGCTAAGAAGCTAGGATATGAAGTTACAGAGCAAAACATCACCCCCAACGAAATGTTCACCGCTGACGAAGTGTTTTTCACAGGAACAGCCGCAGAAGTCGCGCCGATAAGAGAGGTAAACAAGCGAGTGATAGGAAACGGAAAGCCCGGTCCCATCACCAAACGAATAAAACAGGAATTCGAGAAAGCTACAAAAGACCCGAATGAGGGGACACCCATCCAATAGCGCTTCAGGCAACGTCTGCCTGTACGCTATAACCGGACTTTCAGGGGTAGTATCTAAGGAATTGTCACTTGGGTGATGCCAAAGTAATTTTCTGGAGTTTTAATCTCAATTGCAATGTTTTCTCCTCGTCTACTCGTCCAATCCCACAGGCACTTGAATGTAACCGAATCGCCTATTGGAAGCGTGTACGGGAGACCTGGTGGCGATTCTACAGGAACTTCCAGAGTTGTTTCGTCTGTAAAGAGCAGCTCAACAAGCGCGAGGTTGGCTGAAACGATGGAGTTTTCATCGTTCTTAACTGTAATGCTGAAGACGGTCACGTTAGAGATATCGAAGTTGGTGTCTGTAATCGATAATTGCACTGGTTTAGGCGTGGTTTCGATTCGTTGGGCAGTGTAACCTTGGGACGTGAATACGTTGATTGTGGCGTTCCTGCCCCGATAATATGTCCAGTCCCATGAGCACTTGAAACTCTGCGAGTCTCCTGGAAGAAGCACATGCGGAAGTGATGGATCTACTTCGCTTATCTCAAAGACGGTTCCGTTATCCATGGTCACCGTTATCCTTGTGAGATCAAGGTCAATGGTTGAGTCATCGTGGTTATTTATTGTTATATCAAAGTGCTGTGAGTCACCTGTCGCGAAAATAGTACCTGTGATGAATAATCTAATGGAGGGTGTCTCAATTTCATAGGCTGAACCTGAGCCGTCTTCAACCAAAACTATAACTTTCACGTTTTCACCAGCATAGTCTCCCCAGCTCCACGCGCAATTGAAGGTTTCATCCTGCCCCTTATCGAGTTGGAAGGGTAATTGAGGGTCCACGCTCAATATACTGTGGACTGTATCATCTTCTGTTGCAACAGAGATTTCTGTAATATTGGCGTCAGTGGGGGAGTAGGTCGGATTTAGGATAGTGATGTTAAATGTTTCGGCCTCTTGAGGGTCGAAGTTGACGTCCATCACTGAGAGGGTGGTGTTTTCTGGGACTCTGTTTTCGAGGTTTATGTAGTAACCTACCAGCAAGAGATAGGAGAAGATAGAGCCAATTATCATGGCGAGAAGTAATAAAAGGATTAGGAGGAGCCTTGAGATGGCCTTTATGTTTCGAGCGATTTTCACGCTTTCCCCTCTTGAGTGAGCTAGCTAATTATTGTTTTGGTTTTGGAAGTCTATTATTAACGTTTATGGGGTATTTTAATTCTCGCTTTCATTCCATCGATTTTGGAAGTGCGCCGTTACTCTATTTCCGTACGGATATATATCGAAAATCGATATATGTCGAAAACTGTACTATTCCGAAAAAGCTTGTTTTCAACAATGAAGTAAGGGTTGTCGGTTTAATCTATAAAAGCTACTGAATCAACTAATGGTTGAAGAGTCAATGGTTGGAGAGGAGAAAGGAGAACGTGAAGCCCTTCAGTTTTGTTCACGCCGCGGACTTGCATCTAGGTTATGCCCAGTATAATCTGGATGTGCGGCGCAGAGACTTCAATGTTGCCTTTCAGGAGCTGGTGGACAAAACCATCGAGTTAACGCCTGACTTCATGATTCTTGCAGGGGACATTTTTGCCCATGCTCGCCCCTCAAACTCCACCCTTGAAGCGGCTATCACCAACTTTCGGAGGCTTAGGGACGCTGGAATCCCCGTTCTCGCAGTTGACGGCTCCCACGATTCAGCCCCCAATGTGATAACAGGCACAATCCTCAACCCTCTAGACAGCGCAGGCTTAATCCGTTACTTACCCCGTCATGAGGGCGCCTCTTGGAAGAACGAAAACTGCTACGTTTACGGCATTCCCAACTTTCGAACAGCCAGAAAGACCATGGAAGAGTTGCCCGCCTTTCTGGAAGAGAGTAAGCCTGCTCCAGACCTCTCCCTCTTTAATATCCTAGTTTTTCACATGGCACTGGACATTCCCGCCCTTAAGCCTCCCCAGATGGAAGCTGAAGCCCAGCCAGAACTTCTTCCCGAAGGCTTCAACTACTACGCTGGCGGACACATCCACACGCCCTACAAATCCCCCTTCAAGAATGGTCTCCTCGTCTACAGCGGCTGCACAGAAACAGTGAGCTACGAGGACGCAAAAACCCCGAAAGGCTTCTACCACATCCAAGTCAGCAAAAAAGGCGTGCCAAAACTTCATCGAATAAAGCTGGAGACCCCCCGCTCCTTCATCATTCTAGAACAGAATTTCACAGGCTTGACCCCCTCGAAGATAACTGAAGCAGTGGTAAAGCTGGTGAAGGAAAGAGAAGAGCCGGAAGCTATCGTGGTTCCAGTTATCCGAGGAGTCTTGCCCGCCGAAGCTGGACGGGGAGAAATTGACCTCGCAAGAATAAGAAGTGCAGGCGAAAAAGCTCTACTTGTTCACCCCGTTCTTCGACTTAGAGAAACCGAAATTTCAGAGGATATAATCCGCTCCATCTTCGAAGGCGAACTGAAGGACCTGAAAACAAAGGCTTTCGAATACTTCTTCGAAATCTTCTCAGAAAGCTACAGCAGGGAAGAGAGCGAAAAGATTGCAAGGCTCTCCGTCGACCTCATCAGCCCCCTCGTGGAGAAGCAGGAGACGAAAGTGAAGGAGAAGCTGGAGGAGTTTCTGTGAAACTGGAATCTCTGCAGCTGGAGAACATTCGATCCCATGTCAAAACGGTCATCCCCTTTATTAAGGGATTCAATTGTCTCGTGGGCGGCTTGGGACAGGGAAAATCCACTGTTCTCTACGCCTTCGATTTTGTGCTTTTCGGCGACCCCCTAGGCAGAAGTTACGAGTACCTCCTCAGAGAAGGCGCCGACGAAGGGAAGGTAACAGCGGTTTTCCTTCAGGATGGCAGAACCTACAAGCTTCAAAGAGCCCTTCGAAGGCGCGGAACGGCCATCAGTCAGGACATAGACCAGCTTAGATTCTACCAAGACGGCAAGTTGATTGCAAGCACCAAAAACGAAGCAGTTGCCGAAGAACTAAAGGCACTAACGGGACTGGACAAAAATCTCTTCCGAGAGGTTGTCTGGGTGCGCCAAGAACACCTCAAAGAACTGCTAGACATCACTCCACGGCAACGCCAGACAAAATTGGATAAGCTATTTGGGCTGTCCGACTACGACGTAGCTTGGAAAAATTTGCATATGTTTGAGAGAGACTATGGGGTTGAGAAGGATATTCTTGAACGTGACCCGGACGTAATCCGTGTCGGCAAGCTTGAGGGTGACTACGTTGGGGCAGTTGAAGATTTTTCGTCATTGACAAGTCAGCTCAAAGATGCAGAGAAGAAAGTTGGTGACGCAGAATCTGCGCTCAAGGAGGCAACTGCTCGTCTTGAGGGTTTAGAGGAGTTGCGGAGAGAGACTGAGGCGCTGCAGAGAAGGGAGATTCAGATTCAAACGAACATCACCAACATAAAAGAAAGGTCCAGAGAACAGGCGGACCAAGCTGAAACGGATAAGAGGCGCCTTGACGAGATGGAAGAACTCTTGAAACAGATGGAGACACAAGAGAAGTCCCATCGGAATGAACTCCAAGAAATCGGCTTAGGAACCGAAAAAACGCTGGAAGACCTGAGAACCTATCTTCTAGCCGTTGAAGGACAATTGAGGGACATAGGCGGGGAACAGGAAGCCACAAAAAGAGAGATAGGAGCCTCTCTGAACAGAATTTCAAGCCTAATAACCGAGAACAAGTGCCCCACCTGCCTCCAAAAACTCACGGGAGACTACAAGACGAGCCTCCTCGAAAACCTCCAAAAAGAAAAAGCAGAACGCGAAAAAAGGCTGGCGGAACTGCAGAAGAACAATGATAAACTGAAAGGTCTCCACAGTACAGTTGATCTTGCCTTCTCAAATCTGCAGCAGCTCCTTCCTCGAATCGAAGACATGAAGAAACAGATTACAGAAAAAAATGAATCTCTAAGCAAAATTTCCGCCGAAATCGTAGAGGCACAGGAACAGGAGAAGAGGCTCCAAAAGCAACTGGACGAAACACGGGAGGAGACAGCTAAATTTGATGTTACTGAATTGGAGTCTGCGCGAAAACTGCGGGATGACGCCTTCACCACCTACTCCTACACTAAACATGAGTTGGAGAACTTAGAGGGAAGAAAAAAAGACGTTGCTTTGAGGGTTGATGAACTGAAGGAACGGTTAGACAACGCTCAGAAGAAGATTGAGAGAAAGGAAAATATCGGTAGACTTCTTGAAATCATCGAAAGGATTCGGGGCGCCTACAGGAACATCCAGCCTAAACTTAGAAGCGAGTTCGTCACGTACCTCCAGAAAACGGTTCAGCAGGTATTAGATAGCCTAGTTGGAGATGCGGGACCCGCACTGTTTGTATCGGTTGACGAAACCTATTCTCCCCTTGTCAGCAGCGAAATGGGCTATGAACGGGAGGTCTCGAACCTTTCAGGGGGAGAACGGACGCTCCTAGCCTTCGCCTACCGGATAGGTCTTGGGCAGCTGATTATGCAGTCCCGAACTGGACATGGGCTTTACATGCTTCTCTTGGATGAGCCGACCGAGAGTCTGGGAAGAGAAGACGGTTCCGTGGAACGGTTAGCTGAAGCAATCAGTCGCCTGAAGGCTATCGAACAGATAATCGCCGTAACCCATAACGAAGCCTTCGCAGAAAAAGCAGAACATGTCATACGCATCGAAAAAGAGGCGGGATCAAGCCAAATTCACATAGAAAAATAACAGCACTAATTCTTCCACAAGCCATAAAAACTGATATAATGACTTGATTGGGGGTTATATGAAGAGAAAACTTGTATTGTTAATGGTTTGTTTGGCAGTTCTCGGTGTTTCCGCAGTTGTTTCAGCTGAGATTTCAGTTGGTGTGAAACAGGGCGACTGGATAGAATATCAGGTAACTACTAGCGGCGCCGTTCCCGAGGAACACGATGTAAAATGGGGCAAAATTGAAGTTTTAGCTGTTGAGGGGAAAGAAATCGATGTTAAATTCACATCGAGATTTTCTGATGGAACAGAGAAAATTGAAACGTCAACTTTGAATCTTGAGACGGGTATTATCGGCGATGCGTTCATTATCCCTGCAAACCTGAATGCTGGTGATACATTCTTGAAACAAGGCGAGGGCACCATAACCATTGGTGGAGTTGAAGAGAGAACCTATGCTGGTGCAAGACGCAGCGTTGTATATGCAGCTGCCTCTCAAACTATGTTCTATTGGGACAGGTCCACAGGGATTCTCGTTGAAGCAACATCATCCTTTCCTGATTTCACCTTGGTTACGAAAGTGGAAAAAACAAACATGTGGCAACCTCAAATCTTTGGGCTAGACCCAATCCTCTTCATTGTTCTGGTAATTGTGGCGGTAGTTGCTGTCTTAGCAATCTTCCTAATACTTAGAATGAAGAAAAAGTTCTAAGCTATCCTGAATCCTCTGAAGGCTCCCGAATAATCGGCAGGGGCGGCGCTGTGGAAGCCAGAGCCCAGCCAACCCATGCCACAACAAAAAGAACAGCGAAGACTATAATGGCAACTGGAACGATTATCGCCCATTCGCTGGCGGTCTTCCCCAAGAACACCATATCTTCCGGAGCCAGAAAAAGCCACCAAAAATACCCGACCATAGCAACTATGGCTAGGGCAAAAATTAGGACACCTAAGGGCCTGTCTCTCAACGGTTTTTCCCGCCTCGAACTAAAAGCTAAAGGGTATCATCACTTAAAACTTTCGAGGCAACTTCCTTCGCAGAGAAAGAATTAATGAGTATGCTTAGGGTTATTGGTAGCAGCTGCAGGTTTCTGGGACAAAGATGGAGGCGCAAAAAATCTCAAAGGCTGTGACTTCTGCTTTAGCCTATCTTGAAGACGCTATTGACTCACAGGCTAAATTGAATGAAGAAAAAGTTATACAGCTAACTTGGCACGCAGCCTCCGACCTAGAATACGCGCTATTCCTCTTCTCCCTCAATCACCCAGACGAAACCCGAAGTCCATCATGGAAGCTCCTCCAAACAAAACAGCCAGAAACAGAATCCCTCCTAGCTTCTACGCAAAACCTTCTAAGAGAAGCCGCAGAGAGCCTTGAGGTAGATGACCTTAAAGAAGCATACAAGAAAACGTGGTTGGCTAGAGGTCAGCTTTTAAAGATTCATGATTTCTTCTGGAAAAAACAGAAAGCCCAGAAACTTTCTCGCTGACTATTGTATTGCCTGCAGTTTAACCATGGGTTTTGGCTCGAAGTAGGGACAGTAAACTAGGTCGTCCACGTATTCTCCAAGCCTTTCACAATAGATTCTTGATGAGATGATGGCTTCTCTGCAAACCATGCATCGTTTAGATGCGGGCTTTCGCCCCGATTCTCTCATTTTTAGTCATACCCCAGCGTAAGCTCGTTGGGTTGATGGTATGGACTAGAATTTGTGATAAGTGTTGTGAAGCAGAAATCAATATCCAAAATTTAGGTGCCGTCATTCAGGTTGCTGTTTTATCTCTTTTATTATGAAGGCGTTTTCTCCTCCAGAGATAACCCGCAAATCTTCCTTCAATTCTTCTCTGTGCAAAAACTTCCGAAGAAGCAACCGCATATGCGACCTTGAGGGAGCCACCTTTTCCTCCTCAAACTCCAAGGTAACCTCATTCTTTGCAAGAGACACAGTTGCACCTAAGCGGTGCTCCAGAAAGTCCGCCAAACCTTGTGCGTAGTCACCCTCATAACCGCGAAGGTCAGAAACATCCACAACAACAGTTGACATCCTTAACTAACCTCACAACCACAAACAAAACAGAACTAGCTTTTTAGTTCTTCTCTCCTATCCACTACTTCCCTTGTGCCCGGACCAGTACCAAGTAACGTGACAGGCACCTTGAGCTGTTTTTCGATATTCTCGACGAAAGCCTTTGCTTCCCTCGAAAGCTCGCTGTAAGATTGGGCGCCTTTGCATTCAGGAAACAGCACGTCAATCTTTGTTACGGCAGTCTGCGTGGCTCCATTCAACATAACCGCCCTCTTTGCCAACTCAAAACTGAAGGGCGCTGCTCTTCGCCTTCTACCCGTCACAGTGGCGATTTCAGCCCACCCTCTACGTTCAGCCTCCTCCCACGAAAGCTCGCCTGGAAGAGGTCCACCACCCACACGTGTGTTGTAGGCTTTGAAGACGACAATAACTTCGTCAACGCTTGTGGGTCCAATGCCAACGTCCGAACAGGCTGCTGAAGCGCACACGTCCTTAGAGGTGACGTAAGGATAGGTTCCATGAAAAAGAGAGAGATAGGTTCCTTGAGTGCCCTCCACAAGAACATTCTTTCCCTCATCGATGGCAGTGTTCACTTCCAAAGGAACGTCCACCAAAAACTCTTGAAGATTCGAAAACTCACGCGCTAACTTGGCGACCCGCATAACTCTGTCAGCGTTGCAGGGACCTGACCCTGAACCAGTCGATTTTATCTTCTGTGCCAGATACCCCTTCTTGTCCGCCTCTATATGCTTCGGTTCTATGACGGCGCATTGGGGGTCTACGCCGACCCTGCCTTGAGTCCCCGTCACCTGTATCTCCTGAATCAGGATTTCTGGGTTGACGAGAACGCCGGGTCCTATGAGAAGGCGACAATCGGGAGAGACGAAGGCGCTGGGCAGCATTCTCAGCTTGTAGGTCTTTCCTTCATAAACTACGGTGTGACCCGCGTTGGGACCCACCCCAGCCCTTGCCGTTACCGCCGTTTTGTCTTTTATTGCCAAGTAGGAGATCATCTTTCCTTTTCCAGTGTCTCCGAAGAAACCGCAAACTAATACTGTGCAGGGCACTTTTTTTCGCTCCAGC
Organism: uncultured Candidatus Bathyarchaeia archaeon; assembly: GCA_964418675.1. Classification (GTDB taxonomy): domain Archaea; phylum Thermoproteota; class Bathyarchaeia; order Bathyarchaeales; family Bathyarchaeaceae; genus Bathyarchaeum. Next base: position 19,712 of record CAYQMM010000010.1, read on the forward strand.
CTTTTCAACGTGGGCTGTGGTTCTTAAATTTTGTTGTGACAATCCTTGATAATTCGAAGTTAAGAGGAAAATAACCTGCTTCTGATGGGAAAACAGAGATTTCAGAAGGGAATTCTGTGAAATTTTAAATGCGAAAACGGATAAAGAGTCTAAAAATGGGTTATATAGGAAGGGGCGAAGTGATGCTGCGGGTTTCGAAGCCGCTAAGTAGATTTGCTGTTGCCTTAGGCGGTTTCCTCATATTTGTGGGAATCATAGTGATGGGAATCTTCATTCTGGGCATTCTATACCCGGGCATTTTTGAAAGCGAAAACCTCCAGAACTTCCAAAGCCTCCCCCTATTGTTGTTGTTAACAATCGGAGTGCTTGATTTAGTGGCTGGAATCATACTTAGACGAAGGTGATCAGAGCTGAAAATCAGAAGAACCCTAACAACAATAACTGGCATAGCTCAGGAAGTCATAGGAGTACTATTCATGGTCTTGGCACTCATGCTCTTCTTCAACATTCTCGAAGTTCAAACAGTATTCAACTTGCCCACGGAACTCCTGCCACTCTATCTGCTGATTCTAGGCATATTCAGCCTCTTTTCAGTTATAAGCGGGTCCTTTCTAATCCGTGAAGGACGGAGATAACCGAGGGAGGAGAGCGGCTGTTGGGTAACGAGAAGAAACATGGTCTTTTCAGCGCGATAATCATGGGGCTAAGTGGTGCCATAGGATTCGAAATTTTTGTGCTCCTGAATTATTCCTACTTTGATCTGGCAGGACCCAGCGTGATTTCAGCTCTCTTCTTCTGCGGTCTAATAAATCTGGCGAGCATGTTGAGTTACAGTGAACTCAGCGCAGCCATCCCAGAAGTAGGAGGCGAATACACCTATACCAAAGCTGCCTACGGAGGCATCATATCCTTTATGGCGGGGAGTCTCAGATGGCTTGCCAGCATCTTCGGGGCAGCCCTTGCCGCAGTCGTCTTTGTTGAACAGCTTGGAACCCTTTTCTCGATTCTTGTTCCATCAATCCAAGACCTCATTTTAGTTAATGCTGCTCTGCTAATCGTGGGTATAATGGTCATCCTTGTAGTTCTTACTATTCGAGGAGTAGAAGAAGCCTCTATCTTCGTTGTGTTGGCATTCTTAGCAATATTCATCATTTTTCTAGCCAGGAGCGTAGGATACACTCTCACACCCCGAAATCTAGTGCCTGAAGCCTCACCCGGCAGTTTAGCTGTCTTCTTTGCAACCACTGCCTACATTTTTCCCATGTTTATTGGAATGAGAGCCCTAGTTGCTGGAGCCCCACAGATTAAGAACCCGGGAAAAAACGTTCCTAGAGCATTGCTTGTATCAACGGTTCTATTGACAGTTGTCTATTTTGCTGTAGCGTATGTGGCAGTTGGAGTTGTGAACCCATCGGAAGCCGATGCGGGACCCCTTCTCAATGTTGCGGCATCGAGAATAATGGGTACGGTTGGGGGCATCCTCTTTGCATTGGCTGGAATAATTGCCAGTATCTCATCCATGGGCACCGCCATGACGGTTCAATCAAGCCTCCTTGGAGGGATGAGCAGAGACGGGTATCTGCCCAAGGTGTTCCAGAAAGTTCATAAGCGATTTGGAACGCGTTACGTGGCAATTATTGCAAGTTCGCTCTGTGTGATAATTTTTGGTTCCAGCGGGGCAGTCGTGTTCCTTGGGTACGCAGCGAGTTTTGGCTCTCTCTTGGTATTTGCCTTGGTTAATCTTTCGCTTATGCGGCTTAGAAGGAAGATGCCGCGGTTAAATAGACCCTTTAAGGCTCCACTTTATCCTCTTACTCCCATCATTGGAATCGTCATGTCGGTTCTGCTTTTAGTTTTTCCTTTGCTCTTGGGGGACGTTAATGCGTTAAGTGCAATAATATCGAGTTTTGGACTTGTGGCTATAGTTCTGGTTACTTACTATCTCAGGATGGTGATGCGAGAAATCGATTTTAACCGATTACGAGTTGCCGTGGGAGGAATCAGTTTCGGAACTGGAGTAGCTCTAATCCTGCTGACCCCCATGATTGTATCTCCTCCTCTGCGTATCATCATGATGTTGGTTGGTGTGGTCTCCATCATAGCAGGCATTTTGAATATTGTTGCGTCCCGCACGAAAGATTAATTCTAAATAAACAACGATAAATAGTAACACTTTAAGAATTACCTCGTATAATGACTGGGGAAAAAGGTGCGAAGAAGCGAGGCACAACTGCAATTCGAAATAGGATATGCATTAGTTGATGTGATAAACAGCCAGAAAAAATTCGAGGATATCGAGTTTGAGAAGCCACGCTTTGAGGTTACAATATCGGGAATAGGTAGAGCAGACATAGTTCTTTATGATAAAAGTGGAAAAGCTTGGCTGGTTATTGAGACAAAGACCCCTTTGAAAACTAACGATCCTTTTAATCCAAAAGTAATAGATCAAGCTTGGCGATATGCTGATTGGTTGGGTGCCTATTTTTTTGCGACGTGCGATGGAAGAGATTTTGTATTATTTGATAATAAGGAAAGAGGCGTCAGTTTTTGGGAGCGGAAAAGAATCCCGCCCTATGATTTAAGGAGGTCTAAACTGCAAGATTTTGCCAGAAGATTGCTGAATGACATAGTTCAGCTTGAATTAGGCACTAAGAAATGGTCTTCAATTGACGAAGCATTTGTCTCACGATTGAAATTGCTACATGAACGATTTGTGCCCATGATTGCTGTCTCACTTAAGCGCATACTGAAAGAAGACCCTAAATTCAAACTGAATTATAAAAAATGGTTAGATGAACAGGGATTCTCTATTGATGAAAAAGCACATTTGAAAGTGGCTATTGAAGGTGCCTATCTTTTAATTAACAAAATATTGTTTTACAAAGTTCTAGAAACAAAATATCCAGAATTGGTAAAACTTGGGAAGATAGGTCTTCTAGATCAGAAACTAACAAATAGATTTAGAGAAAGGCTCGCAGAGTGCTTTAATGAGGCTTTGAAAATAGACTACAAAGCAGTTTTCCAACATGGAATCTATGATGACATACCTTTATCTGAAGAGCTTGTTGGAAGGTTAAACGAATTTTTGGATGAAGCTTCGAATTACGATTTATCACGTATCGAAAGTGATGTAGTAGGAAGAATCTATGAACGTTTAATCCCAAGGGATGAAAGGCATGCGCTTGGACAGTATTACACCCCACCAGCTATTTGTGACCTTATTGTCAGATTTTGCATTGACAAGCCAAATGCATATGTTCTAGACCCCGGAAGTGGAAGTGGTGGTTTCTTAATAAAAGCCTATTACAGACTTTTGGAGCTCGATGGGAAGATTACACATCAACAAATATTGAGACACCTTTGGGGGATAGACATCAGTCTTTTTCCCGCTCATTTGTCAGTGATTAATTTAGCATTGCGGAATCTAAAAGCAAGAAGTGATATAATAAATGTAATACCCGAAGATTTCTTCAAAATACATCCCCAACAAAAAAGGCTAATACCGCTGGAAAAATTGACTTTAGACAATGTACAACAAGTTTCATCACTCCCCCCTCAATTTGATGCGGTAGTTTGTAATCCTCCATACACAAGATATGAAGACATAGGAGACAAAAATTACAGAGAATTAATTCGGAAACACTCACTGAGTTGGAAAGGGAGAAAGCTAGATTTTCATGGGAAATCCCCAATCTTTGCATATTTTTTTGTTCATTCAGCCAAATTTTTGAAAGAAAACGGAAAAATGGGATTTATTGTTTCTAACTCTTGGATGGATGCAAAGTATGGTTTGGACTTGGAAACATTTCTTCTTGACAATTTTCGATTAGAGACCATAATAGAATTTGACAAAAGGGCATTTGAAGAAGCAGCTGTCAATACGGTAGTAATTATAATGGAAAAGTTGGGAGGAGAAAAGAACAGGAAAAAACGAGAATTAAACAAAGTGAAGTTTGTTAGAATTAAAAAATCACTGACACCAGAAGAAATCATAACTAGAATCCGATCTAGCAATGAAAGTCAAGAAGACGACAAAATCAGAATTGTGGTAAAGACCCAAAAAGATCTTAAAATAGGGCAAAAATGGATGCGTTTTTTCAGACAACCTAGACTTGCCCAGATATTATTGAAGCATAACAAAATGTGTAAACTTTCTGATTTAGGTGAAATACATGTTGGAATTAGAACTTTGGCAAACAAATTCTTTGTTATAGACAAGAAAAAGCAAGAGAGATTTAACATAGAATCGGAATTTTTGCTGCCACTTGTAAGAACTCCTAGACAATTTAGAAACATACTTGACATTCGAGAAATTGACCTTCGCCATCAATTATTCTACGCGACAAAACCAGAGAAAGAACTGAAAAACACCAATGCATTGATGTATATCAAAGATGGGGAAAAAAAGAGGGTGGAGATAACTAGAGGAAAAGAAAAAAATACAACAGTCATTGGATTCAATAATACCCCCGCTTTGAGAAATTTTGGGAACAAATGGTATCGTCACTTCACTTTCTATCGAATGCCCATCCTTATTCCAGATTTTACTTGGGAGAGAACACAAGCATATTGGAATAAAGCAAACGCAGTTTGTCTACACTCATTTTATGGAATAATTCCCTTTGAGGAGAACCATTTACTTACAATTCTTGGCTATCTAAATTCTAGCTTTGCTTCACTCTACAGAGAATTATTCGGAAGAACATCCCTTGGAGAGGGAGTTCTAAGACTGATGAAACATGATTTAACCTCACTTCCTATACTCGACTGCCGAAAATTATCAAATTTGGAAAAAGAGAGCATAGAACAGGCGTTCTTAAATCTGGTGAGTATAAAGAGAGAAGGAAAATCAGATATAAAAGCTCGGAAGGAGTTGGATAAGGCTATCGGGGAAGCATTCGACTTAAACAAAGATGAAATAAAAGAAATCAGAGAGGCAGCTGAAGAGCTAATGAGACTTAGGAAAGGTCGAGCTGAAACAGAGGTTCTACTGGACCATCCTGAGACAAAAAAACGAGGGGAAAGAACAAAACAGAGAAGAATGGAAGAATACAAACCCCGAACTACATTGGAAAAGTGGCTCTCTTGATGAGAGCACTCTTCTAATGTGCAGAACTTTTATCCAATGAGAAAATATTGTTGCGTCCCGCGCGAAAAATTGATTAGCTAACAGTGTTATAGTCTGTAGGGTGGGCGGAATTGCCGAGAAAGAAGAAGGAAAAGAAGGAAATTTTGGTTCACGCACCAGATTACATACCTAAAAGAGAGCCGATTCTGAAGAACACCACTGGAACCGAAGCTTTGGGCGTTTTCAAGCTGACGAAGCATGTGGACAGAGACTTCGCTTTTGCGATGGTAGTTGTTGGCATCTTCATCATTGTCCTATCAGCGTACAGCAACCTTTCATCCATCAACCTCTTCTTGAACCCGCTTTTCATCGGCGTCCTAGGATTTCTAGGCGCTATAAACATCCTCTGCGGACTATTGCTCCTGTCAAAAAAATAATCCAGATGGTCACAAAAAGACCGGTGAGATTTAACCTTTATTATCTCTTGGAGCCTTCCTAGTTGTGAGGTAAGTTTCCACTTGAGGTACTCCCGTATAGCCGATGCCTACGAAAAGATTGAGGCAACAACGAAAAGGCTTGAGATGACAGACTATCTAGTCCAGCTTCTCAAAGAAACTCCAACGAATCTCATAGAAAAGATTGTGTACCTGACGCAGGGAAAACTGTATCCAGACTTCGTTGGAATAGAGATAGGCATCGCAGAGAAACTAGCCATACGGGCAGTTGCAAAATCAGCAGGTCACAGAATAAGAGACATAGAAGCCGACCTGCGAATAACAGGAGACCTCGGAGAAACGGCTCAGAGGTTCCTAGAAAAGAAGACGCAGGTATCCTTCTTTCCAAAACCCCTGACCGTAGAAAGAGTCTACGAAACCCTAGACAAGATGGCAAACTCCACAGGCTCCGGCTCAGTAGACCTCAAAATAGGTCTGTTAGCGGGTCTTTTGTCAGATGCCTCTCCAAAAGAGGCAAAGTACATAGTTCGAACAGTGACAGGCAGCCTAAGACTGGGAATCGCAGACATGACAGTGCTAGATGCTTTAGCCATAGCTTTTGGCGGCGGAAAAGAGACCCGAGAACATCTGGAGCGCGCCTACAACATCTCATCCGACCTAGGCAAAGTTGCCCGAACCGTCGCCGAAGAGGGAATGGAGAGCATCAAACAATTCAAGGTCCAGCCCATGAAACCTATTCGCCCCATGCTCGCTGAAAGATTAAGTTCGCCAGCTGAAATCCTTGAGAAGCTTGGAGGAAAATGCATAGCCGAATACAAGTATGATGGAGAGCGGATACAAGCCCACAAAGAAGGAGACCATGTCATCCTGTTCTCCCGCCGCCTCGAAAACATCACCGACCAGTACCCAGACGGAGTCGAATACATCCGAAAACACATCAAAGCTGAGGAAGCCATAGTGGAGGCAGAGGCAGTTGCCGTTGACCCAGAAACAGGTGAGATGAAACCGTTCCAGGAGCTAATGCACCGTAGACGAAAATACGGAATAAAAGAGGCAATGGAACAACACCCCGTCACACTCTTCATGTTTGAGGTTCTCTACGTTGACGGAAAAGACCTCACACTACAGCCCTATCCCATACGTCATGAACATCTCCAGAAGGTTATTGAACAAACCGACAACGTTAAAGTGGCTGAATACACAATAGCAAAAGACCCAGAAGAACTGGAGCTCTTCTTTGAAAAGACGGTGGAAAACGGAAGCGAGGGAATAATGTGCAAATCCATGAATCCAGATTCTATTTATCAGGCAGGATCAAGAGGCTGGCTATGGATAAAATATAAGCGCGATTACAAGAGCGAGATGACCGACACCGTTGACTTGGTGGTGGTAGGTGCCTTCCACGGAAGAGGAAAACGGGCAGGAACATACGGCGCCTTCCTCCTCGCAGCCTACAACCCAGACAGAGACACCTTCGAAACGGTGACAAAAGTTGGAACCGGATTCACCGATGCAGACCTTAAGAAACTTCCCAAACTGCTGGAAAAGCATCAGATAGCCCATAGGCACCCACGGGTCGATTCAACCCTTGACGTTGATGTCTGGTTTGAGCCAGCAGTTGTCATAGAGACGCTAGGAGCAGAAATAACCCTCAGTCCAATCCACACATGCGCCATGAACGTCATAAGAGAGGCAAGCGGACTTGCCATAAGATTCCCGCGTTTCACAGGAAAATACCGCGTGGACAAATCCCCAGAGGACGCAACAACCACGCAAGAAGTTGTTGAAATGTACAGAAGCCAACTTAAAAAGATAGAAGGCTAGTCAGCGCTTTTCAGTTCCTCAAGACGCTTTGAAACTGTGAAATGCAACTGATCCCGCAGGGCATTCCCAACGGGTTTCAAATGTTTCAAATCGCTTATTCTCCTCGTCAGTTCCTTATCTTCAAGAACTTCAGCCGTCCATTTTTCGAAGTCTCCGCGATAGAGGTGGAACTCCAAAGATGAGATTTCTACGTCTCTGATTTTGTCTGCAAATTCTTGTAGGGACATCGCCCTTTGACCGGTGTAGTTTCCAACAGAGGTGAAGAAATAGAAAGCGTTCTCCCTTGATAGCGTTCCAAGAGTTCGGGCTGAAGATAGGGGTGTCAAAGGGAAGCTCTCCTTTAATGCGAGAAAGAGTCTCTACTCCGCTTAAACTCTAACTGCCCATTAACTTTTATAGTTTTTCTCAATCAGGAACCTTTCTTCTTTGTACTTCTTTGTGATAATTGAGGTTCGAATCCTCAGCACTCCTTGGAGAGGCGCCACTTTTTTTGCGATAAAAGAGTGAAGTTCATCTCGGTCTCTGGCAAAAACTTTCGCGATAATCAGCAGTTCTTCAGAAAGCGAGATTGAAACCTCCAAAACCTCCTCAGCCTCTGACAGTTGTTGTGCTACGTTATCGCTCTCCTTCGGATCAGTATACACTGTCATACGAGCGGTTATGTAATTCATTCCAATCTTTTCGAGGTCAATGTCAACGGTCCATTTTTTGATGATCCCGTTTTTCTCCATCTTTCTTATTCGATCATAGACTGTGGAGTGGGCTATGCCTAATTGACGACCGACCTCTGAGTAGGTTTGCTTCGAATTTTCTTGGAGGGCTTTTAAGATTTCCCAGTCTAGGGCATCGAGAGAAACTGCTTGGTTTTTCAGCTTCATTTTTCGAACCTTATATATACTGACTAATTTTCAGTTCTGTTCATTTATTGTTTGCTGTCGGAAAAATGTAGATTTATGAACGATTTTTCCGTAAGATTTTCAAGCTTCAAGTCTACGGATTCTAAATCAGATTACAGAAAAAATGTAACTTGATAGGTAATATTTCCTACATTTCTTCAAATTTTACACCTTAAAGCGACAAATTTTCAAGATACCTGTTAATTAATCTTAAATCCATGAAAATAGAACTATCTTCTACAATTATTCATCAAGGAATGCCCATGAATTCGCCTTTTCCCAAAGTTTGGGGTCTCATCGACAGTTTTAAAGAGCGATGCCGATTGAGAGGCTGGGAAATCTGTGAAAACGAAGACTGGGTCAAGACAGACGACGGAGAATATCACAGTTTTCTCTGGAGACAAACTATCCACCCATCCACCTTTGAAAGAATCGCTTCAAATCACAGATGCGCTATCCGTCGCGGAAATTCCTATGAGGTGGTGGACGTCGCATACATAGCTTGGCTGTTTCAAGAAAAACCACCAGAATTTCTGATACAGAGGGTTAGGGAAAATCCTGAATTGACAAAGAAAACTGCCATATTTGACCTAAGCTGCGCCTACACTGATGAGGCTCTTTGCCGAAAGCTGAACGAGACGGAAAGCAGGGTCTTCAGGGAATTTGAACACTTTCTGGAAGAAGAATGGGAAGTAACCTTCAAACCCGTCAACGAAATGCCTGCTCTAACAACGTAAATCCCTATTGCCCGCAAGTTTCTGCAGATATTTAGGAGAACGAGACCATAATATTGAAGATGTGTATTTTTTTCTGCTGTGAAAACCAAGCTTAAAAGGGCTTGTTTCATACTTCTTATGGGTAACTTTGCTATTCAGGTTGAAGGGAACGAAAGATGAGTGAGGAAGGGGAAAGAGAGAAGATTAAGAAGATCGCCAAGCTCCGGGCTCTCCTTGAAAAGCGTGTAGAATCAATGGAAGAGGAACTAGAGGGACTGAAAATGCTGCTTGAATTAGTAGATGCAACCCTACTTACGGAGGGCTTCAAAAGAGCCGAAATCTCCAAGCCCATTCAACCCCCTCAGAAACAAGCGACCCCACAGCCTTCGGTTACAAAGCAGAAGAAGGGCATTCCCATAAAGACGGTGACTGGAGACCTCTTAGCCCAGCTATACGTTGAAAAAGACTACATGCAAGTTACATTCGCAGAAGACAAAAACTTTGACATCAACACTCCGCCCTTCACATCTTTTCTCATGGAGAGAGTCTTGGCGAAGATGCAGGAGAAAGACAGAGAAGCCGCCAACAAAGGCGAGATAGCTCCAGAAAATGTACTAGCTTACAACATCAAACGAGACGGAAACATCGTTCGAGAGATAAACATCAGAAACATCAAGCCCGGCAGGTCCCGAGAATTGAAGTCGTCCATCCGATGGACCCTAGAAAAAATGTATGAGAGGATAAAACAGACGAGCTAGATTTATGAGACCGTAGATGTTGTTGCAAAATCCGGAGTTCTTTTATCTTTGATCGAAATTTAGAGAGAGTAACTATGAAAACTAGGCAATTAAGCGCCAAGATACTCACTGGATTCCTCAAGTTCAAGGCAAGAAGACCCACTCCTCTCTTTGCATCCTACAACGTGACAGGCAGATGCAACATGAGATGCGTCTTCTGCGAATGGTGGAAAACAGACATCCCAGAACTGCCAACAAAGAAGGCAATGGCAGCCATAGATGCGGTCTGCAGCCTAGGAGTCCCCTTTTTCGACCTCAGCGGAGGCGAACCCCTCCTGCGCAGAGACCTAACCACCCTTGCTAAGAGAGCTGCATCTCACGGATGCTTGGTGAGCATGAACACCAACGGAACACTGCTGAATGAGAGCAGAGTCTCTGAGGTGGCAGATGTATTTGACCTGATTGTCGTATCCCTTGACGGTCCCAAAGAGGTTCATGACAAGATAAGGGGAGTGGCGGGAACCTATGATAAGGCGGTTAAAGGCATGAAGTTGCTGAAGGCTCAGGGAGTAAGAGTGGGAGTAAACAGCGTCGTGACCCCATGGAACATCACAATCCTGCCCCAATTCATCGAAGAACTCCGCAGCCAAGTTGACTTCGTTCAGGTTCAGCCCATCCATCCCTATCCACCCCCAGCAGAAAACACTCCCTCCAAAGAAGCCGTTTCCAAGATTCTGCACTATCTGCTGAGACTCAAACGCTCCGACCCCGGTTTCCTAGCGGTGCCAACAGAATTCATCAAAGGTTTTGAGCCATTTTTCAGGGGTGAGGCGCCGAAGATATGTCACGCTGGAGAACTGTACATTGGCATCAACCCATCAGGTAAACTCCTTGCTTGCCCCGCTCGGTCGGATATAGTGCTTGGGGATACTCTAAGCGGCTCTGTCGGCGACATCCTGAAGGAGAAGCGGGACAGTGAGGGATGGCGGAAAGTCTCTGCCTGCAGGGGATGCTGGCTTGAATGCACGGTTGGAGTGTCAAGAGTTCTGGAGAATCCCCTTAAGGAAGCCTCCCAGCTCATCAGCCTCTGGACATCCCGCAAAGACTGAAGCTGCACTTTTCGGTTCCAAGATGAGGGGGCGTCATTTTGGTTAGAATTAAATACTTTGGTGAAACTCCATTAAAATAGGCATGTACCATGACTTCTGACACAATTGAGAACCATTCCGAAGTTTTTCTAATCGAGACCTCAGATAGGGAAGCGCCAGTGAGAAGTCTCTTCAACAAGGCTAACTTGGCTAGTTTCTCTGGAAAGAGGGTAGCCTTAAAAGCAAATTTTAACAGCGCTGATTCTTTTCCCGCCTCAACGCATCTTGATACTCTTAAGGCAACGATAAACGTGTTGAAGGAAGCTGGAGTAAGTGAAATTACTTTGGCTGAACGAAGCGGCATTGGAGATACCCGTGAGAACTTGGAGCAGTTAGGCGTCTTCGATCTTTCAAAGAAGATGGACTTCAAGGTTATTGTCTTAGATGAGGAGAAGAAGGAAAATTGGGTTAAAATTGACCGTGATGGGACTCATTGGCTCAGGGGATTCTATATTTCCAAGGTTTTTCTCGATTCGGATATTGTGATTCAGACCTGCTGTCTCAAAGCTCATCGGTTTGGAGGTCACTTCACCATGTCTCTCAAGAATTCTGTGGGTTTGGTGGCTAAGAAGGTTCCAGGAGGATTGTATAATTACATGTGGGAGTTGCATGGTTCTCCTTACCAGAGGCTCATGATAGCTGAGATCAACAAGTTCTACAAGGTTGACTTCGTGGTTATGGATGCAATAAAGGCGTTCGTCAGTGGAGGTCCCGAGAAAGGAACGGTGGTTGAACCTAACCTGTTGCTGGCGAGCATAGACAGAGTAGCCATCGATGCTGTTGGATTGGCGATTCTGAGAAGGTATGGTGCATCAAGCCTTATGAAGAAGCCGATCTTTGAACTGGATCAGATACGAAGAGCCTCTGAACTTGGAGTGGGAGTCAAATCTGCTTCAGCCATAAAGCTGGCTCCCTTAGATGACAAGAGTCAGGAAGCAGCCAGCAAAATTGAACGCATCCTCAGGAAATAAGTTATCCTGCGATTGCTGCTCCGAATATTTTGCTGAGAATTTCTATTATGGTCGTTAATTGTCCTGTGGCGACCCCGACGGCTAGGAAGGTTATTCCGGCGAGCAATAGGAGAGAACCGAGGATTCTTTGTTCAGGCAGGTCCATACGCTGTTCCTTCTATGGTTATAACGGGATGACTATTATTTAAGAGGTTTCCGTTCAGTCGTCCCTGCTGAGGCGCCTATGCTCAACCATCATGCACCTGTTCATCACAACCGTTAATCCGGCTTTCCTCGCCCGCTTAGCCGCCTCTTCATTAACGATTCCCAACTGCATCCACACCACTTTTGGGGTTCCATGCTTATTCTTCAATTCGATGGCTTCCTCAACGATGGGGAGTACATCTTCTGAAGGTCTGAAGATATCCACCACGTCTATGGTTTCGGGTATGTCGAGGAGGCTCTTGTAGCATTTTTCTCCCAGTATTTCGTCGGCAAAAGGATTAACCGGAATAACACGGTAACCCACTGACTGCAGGTACCTTGCAACGCGGTGGCTGTCCTTGGCGGGGTTTCTAGACAATCCCACAACCGCCACTGTTTTGTATGTCTTTAGAAGTGATTTTATCTCCTCTTCGCTCAAACTTCTCAGACCCGATAGGTTCAGTTTTTGTTTTGGAGAAGTTTTTCGGCTATTCCCTGAATGGCTTTTACTCCCTCTGAAGTTTCTGCGTATTTGAGCGGCGCCTCTCCTACCCTGTCTGCCTTTATCACGGTGTCGTCATATGGAATCAAAGCCAATAACTGGAGTCCATTCTTTTCTGTGAAATCGGTAATAAGTTCTTTTTCCTCGGAATCTCTAACTCTGTTTCCAACAACGAAAACGTTTTTGATTCCTGCTTCGTTAGCCATTCCATTAATTTTTTTGGCAATCTCGAGAGACTTGCGGCTGGAGTCAACAACTATTATCATGGTGTCGACGTGGCTGGCTGTTCCCCGCCCCATGTGCTCTATGCCAGCCTCCATATCCACAACCACAACCTCGTTCCTTTCAACCATAAGATGGCGAAGAAGCTCCCTGACCACGGCGTTAGGTCCACAAGCGCATCCTGAACCAGCAGACTTGACTGTTCCCATGACGAGCAAGTTCACTCCGTAAGGTGATTCCACCCCGTTCTCTTCAACAATGTCATCAACAGTAAAAGAGAGGCGGTAAACTCCCGGGTAGTCGGTGCGGGTCTTCGCGTCCAAGAGTTCTTTATTATCGGAGATTGGAACTATCTTGTTTGCCTCCTCCACGGGTATGCCCAATGTTAGGGCTAGGTTAGGTGAAGGGTCAGCGTCAATCGCCATAACCTTAAATCCTTTCTTTGCGAAGTAGCCCGCAAGAACCCCTGAGACAAGGGTCTTACCCACCCCACCCTTTCCAGAAACTGCAATCTTCATTTGGTCTTACCATTTTGGTAGAGTGTTTCGAGGCTATTTACGTTTTCTGAAAATCTGTTTAATCAAGAATTGGGAATGTTAATAGGGCTGAATATTCAAATTTGTTGGTTGGTGAAGAATTAATTGTCCCCTGTTAAACTGTTAGAAAATATTTATTGGGTTGGAGCAGTCGACTGGAACCTCAGACACTTTCACGGCTTCACATACTCCACTCACCGCGGAACCACATACAACGCCTACCTGATCATCGACAAGAAGATCGCCCTAGTCGACACCGTCCACCACCCCTTCGCAGGAGAGATGATAAAAAAAATCAAAGAGATCATCGACCCCTCAAAGATAGACTACGTCATAGCAAACCATGTTGAAACAGACCACTCCGGAGCCATCTCCGAAATCCTGAAACTAGCTCCGAATGCAAAGGTTTTTGGCACTGCCTCATGCAAAGCAGGACTCCAGAAACACTACTTTGGAGACTGGGATTTTCAGGTTGTAAAAACCGGTGACACCCTAAGTTTGGGCGACAAAACCTTGAGTTTCATTGAAGCCCCTATGCTTCACTGGCCAGACAGCATGTTCACATACATAGAGAAAGATGCCCTCCTTCTGCCCAACGATGCCTTCGGTCAGCACTTGGCAAGCTCAAAACGGTTCGATGATGAGGTGGATCAGGACATACTGATGTGGGAGGCGGCGAAATATTACGCTAACATCTTATGGCCTTTCAGTCTGCTGGTTATAAGGAAGATTGAGCAGCTGCAGAAGTTAGGTCTGAAGATTAACCTGATTGCGCCCAGCCACGGCATCATCTGGCGGGGCGACCCCATGAAGATTGTTAAGGCTTATCTCAGCTGGGCTAAGGGAGAGGCTGAGAAGAAAATTTTGATTGTCTACGATACCATGTGGTATAGCACAGAGAAGATGGCTAATGCCATGCTTGAGGGCATCAGCAGCGAGGGAATCCCAGCGGCGCTGTTTAGGCTCCCAGTCTCAGACCTCGGCGACATAATCGCAGAACTATTGACTGCCAAGGGAATCCTCGTTGGTTCCGCAACCATCAACGGAGGAATACTGCCAACTTTAGCTCCGTTTCTCGACGAGATGCAGGGCTTAAGACCAAGGAACAAAATTGCTGCCGCCTTTGGCTCTTACGGCTGGGGAGGAGGAGCAACTAAAACTATCAAGGAGAAACTGACAAAGGCAGGCATGGAATTGGCTGCCCCTGCCATGACGGTTAAATGGGTTCCTGACAAAGACGAACTCCAGAAATGCTACGAATACGGGAAAGAATTCGCCAAAAAAATAAAAGCAACAACATAATCTACTGCGCCTCTCTCTTTCTCTCCGACCTTTCTTTTTCCAGTTGTATCCACCATTCGGGAACCTTAGCCTCCTCGGTTGTATCCCAGAAATCGAAGGGCTTTATATCCAAGACTGGTGTGCCGTCAAAGGCGTCCAGACCCTGAACAGTAACAACATTGCCTTCTACGCCTAAGAGTTTAACCCGCGTAAGCCCAAGGGGATTCGGACGGCAAGGTGTCCGAGTTGCAAAAACCCCCAGCAACGGCAGGTCCTGCCTACCTCTGGGATGAACCTTCATGGTTTCCCTCTCTTTTTCCTCTATTCTGTGCAGCCAAAAGATGACAAACAAATGAGAAAAACCTTGGATTCCCTCCAGAGCTTCTGTCAACTCTTCACGAAAAACTATCTGCGAAACGAGGCTTTTATCCCTGACCTCCTTTCCTGTAGCCGCGGTTTTTACGAAACCTATGGGCTTCAGGTCAATCTTCATCGTATAAGACATTAATTTACACGTCCTCCCTGGGTAAACCTCTGGATGAACAAAGCATATAAGCGCTTTTTCAGCGTTTCTTGCGGCTGCTTGCTTTTAGTATTCGTTCTTTTGCGATGTTCATTGCTGCGGTCCTCACTTCGATGTTTTTGTTTAGGGCGGTTTCCAAAACAGTCACGGTGTTTCGCCGAATCTTTCGTTGAACCAGCTCCAGCATACGTTTGGGTTTGTAGCCCCGGTATTCAGCATAAGAAGATATTACGCCTCCAGCATTCGCCAGAATGTCAGGAACAACCAACACGCCTCTTTTTGTTAAAGTCTTCTCTATTTCAGGTCTTACGGGAAGGTTGGCAGCCTCAACCACCATCTTCGCTTTAACTCGCTCCACATTATCCGCCGTGATAACATCAGGCAGCGCAGCTGGAATGAGAAGGTCCACGGGCAGCTCGAAAAGCTCCTTGTTCTTCAAAACTTTTCCAGGGCTATAGTTTATGACTGAGCCTGTTTTCTTCTTGACTTGGGACATTTTTTCGTAGTTTAGCCCTTCAGGGTTGTAGATGCAACCTTTGGAGTCGGAGACTGCCACAACTTTCACGTCAATTTGGCTAAGATACTCCATCACATAGGAGCCCACGTTTCCGAATCCTTCTATGGCGGCTGTTGCGTTGTCAGTGTCCAAGTTTATGTAGTTTGCCGCTGTGAATGCAGCCTGCACAACTCCCAAGGCTGTGGAACCATATTCGTGGGGCAAACCACACTTTACGCCCGGTTTGAAGCATAGCATAGCTGGTTTTCCTGTGGCGGACTTCATGGAGCCGTTCTCGATGGCAAAGGTAGCCATCTCTTTCTCTCCAGTGTTTATGTCCGGCGCGGCTACATAGAGACTCGGGCACACCCGCTTCAGGGCTCTGGAGAAAGCCTTGATTATCTCCATCTTCTTCTCTTCAGACATCTGTTTTGGATCAGCAATTATGCCTGATTTCGCTCCTCCAAAGGGGATTTTCGCTAGGGCGCACTTCCAAGTCATTGTTCGGGCTAATCGGAAGATTTCCTCGGTTGTTACTGTGGGCAGCATTCTGATTCCGCCCTTTCCGGGACCTAACGTCGTGTTGTCAATGACCAATACGCCTTTCATTCCCACTTTTGGATTGTAGACTTGCAATATCTTTTCTGGACCCCACTCGTCAGCGAACGCCTCTATTTTGATGTTCATTCTGTTTCCCCAGAAGATTTCAATGCCAAATATACATGCTGAACTATTGTTAAAACTTTCTTCAACATGAACTTAAGAGTGCCATTAAACATAAATTGGAGGCGCCTCATTTGTCATCTGGGGAGTAGAAAACAGTTTTGGAGGAGAAGAATTGGGGCACATATATCTTTACACGGGAACGGGCGGAGGAAAAACCGTAAACGCCCTTGGTTTAGCCCTGAGGTCTGTGGGTCACGAACATAAAGTCGTTATAATTCAGTTCTTGAAGTGGTGGAAGAACACAGGAGAATACAAAATAAGAGAGAAGCTTCAGCCATACTACGAAATCTATCTGTTCGGTAGGGATGGCTGGAAAGGATTAAGCAACCTAGGCGAAGAAGACAGGAGGCTGACAAAAGAGGGCTTAGAATTCGCCAAAAAAGTTGTTAAAGAGAAGAAGCCCCATCTGCTGATTTTAGACGAGATAAACTTGGCTCTCTACTGCAACATGCTAGAGACCGAAGAGGTGCTGGGCTTCCTGGAAACTATCCCGGAGGAAACCGATGTAGTTTTAACAGGAAGATATGCCCCGAAGGAACTTGTGGATAGGGCTGACTTCGTCAATGAAGTGAAGGATCTAAAGCATCCTGAGGATATGGTGACGAGAGAGGGCATCCAATACTAGCCCTAGCCGCCTGTTTGAAGGAGAAGTATCGCCTTAGCCAAGTCGCCGCTGCTCTCTTCCAATGCTCTCTTAGCCTCTTCCACAGTCTTCCCAGTTTGGTCCGCAACAAGCTGCGCATCCTCTTCAGGAATAGTTACCTTAGCAGCCTGTTTCTCCAGACCCCTCTCGCTTACTTCTCCGGTGACCTGAAAGATTTTTTGTCCCTGCATTTCAAGGACAGCAACCTGAGCGTTTTCAACCACAATTTCTTTGTCGCTGGTTCTGAAGATGACTTCTTGAACGTCGGGCATCTCTCCCATGTTCATGCCCATCCGCTGCATCATCCTCTTCGCTGCTCTCGGACTCACTTTTCTCCGCAATTCAGTTCCTTCCCATCCCTATACTGATTCGGTTGTGCCTTCTTAACTTTTTTCTGCCACGCCTCTCCGCACCCGCACAGCCACTCCCCTGCTGAATGCCTTTATCTCCTTTCCAGAGAGGAGAGCCCGCCCCACAGCCACAACCCTATTCTCTCCGTTAACAACAATAACTTCTTCCCGAGGTCTAATCTCTGAATCAGCATCCATTACATGCTTGGCGAAGACACTCCTTCCTTTTGCAATGAAGGCTTCGATATCATCCTGAATCCTAACCCATAACCGTAGAGGCTTAACTTCACGAACCATCTGTTTTGCTCCAGCGATTGTTAGGACGAAGAGTCCAGTGGTTGGTCGGAGAGTAGCCAGCAGTTCCTCCCTCAAATATACGTGGCGCACTTTTCCTGTCCTCTTTGAGTGGACAATTTTAACTTCGCTGGGGAAGAGACTCTTGCCTACATCTCTTCCGAACTGGTAATCAGCTATGCTCCGTATCTTCTGGAGGTCATCCAACTTGTTCATCCACTTCACCAACGATTCCGTTATTAACATCTGGTCTAAAGCATTAAATTTTGCTTCTCTCCGCAGGGAAATTCAGATTTGAGAAGAAGAAACTTTAAGTCTTCTCTTTTCTACGTATAAGAATCTAGTCAGGCGGAAAATCTGATGGAAAAGCTTCACCACAACGGCGTCCTAGTTCCACCCAGATACGAAGGAAAAGGTCTCACCATCAAGGTAAAGGGAAAAGAGATTAGGCTAACAGCTGAGCAGGAGGAGATGGCATGGGCATGGGCAAAAAAAGTTGGAACCCCCTACGTCGAGGACCCCGTCTTCGCCAAGAACTTCCACCGTGACTTCTCAAAGAAACTGGGCATCGAAGTTAAACCCGGAGACGTTGACTACTCGGAAGTAATTGCGGTTATCGAAAAGGAACGGGAATATAAAGCAAGCCTCTCCAAAGAAGAGAAGAAACGAATGGCGGCAGAAAGAAAAGCTGCCCGAGAAGAGAACAAGGAACGTTACGGCTATGCTGTGGTTGACGATAAACGGATGGAGTTGGCTAACTACGTCGCAGAGCCCAGCTCCATCTTCATGGGGCGAGGAGAACACCCCATGCGAGGCAGCTGGAAAGAAGGACCACACAAGGAAGACATCGTCCTGAACCTTTCACCAGACGCACCTAAACCAGAGGGCAACTGGAAGGAGATTGTCTGGGAGCCTGAACTCATATGGATTGCCCGCTGGCAGGATAAGCTCAGTGGCAAAATGAAGTACGTCTGGTTTTCTGATTCCACGGACATAAAACAGAGAAAGGAAATCGAGAAGTTTGACAAGGCAAAAGCCTTTCGCCGAAATCTTTCCCGCGTCCAAAAGCACATTCTGGAAAACCTTGATTCCGAAGATTTGAAACGTAGAAAGATTGCGACAGTCTGTTTCCTTATCGATGAACTGAAAATCAGGGTTGGCGACGAGAAGGACCCTGACGAGGCGGATACTGTCGGCGCCTCAACTCTCCGACCAGAACACATCAGCTTCAATGGCAACGGCACTGTAACCTTCAACTTCTTAGGAAAGGACTGTGTCCCCCACATCTTCACCAAAGAACTCCCAGAAAACGTTATCAGAAACCTCAAGGAATTCGCTGCTAACACGGAGGCTACACTTTTCGATGGCATCCGCTCTAAACATGTAAGCGAGTTTCTGGATGAGGTGATGACTGGACTCTCAGCAAAGGTTTTTCGTACTCTCTATGCTTCCGATGCTGTGAAAACGAAGCTGAAGAAGACCCGTGTCGATGTTGAAGAGCCTGAATATAGGAAGAAGTATGTGGCTACAATGGCGAACCTTGAGGCTGCCAAAGTCTGCAACCACAAGCGTACAATCCCTAAGAGGTGGAAAGCGTCTTTAGAGAAGAAGAAGGACCGCCTCAAGGTTCTTAAGGAGCGGGCGAAGCTGGCTCAGGCTAAGCTTAGGAAGAAAGCAAAGGAGGCACAAAAGAGACATCGGAAGCAACTGGAAAAGCAGGAGGAGAGGCTGAAGGCTGCTGTGGAGAAGCTGGAGGAGTATAAGCGGCAACTGGAGGAAAGAGAGCGAGAAGGCAAGAGCATTGATGCCCTGAAGAAACGGATTAAAAGTAAACGAAAAGCGATAACACGGCAGAGACAGCGCATCAAAGCGCTGAAGGTTAAGCATGAGAAGCGGATGAAGATGCTGAAGCAGACCATGGAGAAGCGGAGGCAACGGGACAAGGCAGCCGTGGAAAAGATGAAGCTGAAAGTAGAGATTCAGGGGGAGACCCGTGACTATAACCTCACGACATCATTGAAGAGCTACATCGACCCCAGAATCTACTATGAATGGGGCAAAAAAGTGGAGTATGATTGGAAGCACTACTACCCGACAACCCTGCAAAAGAAATTCAGCTGGGTTGACCGCCAAGAAGACAAAACAGTAGCTTAGACACATTACATTCTAGAGCTTCGTGCTTGAGAGAGAAAGAACCATAAAACCCAAAACCCTCTAGTTGCACAGTGTATGTAGGGGTTGTGAGAGACTGTGCCTGAAACGATAACTAGCCCTGAAATGCGCGCCCTAGAGATAAACTCTGAGTATTACGGCGTCTCTAGACTGCAACTTATGGAAACCGCTGGAAGAAACGTTGCAGAGGCGATTGCCCAGAGATTCAAGCCCAATAAAACAAGGGTGGCAATTTTCTGTGGTCAGGGAGGAAACGGCGGCGACGGCTTCGTTGCAGCCCGCCACCTCACCTGCCTAGGCTTCAAGGTTGAGGTGATACTGGCTGGCAAAGCTTCAAGCATTGCAGATGATTCAGCGCGTATGAACTGGCTTGCCCTGCAGCCCCTCCGAAAAACCCTTACCATCCACGAAGTTTACGATTCCACACTAATCCCAGATGTTAAAGCAGAAGTTGCCGTGGATGCTCTCCTAGGAGTGGGCTTGAAGGGAAAACTGCGCCCCCCAATCCTGCAGCTGGTGGAAAAAATCAACGAGATGGAGGCATTCCGCGTCTCCGTGGATGTTCCCACTGGAATAAACTCAGATTCGGGCGAGGTTTTAGGCAATGCTGTGCGGGCAGACTTAGCCGTCACCTTCTACAAGGCGAAGCCGGGACTCGCCAAGGCAAAAGAATACACTGGCGAAGTTGTGGTGAAGGACATAGGCTTGCCTCCAGAATTTGAAATGTTTGTTGGTCCCGGAGACGTTCCCTTGGCTGTTAAGTCTCGTCTTCCAGAAGCCCATAAGGGAACCTTCGGCAGGCTCCTCGTCGTCGGGGGAAGCGACGTGTTTTCTGGTGCTCCAGCTCTTGTTGCCATGGCTGCTCTCCGCGTGGGAGCTGACATTGTCTCTGTGGCTGCCCCAGAAAAAACTGCTTATGCAATCTCCTCCATGTCCCCCTCGCTCATCACAATAAAGCTGAAGGGAAAACGCCTCTCCTCCAGCAACCTGTCAGCCCTCAAGGAGCATTTAGAGTCTGCAACGGCGGTTGTGGCGGGTCCGGGATTGGGGCTGCACAGCGAAACACGGGAGGCTACCTTGGAGCTTGTGGAGCTGATGGAAGAAACGGGGACTCCGTTGCTTTTGGATGCTGACGGGCTTAAAGCCTTCGCAGAATTCAAGAGAAAGGTGTCCTGTCCTCTGGTTTTGACGCCTCACGCCCGAGAATATGAGATTTTGACTGGAAGAAAACTGCCGAAGGCGATGGGGGAGAGGGTAGAAGAGGTTCAGAAGGCGGCGCGAAAACTTGGGGCAACCATACTGTTGAAGGGAGCCGTTGACGTAATCTCTGATGGAGTGAGGGTGAAATTCAACTTCACTGGAAACCCTGGAATGACTGTGGGTGGAACAGGGGATGTTCTCTCAGGTGTGGTTGGGGGTTTGCTGGCGATGGGGGCAGATTCTTTCAGGGCTGCGGTGGCGGGGGCGTTTATTAATGGCGCGGCTGGAGATTTTGTAAGGGCTGAAAGAGGTTACCACATGGTTCCCACAGACCTTCTTGAATGGATTCCCCATGTTATGGATGATCCCATGTCCCATCTGGAGGTGCGGAAGAATCCCTCCTAGACCCGTTTCAGTCACGGTTTATCATGCCAAGCAATGCGACCCGAAGAAGTGCACAGCATTGAAACTTAAACGATACAGCTTGGTTCGGATGGTTCATCGGGTTAGAGAGCTGCCGCGAGGAGCAGTCATCCTAGACCCTTTCACGCCAAAGGCTTTCTCTCCGGCAGACCGTGAGAGACTCAAAAAGAGAGGCTTAGCTGCCTTAGACTGCAGCTGGGTACATGCAACCGAAGTTTTTGACCTCTCCGCCCACGGAACTTTTCGTTGCCTGCCTTATCTTGTAGCGGCGAATCCTGTGAATTATGGAGTTCCGACGAAGCTCAGCACTGTGGAGGCTTTGGCTGCGGCTCTCTACATCACCGGTTTTCGGGAACAAGCCGAAGAGCTTCTATCCAAATTCAAGTGGGGACTCCAGTTTGTCGCGTTAAACGAAGAGCTTCTGGAAAGCTACGCCCAAGCCAAAGATAGCGCCGGGGTTGTTAAGGTGCAAAAAGATTACGTTACCCAAAGCTGCACCCCACGATAAAATCACATACATCTCCCATATTTGGAGCCTAATAACAGCGTATTGTTGAAAACAGGCTTTTTCTCGTTTTTCCGGTTGATGAAATGGATATTCAGTGACTGCTAGTTTTTGTTTCTCAGTAGTTTGATGGCTGCCATTTTTGCTCCGATTTCTGCAAGTTCTCTGTTTTCTCCGCTTCCCACTATGATGACGTCGTTTTCTTTTGGTTTAAATTTCGCTACTAAATGGTTGTGTAGAGAGGGCATGCTTACGGAGATGTCCTGCTCACGGGTAGGCATAGATAACTTGTTGCGGGTGAAGATTAGGGTAGTTGCTCCTGAGGCTCCGCTCTTAATAGCTACGTCTCTCTGTTCCATACCGCTCTTCACTGCTTGGGCTGAGTCCCTTACAAGAACCGCAATGTTAAAGGGTCCAACCGTCAGGCGGCTGCTGGGAACCTCCACTCCCTTGCTGAGCTTGCCTCGCAGATTAGAGAACAGTCCCTTTCCCTCCTCAGAGAGAGAGATTCCCCTTCTTGAACCCTGAATTATTCCCTCAACCTTCAGGTGCCTCAGAAGCGTTCTCGTCGTGCCCTCCCCCAAACCAAGTTCCTTAGACAGCCTTATTCTGCCCACGCTTCCGTAATCACCAATTATTTCCAGCGCCTTAATCACGTGAGCTTCATTAAAGGATGGAGCAGGTCCAGGCGCAAGCTTTCGTGTAACCTTCTCAATCTCCTCTAACAATTTCAACGCCGAAATCCCCTCAAGCACACTACCATATTACCGGATTTGTTTATAACTTTTTGAACAATTAAGGGTGTACCACCACAAAGCTTGTAAAATCAGCAGAGAATCTTTACTGTGAGGAAGCGTGAAGAAATTCAGAAAAGCCATTTTGGTAACCGGCACCCCTGGCGTGGGAAAAACCACTGTCTCCCACAAGTTAGCCTCCAGGCTGAATGCCAGTTACATAGGCATAACTAGCCTCGTTAAGAAGGAGAAGTTAATCGCCAGCGTAGACGAAGCTAGACGAACCTTAATTGCAGACACAGAGAAAGTGTCAAAGCGAATGCAAGAAATCCTAGAGTCTTCTGAGGGCAGCATCATAATTGAGGGTCACTACGCTGTTGATGTCGTGTCAAAGAAGGATGTGGACACAGTTTTTGTCCTCAGACGTGATCCCACCGAGCTTATGGGTGTGCTGGAGAAGCGGGGATTTGAAGGCAAGAAGATCTGGGAGAATCTAGCCGCCGAAATCTTGGATGTTTGCCTCTTGGATGCCCTATCAGCTTGTGGCGCAGATAAAGTCTGTGAGATAGATGTTAGCGGCAAGACGGTAGGGACGGTGGTGGAAGAGATGGTTATGGTGCTGGAGAAGAGGAAAGCCTGTCGATCCGGAATAGTTGATTGGTTAGGAAAACTGGATGGTGAGGGACGGCTCGAAGAGTTTTTGAGAGATTTTTAGAGGTTATCCCAGCAGCCTTAGAATCTGCTGTTTGGATAGTAAAGTGATGCCGCGGCGGTTGGCGTAGGCTTTGGCGTGACCGCTGAATTTTCCGGAGATGATTATGGGTTTGGGGTATCCTATGTCTTCTGCGGCTTTGTCTATGTTTATAACTATGTTGACTCCAACTGTTCTCCTCCAATCTTTAATCCAAACTGAGCGTTTTTCTCTGCCCTTCCGAAGGACCAAATCGAACTGGCGAGAAAGCCCGGATACGCCTTCTAGAACTGCGTCTTTCTCTATTTTGTAGCCGTTTTGCCGAAAATATTTAACAGCGAGATTTGCTAAGGAAAGCCGACTCATTTATCTGCATCCTCTTACAGCACTTTAAGGCGTTCTAAGAAAAAGCTTTTCGCTCTAAAAAGGGTGTACCTCAATGTATATGGTGGTTGTCTGTTACGGTTGCGGGAGATTTCTGCTGGCGAAGAGCACCCAGAAAACCAAAAGATGCCCCTACTGCGAAACTCGGCTAAAACTAATTAAAACAAAAAAGGTGGCGCACATTAAAACTGCTCAAGAAGCATCAAACTACCTCCGTGCCATAAAAAGAAAAAAGAACAGTTGAATGAGCCTGAAAGCTGGTATATCTTCACGATAAAATTGTGTATTCGATGATTTCTAGGCTTGTCGTGGATTGATAGAATGGGGGTAATTAAAGGTAATATTGTTTAGTGAGGCAGAAGATTTAATATTGTATTTGGGCATCTGTTTCTGGTACGTGGAGGTTCAAATTATGAAAGATAACGCACTAACCATCGCATATGCCACCCTCTTCGCAGGCATCGGCTTACTCGCTTTTACCTTCATAAGCGCCTTTGTATTCCTCATAAGCAACCCATCCATCACGGGATCATCAGATCTAATAGATACTTTCGGCGATTCTTTGGTTCCCCTGATTGAAGCGTCCATTCGAATAATGTTTCTCGGCGTCATGGGCTGGATAGGCTCAGCATTAACAGCACGAGGAGCACAGCTTGTCACCCAACTCAAACGCCTCGCCGAAGCCCAATCAATGACTCCCGCAGTCGAGAAAACTGGCAAATCTTAACCCGTTAAACCGAGGTTACAGTGAAGGAAAGCAAGATAGATGAAAATCGCAATAAGGATGCTTTCTATAACTACAATGATTCTTTGGATAATAACAATTTTTTTCATTGTCACAGCTGTCTATTCTGTCATACAATTAAGTCTAACGATTGGGGCGGTTCAAATGTTTCCCTCCAGCGAGGGAGGCATCAATTTTTCCTTACCCTTTTCCATAACTAACAACGGCTACTATGATCTGGCTGATTTAAACTTGACAACTCGCGTCACGGACCTCAATGGAACACTGTTGGATCAGTCCGAAACCCTTATTTCATCAATACCGAAGGGCGGCACTCTTAATGCAACTCATACGGTTCCTATAGACCTAGATACCATCATGTCAATAGATTATGTACCCCTACTGTTGAACGACAGCTCCTTTGATATCGAAATCTTAGTGGCGCTTAATTTCGCCAGAGCCATCCCCATCCAAGTCTCGACGAATACAACGATACCCTGGGGGGCTCCCATGTCCCACTTCTTTCTTGGAACTCTCTCCGTTTCTTCTTTTAACAGCACTCATGGCGAGGCAACAGTGAATGTTAGTTTCGGAAATCACGCGGTTCTTGACCTAACAGGAACGTTGAAACTGGAATATTACAGCGATTCACAAGAACTGATAGCTACTGGAGAGACCGACATCAATGTTCCCCCTCAGACCGACTTTAGTGGTGACATTAACGCGTATCCGAGGCTGGAAGACGTCCCAAAACTAGGTGAGAAGGGAGAGGTTCACGTGATTTTCGAGACACCAATGTTTGTAGTAGACTGGGAGGAATCGTATGGCTGAATTAAACATGGGATTGATTAAAAAAGCGCTTCCCCGAGTTCTCAGGGCTGCGGTGTGGGGTTCCTTAACGTATATCCTCTTCTATTACTTGCCATTGATATTATATCCCTCCGAGACTCTTCCCTTTGATTACACCACTGAACTGCTTCAATTCGCGATTATAGCTGTCTTCTTCGCTGTGGCAACGACGTTGTTCTCAGGAACCATCCTAGGACATGGCTTTGGCATAGCAAGGGCTATTGTCATAATCGGCTACTTTTTTGCTGTGTCAGGCAACGGAATTGTCAGCATTACGTTACCTGTTATGGAAGTTCCGGTGAAGTTGACAATTGACATAACCGTCATTCTTTTGATGGTTATCTCGGTGAATCTATTAGATATTGCGAGAAATCTTCTTCAAGCTATAACCCTCCTTACCGATAAGTCAAGTGGCATCGACCTCCCATAAGCCGGGAAGAGAAACACTGGTCATGACTCTGAGGATAAGACATGAGGAAACTAAAAAAATCGCTAACCTTCTCTTCGTTAATTCTTCTTCTGACCTTAGAGATCTTTGCTTATCCTGTTTTTCCCCTTGCCTTGAACAGGAAATTTAATGGAGCTGCCTTTCCAGAAGCTGAGGTATCTTATGGAAACCCTGTTCCCCAGAAAGGGATGTCTTTTTCGGCTTGGGATGGTGAAGCCTTCAGCACTTCTGAATCCGATGAGGCTCTGAGGCTCTTAACTGAAACGAATACCGAGTGGGTAGCAATTAATTTCGCATGGGCTCAATCCAACACCACTTCAAGTGACATCCGAGTTGACCCCATCCGCACTGCAACCACCGATTCAGTTAGACATGCAATAGCCACAGCCCACAGTTTAGGTTTAAAGGTTATGTTGAAGCCCATGATTGATACGTTGGAAGAGGAAACAACTCAGGGATACCCAACTGTTTGGAGAGGAATGATTCAGCCGTCTGATGAATGGTTTGAAAGCTACTCCAACTTCATCAATTCTTTCGCCGAGTTTGCCGAGCAAAACGATGTAGAACTCTTCTCAGTTGGTTGCGAATTAAAAGCGACAACGGGGGAGAAAGAGCAGTGGGAAAATGTTATCGCAGGAGTGCGGGAACGCTACTCCGGACCCCTTACATATGCGGCTGACTGGACCAACTACCGAAACATCGAATGGTGGGATTCCGTGGACTACGTGGGAATAGACGCCTACTTTCCGTTAACCTTCAAGAATGATCCATCGTTTGAGGAACTGAAGAACGCTTGGACATACCTCGCAGACGAGATTGAGACTTGGATTTCAACAGTAAACAAGCCGGTAATCTTCACGGAGATTGGCTATCGAAGCGGCGACGGAACAAACCGTATTCCATCAAACTTTTGGTCTGACATGACAGTTGATCTTCAAGAACAGAGAGACTGTTACGAAGCCGCCTTTCAGGCGCTATGGAACCGAAGTTGGTTCTACGGCTTCTACTGGTGGACTTGGATACACGACCCCACAAAAGGAGGACCAGACGATTCCAGCCACACACCACAAAATAAGCCTGCCCAAGAAGTGGTTGCCCACTGGTATTCTCTGAATAGGCAAATTGCTGTTATAGATCAGACCTTCACAAGTGCCAATAAGAGCAGTGTCAATGAAGCCCAATCAGTTGGTTTTCACGTTAGCTGGGAAAACGACGGCACAGACGTGGTTGATGCTAGCGTCTACGTGAATGGAACAGAGCACGTAACGAACGGAACAGGATGGATTAGCTTCAGTGTCGCCTATGATTCTGTGGGCAACCGCTCATGGGTCATTACAGATTTACAGCATCCGGAAGCGACAAGCTACAAAACAACTGTTGAAAGCCCCCACATTGTCTGGGACAAGGTTGTGGTTAATGTGGAAGTTGACTCAACAGTCTTGGGGGTGTCTAAGGTGAGGGTGAAGGTTGCCTACGCTTACGACGGGGCTTCAGTTGTTGGCGCAACTACAAGGGTGAATGGAAAAATGTGTGAGGAAGTCGAATCGGGCGTCTACGAGGTGGAGATTAATTCTTGGAGCCCCTATCAGCAGATGACGGTGGAGACTGATGTCCTAGACCTTGCTGGGGAAACTTGGGCATCCTCATCCTTTCATGTTATGAACCTCATCTTGTATGTTGCCTTGGTTGTAGCGGTAATCGTGGTAGTGTTCGTGTTCTTGAAACTTCGAAAACGCGGTTCAGGTCAGCCTCTTGAAGAGATGGAGTAAATATTCATTTCCGTTTCTTTCGTGTTTATGTCTGAAGGAGGTCACAGTAAGAAAGGGACTCAAGACTGCTTGGGTCTATCTCCAGCTTATCCATTAGTTTTTCTAGAATCCGCCGGTCTTTTTCCATCGCCTTCGAATCACCGGAGGTTTTTCTTTCGAATTCAATGAATTTCCCGAGTTTCTTAACGGTGTCCAGATGAATCTGGGTTCCCTGATGCTGATAGATTTCTCTGACTTTTTCTATGACTACGAGGGGGGTTAGGATTTTCTTGAGGATTCTTTTCAGGTCTTCTGGTTTTTGGATTCTGAGAATGAAGGCATCGTCTCGTTTCGGTCCCCTGATGTTCTCCCTTTCATAGTAGATCAACTCCGCTGTGCTGTCACCCTCAACTTCTCTCAGCTTCAACCTTCCCTCAGGCACCTTGAAGTAGAGGTCCCTTTGCTGGAAGGTTCCTACAGGTTCGGCTCCTAGGGCAGACAATTTTTTTCTCAAAAATTCGTGGTCGTTGACTCTTGCCTTCAACTCTATCATTTTGTGTTTGAAACTGTCGTGCGCCTCTATCTTCAATGCTTAATCAACCTTACAGAAAAGAGTCGTGGCAATGACTATTTTGATTTTTCTATCCGCCAAAACAAAGAGCGGGGTTAATGGAAAATTGTAGTATCGTCTGCTCTTCTTAAAAGCCCAAAAATCTGAAATAGATAAAGGACTAACATCATTTCATGTCTTCTGCAGATCAGAATGCCCTAAGAGAATTAGATAATAAACTTCAACGAATCTTAGATAATTCTGCTGTTGCTAGGGTTGATCGTGTGTTTTCTGTTCTGCTGACTATTACGATTTTTGTCCTTGGCTTGTTATTGAATGGTGTCCTTTCAGTTACTGGATTACTCAGAGCATGGACAATAAGTCTCCTAGTTCTCCTGACCTTCACCCTTATTGGAGAGTTTTGATGCAATGCTCAAAAATAACGATGAAAAACGTGTTACATATTGGATGACTCTGATATTAGGACTCTACCTGTCATTTTGGCTATTCCCATTGGCTTTAGTTTATCAGCTTTTTCCTTCACAATTAATGAATGTAATTTTTTTCATGCCAGTGTTCTCCATAGGTTATTTTCCGTTGCTATGGTGGATGGATTCAACCTTCACAAACTTTTTCGACAGTCTTCCAACACGTGAATTTCCTAAAAAAGTATGGAAACATTCTGTGAGAAGAGCATTACTTGGAATGTTGATATTCTTCGGAACAACTGCTTTAACAGCATTTTTTGGCATTTGACAGTAGTAGGCTAATTAAAATGAAAGCATTCTTAAGAACGTTTTATTTCTAAAGAAATGGGGATTTCATGGCGAATGATTTAATAAAACCAGAAGAATGGGTAAAGGAAATTAGTATATCACTGAAACCAGAATACGAACAACTTAGTAAAGAACTTATCCCACTCTTAACAAGGCTCCTCAAATCCGTAGATAACGGAAGAAGTGAAAGCCTTCAGCTCAAGAAAAATGCAAAAGAATTTTTTAACCGCTTTAATAGAGCAATCAAAATTAGTGGTAAGGTCTCTTCCTTGCAAAAGCTAACACTTACCACAAAAGAGCCACAAATAGTTGCGACACTTAAGTTATTCCAATATCTAGGACAAGTAGAGAGCATCGGAACTATTATTGTAGATATGTTGGTTCTTTTAGTGATAACTGATGGTCAGCATTTTCATGTGGAACAATCTTATGCACTTCCAAGGATTGTTCATGCTAGAAACTTTGAAGATTTAGATCAATCACACTCGACTTTGGCTGAGAAACTAAGTTTTTTGGAACGAAGTGGATTAAAAATCACCTCGAAAATCTTTGATCGCAAAATAAGAAATGATATAGCACATCTAAATTTTGACATTGACAAACAAGGGAACATTTCAACGAAACATTTTCGGAACTTAGATGTTGATGAGAAACTCAATCATTTTACCAAGTGTTTCATTGGATTTTTAATGATTTTAACCAACACTGGCTTCCTTAACTTCTTGAACCGTTCAATAAAGAAAAAAGAACTAACCGAAAAAAACTCAGCAGACTCTTCTTAGATGCGTTTTTTTGCTGTCATCTGCTTCGATTAATCTTACTCTATGATAACGCTTATAGGTTAGCGTTTCATCATGCATGCTGTCCATTAATAATTAGGAGAATCTTCAAGGTGCCCAAGTTCCGGCAGACGAGCGACATCATAAAACTCATGACCAAAAAAGAGGACATCAGAGACATAGGAATAATCGCCCACATAGACCACGGAAAAACAACCATGTCAGACTCCCTACTAGCCGAAGCAGGACTCCTCTCACCAAAAATCGCAGGAGCAGCAAGAGCCCTCGACTACCTAGAGGAGGAACAGAAGCGGGGAATCACCATCAAAACAGCCAACATCTCCCTCCTCCACGAAATCGAAGGCACATCCCACGTCGTCAACCTCATAGACACCCCCGGGCACGTAGACTTCACAGGCAAAGTAACACGAGCACTAAGAGCCATCGACGGAGCAATCGTAGTCGTAGACGCCGTCGAAGAAGTTATGGTTCAGACAGAAACCGTCACAAGACAAGCCCTCAACGAACGAGTTAAACCCGTCCTCTTCATCAACAAAGTCGACCGCTTAATCAAAGAACTCAAACTCACCGCAGACCAAGTTCAAACCAAACTTCTCCGAATAATCCGCGACTTCAACAACCTAATCTCCCTATACGGAGAGAAAGAACACAGAGAACAATGGAAGGTTGACCCAGCTAAAGGAACAGTGGCCTTCGGCTCCGCCCTCCACAGGTGGGGCTTCACCCTTGACATAGCCCAGCAGAAGGGAATAAAATTCAGCGATGTCGTGGACGCCTATCAGACTGGACGCTACGAAGGACTCGCCACAACGGTTCCTCTTCACGATGCAATACTGAACATGGCAGTCAAGAATCTCCCAAACCCCGTCGAAGCCCAGAAATACCGAGTTCCCAAAGTCTGGAAGGGCGATCTGGAATCCGAGATTGGAAAGGCCATGATTAACTGTGACGAAAACGGTCCTACAGTTATATGTTTGACTTCAGCCCAGATGGACCCCCACGCTGGCTTGGTCGCCACGGGACGTACATTTTCTGGAGCCATTCAGGAAGGAGACCGCGTTTATTTGGTGGGCGCCAAGAAGGATTACCGTGTTCAGCAGGTCTCCATGTATATGGGCGCCTTCAGAGAGGTTGTCGGTCGCATAGTTGCCGGAAACATAGCTGCAGTTCTAGGATTGGACCTTGCACGGGCAGGAGAAACCCTCGTAGACATTGACCACAAAGATGCTATGATGCCCTTTGAAAGCATAAAATATGTCTCTGAACCCGTTATCACCATTGCTGTAGAACCCAAACATCCAAGGGAGTTACCGCGCCTAGTAGATTTAATGGGTCGGTTAGCTATTGACGATCCAAACTTGGTAACACACATTAACAAAGAGACTGGCGAGTACCTTCTCAGCGGAATGGGTGAACTCCACTTGGAGATAGCTGTCAAGTTCCTCAAAGAATATGGTGGTGGACTAGAGCTTATAACATCCCGTCCAATAGTCGTCTACAGAGAAAGCATAGCCGGAACAGGAGTAGTAGCGATGGCAAAGAGCCCCAACAAACACAGCAGATTCTGGGTCCAAGTTGAACCTCTTGAACAAAATGTTGTTGAACTGATGGAAAAAGGTGAACTTTTTGAAGGGATGGGACGAAAGCGGATCGACGGCGTTCTACGTGATGAAGCAGGATGGTCTGCTAAAGAAGCGAGAAACGTATGGGCATTAGAAGAACATAAGAATATCCTAGTGGATATGACGAAGGGGATTCAGTACCTTCGAGAAGTGAAGGAGACAGTCAATTCAGGCTTCAGATGGGCAACCCAAAATGGACCCCTTTCCGATGAACCAATACGCGGAATCAAGGTGAAGCTTTTAGACGCAAAGCTGCACGAAGACCCCGTACACCGTGGACCAGCACAAATCATGCCAGCAATGAAAAGAGCTGTTTGGGGGTCTTTCCTGACAGCCCAACCAATCCTCATTGAACCGATATACAAGATTGGTGTTTCTGTTCCTCACCAATTTGTTGGCGAAGTAACGGGATTAATAACCCGTAAAAGAGGAAGAGTAACTGATTCGGAACAGAAGGGGCCGGTGACCATGATCAAAGGATTCATTCCTGTGGCTGAGACTTTTGGTCTCTCCGCTGATATGAGGTCAGCAACTTCAGGACATGCTTTCTGGCAGACGCAATTTGACCATTGGGAAAAGGTTCCTGAGAACCTTGCTGTGGAGGTCATTGCGGAGATTCGGAAGAGAAGGGGATTGCCTGAGGAGATACCTAAAGCAAACAAGTTCATTGATGAAGCTTAAACTGGACAGTGAAGGTGCTTGTCCAGAATTAATTGATGCATTGGGTAGATTGTTTCGGTCAGTGCATTATCCGAATCCGAATTGGCAAGGTTATTAATTCATACGTTAGTTTCATAATTGTTATAGTGGCTGTTAACAAGATTGAAGTGTGTAATTTCCGGTTCGAGGGTGTTCAGCTGGGGGAAGATGGGAGATGAGAAAATCCGCTGTTGATTCGTTATCTGAGGCTGCTGTAGACTTGGAAGATACTCTGATACGGGTTTTATATGTAGACGATGAAACTGACCTCCTGAAGTGCGCAAAAAAAATCTTGGAACTGCAAGGCAAATTCAAGGTGGAAACTGCCTCGTCTGTTGATGAAGCCATGGGAAAATTGAGGAAAAAAGCGTTTGACGTGATTGTTTCAGATTACTTGATGCCTGAAAAAAACGGCTTGCAATTTCTTAAAAAGCTAAGAAAGAGGGGAAACAATGTTTCGTTTATCCTCTTCGCTGGGAACGACAGAGCAGAAGAAGCTATTGATGCGTTGAATTTGGGAGCTGACTATTACGCAAACAAGATTGGCGACCCGCAGACAGTTTACGGTCAACTGGGGCGCTACATACGTCTAGTCGTGGAAAGAAGGAAAGCAGCTGTAAAGCTCAAAAAATCTGAAGAAAAATATCGGAAGCAGTTTGAAGAGGCACTAGACGCTATCTTCTTGGCTGATGCCGAAACCGGTGTAATAATTGACTGTAATCGTGCAGCAATGAAATTGGTTGGCAGAGAGAAATCGGAATTAATTGGTAAGCATCAGAGGATTATTCATCCTCCAGAAGAAATCAATGGAGACTTTAGCAGAACATTCAAGCGCCATCTCAGAGAAAAGGAGGGAAAGGTTCTGGAAACGAAGATTATAACAAAAACTGGAGAAATCAAGGATGTAGCAATCAAAGCTAACGTCTTTGAGCTGGGAGATAAAAAAGTGCTTCACGGGGTATTTCGAGACATCACTGAACAGAAGAGGGCTGAGGAGGCATTGAGAGAATGTGCAGAGAAGAATAGAGAGCTAATTAACGGAATGACTGACACCGTCTGGGTCATCGATTTTGATGGAAAATTTATTGATGTAAATGATGCTGCTGTTGAAGTTTTAGGTTATTCTAGAGAAGAATTGCTTTCTATGGGACCCTACGACATCGATACAAGTCTAGACCCGGAAGAAATAATGAGTCTTATTAAAGGAATGCCGACCGACGAAATACAGGTTTTTGAAACAACATACACAACCAAAGATGGAAAGGCAATTCCAGTGGAGATTAAATCCAGTCTTGTGGCATATCAGGGAAAACAGGCGATTTTGAGTATTGCAAGGGACATCACAGAACGGAAGAAGGCTGAGGAAGATTTGCAACAGATAATGGAAGAATTAACGATGGTTAATGAAAAGTTGGGTGTTGTTGGCAAATTGACTAGACATGACGCTCGAAACAAGCTCAGCACAATTCTCAACAACATTTACCTAGCCAAACAGACCCTAACCGACGAACATGAAGCCACGAAATATCTGGGAAACATCGAATCAACCTGTGAACAAGTGGCAAAAATATTTGATTTCGCCAGAATGTATGAACAGTTGGGCACCGAAGAACTCTCTTATGTGAATGTATCAAAAAGTTTTGAAGAAGCGGTTATGCTGGTTTCAGACCTGAACGGTGAGAAGCTCGTGAATGAATGCCATGGCTTGATGGTGTTGGCTGATTCGCTGTTAAGGCAGCTTTTCTACAATCTGATTGTAAACTCGCTGAAGCATGGAGAAAAGGTTAGCCAGATCAAAGTATACTACGAAGGGGAGAAAGACCAACTGAAACTAATTTACGAAGATGACGGCGTCGGCATACCCGAAGATGAGAAGGAGAAGATTTTCCTGGAAGGCTACGGAAAAGGCACAGGCTATGGACTCTATTTAATAAAGAAAATATGCGCCGCATATGGCTGGTCCATCCGAGAAACCGGCAAACAGGGCAAAGGCGTCCAATTCACTATGACTATTCCAAAAACGTATGAGAGCGGAAAAATAACTTACCAACTTCAGTGACCTGTACGCTGCCAAACTAAATTAAAGATATAAGGTGTGCTCTCCTATTTTCAGTTGGCAATACTGTCATGTTGATTACCCCCTTTGATCCTTGGAAATCCGAGCTGTGCACTTGCCCGGATAAATTGACTTTTAATCCTTATACTGGATGTGACCATGGGTGTCTCTATTGTTACGCTTCCTCGTACATCCCCCGTTTCTATGATTGTAGACCTAAGAAGAACGTGATTTCTAGGCTTAAGCGGGAGGCTGGCAAATTGAAGGGGGAACTGGTCTCCATATCTAACTCTTCAGACCCTTATCCGCGGCTGGAACAGAAGACTGGTTTGACGAGAAGATGCTTGGAGATATTGGCGGAGAGCAGCTGCAGGCTTCAGATAATTACGAAATCTGACTTGGTGGTCAGGGACATCGACATCTTGCGGGAAGTTCCTTCTGTGGTTTCTGTTACTGTCCTTACCGCTAATGATGGGCTCTCTAGGAAACTTGAGCCCGGCGCTCCTGTCTCTTCGAGACGACTTAAGGCGGTTGAAATGCTGGTTAGAGCGGGGGTTCCTACTACTGTGAGAATTGATCCTGTCATTCCGTTTCTGAATGACGACTTGGCTGGGCTCGTGGAAGCCGTCTCAAGTTTAGGTGTGCAGCATGTTACCTCTTCATCATATAAGATTAAGCCTGACAATTGGAGGAGATTCAGCCAGAGATTTCCAGAGGTCTCAGAGAAATTGTGTCCATTGTATTTCGAGAAGGGGGAAAGAATCGGTCGTTCCACATATCTGCCTAGAAACCTGAGGTTTAGCTTGATGAAAAGGGTGAAAGAGTTGGCTGAAGGAAACAGCCTGAAATTTGGATGTTGCAGAGAAGGGTTCAGCTTGAATTCCGCTGCGTGTGATGGCTCTTGGGCAATAGAGATGCATGATAGAGCAAGTTTTCAGGAAAAAGCTGTTTTTTAACAATACGCTGTGATTAGGCTCCTAATAGATGGAAGGAAAAGGGGATTTGATGGTTCTTTTTGGGCAAACAATAAATTTCTTTCAACTGAAAAGGGTAGTCATATTCGTTTCAGCGGTGGTCTATAACGAGACATAAGAGAACCCTGCTACTCTTCCTCATATTCAGCGTTGCATTCCTCTTTCGAGTAGCCATCCTCTTCCATAACGAGTACCCCCCGAGTTCAGACATTGGATTGCACAGCAGCATCATAAATTTAATTCTCGATGAGGGAAAACTGCCCCGCATAAACCCGTATCACATGGGAGGAGAACCCCTTGCAACTCCCCCGGGATTCCACTTCTTTACATCTATCCTAATCCTCTTCACGGGAATGCCGTTACTTATTGCACAACTCCTCACAGCCGCCTTTTTCAGTTCATTCATAGTTTTTCCCGCTTATCTTATCTCAAAAAAGATGTGGAGGAGTCCCAGCGCAGGAGTTCTGGCAGCATTTTTTGCGGCTGTCTCGGCTTTAAGCCTTGAGATGATAAGTTGGGGAGGCTACACCAACGTGGTCTCCCTCGCCCTAATTGTAGTAATCTTCTATCTGTTTCTCAAAGAGGTAGAGCAGCCAAGCCCCTTCAACCTATTGATTGGAACGCTGCTTTTTGGCGGTCTCATCATCACCCACACATTCAGTTTATTTGTCTTTTTTCCAATCCTGATAGTCTACTTCGTTTCCCTGCTCATCGGTAAGGTTCCAAAACGCAAAGAGATAAAACTCCTAAAACCGCTACGTTTCTTCATTGTTTCAGTAGCGTTAGGAATCCTAGTTGTATCACCGTGGTTGCTGAGGGTCCTCAGCTTTTATATGGGTGCTTCATCGGAAGGAGTTCTCTTGGGAGGACTGGAAGAGAACAAAAACCTGATCCTTGCAAACCGTTCCATCGACAGCATAATTCTGGTTCTAGGCATCGCTCTAATTCCAGCATTTTTTATGTTTAAAGCATCCAGAAAGAGATTTTTCGATAATGGAAGCCTGCTGCTGGTAGCATGGTTTCTTGTGCCAGTGGTTATGACTCAATCCCACATCTTTGGTGTATTCATTGACTACTCAAGGTTCCTGTACTTCATAGACTTTCCAGGAATCCTGATAATATCAGCAGGCTTATTCTATCTTCTTCGCATTATACTAATTGTCATCAGAAAAATCCCAAAAAACAAAGGGGATTGGGTCAAAAAATTTGTTCCCGTAGTTTTTACTGCAAGTCTCTTTACCTTTATCGTTATTTCACCTTGGTCTATTTTCCCAAATGAAGCCATGGAACGAGTGAACTTCTATACGACCCTAGAGAGACCTGAAGCCACTGCAATGGGATGGATTCAGAACAGAACTCCACAATCTTCTGTTCTCGTCGCCGATCACCTTTACGGGTGGTGGCTTTCCGGAGTTGGCAAACGAACAACCCTTAGCGCAGCTGGTTTGGAGTTCCTCTTATATTCTCATGAGATTGAGGTTGCCAAATCAGCGCAGCGTCTCCTTGACACTGACTACTACATTGACAACGGTTTGATCCAAGTTAGAGAGGATGGTCCATACATTCCGCGTCACAATCCACTTTTCAGCATAGAAACCTGGAGTGGAAAGCCTTACTCACTATTCCAGTTCCAAGATAATATGACCGTATTGCGTTACTATCGAATTGATGCTCACGGACAAAGAGAACCAGAAAAAAACATAACCTTGTCAGACATGAAAAAGATTGAAACGTCTATAATATCGGAAGACGAAAACTCGACAATCTTGACAATAACGCGTGAAAATGATTTGTTCATTGTTAACAAAATACTGACAGTCCAGCGGGGAGTAAGATTCGCTGAACTATCCTACGAAATAAAGACGAAGAATGTTCAAACTAATGTCTACGAAATTTTTTTCCAAATCTACACCCGAGAAGGCAACGACACAATATTCCACGACCTTACAATGTTTGGACTTTACGATCCATATCAGAGGGTATGTGGACAGGCTATCTGCAGCGAAAGTATCCCCGCAGAAATCCATTACTTTGGGGTGGAGGATGAGCCGATTCGTTTCGAAATGCTTTATAGATTTTCTTGGGAGCCTTACATGAAGATCAAAATGCTTGTCGGGGTGTTTGACGCTGAAAACCTGAGCTACCCCGCTGAAGTTGAAGAAACCTATCGTGAACTCTCTGGTGCCCCGCTGGAAAGCGTTTCCCTTGATCCGCTAATCACGTGGGATTACAATGGAATGATAGAGGAATACGATGTTTCGTTTGTGGCGTGTAGAGATTACAGAATCTTTCCCAAATTCTCCCAAGACCCCAAGTTTCGGTTGGTGTTCAAAGGCGGAAACATCGCGGTTTTTCAGGTAGCAAAATGAAGATTGGAGATTGTTTCTATGAGCGACATGGTTTCGAATTCACACTTGCAATGGCTTCCACTAGCTCTGTTAACTCTTTAGCTGTCACATGCTTTATTGATTGCGGCAACTCTTCTACCACAAGAATATTTTTGTGGGGGCGCAATTTAGTTCCATGTATTAGAACAGGGTGTTCGGATTCCTGAACGGCTTCTGCGGATTCCCTTCTCATGAACGGCTACTGCTTTTTGATAATCTGAGAAGGATTTGAGAAACTAGCCTCTTTCGTTTGAGGTTTATTTTCAGGGTTCCATTTTCCATGCAATCTGGGCAGATGTTAAAGTCACAGGTTAAATTGTCATGAAAGACGAACTTGCATGGATATACGGCTTTCACCGCATCGCCGCAGCAATCACAAAATAGATGATTCATGACTTTAACCTTACGAATCAAGAGATGACAAACGCTTAAAAGCAACGTTTCCTGAGCAAAAATGCTGGGAAAACCGATGTATTTACGAATACGGATATATTGTGATATACGTATAAGCGCTAACTCGAACAGGGTTTAGATGATGATGCGCAGAATTCTTCGTGGTAAAATCTTCATGATTCTAAGTTTAGTTCCCCTAGGATTCCTGATTTACACCTTGGCTAGCTTAGAAGAATTGAAAATTACCCTTTTACATCCTAGAGTTATATTGGAGTTTTCAAGCTTTCTAGTTCTCCTTTTAACAGGATTGCTTTTAAGACGCATTGAATAAAAACGGGAAGTTCACAGAAGAGAACCCTGAAACTGGATGTTTTTATATGGTGACCTCCCTAATGATATTCTTGACTCCCTGTTGCTTTGGAGGATAATTGGTGCAAAAGCTAAGGCTATCCACTATTGAACTGGTCTTCGTCCTAATCGCCGTCTTCACCATCTTCGTTGTTACAGTTCAGCAGATGTCCACAGATGGAGTTCTTCCAGGAAACGACCCCGCGGTCCACTTGGGAAAGGCAAAGACCATCGTGATGAACAAAAGGGTCACCTACACCGAAGTCCCATGGTATCCGCCCCTCCTTCACAGCATAATAGCTATGCTC
This sequence comes from uncultured Candidatus Bathyarchaeia archaeon, assembly GCA_964418675.1. GTDB lineage: Archaea > Thermoproteota > Bathyarchaeia > Bathyarchaeales > Bathyarchaeaceae > Bathyarchaeum. The sequence goes on from CAYQMM010000010.1 coordinate 58,074, forward strand.
CAGATTTTTGCAGGAACCCTTGACGTCATGGTCGCAGCTTTTATCCTAAAGCTGTTGATTGCAACCTTCAATGTGCTAATCCTGCTGTCCACGTACCTGCTGAGCCGAAAACTGTTCGGGATAGGTGTTGCCGTAGTTTCATCTGTCTTCACGATTCTGTCAGTTCCGCTTTTTGAGATGGTTTTTTGGGGAGGTTACGCAAACTTGCTGGGTTTAGCTTACATCGCCTTTATCTTTTACATAATGAACCGGGACTTCCGAATTTCAGTTAAGACCTTCCTCCTGTTTCTGGGAACCTTCACCCTTGTAATGTCCCATCAACTTTCCACTTTCGTTTTCGTTCTGATGTTTGTTCCTGCTTTCCTAGTCAGCAGCATTGGCTCAAAGAGAAAGTTCATAGTTTTTCTCGCAGTGGTTGTGGGCGGTGGCTTGGCTCTGCTAGCATGGTACGCTAGAATTCTCATTGAATATGCTAACATTGTTATAGCGCATATCTTCTTTACGATGGAAGAGAATGTCTACCAAATCTCCTCAGTTACCCTTGATGCTCTAACTAAAAACTTTGGAGCAACCCTCTACTTAGCTTTAGCAGGCATCCCCTTGATTTTCATTTTAATATGGAAGAAAAAAGTCTTGAAGTCCTCGGCACTGATTATTTTTTGGTTAGCCGTTCCTTTCCTTTTGTCACAATCATTCCTCTTTGGAATTCAGTTACCTTACCACCGCTTCGTCTATTTTTTTGCCACGCCAATAATAATTCTTGCTGCCGCAGTCACTTATAACCTCACAAAGGCACCTGGCTTAGTAGAAAAAGTAAGCGCGAAAATCGCGGGAAAACGTCAGATATTAAAGGTTGTCACAATTTTTGCTCTGGCACTAATCGTTACCCTGTTCTTTATCCAAGCTTTTACTTTTTCCCAGAGAGTAGAAGCTTATCCACAATTTTATGAGAGAGCATCAATCGCCAGTTACGACGCTGGTCTTTGGGTGAAGCAACACTCAGCTCCGGATGGCACAGTGATTGTCCCGAGAAGCCCGGGGTCTTGGTTTTACCTTTTTTCTGACCGCTACACCATGGAAGAGACGGACCCTCTTTACTCAAGAAACGCAGTGGCTGAAGCTGTATTGTATAGTTTTTATGAGATGGACAACACCCGCACTCTAACAAGAGAGTATGCTCCCGAAAGCTCAAGCTCTGGTCAAGAAATATACGACTCACATTACAACCTTTGGACGAAAGCAGCAAACATCCCCAACAATCAAGTTCATGTAATCTACACTAAACCTCATGGAGGATGGGTGGCAATTCCCCTCTCCGAAACTGCTGAGTCCATCTACTGGAAGCAAACATCCGCTGATGAATCTCAGCTGGTTTCCGAATATACTCACGAACTCTTTAGGGTCGAAAAAGTAGTGACAGTCTCAAGTAACAGCTCTGCAATCAGCATCAAATGGAAAATTGAGGCGCGTCAAGACCTACCGCAAGCCAAGCTTTCATTTACCAGTTACATGGAACCTTCCCTCGATTATAAGGAAGCCCTTGTTCCCGGAGTTCTTGAATGGCAGAACCCATGGGACAACGCTACATATGTAGATCCGCAGAAAGACTGGGTGGTAGTAGAGGGTCCTTCAGACATATTGGATGACAACCCTGTAGCAATACTTGATGCAAAAAATGCTATCTTGACAGCTTTTGATTTCGGTGACCCCCCAGACTGGTTCGTCCTAGGTGCCTTAGATAATCGCTTCATTGACGCCTTGAGACTCCGCTATGAACTGGGTAATTTAGCTGAAGGAGACATCAGCGAGGTGTCTCTGTCTGTTCTTACATACTCCTTTGAGTTCGAGGAAGTTGAACGATGGACAACTGCAGAACTGCAGCAACACTTAGATATGAAGATGAATTTGCCAGTTCAAGAAAGAGACTTCCCCACATACATAGAGGAATACAACATCAAACTCGTAGTCGTTGACACTCAACAAGTTCCATCGAACATATTAGCTTCTCCTGCCCTAGATAGAATTTATAGCAACGGCAGAATCATCGTCTACACAACAAAAAGATAGCTCAGCAGGATACTGTAGCCTCATTCTTTGCGCAACAATTTAGGCACATAGGCACATGCTGGGTCAGAGGCGAAGAGGTCACCAGTGTAGATTTCCGCTCGGGTTCTGCAGCCGCCGCAGATTTCGCGGTACTCACAGACTC
>CAYQMM010000011.1:0-59110 GCA_964418675.1 uncultured Candidatus Bathyarchaeia archaeon
TAACGCATCCTTTTTGTTGCTTCTCCTGCGTCCTTCATCAATAATTTCTTCACATGCTTCTCTGCTGAAAGGTGTCAACCAAAACCGAGAAGCTTCTTGAGCAATAAACTGGACATACTTACGCCTATTATCAACACTGTTCAGCATATCATTGTTCATTCTGACTACTTTGCCGTAACCATAGATTCTATCCATCAGAGCGGGGTGAACTTGCCCGATGCTGTCGAAGTTTCCAGCGCCAACCAAGAAGCACATACAGGGAACAGGTTCAGTAGCCACTGCCATGGCAGCGGTCCCCCCTGCACTGCTCCAACGGCTCCGCATAGTTATGGGCAGCTGACCGTCTTCTAAGACAGTTAATAGCGTGATTGCCTCGTCTGGCTGCATGTTCTTTATTTCGTCAATGTAGAGGATGCCAAGATGGGCTCTGTGGACGTCTCCAGCACTTACCCTCTGATGTTCAGGAGTGCCAAGTCCACCGGTCTGTAGCGGGTCCCATGCGATGCTTCCGAAGAGTTGAGCAGAACCATGTCCTGTGGCGTCGATGAAGGGAGCAACCTTTCGAGTGTTATCTACAATAAATTTCGGAACTTTCGTTGCCTTTGCTCCTCCGATTCCTTTGGCGCTTCCCAGAACCCCGAAACGGCCTAGAACTGTCACTAGAATCAGAAACATGAGCATCATTCCGGCTGGAAGAAAAGTTATACTTCCGATGGATACGAAGTTGTCTATCATGAACTTGGAGAAATCGCCGTTGTTAACCGCTTGTGTTGGCTCTCCATAAGCAGTCAATGCGTTGGTGTCCCAGATGACCTTCTCTTGCCACAGATAGTAGAAACCTGCGAACATGAAGATGGAGGCTACAATTATCATCAGGTAGATTATGAATTTAACCCCGAGCCGCTGAAGAAAAAGCTTCTTTGCCTCTTTCAATTTTTGTTTTAGTATGATTTTTTTTCCTTCTCCAGCGGGGTGACAAGAAATTTTTGGTTCACTGGGAATTATGTCATTTTGCCAAGCTACTACGTCTTGGAGCTGAATATCATTTTTCTTGTAAAGGTCTGTCAATTGGACTGAAAGGGCTCGTCCAATCAAGGACTTGCCTGTGCCAGGATCCCCCAGCAGAAGGAGGTATGGTCCCGGCGGAGCGGTCTTAGTGATTTGAGGTTTCTCCTTGTCTGGGTCCTTCCACGCTTCATACCATTTCTCTTCCTTGAGGTTTTTGAGTTTGTGGACCCATTCTTCCAGACAGAGGTAACATTCGTTTAGTGCTCGTTCTTGTCCGATGACCCATTCGAGAAGATTGTCGGAAACTGGATAATCCTTAGTGGATTTGAAGTTCTTCCAGTTCCATTTCTTTCCGCGGATAACCTCTTCGTCTTCCCCGAAGTAGCTCAAATCCTATTCTCCTGTCTTTTGATTTTGTCTAGCGGGGTCTGCACAAGCTTTCAACTAAGCTTATGATTATGCCTCGAAGGAGAACAGGCGCTTTTCATTTAAATAAAGCCTTATTTCGAAATTGGTAACATGACGAGAATGGAGTATAACTAGCATTTCTGGAACCCAATTGTATTCAAGAAGAGTTATTAGTGAGATACTTTGCAAAGGTCTTAATCACAGGTAAGGAAGGAACAGAAGATGAAGGATAGTATTACAGTAATAGGCACAGGGGTGATAGGCAGAGCCATAGTTGATAGTCTGCTGAAGAGAAAGTATGATGGAAAAATCATAGCCAGTGAGATAGATCTAGAAAAAATCAGGGATCTAGAAAAGCTGGGGGTTACTATAACCAGCGACAACAAGAAGGCTGTCAAAGCTTCTCAGATAATTTTTCTTTGTGTGAAGCCAAACGCTGTAGAGAATGTTCTGAAAGAGATAAAAAATGAACTGGAGGGGAAAATGGTGATTTCTACAGGAGCAACTGTTCCCCTTAAGTTCTACAAGCGTATAGTGCCTAAAGCCAAGTTTGTCAGAACCATGCCCAACGTCGCTATTCTGGTGCAGGAAGCCTTCATTGCCTACTGCTGCGACGATGATGTAACCCAAGAAGAGAAAGAGAAAGTCAAAGAACTTCTCAGCGGAATGGGAATCCACATGGAAGTTAAAGAAAGATACATGGACGCCATAACCGCTCTAAGCGGAAGCGGTCCCGGATACATTTCAGTGATAATCGAAGCCCTCATGTATGCCGGATTAAAGGTGGGTTTGCCCAGAGACTTAGCATTGTACAGTTCAGCTCAGTCGGTTCTTGGAACGGCGAAACTTGTGTTGGAAACTGGTCGGCATCCTGCCCAGATACGGGACATGGTGACGACGCCCGGTGGAACTACTATCGAGGCTATATATGAGCTGGAAGGCGGTCAGATTAGGCAGGCGCTGATGAGGGCTGTTGAGGCGGCAACCAGAAAGAGTGAGAAAATCAGAGAACAGTGGGGAATCAACAACCCCTGACCAAACCTTAAATCCCCTTATCTAACTATTGTATAGTCATGCCAAAAGAGAAAATCATTGTTCTGATGGGGTCTCCAAGAGACCTCAACTTCGCCGCCCGCATCAAAGATTTCCTGAAAGAAGAAAAAATTCCAGTCAACTGCATTTATGATGTTGCTTCAGCCCACAGAACCCCACAAAAACTGCTGAAGGACCTGCAAGAATATGAGGACAGCGGCAACAACCTTGTCTTCATCACTGTTGCCGGTCTCTCAGACGCCCTTTCAGGAGTCGTTGCTGGTTACACAAAATATCCAGTTATAGCCTGCCCTCCCGACTCGAAAAAATATAGAAGTGCCAAAATTTTCTCTTCTACGGCGATGCCCCGGGGGATACCTGTTGCCTACGTCTCTAAGCCTGAAAATGCTGCTCTCGTCGCCGTGAGAATCCTCGCCTTCTCCAATCCTGCTCTTTATGGTAGTCTATATCGGTTTAGGCAGAAGATGGAAAAATCCGTTTATGAGGGCGCTGAGGAAGTGAGGAAGGCTACCGAAAAACGATAGACGTTAAGGTGCTGATTTCGGAAAAAAAGCTTGTTTTCAACATACTGCTGTGATTAGGCTCCTAATAGAAGCGGTGGCTTGCAAGTTTTCTGGGTTACTTCATTGTTAGATACAGTAGCACGGCTAGGGCTAAGCAGGTGAAGAGGTCGGGCAACATGGCGAAGGGTCCAAGACCAATTCCTCGGAAACCGAAGATGCTTTGCATTAGGGGATTTGAGACAAGGGCGTAGAGAAGCAAAATCATTGAGAAGATTATCAGTCCGATTGTGAATTCTGACTTTAGCGTTTTGTATATGTCGAGGTATGTGATCAGCAGAAAAACCAGAAGTGTAGCGTTGATTGTGGAAAGCACTGTTTGAAGTGTGTAGTACACCTCTATGTCCGAAACAAAACTGGTGAACACCTCTCTATCCTGGCTAAATTGACCAAAGGGGAATCGTCTGGGTTCAAAGGGGTTGAAGGGTTGTGCTGGAACTGGAGTGTTTGTGGTAGCCCAGAAATATGAGGCTAGGGCTGTTGCTACCAAGATGGTGAGCATTACAGCGATTTTCACGTTTGTATTCATAGTAAGTTTCACTTAGTTTCCTCCCTTTTTTGTTTTTTCCAAATTTTATTCATAATCTCCTCGAATAAACCGTAATTTTCCTCCATTTCTGGAGACAAGAAATAGGTTGTGCCATACCCGTTCCCAGCGGATGTGACTATTCTGTTCTTGCCAAGGATTTTGAGATGATGCCTTATCGTTCTGTAATCCATTTCAAGACTGTGCGCCAGCTGATTTGCGTTCTGCGGGTTTTCTTTTAAGGTTTCGATTATCTTGGAGCGAGTTACACCGCCTCTAGTTCCCGCAATAAGCCAACCAAGCAAATACTTCATCTGGCGAACGCGAACAGACATCCATATCGCTCCGAGGACATTAAGCTATGAGGTTGTTTTGACGCTTATATTAAATATCCCCCGTCTTACAGGCGTCAAGTCGTTACCGTAGCTTTTAGCTGATGATTTCTTGGGTTAGATTTGGGTTGGATTTGGGTATAATTCTGAAAAACCATTTAATAATTTACGGTCTTAAGCGTGTTTCAAGGCGATTTAAGCGCCCCCTACTCGGATAGAAGGAGGTGACGAATATAGATAGAAGCAAAGGGTTAATCCTATTAACAATTATGGTTGTGGCAACTGTCTTAGGCGGGATAGCATTAACAACCGCAGGAGCTGATACAGGCGAGACAAACACAAGTGATCAAACGAGCTTGGTGGTTGGCACTGAAGATGGGAACGCAGTTGACTTACTGGTGGTAACTGATACCAACGAAAGCACTGATGGTTCTGCAGGGTTTATGCCTTGGATGATGCCCGGACAATTTGGAGAACCACGGGGAGGACCCCGAAGAGGAGGACCACATGGACGGGGTGGCTTTGGATTTGTCGAGGTTAGCGAAGAGTTCAAAGAGAATGTAACTACCATAGCGGAAAGCGACGAAGATGTGCAGGCGCTACTTGATGACGGCTACAATGTCACAGCGGTGAGACCAATCATCCAGACAGTGGTTGATGGAGCGGGCAATGTTGTGACAAAAGCAACTGACGCCATCGTGATACTAGCAAAGGAGGATACTGGAAGAGCGAGTGTATGGGTGAACTTGGAAGAGGCAAAAGTCACGGAAATTGTGATATTAACGAGAACAGTAATTGAAAAGCCCTAAACCACCAACGCAGAAACCCCATTGATAGAAAGCTCAACAATGCTTGGAGCCGACAGCCACATAATCTCCCTCTTTTTTATTATTTTTTTTAACATGCCTGATGAGGAAAATAATCTCCGTTTATTTCTCTGTTCAGATTTTTTTGGAGAGTGAAGGTTCTGCACAATCAGACCAAGAAATGAATTTGGGTATAAATCTGAAAAACGATTTTATAGGGGTATACGGTCTGGACAATGATGAAAAGGCTTTGGGAAGCGCCCATGCTCGGTGACGACTTGGGGGTTATCCATTTTTCCCTACCTACGCTTCCCACTGCCTCAGCAAAGTATGATGTTTTTGATAGCTCAGGAATCGAAGATATCGCAGGGTGAGATTAATGATTGATTCAATAAGACTTAACGGAAACGTTATTAACTGAAGGGGATATACCATGCTGAAAAGGTTGAATGCCAATGAAATGCCCAAACTGTAATGCAGAGATAATTGATGAAGATGCCACATTCTGTCCCAAATGTGGCGAACCCCTCAAGCCGCAATCACAATCAAAAGGCTCAGACTTGGTGCTTGCGGCAGCCATTTTGACGATAATTGCAGCCGCCTTTTCCGCTGGTCTAGGATATGGTGCAATTAACCAATACACATCAGCAACTTCATATTACAATTCCATCGGGTCCCCGCTCCCTCCAGAATATTTTAACTATTTGATTGTTGGAATTCTCACCATTGTCGCTGGTGCAATTGCCATAGCTGGGGCGATACTTATGTTAAAACGAAGGATCATTATAGTTTCAATAATAGGAGCTATTGTCCCACTAATTGGGGTATTTGCCCCTTACATAGTTGTTCCACAGTATCAATATGGCATTGTTGAAATATCAATAATCATATTTGCAATATTAAGCGGAATTTTTGTGGTTACTTCAAGGAAGGAGTTCGCAAGTCAAGCTCAATCATAGCTTCTAAACTCCCCTTTCTTTAATCAAAGACCCATTTTCACTGGGCAATAGTGTTTAGGAGGGCTAGAGAAGCATACAGTGCCTCCTCGGTTCTAACAGTCTCACTGCCCTGATCCGGAATGGTGTTAACAGTATAATCCGCAACCTCATCCAACCTAAGATTTTCCTGCGCCACAATCTCATGAAGCCCCCGAGTTGGCGCGCCAAAAGCCACCAGAATGCTACGGGATTTCTTCCAGCGTTCCGCCAACTCGTCAGCAACCCTTGTTAAGGGGATACCGAGCTTGGATGTTGCAATAACCAAATCGTAAGTCCGCGATTTAGCTAGCTGCCCGAAAGGAACTTTTGAAGCCGTTACGTTATAGCCCCAGTAAGCTTCAATCTCCTCCCGGTTCGCCAAGGCAACTCTGGGACGCTTACCAGCCTTTGTTATGCAGGTTGTGACTCTCGTGTTTACAGGTAGCTCCCTCTCAGGGAGGAGAACTGGACGTTCAACACCTATGTCCACAAAGGATCCAGATTCGATAACTGAGGATATGGCGCCTTCTCGATATTCTCCAACCTTCAGCTCTCTTGCTCTCTTTGCGAGGGGATGGTGGGGTGTGCGCAGGGGTGGGAGAATACCAGCGTACCGCAGTTCAGGCTTAATCTTGAAAAGCCTCTTACGCAGGTACTGGGGGGTTTCAATATAGGAAAGAATTGTAACGATAAGGTTCCTGTCCCGTTTTTGGTTAACATCTAGAACGTCGGGGTACACGATGATTTCCCTGACGCGGAAGATGGCTGCTGCTCTACCAACCAACCCGATTTTCAGGGTCTTCTCTCGAAGATGGGGAACATCAGAGACTAGGGAGGCGGGTATGGCTACGGCAAGCTTCTGGTCGCGTCTTGACATCGTTTTTTCGGCTCCTTAAGATACTCTCATGAAGTTGACAAAAATTGCATTATATATATCCGACGGGGATAACTTCCGAACTCTGTCTCTTTACTGAAGCTTCCAGAATCAAGCATCATATTTAGAACGTCATAGGATTTCCAGTCTGACTCAAAATATGTTATGTTGCCGTGCTCGTACAGCAACAGATATTTTACATTGGAAGCTTCGCACTGCTCAACAAGCAAAGTCTCGTTAAAGACGGGTTTATAGGCGTCAGCAGGATTTTCAGGGTAAGGCCACAGCTCTCTTTCACCTGAATCGTATATCTTCAAGTAGAACTTCACCATGTCCGTGCTGAAGTAGTTACCCGTGAACAAAACTATTACAGGCTCATTCACAGCTGAATTCGCACTTACATATCGGCATGCCTGTTTAAGGGGAATGTAAACATGGTCTTTTTCAACCCAATAGTAGGCGTCCCCCCAACTGTTAACGAAGGAAGCCCCTATCAAAAACACGAAAACGGCAACACCAACAACTTTGAGGACAGCATTTCTGTGCAAACTATTTCTAACTGCTTTCAAGCCATCCTTCACTTTATCCCATATGAACAGAATGAAGTCTGAAGCTGAAACCGCCAAGATAGGAAAAACTGGGGTTACATAACGCCAATTTTTGTTTGGAATAAGAGTGTAGAACCCGTAAACGACAAAGAACCAGATTAAAGAAAATTTGTCCTCTGGTTTTCTTCGCCATAACCAGAAACCTAAACCCCCCAGAGAGAGGAGGTAGAGGGGTAACGAAATCGGATGGATATCCATATACGGATAGGTCATCTCTATGAGATAGAAAATTGGCAGAAAGAATCGTTCGCTATAAAAAGTTCTCTCCTCATTGCCCACCTGAATAGCATACAACCACGTGTCTAGACTCCCTGACTGATACACAAGAAGGAACCATGGCAGAACAACAGCTCCCGCAACTATAGCTATGAGCAAAAATTTACCGAATTTTTTTTGAATATGCTTTCTCCACAGGAAGAGCCCGCTGATTAACATAACTATGCCCGCGACCAAGATTTGGTACTTGACGATAAACCCTAAACCTAAGGTTACTCCGCTTAGAAGCAACATTTTGTTATTGTTTGTGCGTATCCAAAAGAAGTATAGGAATAGGGAGATGGAAAAAAAGAAAACTAGCATAGTTTCAATTAACGCCAGTCTGCAGAGGATAATGAAGCCGGGCATTGACGCTAGCAAAATACTTGAAAGCATAGCGTTCCTTGGTCCGTAAAGTCGATAGGTATATTCAAAAACAATCCATACAGAAAGGATGCCGAAGGTTAAGGCGACAAGTCTGGCTGAGAATACGCTTGCACCTATGACCAGATAGTAAAGAGAGGTTGTGAAGTCGAACAAGGGTGGATAAAACAGATACGTTTGCGTGTACTCATGAAGCTGTCCACGGCTCAGCAGCAATCCACCGACTAGGTGCGGTGTCTCATCCCATCTGATGGGCGCATAATCCAAGTACAGCAACATAAGAACCGCATAGGCTAAAAGAAAAACTAGAAAAGCTAGGCGCCATCGGTTGAAACGTCGGGTAATACCAGATAAAACAGGAGCCAATCTGCAGACCATTCCATATCGGTTTATTCCATCTACTCTGCTAAGGCATTACTTAAAATTCTTTACAAAAAAAGGTTATTTGCAATTTTCAGCTTGATTCTAAACAAGGAAGTAGCTCTTTCCCTTCGGGATTTTTATTCTCATTGAAGGAGAGAACGCTAAGCGAAAAGCTCGGTTTGTCCCATAAGATTTCATGAATAAGTTGCGCGTCCACTCTTTTTACTTCGGATTTCTTCCTTTGTATATTCCTTTCGAGGAGAAATGGTTTGACAGCATCTCAACTATCTTTTCATATTGCTTTTTGACTTTACGTCTCCCGAGGAGACCTCCTGTCCAACCACTTTTGGCTTTAATCACTCTAACTGTCACTGTTTCATCGGATGCAGTTGATATGTTAAAATCGATTTCATGGGCTTGTGCAAAGGCACCGAACGCGACGTTCATTGCCGTACTTCCTCGCTTCGCTTTTCCCTCGTATTCCCCTGACCATTCAACTTTGAATCCGTTTTGTTGAAAAATTTCTGTAACAGTTTCTTTCACGCTTTCTCGCGTGCCACTTACAAATATATCTGTGTAATCAGTCATCTAAAATCCTCGTTAGACATTTGATGCTGCAATTAGCATAAAAACTTTCTGTGCAATCATTTGAGCACGCAAAAAATAATTTACTTTATTAAAAATAGCAGTTAGCTGGTTTTCTTTTCGTAAAGGGTACTCTTTAGCTTAATTAGACCCGTTCCATGGATAAAAACGTCTGAGAGCAATCGTTTTAGAGAGGTATTTTTCCCTTTTTTCTCTTCCCACTCTACTGGAAACTCGACGAGTTTGTAGCTATCATGGATGCTGCGGACGATTATTTCGGTGTCCCAGAACCATCCGTCGCTTCTGCACTTGTTCAGTTCATCTTTGATAAGGCGCTTGGAGAATGCTTTGAATCCGATTTGATGGTCGAAAATTTTGTCTTTATACATCATCCTGATGAGCCTGTTATAAATTCTTGACGTAAAAGCCCTTAAAAAGGGGCGATTGACTTTGGCGCCTTCTATGTATCTTGACCCCGTAGCCAAGTCATACCCTTCTCTTATGGAATTAATCAGTTGAGGATAATATTTCATGTCTGTAGCAAGGTCGGCGTCAACAAAAACGTATATGTCACCCTCCACCTTGTTCCAAGCACGCTTCAAAGCTAACCCCCTCCCCAGCTTCTTGGCAGAATGAAAATAGATAACCTTCGAATATGAACCTTCTAGCCGTTTAGCTATAGCATCCGTGCCATCAGTGCTTCCATCTTCAGCGATTACAATACAGAAGTCCTCCTCTAGGGGAAGGGTCTCTTGTATCAGCTTTTCTACGCATTTTTTCAGGTTTTTTGATTCGTTGTAGGCTGGAACCGTTACAACAATCACTGGTTATCTACCTGCTTGTGCGGCAATGAGCGTGACTCCCAATAGAATGAAGAAGACCCCTACCCAGCTAGTTAATCCCACCGTCTCCTTGAGGAATATTTTGGAGAATATGGTTGTCCAGATGTAGGATGTAGCGATTATCGGGTAGAGTATGGACAGCTGCTCCTTGTTTAGCGCATAAATGTAAAGTACCGTGGAAACAGCATATACCGCAACCCCGAGGATTAGATGGTAATTTGTGAGCAGCAACCTGATGTCCCACTGGAGGTTGTCTGCTCCTCGCTTAAATTCCAGCTGACCAATGCTTCCTACAAAAGCCGACAATGCTGTTAATAAGATAATTTTCCAATCCATCCTTAACACCTCAACATTAACCCATTCAAGTCCCTAAATTCCATATGGATAAAAGCCTTGCGTTCGAGGACACGCCTGAAGATACGCCTTCCCGTTTCTGGCGGTTCCGCCTTTTCCTCAGTACAAAAAATGCTATGGGCAACACAATTGCTAATCCGATTACCACATACAACACGGTGTTTGAGGCATGGAGGTTCAGTACGGTTTTTGTGGCTTGCTCAAAGTTTGGAGTTTCCACTTCGACAAGGAAACTCTGAGCTGGACTCCAATCGGTTAGCTCAACCATGTATACTCCAGATTCTATTTCCCTGCATGCCTCGCCATTCACTGTAACATCGGCGTTGACAACTGGATTCTTGGTGTAATTATAGGATGCATAGACCTTTACGCTCGTCACCCCCAAGGTCCCAGTCTCAAACTCCATTTTAGATATCTCAATTTTATCCCAAATTATGTTTATTTCCTCAGCTTGGCTACGAATCGCTGTGAGATTGAAAGTTCCGTCGTCAACCGATGTTGCCTCATATGTTTGTGTACCAGGGATGCTTGATGTGACAGCACGCTCCCACCTTGAGTTTTGTTCAGACCATGTCATCGGTTCGCCATTGAGGAAAAGCGTTCCTTTTGAATTGTCAAAGGGTACAGAGTCATACGCGTACTCAGCTTTTAGCCAAACAAGCTGTGGCGAACCCGCCTGAACAATTTCATCGAAGGAGACGGTATATATGATGTTAATTCTGTCCCAGATGATGTGAGGGTCGCTAACGGGTTTCACGTAATCGGTCACACCATTGTATTCGACTCCCGTGACGTTCCAGACAACCATGCCAACATTACCATAGCTGGTATCGAAGCTTATCCAGCCTGTTTCGTTCGTAGAATATCTGCTACCATTAACATCAACGCTTGCTCCCACCACATCAGAACCATCACTCATCCATACCAAGTGAAAGCCAACGGTTTGACTGCCTCCGACGTCAGCCCTCGCATCACTGACAAACGCTTGATCTATCTCGATTGGCGCGAAACCTACCACAAGCTCAACAGCCTCGCTTGGAACCGAAAAATCGAGAGAGAGAACGTCTGTTGAGGCATCGAAACTCCATGTTGATGTCTCCTTTCCATTGACCTTGAGGTAGTAAGGTTTTGATTCCCCAGTCTCAATCTGCATGGAGCCTCCTTGTTCGTTAGTTCCGTTTGTGTAGATTCTTAGAAGCTTCAGGGTTGGGTTCCATGAGACTTCCGCTAATGGAACGTTTGATGAGGTGACGGAGATTCCGGTTGTGTTCTCCCAGCTAACGGTGACGTCTGAGTTAGAAACAATGGATAAAATCTTGCTTTCCGCGTTATAGTTCTGTGTTAGGTTATAAGGTGTCCCAAGGATGTATCTTGGGCTTTCAAAATTTGCGCAGTAAATTTTAGTCATGTTTGTTGCTTCTTCAAGAGCCGTGAGAGCCACTTTCAAGCGCTGGTCGGTGAAGGTTGGAGTTGCTGTTAAGAGGGTGTCCGAGTATATCACCCGAGGTTCGCCCGTATTTTCTAGTAGCGGGAAGAGTTTAGCTTCTCTGGGTTGCAGAGTTACTTTGAGGGGAATCAGGGAACCTTTCTCGATGCCGTAGAATTCGTTGCTGAAATAATCAAAGACGATGTATTCTTTATCAAGGTCTAAGCCTGCATCCAACGGTCGGATATTGTATGTGAAGGTTTGCGGGGTTGTGGAGTTGTCGTGCATAAGGTAGACAACCCTGTCAGCCTGCCCCTGACTCAGCCAATATTCATTTTCTGGGTATGGTATGTACGACAGTGGTCGCTTGTAATACGCACAGAGATAGTAAATGAAGTCGGTTACAACATCGGTTAAAACGCCATTCGGCAGAGAATTGGGATTACGAGTGTTGACAACGTAGGTGTAGCCCTCACCCAGCTTGTTTTCGATGATAAACGCGTTAGGCCAGCTTTGGTCTCCGTCAACCCAAGCGATTACGCTGGTGTTTTCACTAGAGAGTATATTGTATTTGAATTTCCAGAACCAAGAACCAGTTTCAGCCGGGTCAAAGTAGCTGTAGGTCTTTCCCTCCCAGGGATACCAGAAGGTATCTTGCGTGAACTGGATATTGTGCAAAAACGAATCGGCTTTAACATCTGAATTGCTGGTAAGATAAGTGGGAACATGAACACCAAAGAGCGATACCAAACTTTTAGTCCAAGCATCAGGGTCTTCAAGGTCATCCACAGTTTCGCTTGTGTGAGTGAACGTTAGAAACGAGAAGAAAACTCCGCCACTTTGAACGTAATCTTCAATGTTGCTGGCAATGGCGTCGCTCATCTGGCTCCAGCCTAAGGCAATTATGACCTTATACTGTTTCATTACCGAGGGCGGAGCGTAGATGGAGATTACATCCACCATTCCAAAGGGCAACCCTGCAAATTCTTTCGCTATCAGGGCACTGCCAATCTGCCAATTATCGCCGATTCCGGGGAAGAATAGATTCAAGAGCCTGCAGTCGAAATCTCCATACCTGTCGGACTGCAACCACAACCCCCAATCTGGACCTCGACTACTCCATCCGCTCTGCCCAATCATGACCGCAATGGAGGAACGGTAATCTGGCTGGTCATAGCCTACTTTCTCCCCATTTCGCAGGAATGCATAGAATCTTTGAAGCACTCTTCCATACTCAGTTAGTTTTCCATCCGAGCCCAGAATGATGTATTTGGTGGGCCAGTCTCGATTGAGGGTGCCGAAGAAGTTGCCTTGTTCGAAGAAGAAGTATTTTGCTCCATAGAACCATCCTTCGTAGAGAGCTTTTTCGACGTCGTTGGGGGTGAAAGCTGGAGGTTTTACCCATTCTCTCCATGTGTCTACCCATAGCCCCCATGCTGGTATGTTATAGCTTTTTGCCATTCCTCGGGCTAGACTTATCATCAACTCGGCATTTGGGGCGTTGAAGACCTTGCTGATGAGAACGTCACAATAAGAGGTATTCGCTGAAACGTAGCTGACGACGTTTTCCGCAAGGAATATCTTGGCGTCGTTATCCTTGAATTCTGGCAACATCATCGAAGAGGTTACATTTTCGATTATTGCTTGTTCTGCTTCAAGTCGGTTGTTGATGGTTCCGGTGGAGTTGTCTGCCCAGAGATTCATGTCAACTTGTTTTCCGGTGATTTCTTGAACCAAGATGCCTAAGAGAAAGGGATATTTTGCTTTCCATGTTGCAAACTGTTCAGGAGTTATTCTTACTTGATGGTCGGAAGTGTTGTAGGTTTCAAAGATGGTGTAGAGTCCCAGTTCGTTTGCTTCTCTGATGGAGTCCTCTATCAGCGTCAGATTCCACGCCTCATCCAGAGGGTGGAGGACAACCATGTTGCCAAGCTGAAGTTCCTTAACCTTATTTATGCTGTCCAAGATTTTTTGGTGGTCGCTTTCAAGGATCAGGATTCCCATGAAAAACTCTGGGTCATTTTCAGGTGTTGCCTGAGCTAGAACTTCAGAGGCGACAGAGGAAAAGAGAACGGTGAAGAGAAGTGCTGTCAAAAGGAAGAAAAATGCCTTGCGGCTTTTCGTGCCCCTTGATTTCAAGTTGATTTCACCGTTTTTTGGGCAGGTTTTGTCTGTCTCTCAGAACATATGGAGAAGTGAAACGAAGATATAAGTGAAGAGAACAGCCCTGAATCTTGTTTCCTCATTTCGATGTTAGCCCTACCTCAGGAATTTCAGCCTATTATCTTCACTAGTTTCAATAAATGCTTTTTCCAACTTGATGGTGTGTGCACAGAAATATGACAAGGCTTATTGAAAGAGCCGTATATTTGCCAGTGTTAGGTATTGACTAACGAGAAAGAAGGGGTTTGCTGAGGCTCCGCACACGGGCAATCGAGAAGAGAAAGAAATGAAAACCTCAAAGGCTACTACTGCTATCGCTTTGGTTAGGTTTCATTTTTCCCGTGCCAGAGCCTATTCAGCCCCATTCTTCCAATGCATTTACTCCCCAAAAAAAGAGGGAGGGAAAAATTTTGGGTTTATTTTCGTTTTCTGAGTACCCAGTAGGCGCCGACGCCTATGACGGCTGCTACGCCGACTGCTGCAATGATGAGTACTTCTGTGGTGATGAGGGGTGCTTCACCCGGCACTCCTGTTGGTTCTTCGGTTGTTGGTGGTGCTGCGGTTGTAGGTTCCTCAGTTGTTGGCGGTGCGGTTGATGGTTCTTCAGTTTCCATCGGCTGTCCTGGTGTTGGTGCTGGATCAACGACCATGTAGCTTGTGTCGTATGATGGCCAATATGATTCAGATCCCTCAAAGGAAGCCATAATAAAGTAATCGCCTTCAACTGGTGGTTTCCAGCTCTTCCCAAAGTTACCATTCATGTCAGTCGTAACTTCGCCTATGCCCTGTGTATTACCGTTAGGGTCAATAGCAGTTAACTTCACCGTAACACCTTTTGCGTCTGCTGGAATTGGCTGCTGCATATACACGTACTCCATCCATGGACCCATATCTTCATCAGACATGGCGGGAACTCCATGTGGGAAACGTTTTGACTGCTCATCTTGCATTGTGCCAGCAGAAGTATCAATGACCGAGCCAGTTATCATTACGCTGGAGCCTTTGGTTATTGCAGTCTGTGGCACTGAAACGGTTGTGGCACTTGGTCCCTTGCTGTAGGCGTATATCTGGTTGTCATAGGCATTTGACACTAACAAGTAGCCGTCTGCGATACCGGCAGCAGCATGGTTCGCAATGCCAAAATCTAATGCACTCCATATTAGCTCTCCTGAAGTAGCGTTTATGCAATATAGCCTAGCCCCATGAAATAGGGGTGGACTGTATACGTGGCCTCCCAAGACGTAAAGCTTTCCGTCGGCAATAGCCACGAAATTCAAAAGAGGCCAAACTCCATAGGGAGTTTCGTACCCACTGCTTCCAGTGTTCCATGTCCACTTGAGATCCCCTGTTTTAGCATCAAGACTGTTCACAAATCCGCCATAGTCCGCTGTGTAAAGGTTGCCGTAAGCGATCATCGCGTGACCTTGATAATAACTCCAAGCATTGCTGGGGGTTTCAACTGGTCCCCATATCAATTCCCCTGTAGTGATGTTGTAGCCACTCCATGACCTCAACGCATTTGAGTATAGAGTCATAACTCCGTCCCCTACACCTGCCTCCCATATCCTAGACTGTGCGGGTAACGTGTGGTTTAACGGACCCCACAGCAGTTCTCCTGTCTTTGTGCTGTAACCTTCCATAATTGCCCAACCAGGATTTTTAAATGTCGCCCAATCGATAGTATCTATAACAATAACATCGTCAGTAACTCTGCTTATGTGTGTATAAATGCCAAGAAGAGGGAATCCAGCCGCAGCGATAACAGCTTCTTCGAAGTTTATCTGGGTTCCATTGGGTGCAGTAATAGTGGTGACCATCGGTTCTGACCATTCTAATCCCTTCTCCCAAGGAATCGACGCTCCTTGAGGAGGTCTCCATTCCCAAGTATTAGAAAACGTCGACGCGATAGCTTTGGTTGAGTTCCACATGTTCAACGTATCATCGGTCGTGTTCATGTAATAGCCTATGAGACTTCCCATTTGGTCCCGCATGAAGAAACCCGCAGAATATTGACCACTGCTGCTTCCGTTGACAATGTTCAATATCCAGTTTCCGGTCATTGCGTCATACATCCCATACGTGGCCCCTTTGTTCGGGGCTACTGTTGGCTCAACGCTCCATAGGTATGGGATGGCTCCATATTGGTTGGGTGAAACGAAATCCATCAGTTGACCAGTTTTTAGTGGTACAGTAGTATCTTTAGTCCATATCGTTTCTCCGGTGTGGAGATCTACGGCAACCCAACCCTGTCGGCTTCTCGAACTCCCTGGTATTAAATTGTAGTAAAGTACACCGTTCATGATTATTGGTGCAAATTTGGTTTCGTATTGCGCGGTTGAGTAGTACATGCTGCTCTCTTGGGCGTTACCAAATTCTCCTCCGATTAGGCCGCCGAACGCATACGGCTTTGTCCATACTACGTGGGCACTGTTTGGGCCCGTAGTGTATGGATTGAAGTTGCTCTCGAGCATCTGGCTACGATCGTAACTGCCTCCTCCTGCGTACCCTCCTATAACGTCAACGTTTTGGCCAAGCCAACTTCCGCTGATGTTGTACCATTCCGTGTTCATCGCATATATTGGGCGATCCCAGTACTCGGTTGGAAGAGGAGTGTCCGGATAATATCCTACTTGCTCTTGCTGCACGGTGAGCGTCACTACATCGCTGGTGCTGGGTAGGTAATAATCGCCAACTGCAGCAGGATCGAGGGTGCCGATGATTGGGTGGGGATTGGCGCCTTCTATTGTTTGCCCTGGGAAGTTAAACACGAAAGTGTAGATGCCGACTTGGTCGGGCACGTACGTAGTATATGCTCCTCCCACATCATCGGATGTGAACGGGCCAAGCGTTTGCGTTTCATCATTAGGCGTTGTAACTGTCACGGTAAAATTTTGCCATCTGTCACCATACTGTACGTTAGCTGTTGGCACTACCTTATCAATAAAAAAGTTAACAAACACCGTTTGACCGACACCTGCGGGGTTAGGTGCAACATTGAGAAAGGCGTATGTTTTAATATTCCATGGAGGTGTGTGCGCATTAGCGGTTGTCAAAGCAAATAACATGGCAGAGATAGTTAATGCTAGAATTAAAGTAATAGTAGAAATTTTGGTTTTGGTTGTAACGAAATTTTTTGACATTTTCTTTTTCCTCATGTTAAGTTAAAACGGTTTGAGCAAACCTCTTTTTAAAAACGATTGGTGTTACACCTACACAACATCATTTTAAAAACAATTGGTGTTACACCTACACAACAGCAAACGGGAAAGAAATAGAAAAAAATTAAACGCAATAAGCACCAATATACCTTTCAAAACAATCAAGAAGAAAAGAAAAAAATGGATATCCAAGAAAAAGAAATCAAAATTCTACATGATATGGGGTTGACTTTTCGACAGGCTAAAATCTATCTACTTCTGACTAGGACAGGAAAACAAAAAGCAACAGCAATTTCAAAAACAGCAAACGCAGATCGGTCAAACGTCTATCAAACACTTGCCCAACTCCAAAAAAAAGGCTTGGTTGCAAAAATATTGGGCAAACCAACACTTTACGAAGCCATACCAGTACAAGAAGCAATTACAAACATCTTAGAACACAAGAAAAAGCAATACTATAAAATCTGTGAAGAGGCAAAAGAAATACTTCGAATAATTCCTGCAAACAAAATGTCCTCTCAAAAAGAAACAGAATTCAGGGTTACCAGCTATGGAAAAGAAGCAGAACTGAAAAAAGTTACCCACACTTGTGATACCGCTGAAGAGAGTATAGACCTTTTGCTTAACAAGATAACATTCCATACCGGTGTGATTAATTATGCTGAACCTCACATAAAAGCAATGAAGCGCGGAGTAAAATACCGAATTATTACTGAATATACAAACCCTAAGCCGATCCTTAAAACCCTTCAAACTTTAATGGCAGAACCAAACTTCCAAATCAAGCATATTCACTATACACCAAAAGTAGAAATATGTATTACAGATAAACGGAATGCAGCTATTTCCCTCATACCAAATAGAGGAATAGGTGAGAGACCTACCTTAGGTACCACCAATTTGGGTTGTTTGGAAATCTTTCAAATCTTCTTTGACAGCATATGGAATCAAGCACACGAATACAAACTCAAGAAAATCTCCAACAGAATAAGCCGCCAAAAGCAAGTCATGAGTTGAAGCAAATAATAGTAGCACAAATTAGCAGCAATGAAATTCTTTTTTCACATAATTAACAACAAACAGCGCTTATTCTATTAGTGTATTGTGAAAATGAAGTTTTCTTTGAGTTTGATGGATCAGAACTTGGTTTTAATCGGCAGATAAAATTGATGGTGTGTGCACAGGAAAACGTTGGTAACTTGATTGAAGAGACTGAAAGTTATTTTGCTCACGGTAAATCTGCGTTGTTAGAGTAGCCTCGGCTTTCCCAGTATCCTCTGTAGTTTTCGTTGTCTGATAGTTGAATTGCTGTTATCCATTTTATCCACTTGTATCCATATTTGCTTTCGGCTACAAGCTGGAAGGGGAAGCCTCTTTCAGGCGGAAGAGTTAGCCCATTCATTTTGTAGGCAATCATTATTTTGTTGTCAATTATGTAATCGAGCGGTAATGAGGTGGAGTATCCATCATAGGCATAGAATATCACTACTGTTGCCGCTGGGTCAACTCCTGCCGCTTCAACTAGGTCCTCAAATAGGACGCCCTCCCACAGTATTGTTACTTTCCAGCCCTCTATGCAATTTAGTGTGACAACCTTCTGGTAATGCTGGTTATTGTTGATGACCTCATCGTAGGTGTATTCTAATTCGTTATTCACAAGACCTGTGATGGCTAGCCTGTAAGTTTCGTTATCGATGTATTGTGGTCCTTTAATCGAGTTTTCTCTGAAATCATTAATCGATGAAAGGTCCTTTCCCTCATATTCCCTAATCTCTACACCTTCAAGGTCAATCACGCTGGAACTATTGTCCAACGAAATCAAAACGACAACATAGAATAACGCTATAACTACGGCTATCAGCAAGAATCCGCTGAAAAGTTTCTTGTTGAACATCTGGTGAATCCTAACAATCATGACGTATGTCATACTTATATATGTTTGGAAAACAATTCGCCCTGGACGGTTGCCACGCTTACACGCGACTTCGCACAACAGCCATCAATTTATGCATGCTTGCCCACACAAGCCCAACCAGCACAAACGCGAACCCAAAATTCTGAACCCACATCAGAGAGCTATCTTCACCAATTGGCGCCAGATTATTAAAAGAATAGCCCACATCCACGCTCCTCTCCACTCTGAACAACAAATAATCCCTCGTGGAAAATTGATGCACATAATTCATATTAAGAAACATTGACGCCACCAACAAAACCAGCCCGACCAAAGCAACAGAAAAGAGTACAGTGTTCAGCTTTTCCTTCGATTTAACTGAGTTAAACAGCGAAAGGCACTTGCCAACCAATGATGCAGCCAACAAACTGAAGAAAGGCAAAATCGGGTAATCATATTTAATAGGATTGATGTACGGCGAACTGAGGTTTAAACCAGCCCCCAGAAAGGTGTTAAAGCCTCCAACCGCAACAATGGCTGTCAAACACATTAAATCAAAAGGAAGAATTTTTGCAAAAGAGTTTCTACCCGAAAAACAAACAAGCAAAGACAAGACTGCCGCAATCAAGAACAACGCTCCCAAACCATCCAAAAGAAAATTGCCCACAAAGAAATATGAAGGAACAACCCCGACAGGATTAAAATGCGTGAAATCATCATGGCGAAAAATAGAAGCCCATCCTCTCCCCGAAATCACCTCATACCAAAAGTAACTAAGAAACAATGCGGAGAAAAAATATGCCATCACAGCGGATTTAAGCCTCAAATTCTTTTGCCGATAATACAAGTAGAATACAGCTAGAGGAATCAGGGTGAAGACGGCAAAAGGTTTTATCAGAAAAGCCATGGCGAAAAGAGCACCCGAAACCATAAACAATCTAAATGAATCTTTGCGAATCGCATGAATCCCCACCAACAGAAAAAGCAGGCTAAAGAACAGACACTGAACATCGATTAAGAAGCTTCTAGAGAGGGCAAGCTGCCACGGGGTCAAAGCGAAGAGCGCACCCGCGAACAGACCCGTTGACTTATCATACAAAACTTTTCCGATTGCGTACACCAAGACAGTGCATCCAAGCCCAAACGCCGTTACTATGGCTACGCCTGTGTTGTAGGATAAGCCGATGCCTGCGAAAAAGGGCGCATCAAGGTAGAAGCCCAAGGGCGGCTGATTAATCATGTTGCCAAAAGTCGTCGTGTATGGCATGCCCCATCGGATTATCCCTGATGCAGCTTTGTATTCCAGCTGCGTATCTGGATTCTGAAATGGACCTATCGTGACGGAAACCAGCACTACTCCAATCAGGACGAATAACAGAGGAAGGATTTCATTCAGTAGTTCCTTTAGGCTACTCTCATTAAACATACGCAGCCTTCTATCCCCCAGTTAAATCCTGCAATCCTTTATTCGTCTGCACTTTAACGATTTTTGGTATTTGACTTTGGCTCTCTCTAATTCGCTTTTCACATTCGCCTTCGTAGAGAACCTAACAGAAAAGCTACCGCTCAGAGACTATTTTGACAAATAGGTCAACAAGCGCCTTTTGGTCAACCTCTGCCCGGGTTCTCCAATCCAAGTAAAGCATGTCATTCTCGTCCTCAGCCAAATATCCAGAACGAATGTAACGACTCAAGTTCATGTCAACCCTCCAGCCCGGAAGCTTTGTGCGAAGCAAGTCCTCCACTTCGTCGCGGGGAGCCTTCCCCTTCTTGGAGATAATATAGGAGATAGCCGTCGCCAAACCAGCAATGTCATCTATGCGCCAGCCCATCATCTTAGCATCCTTCGAAGGCAAACCGCCCCGGAGAGTAACGAAGAACCTAGCACTGTTCAGTTTTTCTAGGGTCGGTTCTCCAGCGGGCTTTTCTCCCTCAAAAACAGTCTTAACCTGCAGGTCCAGCTTCTCCAGATGGCTATCCAACACTTTGAGGATTTTAGGGTAATCAGACCCCAACTTATTCTTCAGTTCCCACCCCTTCACACCGGGTTTTCGGTGGCGCTTATAGAATAGCAGTTGCGCTGCCCTCTTGATTTGCCGTGCATAGTAAGCTTTTCTCTTCATCCTTGTCTCCCCTCTTTCCACTTCATCCACTCTTCAGAGCTCACGGAGATTGGAACAGAAACCGACTGCTTCTCAGCCAGCTTGGCGTGAGGTTTAGTGAAGGGTTTGATGAAAACCTCCTCTTCTAAGGGATGCAACTCCAATGTTGCGTAGCCGTAGGTTATTAGGAAACTGGTCATGTAAGCTCTGTCTATAGTTTCGGAATAGGTGTCGGCGCCAACAAAGTCCCAGTAGAGAATCTTCTCTTCTTCACCCACCTTCTGCTTCAGTTCCCTCCAGAACGTCTCCAGTTCCTCCAAGAAGGTTTTCTCGGCTAAGATTCTCTGTCTAACAAGTTCTTCCCGTGTAGTAGCCCCAGCCTCCACCTCTAATGGACCGTTTTGTTGCCATCTCTCGCTTATGGGAAGGAGGTCTCGCCAATACTTCATTGCCTCAGCAAGGCTGGGAATGGAAATCTGCTCCAACTCGACGATGGGATTCCAAACTTCCATAAAAAGTTCGGCGAGCTCTTCTTTGTCTAATCTTTGAATCTTCTCTTCAAGGAGAAAGGGGTCGGTGTAGAGGGAGGTTGACCGGTGTTTCACCCAGTCTCCCTGATCTTTAATTACTGAGGCGAGGCATTGAATGGCTTCAGCGTCCAATGCTAGTTCTTCCGGCGATTCCCACTCGGGAAAATATTGTTTGAGCGTCGCTATGATGTCGTCCACGTCCAAGGCAAACGGGTCTACACCTTTCGCTTCAACGGATTTGCATAATTCGATGACGCGTTGAAGGCGTTCGCTGCTCAGCTTCTTCTCTTTCTGGGACAATCACGTTACCTCTTTGATGAGTGAGGCTCCTTCCACGTTTTGAACCGTTATCAGATTAACCTCCTTTCCTGTGAACGTAAGCTGACTGGGCGTGATAGCCAAGTATTGCGTGTCCAAACCTGCAACTGAAGAAACAAGGAGGTTCGCGATAATTTCCCTGTTTTTTGGGTCCATGTGAACATCATATTCGTCAACGGCTCTGAAAGGAGAATGAACATGCTGCTGTAACGCAAGGAGAAAAGTTATGGTGGCTGTGCTTCTTTCTCCCCCACTTTGGGTGTAAGCATTAAGAGGAACCGGCTTTCCGCCCTTGAAGCCCACAAAGATTTCGAGACCAGCCTCTTCAATGTCCTCCTCATTTACCACTCTGACCTCTCCAGCTGCGTAGGCTTCGGAAAGGATTTTCCGGTATTTGACGTTAACTTTGCCTAGAAGATTGTGAATGACTTTTCGCCAAGCTTCCATTCTCGCTTTAACTTCCTCCAGTGCTTTCGCGCGGTTTTCTGCGACTAACTGGGCTTTCTCTTTGAGTTCCAGATAAAGTTGGGAGTATTTTTCGTACATGCGTTCTATGTCCTCGGAAACGTCTGCCAGCGCAGCGAGGTGACCGTCTGTTGTCCTGAGTTCGTCCAGAATGTCCATGGTGTTTTTCATGGGTACAATCCTCGACCCTACCTTTTCAGCCCTCTTCACATAGTCGTCTAGGTCAATGAGGGCTTGTTGAAGCTCCTTTTCTGAGCTCTTCATGGATTTGGCTAGGCTCTCCCTCTGATATTTTAGTAGGGCGAGGCTGATCTTGCAATCTACAACATCGTTGGTGGTGCTTTCGATCTCGAGGTTAAGGGAATTTGCCTTACTCTTGATGTCCGAAATTTGGTGGTCCAATTTTGCGAGTAGCTCTTTGGAGTTTTCAACGGACTTTTTCAAACCTGAGTTTCTTATATTGAAGCGTTGTATCCAGGCTTCTTCCAGAGTATTGTAGCTTGCTTTGATTTCATTAATTTGGGATCTAAGGTCTACGGGATTTGTCTTTTCTTGGAGAGCCGTTTCAAGAGAGATGATTTTTTCTGAGACTTTTTCCATCTCGTTGCGGTGGTTTTCGCTCCAAGATTCTGTCTCTTTCAGGGCTTGGTCGACAGATGAGACGATTAATTCAAGTTTAGCCCTTTCCCGCTCCACCTCTAGGCGGTCTTCAAAGAGGCTCTGCCACTTCGTCTTTGAGTGCTCTAGTTTATTCTGTAGCCCATCTAGTTGGTCGGTGAGGGTTTCAGTTTCGTTTTCGATTTTTAGGATTTTGTTTTGTTTTTCTTGGTTTTGTTCCTTCAGTTTGGCGACGATTTTTTCTCTTTTCAGAACCTCAGCCCATGCTAGTTCTCGTTCAAGGAATCGGCGTTTGATGTTGAGCTGTTTTTTCTGTTGGTAGCGGTCGTACTGTTCTCGCCAGTAGGAGAGGGTCTGCTGGGCTGACTCAAGAAGCTTCTCAACTGAATCTTCTTGGCTTAGGATGCGGCTCAGCTTCTTTTGGGCTTTCAAAACGTTTTTTCTGTAGGATTCGAAGCCCACTGCCGCCTCGACCATTCTCAGTTTTTCTTGAGGGGAGAGCACAGTGAACTGTTCAACCATGTTTTGATGCATGATGATAAGCATGTTTTCTGGGTCAACTTCAAACTTGGAGAGAAGCCGATCGACTTCTGCCTTGTTTGCCGCCCTGTTTTCCAGTTCGAACCAGTATTTTCCGTCTCGCCTCAAGCTTCTCGTCAAGAAAATCTGGTCTTTCTTTATTTTTTGGACTGGTCTCTGTCCTCTTTGGGGACTGTTGTCGAGGACTAGGGTGACTCTGGCTTCGTCTTTTCCGTATCTGATGAGGTCGCTTAGTTTTTTGGAGCGTTCAGTGTAGGATTGTCCCAGCGCCACGGAGATTCCTAGGAGGATGGATGATTTGCCTGCGCCGTTTGGTCCGCAGACTACGTTGACGCCCTTTTTGAGGGGTATCCTAGCGTACTCGTAGGACATGAAGTTTTCCAAGATAACTTCTCGAATCAGCATCTACTGTCTGGCGCCTCTCTATTTCTCAGGATTAGGAGACAATTTCCTCTATTAAAGGAATTATGCCAGCATAAAAAGAGAGGCGGAAAATTAAGGTTCCGCTTTTAAGAACATAACCAAGGCAGTTGTGGGCTCGTCACAGCTTGGCTCAAATGCACAAATGTTATTAGCGTTTTGTTCAATCTTCCTGTATGAAATACCCCGAGTTTGTACATAAAATACAGCAAATCAAACAAATGGGTTATGTTCAATCGCATCGAAGTGGACCAACAGGAATCGGAAAAACTTTAGAAGACTTGTTAGAAATAACCGAAAACAACATTGCTGGTCCAGACTTTAGCATTTTTGAACTAAAAACAGGAAGAAAAGAATCGCAATCCATGCTCACATTGTTTACCAAAGCTCCTATGCCCAATGGGGCTAACAGGAATCTCTTGGAAGCATTTGGTTATTTACAGCGGAAGAGACCAAGAGATTATAAACAGCTGTCCCTGAGCGGAGAAGAAATTGACGACTCAAAGATTCCTCTCCAAGAAAAGGAATTACACTCAACTGTTGATGCTAACAGACCGAATAGCCAAGGTCTCAAATTGGAGATTAAAGGCGACAGATTATACATTGGAAACGATAAGGGTGTTGAAGCATATTACGATAACAATACTTTGAGGAAGTGTTTTGAGAAAAAATATCACAAATTGATCTATGTTTTAGCTGACCACAAAAAAGAGCAGGGAAAAGAATACTTTTGGTTCAATGAAGCTTACCTCCTTGATGGATTCAGCTTTGAAAGGTTCTCAGAGCTGGTTGAAGAAGGAAAATTAAAAGTTGACATTAGAATAGGCCATTATTCTAACGGTCGCCTTCATGACCATGGAACAGGATTCAGAATATTACCAAAATACTTACCCCAATGTTTCGAAACTATCCAAAGAATCATCTAAACCGCTACTTTGGCGGTCTCCAGAAATCCAGAATATATTCCATTGTTGCGCCTAAAGATATGAAATTGTTAGGCCAACCGAAAATTCCAACCTTGTTTACGAGGTCTCTTTTATCCCAAATAAACGTGTTCCTGAATTCAAATCCTGCTCGTTGCAAAGCTTCTATAACGTAGATGTGGGTGAGGTATCTCTTGTTTTTCCACCAAACATCGTTGACATTGATGATACAATGAGCCTTTGGTTTCATAAGGGGCAAGATGCCCGAGTATATCTCTTCAAGTGCCTTAGCATAGGCTGCGTGATTCATTGTCCCCAAGTCCCGGGGATCATCAGAATATTGTTGGACTTTGAGGTATTGACCATTATCTCGGAGGTCACCTCTAATGCTTTTGTTTAGTCTCGGTCTGTTCAACATATTTGCATAAGGTGGAGAGGTTATACAGAGTGACACTGTATTCTCTTCTAAGTATTCAGGTATGTTGTGAGCATCATCAACAATCGCTAATTGTTTGGCTTGGGACCCTAATCGAGATTGGGAAAGTCTTTCTTTGGCTATTTCTACATACTCCTCTTTTAAGTCGAAGCCTACAGCATTCCGATTAAGGTCCTGAGCCGCAATTAACGTTGTACCAACCCCAACGAAAGGGTCTAAAACCAATTCCCCCTCATGCGTAAGCAGATTGATGAAGTGTGTTGGAAGCGATATTGGGTAAACTGCCGGGTGGATATTCTTGTCTCTGATGTCTTTGCCCGTGTAATAGAAGGGTTGGATTGTAACCATACCCTTGACCCACTCTTTCGCTGTTATGCAGCTGATGTGCTTTGGAGAACAGCTGCAGGTGCGAGTGTAACCTATGTCAAGTGCCTTACGGGGTTCAAAAGTCTGCGTCATAGCTTTCTCAGTTCTATTTACTCTTTAGTCCTATAAAAGTTCGGTCTTATTCTGGAAAGAGAAAAGCTGCGGGGGATATCGCCATTTTCTGCTGAGATTACTTCACCCCGGCTACTTTTTACTGATCCCGACCACCTTTTTGAGGCATCGTTTTTGTATAACTTTTTATCTTTGCTCAACCAATTTTTTGGCTAGGTGTGTAGTATGGTAGATCATACAATTGTTCACTTTGAGATTCCCGCAAAGGATGTGGAGAAGCTGAGGAAGTTCTACTCAGAACTCTTCGGATGGAAAATCTACAGACCCCCGGGACCCATAGAATATTGGATGATTGAAACCGTCCCTGTTGATGAACAAGGAATGACCGTCAGACCCGGAGTTAATGGCGGAATGTACAAGAAAGATCAGCCCCCGCTTAAACCCGTAAATTACATCCTAGTTGAAGCCATTGACGAATACATCCAGAAAATCAAAAACCTCGGAGGGACAATAACACAGGGAAAACAGGAAGTTCCCGGAGTTGGCTGGATTGCACAAGCCCTTGACCCCGAAGGAAACCCCATCGCAATAATGCAGAGCATGCGATAACCCAGCGGAAAGGTTCCTGAATTATCCGCGGATTGTGAGGAAATAGGATATAAGAAACATCACGGATACTTTGGTTTACATTACTGGAGGATTTTAAATGTCCACTCTTTCAAGCGAATTCAAAAGAAAAGCTGCTGACCTCTATTTAACGAAGCAAAGGGAATTGGAGGAATTTGACCCCAAAGCCATGGAGTCCTTTGCCTCAGAGCTTCTGGAAATGGTTAGCGAAGAGAAAAAGAAATCAAAGGCTCTTCACGACCTGGAAATCCTAGACTATAACATGAGAATGCTCAAAAACTACGCTGCAAAACTCAAAGAATACAAACCAGACACAGATGAATACGATTTCACCCGCAACGACTGCAAAAACCTAGTAGACTCCACAAAAAAATGGCTAAAACTAGAAGGACTCATCTAAACGCAGCATATTTGGAGACTAATCACAGCGTATTGTTGAAAAACAGCTTTTTCTGAAAACCGCAGCTGCACAGCAGATTACCACCTGATAAAAGATATTAGCAGAAACTCATATCCACACTAAATAACCGATTTCATGTCGGAGCCTATAGAGATGGCTAAACCCACAATTTCAAGTTACAAAAAGCTGCTGGAAAAGGTGAAGAGCATAGTCACTCTCAATTCAGCAGCCGCGATTCTCCATTGGGACATGGAGACAAAGATGCCACCAAAAGGAATTAAAATGCGGAGCCTACAGCTCGCCATGCTAAGCCGAATCAGCCACAAAATGAGCACGGACCCCGAGATTGGACGCTTGCTGGAAGAAACCAAAAAACATCCAGAATACAGCAGACAAGACCCAGTTCAAAAAAGAAACCTCTACCTAATAACAAAACATTACAATGAACAGACAAAACTTCCCGAAGAACTCGTCGCCGAAACCTCGAAACAGCAAGCCGTGACAATTGACACATGGAAAAAGGCGAAAGCCGCCAAAAACTTCATCCAGTTCAAGCCTGAACTTGAAAAACTCTTTAACTTGGAGAGGAAGGCGGCTGAAATTTTGATGGAAGTCAAGGAGACCGCTACGCCCTACGACGCATTAATAGACATTTTCGAGCCGAAAATGACCTCTGAGACCATCAGCAAAGTCTTCCAAGAACTGAAGCAGGGTCTAGTCTCCGTACTACGGAAATGTGAAGCTTCACGGAAACAGCCTGACGCCTCAATCCTCAAACGCCGAGTCCCCATTGAAACGCAGCAGAAAATAGCCAAGGTAATAGCTGATTTCATAGGCTACGACACAGAAACAGAGAAGTCAGGAGGCAGAATTGACGAGACAGAGCATCCCTTCACAACAGGATACTACGACGACGTACGAATAACAACCCACTACTACCCAAACAAGTTTGCATCCGCCATCTTCTCCATCCTGCATGAAGGAGGACACGCCCTCTACGAACAGAACCTGAAACCAGAATGGATCTTCCAGCCAGTGGGAGACGCATGCTCCATGGGATTCCATGAATCCCAATCCCGCTTCGTAGAAAACATCATAGGAAAGTCCCGTGAATTCTGGACCTACTTCCTGCCCAAACTGAAGAAACTGGTAGGCAAAACCCTTTCAGATGTAAATCTGGAAGACTTTGTCCACGCTGTTAACCAAGTTGTGCCGTCAAAGATTCGGGTTGAGGCAGACGAGGTCACCTACGGTCTCCACGTTATCATACGATTCAACATTGAAAGAGACCTCTTCGCAGGCAAGATAACCGCAGACGAGCTCCCACAGGTCTGGAACGAAAGTTACAGGGAGTATCTAGGCGTGAAAATTGAGGATGACTCTGAAGGCGTGATGCAGGACACGCACTGGGCTAGTGGACTATACGGTTACTTTCCAAGCTACGCTCTAGGAAACATCTACAGCGGACAAATACTAGCCACCATGGAGAAGGACCTTCAAGGCTGGAGATACCACATTTCGAAGGGTGACTTCAGAAACGTGAAAGAGTGGCTTGTCAAAAACGTTCACAGCTATGGAAACCTCTACGACCCACCCGACCTCATAAAAACTATCACTGGAAAAGAACTTTCGGTTGACCCATACCTCGACTACCTGCATAAGAAGTATTCAGAACTTTATGGTTTCTAGCTGAAGATGACCTTGCACGCCAGAGTTTCAATCAACAGATTAACTAAACCAAACCAGTAGAGGAGAATTGTCGAGTTTACAATAAGGTTTAAATTAGGTTGAATGGAATAAAGCTGTAATCTTGTTAGAGGAACCTGAAATGGTTGAATTTCCAGAGGAAGTTGTAAAGAAAGCGTTTGGCGCTGCAGACGGCAGATGTGAATGCCTACTCGTAGAACATGGACATCGCTACAATTCCATGTGCATGAGAGTCCTCGACTGGAACAAACGAGGACAATCTTTCAAGGCACCCGACGGCGAAAAAGGCTGGGAAGCACATTGGATAGTAAGCCCGGAAAAGGGCGGAAAACCTACCCAGGAAAACTGTGAAATCCTCTGCTGGGACTGCTACACCAAAAAAACCAAAGCTAAATAATCTCAACTCTCCTTTTTACTCCTTAACTGAATTCGTCTAGGCATCTTCTAAAGGACACAAAGTTTGTAAAGATAAATAGTTGTTAGACTAAAGACACTAAGGATATGTATTTGGAGGCGAGCTCATGGATGAATTTGAGAAGTTTTTGGAGATGACAGAAGAAGAACAGAAGAAAATAACCAAAGCCAACAAGGCTCTCTGTGATTGCCCAAATTGCCCCACATACAATGAATGCGCACAGGAGAAAGGCGAAGTGCTCTACTGCATATTAGGTGCAAGTCCAACATGCATCACCGAAGAGTTGGGATGTGTATGCCCAGCCTGTCCAGTATGGGAAAAGATGGACCTCAGCCACGAATACTTCTGCACAAAAGGAACAGAAAAAGAACAAAGAGAAAAGTAACATAAGAACCGAAAAATCCATTTTTGGTTCTTCTAGTTCCATCCCTTAGTTTATTTTATTTTTCCTCTCCCCGAGGGAATGAAACGCTGCATCTCCTCTAGGGGAATCTCAGTAATACTTCTTTTCAAATCTTCAGAAACCTTTGTGGACAACTCATGCCTTATCTTTTTGGCAAGCTGGCTACTTTTCTGCTCTCCCGGAACAATCTCCACATAAACCTTCGTCTGATGGGCAATAGCATCCACAGGTCCCCCAATGACCCCAGTTTCCTCCTCGCCAGGTTCTAAGCCTATGGCGACCTGCAAAGGAACACCCCAGACAAAATTTTTCGTTCCGCGGATCATGAAGGAGCCTTTCTTGAGGAACTGACCAGAGGGAGGAGTTTTACTCACCTGATCGGGATTGACCCAATAAACATTTAATGTGCTTAGCATCTCTCTCCAGGCTCGGGAGTAGGAGGCTGCGAGCTGGGCTGCTTCTTTGATGGTTTGTTCTGGCGGAGTTTTTCCCTCTGTTTTGATAAGGACGAAGGGGGCTCCCAGAATCTCGGCGTGGAAAACTAGGTCGTGGGGTTCCATGTGTTTTTTGATGATGATTTCGTTTGTTGTGGCGTCTCTGCCTCCTATCACAAGGAAGCCGTCAGAGGAGCGGAACCATCTGAACTTCTCAAACCACTCCCTTTTTCTCCTCTTAGCAAGGGGTCGCTGAGTCGCTTTAACCAAGTTAACCTGCTTTTCCAGCTCTTCAATCTTGGCTCGGGTCTCATGAAGAGTCTTCTCGGCGCCCATAAGCTTCTTCTCAGCCTTCTTAGACCGCAGGTAATATCTGTTCGCGTTAGCTTGGATGGAATGACGGATATTAAGAGAGAAAACCTGGTCTTCCACTGAAACCTGAAGAACTTGGTTTGAAGGCTCCAGAGAGTGGAAGTAAACATCTGGAAGACGATTGGCTTTCTTTCCCTCCTCCATCTGCGCGATTATTTCCTCCCAAGATTTGCCGCTTTTCTTCTTTTCCAGTATCTTTTGGAGGAGAGATTGGAGGTCCCCGAAGTGCAGGTAAATCAGGTCTCCGACCCTCTTGTTTTTTATGATGGGTTCCTTCAAGTTCTCCAGAGCTTTCTTTTGCCTCTGAAGAATCCGTCGGTGTCTAGCAACCTCGCCCTCAACTTCTTCGGTGCTCTCCCCCGCCATTTCCTCGGAGGTTATCTTAGCGTAGTAGTCATCAAGGGCTCTGTTGAAGCTCTCATACTGCCTCTGCATAAACTGGCTGTATTTTTTCAGTGGCACAGGAGTTACATCAATCCACGCATCCTCTTCATCAATCACGATGCGGGGTTCCATTTTTCCTGCGTCAGTTAGGGAGAGAAGCTTCTGAAGCTGGCTGAAGAGGCCGTCAACTTCCTGTTCCGTGAGAGCAACACAAGTGGTTTTCTTGTCCACCCCTGCGCGGAGAAGGATTTCTTCGGCGTAGGTTCCGCTTATGCTTAAAAATTTAGTTAGAGCCCTCACTATCTCCGTTTGTCCAAGCTCTTCTATTTCCCTAAAGTCTTGAGGGTTCAGGTTGCGGGGGTTCCTTCCTCTCGCAGGGGGATGTTGAAAGATTTCACCACGCAGAATGTTTCTGTCCCGCATTCTTTTGTAGGTCATAGCCTGCAGAATCTTGCCTTCCGGGTCAACTAGGATGACGTTTCCTCCGCCGAAGAGCTCTGAGACCAGCTGAAAGTCGCCTTGCCGCGTGCTGATTTCCATGATTGCTATCCGTTCGAATTCATGCTGCCGAATCTCCTTGACCACACCGTTATCGAGGTGTTTTCTGAGGGCCATGCAGAAAGAGGAGGGCTTCTGGGGGGTTTCATGTTTGTAGGAGGTTAGATGGAGGCGCTTTCCAGCTTCAATGAGGAGGTGGAGTTTAGGCTGGTCTGGTCTGCGAAATCTGAAGAGCAATGTGCGGGGACCAATTTGATAAATCTTGGCGACGTGGGCATCCTTAACTGTGCCGTTAAGTTCTTGGGTGACTGCGGCTACATCGAAGCTCGTCATTACTTTCTTCAACATCTTTCCCTCACGGGACTAACATAAAGGGAGAAGAACCCTTCCATATTCCTTTTCTGTTTCATGTTACTGCATAAAAAAGGTGCCGTCTTAACATGGAAGGAAAAGCAAAGAATTTCATAAAGATTTTATGCCCCCATGAACATTATTATTTATTGAAACCTCATGAAACTTGTGTGGCCGATTCTTCTAATTATCCTGCTCTTTTCAGCCATTAGTGTACCGATAATCCTTGATGTGAACATTAAAGGTGATGCTGAGGAAGAGTTCTTTTTCGGCGTTTCTTTCGGGGGGAATACAGCCAGCCAAGCGAAGCTTCTCATCGACAAGGTTAAGGGATACACAAATTTATTTCTCATAAACAGTTGGGATATAGCCATTAACGAGACTGCGCTGAATGAAGTCAGCCAGTACGCCGTTGACGCCGATATGAACATCATGGTTTACTATGATTTCATATCATATCTTGGTTATCCGTGGCTTCAGTCATGGATGGAAACCGCAAGGGAAAAATGGGGAGACAAATTCTTGGGGATTTACCTCTACGACGAGCCCGGTGGAAAACAGATAGACACAGGACAATGGCGCTCTGGAAACACGGCGAAGGAGCTTTTTGAAAATGTCTCAGACTACAGCGATGCAGCGAATCGATTTGTCACCGCCATCCCCTCTACAGACATGCAGGTTGTAAAGAACAACAGCCTATCCGTGTTTACCTCCGACTATGCTCTTTACTGGTTCGACTATCTGGCGGGATATGACACAGTCTTCGTTGAATTGGGATGGAACCACAACGTAACGAAACATATAGAACTCTGCAGAGGTGCAGCAAATGTTCAAGACAAAGATTGGGGCGCCATCATCGTATGGAAATCAAAGGATCCAGAAAACGACGAAAAAGGAATCTACAAGACCGGACCCGAAATGCTAGAAGACATGAAAGTAGCATACAAAGCCGGAGCCAAATATGTGATTATCTTCAATTATCCCTACGAAGGAACCTATGGCATATTAGAAGATGAGCACTTCGCCGCCATGGAGACATTCTGGGACATAACCCATCAAAGTTCCCTCGAAAAAGTGGAGGCTGAGGTGGCTTTTGTTCTCCCAAAAGACTACGGGTGGGGCATGCGAACTCCCCATGACAAAATGTGGGGTGTTTGGGACCCAGATTATGAAACGTCTACTTTGATTTGGGAAAACATGAACAAGCTCATCGATAGATACGGGTTAAAGTTAGATATAATCTACGATGACCCAAGTTTCGATTTTGCGGAGAAATATTCGGAAATCTATTACTGGAACAGCACAATCAGCTGAAACTCCCCCGTAGAAAACTAGCGATTTTTTGGCTTCAGAACAGCTTCCTCAATATCCATGTAACAGAAATTTCCAGTAGGGTTCGGTGAGCCCCCATAATCAACGACCTGACTTCTCTTACTGAACTTCATGATTTTGATGCTCTCCTTGAAGAGCGGGGCATCAAGCACAGTGGTGTGAAACTCCCCCGGTTCTCCAGTAGCATCTACTCCAACTCCGGGCCTGCCGACCAGTGGTTTCATATCCTCAACGCAGTCTCGGTTAAATTCACGCCCCAACCACTCTTCACCAAAATATTTCAGGTCTATGCAGCTGAGAATAGCCTTCATGCCAAGGGAGAGCTCCATGTTCAAAACACGTTTACGGTAAGGACTCCCCGGAATGAAAAAGAATGGTCGGTCCCACAGAGGCATAATTAACTTCATTCCTAACATTTTACAGGCATCCTTCCAAACACGCTTATGATGCACGTTGTCGATGTCTCCGGTTACGATGCCCTCGATTCCCTCTTCTTTGTTAAGGCGAGCATGGACACCGAGAATTTGGTCATACCGGTCTTGGGGGCGTTTGCTCTCAATCTTAATCTTGATATGTGGGATTCCTAGAGCCTTTGATTGCAGGTCCATTACGGGTAAGCTGTGGAAAACGTATGGTTCCATGTAGACGTAGGTGAGAAGGTAAG
Source organism: uncultured Candidatus Bathyarchaeia archaeon (assembly GCA_964418675.1). GTDB lineage: Archaea > Thermoproteota > Bathyarchaeia > Bathyarchaeales > Bathyarchaeaceae > Bathyarchaeum. Next base: position 32,954 of record CAYQMM010000011.1, read on the forward strand.
CAACTTCGTGACCCTGCTCAGTTATCTTGTGGAGTGCTGTGCAGCAGTCTTTACCTCCGCTCCAGTGGACAACAACTCTCATGGGGGCACTCTCATTTTGTTAACGGCTTCGGTTTTTCGGCGTTAGAAACGCCTCTTTAATCTCCATGTAAAGCCAGTTTCTCTTCCAAGTTTTCGCCTTTTCCTTACGGGTTTTCTTCTTAAATTTGCCAATCTCAATCTTCTCCATGAAGAGCGGCGCATCAACAACCATGGTATGAAAACCTCTCCCATCTTCACTACAAACGTCTATCCCCTGTCTGTCAGCCAGCGCCTTCAAATCTTTGATGGAAGTTTCGTTTATCTCACGCCCCAACCACTCTTCACCAAAATAATCCAGATTAATACAGTTCATGACCGGTCGTATGCCCTTTGATATCTCCTCTGCCAGAACATCGAAAGTGTCTCCCGACGGATTCTCCAAGGGCATAATCATGGTAATGCCTAACTTTTCACACATGATATCATAGTAAATCTGGTGCACCCGGGCGCATCCCGCGCCGACTATGTCTCCTGTTACGAAGCCCTCGATTCCTTCCTCCTTGTTCAGCCGTTCGAGGACCTTCAAGATGTCGTCGTATGAGTCTTTGATTTTAACTTTGAGTTGTGGGATTCCCAAGGTTTTAGATTGTAGTTCCATTAGGGGGATGCTGTGAAAGATGTAGGGTTTCCTGTAGAGGTAGGTGAGGAGGTAGGCTACGTCGTGTCCCTGCTCTACTGCCTTGTGGTATGCTAAGCAGCATTCTTTGCCGCCGCTCCATTGGACGACGACCTTCATTGGGTTCACTCTCACATTCGAGAGAGCTATGAATGACTATTAAATCTACTGATGTTTTGTTTTATCTATCATGAACTTGGATTTTATGGCTCGTATAAGGTGAGCTAACACTGTCCGTCCTATTGCGAAGGTCCAGTATCTCCCTTTGGTGAGCATGCTGAGAACATATCTTGGACGAAGATAGAATCTTTGGAAGGCTTGCTCGCGGATTTCTCTCAGCTCTTGCATGGTCATTGTTGGAAGCTCAAAGATGGGCGTCGCCGTATCGTACCTATCGAAATCAGTTACCTTCAGCCAACCCTTTTCTTTGACAGAATCATACATAGGCGTTCCCGGATAAGGTGTAGCTATATAGTAGCCCACGTCACCAGGATTTAATTGCTCCACAAACTTCACTGTTGCCCAAGCGCTTTCTTTAGTTTCGCCAGGAGAACCGAGAATCACGCCCACAACGGTCATCAGCCCCACATCTTTTGTCCACTTAAAGGCTCTCACAACCTGTGTAAGGGAGAATCCTTTACCCATGGCATCTAAAACCTTCTGCGAACCTGACTCAAGTCCATACCATACGGCGAAGCAGCCTGCTTCCTTCATTTCACGGAGCAACTCTTTCGAAACCATATCCACACGGGTTTCACAGTCCCACTTTATCTTCAACTTTCGTTTTCTAATCTCCCTGCAGATTTCTGCAGTCCTAGCTTGATTGACAGTGAACGTGTCATCATAAAACGTAAACTGCTTCGCACCGTAAGTTTTCTGAAGGAACTCAAGCTCATCCACCACGTTTTCTGGAGTTCTCGTCCGATATCTTCTGCCGAACATCCTGACCGCCGTGCAGAACTCGCACCAATGTGTGCAGCCCCTGCTCGTCATTACAGGGAACACTATGTTCCCGTACTTGTAAAAACGATCCATAGGCCAGAGGTGATGAGCCGGAAAAGGCAAACTGTCAAGGTCTTCTATGTAAGGTCTGTCTGCATTCCTTACAATCTTTTTTCCCTTTCTGCAGGTTACGCCTAAAACATCATGGAAAGCCTTGCCCTCCTCCAATCTTTCCATAAGTTCAAGTAGCGTGTTTTCGCCCTCCCCCCTCACAATAACGTCTAGGTGTGGACATTCCTGCAGGGCTTTATCATCCCAGAACGTAGCATGAACGCCCCCAAGAATTGTTAAGCATTCTGGATGAACTTCCTTAGCAATTTCTACTATGTGCAATGCAGACTTGTAGGTGAGGGTTGTTGAGGTTACTCCAACCACGTCAGGTTTTCGCTTACTAATTTTGCGTTTGATTTCTTCGTATGAGATTGGCATGGCTTGGCAATCTATCACGTCAACTTTGTATTGGTTTTTCTCCAGAACGGCAGCTAAGTATCCGAGACCTAGTGGGGTGAAGGCGGGATGCGAGTGAGCTCCCCTTGGGTATGGTGGGTTCACTAGGGTTACGTGGGGCTTCATATTTCTTCCCTGAACGTTATTCCTTCCACAAATACAACAAGCTGCATGCTTAATATGTTTTACACAATTGCGTTTAAATCATGAAAAAAGGCAATCTTAGCCGTCTAAAAGGGAAACAGGTAGAGTTGCGTTAACAAGAGTATAGGCAGCAAAAGAAGTATGCAGAGAATCATTGCCACATTTCGGATTTTCAATGCAACCAATATTTTGTTTGAATCCATTTCTTCCAGTTGGTCGCCCACGGCATATTGACCGGGCTTCTCCAATTGTACACGAAGAGCCCCAGCTATGGCTGCCATCTGCCATCCGTGGTTTATGCTGGGAATCTTAGCTTGGTCCCGATGGGCAATTCTCCATGCATTCTTGTAGTCTTCGCCTAAAATGGCTGCGGCTACAACCATGAGAAAGGCGGTTAACCTAGCGGGAATATAGTTGACTATGGTATCAGAAACTGCAGAGAACCATCCGATGTGAAGGTGTTCAGGGTCTTTGAATCCCACCATCCCATCAAGCGTGTTGATGGCTCGAAACGCAACGGCGCCGGGAACACCGAAAAAGGCGTAGTAAAAGATGGGGGAGAGCCTGAAATCCGTTAGATTCTCAGCCATGGATTCGATGACAGAGGAGACTATTTGTGGCCCAGTTAAATCTCTGTTGTCTCTTCGCGAGAAATGAGCGTACTTTCTGGCTTCATCCATGTCTCCTGACTTGATTGCTTTTGCCGCTGCTTTAGCCCAGTCTGTTTCAAGTTTCATGCATATGGTTAGTTTCAGGATTACTGCTGCGACGATGATGTAGACCAGAAATCCGAGGTAAGTGAAGATGAGTCTTAGCCCAAAGTAGACAGGTAATGTGAAAGTGATTATTACGACTAGGGCTAGAAAGACGCCGTTTAGCTTTTCTATCTTTGGGTTCGGATTCTTGAAATGAGGCTCTAAAAGCTTAGTTAAACCACCCATCCAGACTGTTGGATGCAGTCTAAATTGAATCCGCTGAGGATAATTAGGCGAAGGGTCACCGAAAATAAGGTCTATTACTATGGCTAAGGCGAGAACCGAAACTGGGACCAGTAGGGTTATGATGTTTATCATCTATGGAACACTGCTGCCAAACTGATAGTTACTCCAGCTATTGTTTTTGATAATCCGAAAATCTTGCTTAAATCGCTTACCATATTAACTTTTTATCTCTCTCCGATTTTCTAACTGAGGAAAGTAAGCCGTGGGTCTATTTCAACTTGTGCATATTAGGGTAGGAAACGAATAGATTGGATTACATTGTTGAATACTTCGCTTGATTTTAGATAATCTTCTTCGTTATCACTAAAGGTAAACTGATACAGGGCATTTAAACGAGGTACATAAGTACAGACGGCACATTGGCACATTCTCATTTTATCTTTTCCATTTGCGCTAAGACATGTATAAGAGTGAGTGGACTTCAAACTTTTAATACCATCAACAACTATGAATTCTTTCGTCAAAGTTCCGTCTTCGTATAAAGGAATTGCGGACTTTAGAAATTCGATGTTTGCCCCAACTATATTGTCATAAAGCTTGTTGACATCAACATTGTCTGGATCGAGTTTGAGAGCTTTGTATATGTCAGAGAGGTCATGTTTGCCTTGGTAGACCACATTGAAGTTTGCAGGGAGCAAGTCCGGAGGTCTACTTTCAACGAACTGATAAAGAATGCCTGCTTTTGGTAACCATTCTTCTGGTCGAGAGAATACAAGTTTATGTTTTTCGTCCACCTCAATCGTATACCCTTCTGGGCGAGGAGCCCCTTTGACGAGTTTGGCTTGCAGTTCTTGGATTTGGTCACGATATTTTGAAATCTGATCAGTCGTCATTTGCTTATAAAATTGAAAAGTTATAGATGTTAAGAGAGAAGCGGTGAAGACAAAACCGGCAAATGCACCGCCCAATTTCCAATTTTGCAAACTGGCTTCAGCAGAGGACTCCAAAATATTGAAGAAAACATATGCAACAGAAGTACTCACCGCAAAAATGACGATTCCGGAAATTAAAGAGAAAAGCATTCTATTTTTTTCAAACATAATCATTGCCTCCCTACAGTTAATTTGCAAGAACTATTTATAAAACAATCATATGCGGATGTTTTGCGCGCGCAACTATTGGTAGGGTCGTTGCCTAACAGGAAAGACAAAAACGAATGTTAAAAAGAGCTGGAACTCACGAAGAGTTTCTTGGATAAACCACTTTTCCGCCTACAATGGTCATCTTCACCGTTATATCCCCGATTTTGTCTGGCGGAGTTGTTCGCGGGTCATCTGAAAGCACTGTTAGGTCGGCTAGTTTGCCTTCCATAATCGAGCCCTTAAGGTTCTCTTCAAAGGATGCATATGCGGCGTTAACCGTGTACATCCGTAAAGCCTCATCAATTGTGATTCGCTCCTCAGGAAAAAACTGTCTCGTCACGGCTGCTTGGATACCCAACAGAGGACTTAACGGCTCCATGGGACAGTCCGAGCCGCCTGTAACCACAATGCCTTCCTTAATCAATGTCTTGAGGGGAAAAAGCCATCTAGCCCTTTCAGGTCCTAAACGGTCAACTGCTGACCACACCGAAAATTCGGAAGTGACAACTTTGGGCTGTACAGAAACCGTCAACCCCAGTTTCTTGATGCGCTGAATCAACTCTTTGTTGAGAACTGATGCGTGCTCGATGCGATACCGATGGTTTTTTCTCGGCACCTCCATCAAGGCTTTCTCAATAGCGGTTAAAGTCATGTCGATTGCTTGGTCGCCCATGGCGTGTATAGCCAAGCTGATGTTGGCTTTGTGAGCCTTAGCGACTAGCGCATTCAGTTCCTTTTGAGAGTACACCAGTTGCCCTTTTGTCGCATTGTCGTCACTGTAGGGCTCGCGCAAAGCTGCTGTTCGGGCGGCTAAGAAGCCGTCTGCAAAAATGTTAACACTCCACTTTCTATCTATATTGTCTCCAGAGCCGTCTATTTGGTCCAGAATACTTGTTGGAGCTATGGCGTAAACTCTTAGGGGCAACTTGTTTTCTGCAATGAGCCTCTGGATAACTGGGATTTCAGCCGATGAGGTAGTTATCCAGTGTACGCTCGTCACTCCAGCCTCAACTATTTGTTCGCATGCTAAAGTAGCGGCTTCAATAATCTCCTCTTCACTGGGCTCCGAAATTGTTTTCCAAACCAAATCCGTTGCGTTCTCTCGCAGAATGCCTGTGGGCTCGCCGGTTTCAGCGTCTTTTTCAATTGTACCCCCTGACGGAGCCCTTGTTTCCTTCGTTACTCCCGCCAACTCTAGGGCTTTGCTGTTCACGGCACACATGCGTCCACATTGATGGTAAAGGATTACGGGGTTGTTGAGTGAAGGTTCATTCAAGTCCTGGAGGTTTGGAGGGCGTTTCTCAAGGAAGTTGTTTTGGTCCCATCCGTGACCGATAATCCATCTTCCTTCGGATATCTTCTGGGCACGTTCTCTGACTCTTTTCCTCAACTCTGTGAGTGATGTTACATCCTTCAAATCGAGCCATGTTAGGAACTTTCCGAAATCAGCAACATGTATGTGCGTATCGATGAAACCGGGGACAACTGTTCTTCCTTCCAGATTGATGATTTTTGTGTTTTTTCCAATCCACGGGCTAATCTCCTCGTTTGTGCCGACCTGAACAATTCTGTCGTCTTTTATGGCTACTGCTTCAGCATGGGGCTGAAACGGATTCATGGTTACTATGTTTCCACCGATTAACGCCAAATCTGCTCGCATGAGGAGTCCACCGCTCTACAATCAGCATGTAAACGATAGGTAACTTGCGGATTTGCTTGTTATTTCTCTTTTGCTATAGAATGAGGATTCACAGGAGGTCAGTTGCCCTCTCCGGAAGCCGAGCCTTTTGGTTCGTAGAGACACGCTGGGTCAGGTCCGAAATAAGAGCCTGTGAGAGCGTAGGCTCGGGTTCTGCAGCCACCGCATAGTTTCCGAAGTTCGCAGATTCCACACTTGCCCTCCAAGTTGTCAGGGTCCTGTAGTTTCTTGTAAAAATCTGAGTTCTGCATCTCATCCCAGAGTTCTGTCAGGGTTTTTTCTTTTATGTTGCCGATTTTCAGGTCCTCGGAGTAAAAGCATGGGATTACATCTCCGTTCTCAAGGACGCTTAAGTATCCTCCAAACAGGAAGTAGATGCATTTTGCTGTGTGTGTTTTGTTGTACCAGTCGCAGAAGCCTTCTGGGTCCCTCTCTTTGACTACTCTGATGTAATGGGGGCAATGGATGTTGAAGTCGAACTCAACCTTGTAGTGTTTTTGGGTTAAATCGTATAGGTGATTCAGGAACACTTCATACTGCTCAGGCGTTGGTTCCAAGTGCAGATGCTGTTTTGCTCTTCCAGTTGGAACCAGATGATTGAACCAAACAAATCGGGCACCATACTTCTCTGCCAAACCAACGAGGTGGTCGGCTTCATTGAGGTTAAGATTACTGATTGCCATGGATAAGCCGTTCAAGATTCCCTTTTTGGATAATTTTTGGATTGCTGAAAGGGCTGCCTTGTAGGAACCTTCACCCCTTAGCATGTCGTTGGCTTTTTCTGAGCCGTCTATGCTGATGGAGGTGTAGACGTTATACTTTGCCAAGTTGTCGAGGATGTCTCCATCCACATAATAGCCGTTGGTCAGCAGGCATACTTCAAGCCCTAAGCTCTTCGCGTAGGCTATGAGCTGGAAGATGTCTTTCCGCAGAAGGGGTTCTCCTCCCTTTAATCCGAACCATTGAGAGCCGAATTCGTGGATTTGGTCGACGAGGCGCATGCCCCATTCAGTGTCTAATTCGTCGGGAGACCGCTGCATATCTGCGTCTACATTACAGTATAAGCAGCCATAATTGCAGGCGCCAGTAGCTCTCCAAGAAGTGATCATCAGGGGACCTTTCAGCTTCTTCGGGGGACCAGGACAAGCCATTTTTAGATCAAACCCATCGCACTTAATATGATGTTAGTATTCTGGCAATTTAAAAACAATTCCATTTTCGCAGACAGACTCTGATTCAGCAAAAACATCGATGAACCACACAATTTATCGGTCTTAGCTGGTATGCAAAACACATAATAGTTGCCTCTTATCCGTCTTTTCATTAACCAACCATTCTAGGAGACCCACAGTGAAGGCGCATATAACCCTAGTGAACCCACCCCAAACAAGTGGGGCTCCCGAGTCCGGCTTCATCCCCCTCGGCATCGGGTATCTCGCAGCCGTTCTAGAACAGAACCAATACCAAGTTGACATAATCGACTGCCAAGTGCAGAAACCCACCCAGAAGGAGCTGGAAAACGAACTCAACCGCCTTCAACCCGACGCGGTTGGAGTAACCTCAACAACCCTCACCTACAAATCCGCAACCGAGATAGCGAAGACCGCAAAGCAAGCCTGCCCCGACAGCCTGATTATCCTAGGGGGTCCACATGTCACCGTCTTGGACGAACAAACCCTCAGGGAGCAGCCTGAAGTGGATATCGTTGTTAGGGGGGAGGGGGAACAAACCCTTCTAGAGCTCGTAGACTTGGCATCTAAATCCAGCATGAAAGCCCTCAACAAGGTTGCAGGCATAACATTCAGGAAGAACGGGCAAATCGTTCAAACTCCTGACAGACCCTTCATTCAAGACATAGATGAACTGCCCTACCCAGCCTTCAACCATTTCCAGATAAGCAAGTACCGCCTCTTCGGGAAAACATATCTTCCAGTCATAACCAGCAGGGGATGCCCCTTCCAATGCACCTTCTGCCTAGCATCCCGAATGTGCGGAAAACGCTTCAGGGCAAGAACCCCAAAAAACGTCGTGGATGAACTGGAGTTTCTCAGGGATACATATGGAGCTGACGCCTTCAGCTTCTACGATGACACCTTCACTTTTGACCGAAAGAGAGCCCGCGAAATCTGTGAAGAGATGAAAAGCAGAAAGGTTGACCTCCAATGGGATTGCCGAACAAGGGTTGACAGGATAACCAAAAAGGACTTGGCTATACTCCGGGACGCAAACTGCCAGCTTATCCACTTCGGAGTTGAGTCGGGAAGCCAAAAGATGTTGAATGCCATGAAGAAGGGAACAACGGTTGAACAGAACGCAAGAGCCATCAAGTGGGCAAAAGAAGTCGGAATATTGGCGGCTATTTCCGTGGTCATCGGCTATCCGGGCGAGACACCGGAGATGCTGCAGCAAACATTGGATTTCATCCGTAAAACGCGTCCAGACTACGTTTACATGTGCGTGGCAATACCCTACCCAGGCACTGAGCTTCTTGACCTCTTGCAGGAGCTGGGATGGGAGATGACCACTGACTGGGAGCACTTCGATGAACAAACGCTAGTCTTCAGGAATCCTGGCATCTCACCCGAGAAGATAGAAGAGGTGAGGAGAAACTTCTTCAACCAATTCTTCTCTCCGTCATACATACTGCAGAAATCTCTGAGAAAGGACTTTTACAGCCAAATCATGGCTCGAAGCGCACTGAACCATCTCCTTTGGCGAATCAAACTGCCCAGACTGGTTTCCGCCACCTTCAAGAAGCTGCCTCATCAACAAAAAAGTCAACAAGACCCAAAAAGCGGCTAATCTCCAGACAGCAGATAAACGTTATTATTATGCGATTTAGCATACTTATGAGACCACAAACCAGAAGGAAAGAGAAAACCTTGATTCTGCTGATGACCACTGCTCCGCCCATAAAATCGCCTTGGGGTGTACCCGGAAAACTTCCCCCGCTGGGATTATCTTACGTTGCCGCGGCTCTCGAAAAAGCAGGCTACCAAGTCGAACTCCTCGACAATTATCACCTAAAAAAAACCGTCGAAGACATCAAACTTGAAATCAAAAGACTCAAGCCAGAAATAGTTGGCATAACCTGCGGCTCCGTCACCTACCGCCGATGCATAGAAACAGCTAAGGCAGTTAAAGAGGTGCTTCCCACATGCAAGATTGTGGTCGGCGGATGGCATCCCTCATACAAGCCTGAAAGCATGCTGCAACATCCAGAAATAGACTACGTTGTCATGGGAGAAGGCGAACGGGCAACTGTGGAACTAGCAAACAGCATCACGAAGGGTGAAGACAAGGCAGCCCTTGCCAAGATTGCAGGCATCGCCTACAGGAACAGGGGAAAAACAGTTAAAATATCTCCCAAATTTATACGTGATCTGGATCAGATTCCTTTTCCAGCAAGGCACTTGCTGCCCATGCACATCTACGACAGAATCATCCCCTACTTGGATGCGAGTCCCGTAGACACTATGAATGTTATACGGGGCTGCCCATACAATTGTGCATACTGCGAGACTAAGCAATTATGGGGTTCAACGTGCCGCGCCTTCAGTCCCCCCAGAGTCATAAACGAAATCAAGCATCTAATGGAGAACTATGGTTCAAGGGGAATCTATTTTGTTGGCGACAACTTCACGATTAACAAAAAACGAACAGTGGAACTATGCAACCTGATGAGAAAGGAGAAGCTGGACATCAGGTGGGTTTGCGACACCCGAGTTGACCAAATCTCCCGAGAAGTGCTGAGGGAGATGAAAGCCGCTGGATGCCAAACTATATGGTTCGGAGTGGAATCAGGTTCAGCCAAAATTCTGAAGATGCTCAACAAGAACATCACCCTTGAGCAGAACATTCATGCATTCAAGCTTTGCAAAGAAGAGGGAATACGGATAGCCTGTTCATTCATGGTGGGGTTGCCTGGAGAAACAGTCAACGATATGAACGCCACCTTCAAGTTCGCAAGGAAATTGGATCCTGACTGGTGCCAATTCAATACCTACGTGGCGGTTCCAGGCAGTAGCCTATACGAAGAAATAATGGAGAAGGGACTATACGACCGCGTCGAAGATTTTGTAACCTACGTCAAGACTAAAGATTTCGATTATGAATTGGTATCTGAGATTCAGAAACGATTCCACATGACATTCAATAGGTCGCCAAAGAGGATACTGCGAAAAATCAGACAAGAAGGACTCTTAAGCGTCCTAAGAAAAAGCTTCAGATACCTATAAGAAACACGACGAAAAACAAGCGGCTCATTAGTAGAATATTTGCCTACTCTATTTGTAACCTAATAACAGCGTATTTGTAAGCTTATACTAACTTCTTTTAGTATTTATTTTTTAAAAGGTTGGAACTAGGGGAGTTAATCCCATTCTGGTGTAACGCTCCAGTCTGTAAGTGCCGAACCTTCATAGTAAACTTTTGAATCGACACTTGTGTAATCTCTGCCGGGTATCGTGCCTAGATTTATGTATGTATCTTCCGTGACAACCGCCCCTTGATAAATTATTACGTGTAGCTTGCAGTTCGTAGCTGCATCTGTTCCAACGTTCCAAACCTCGCCAGAAACATGGAAATATGGTGTTTGCAGGAAAGGTCTTTGGTCGCTCATACCAAGTCTCGTAACCAAATCTGGTGCTCTTAAACTGTTTATTGTATCATTACATTCCTCATATTTTGAGTTTGTGTAACTATGGGTTGCCACATAGTCGTTATGTGACGAATTTAATGAATCCAGTTCTGATTGAAGTTCATTAACCCTTTCTTGAAGTTCATTAACGCTAGTCCCACCATTTTCGGTTGGTGAAGTCTCTATATTGTTTTGAGTATTTGGCGGATTAGTATAGATGTAAACAATTGCAATTAAACTCACGACAAGCAGGATTGAAACCAAAGCTAGAGCTACTTTCAAACCAGTATTTTTGTTATCTGAATTATTACCCATAACTACCCCTCAATTCTTAGTGTTTCTGCTCATTTATTAATTAAAATTTGTGGTCGTAACTTATAGAACAATAGTGGTCTACACTTTCCCATCCTTTCCAAGTCTATTCATTATCCAGTACGAAAAAGTGGTTTTTGTGAAAAATTCATACTGTTTGTTTTCAATGATAAACGTTTGGAGTACTCACAAATTTTATATACAAAAACTCAGTTTAGTTGTATCGTAGTCGTCACTTTGTAGCAAAAGTGGCACTACTAAAAAGAAAGGAGAGTGATAAATTGAAAAAAGATGAAAAACAGGAAAAAGCCAAGCCACAAGGCACCAATGCTCTAGCCGGCGACCTCAAGCGGAGGCTGGACTGGATCGCAAAACGGGAAAAGAATGTTGACACCGAAATTGAAGTTCTGGAGAAGAGGCACAAAAAATACACTGATGGCATTCCAAAAGTGGAGGCTCAACTGAAGGAACTGAAGGCTAAGAAAAAGCAACTTGCAGAACGGAAACAGAAGGAACTGAAGGTTGTGGAAAACCTGGCTAAGACTTTTTTACCCCAGCAGACCGAGGAAAAGTGAGGGGAGCAATCCCTTCCCTTTCCGTGGCGAAGGTGATTTGCTTCCACTGCGGAAAAGAGGTGCCTCAGAGTGAAGCGTTTTATCTCACTCGTTTTGACACCTATCTATGCCCACGTGACTATCTTGCGCTTTTGGAAGGCAAGCCCATAAGGGTGAATGATTGGAGGAAGAGTGGGGTTTAACACTCATCCCACAAAACTTCGAAGTCATCAAGTGAGTAGGCTAAAAAGTTCCGATGATTATAAGGATTGGTCAAAATGATGGTTCTTAGTCGGTCTTCGTTTTTGCATCCCCTTCGGGTCGTTACTGTGACTGCAGCAATTTCCCTCGCTTTAACTTCGAAGGCTTTCTGAAGTGCGTCCCACGTTAACCACCACTCCCTATCTACATGGTACCAGCCAGCAGGCACGGGGTCGCCAAACTTTTTTGGTCGGTCTATCATATTTTATTCACCTCCGCAAAAATAAGGTCAAATACACAAGCGATTTGGGAAATAAATTTGAAAATATTTGATTTCGTGGAATTCAAATACTTCTGGGGTTTTCTCCTTAAACCAACGGTTTTTCTATATAGAAAACAATTACAATTCTGGATATATTCATATATAGCAAAAATTCTATCTATATCTTGCATATTATGTCCCTCACCTCTTCCTCAGTTATTTTAACTAGTTCAATGCTTGCTCCAGAGGAAATTTTTTTACTTTTAAACCAACGTACTGGAATTGTAATGTTTTTGCGCCACGAATCGAAAGCCTCTTTAAGAAATAACGGCAGAGATATTTGATTTTTGGATTCTAAAGTTTTTTCAAACATATCTTCCAATTTGGGGTGTTCATCCACCAAGGGTCTGTATAAGTGAGAGCGTTGGTCGTTAATATTATCAACCTCCTGTAAGTAATTTATTAGGCACAATCGTTGAACCCAATTGCGTACAGTTGATGTGCCACGTTTTTCCCCGCTTCTACCTTCAGTAGCCACATGGGTGTTCCAAGCATCTGTTAGCCAGTTAACCGTCACATCATAATTTCCCATCACACAACTGTAATAAAATTCAAAAATCTTGGCGTCTGTGCCCGTCCGAGTTGTTTCAAATACCGTACTGAAAATATCAAAGGCTCTCTTAAGGTCTGAAGCGGAAGCCAATACGTATTTTTTGCCATCGTGAACCATTACCACCCGTTTGTGAATGTGTAAAGCTGCAATCGCCGACACCAACTGCGTAAGGTGGTCAAAATCCCTCATATCCCTAGGCACGTCAGATGGATAAAGTTCTTCCCAACCACTTGCGAACGGAATAACAACACTGTAATCATTATTAACAAAGGCTTCCCGAACCTCCCATAGAAACTTTTTAATCTGTCTTTCTTCAGGTGTGTCTTTTTCATATTGCCATGGGTATGCACGTTTTTTGGCAGTGACATTTTGGGCTGCCTTGATTTTTTCTTTACTCACTTCTGGTGTCATTGTCAAGCCACGTGTCGCATGCTCTTCAACATACTTTTTGTCTGTTGAAAGGAAAAATGTGGCGGGCCATCCTCTGACAACAACTTTTGCCGTCCGCATTGTGCCAGATTGTGTTTTGTCAACAAATTTAAAGGTGACCTCCTTTTCGTCGTGGCTAAGGATTGGCTTTAGATGGTTTAATGTTTCTCGTTCGGGGGAATCGATGAAAACCATGATTGTGTTGCTTAAATCAATCAGCACATAACTTTCTGCCACTTCCTTGTTCCATGCTTTGATTGCTTCTTCATATTTTGCCAGTGCTTCATCATACTTACTGTCATCTTTGAAATTCTTTTTCAATGGTTTTCTAGGTTTGTCATCTAAGTTGATTTCTTCGCCCCTACTATTCATTCGTGTTCCATGGTCATGGACGAGGGCTTTTGGGCTTAATCCTGCAAGCGTTCGGACATCTATTTTAGGGAAGTAGTGCATGACATTGACTACATTGTAAGTTTTGCCAGTACTTGACGCTCCTTTTAAGAAAAGATTCAGTTGGCAATTTGGCACGTAGGCTGATACTCCAACTAGGATAGAGGCGGTTTTTGTGTGAACGTCATGTTTAACTACCCTATTCAAATCAGATTGGATATAGCTAATAATGTCAGAGGCGTCGTAAATGTTGTCGGTCATGGTCTTGCCTCCTTCCGTATGGCATAGGGGTCAAGGTCTAAAAAGCAATGGACACCACCGTCATTGTCATTTTGAAAAAGTTTGCTTTTGAGCATGAGCAAAAACTTCTTTTGAAGTTGAGCCAGAAACTGCTCAACATCCCTTTGGCTACCGCTCACTTTAATTTTCACTGTCAAATCACATCACCTATGTTTATTTATTTTTGTGGATTGTTTTTATCCTTAGCTTTTCGATAGGCTTTTTCTCCCCAGATGTCGTCTTCATCCTTCATTAACGGTGATTCTCGGCAATTCAAAATGCGCAAAATTTGCCAGTCACTATAGTTTTCATTCCCCAGCTTTGCACGCCACTTTTTCAACAACTCCCTTACACGTCTGTTTTCACGTCTATTTTGCGCAACGGTGATTTCGCTAGCCAACAAATCCACATCGATATAATTCCAATCTGGCGTTATGGCAATTTCGCTATCGGTCACATAGAGGTCAATCCCGCAACCTTTCCAAAGCTTTAATCCGTCCACCCACTTCTTGGGTATGATTATAGCGTAGGAGTCGCCAATTTGCTGAAGATTTTTTTTGACGATTCTAACCATGTTTACCACTATATATTTAAAGTTATGGAGTAAATATTTAAATATTTTTTATGGGAAACTGTAGAAAAGCCGTTGTTTCGCCAGAACTCAGTTTTTTCACCGTTCTCACCGTTAATCAACTGTTTTTCTCAGTTTTCTTTCCGCCGTATAACGAGTGGTGGATGATTGATAAAAGGGCGTACATTAGACCACCCACAATATATATCGTGACTTTGGACGGAAAGAAGTGATATGCCATCAAGGCGGTTGCGACTGTAATCAGTAAAATTCCAATGAATGCCGTTTTCGCCTCTCTGAGTTTAGCTTCTTTTTTCAGGATTTCACTCACGTAAACTCACTCCAAAATCCAATGGTTTTGCATTTTTAAAATTAGGATTGATGTGGAGAAATACGTGGAAACCTTGGCTCTTGTTCAGCAATATATTGCTCTTTTGGACGTAAGCGTAAACGTCCTCTTGGTCGGCGATGTATTGGTTCAGAACATCTTTGTTCTCAGCAGAGACCCTGACAGTGACGGTTTTATCATTCTCCATCTGTCTCACCTTGTTTGTTTTGACCCAAAAAAGCGGGGTTGGTTTGAGGAAGCAGAAATAGGTCGTTGGCTGTTGTCTCGATTTTCTGAAGTTTTCCTTTCAAGACCATGTCCAACAATTGCACTCGTACGGTGGGGTATGAGGCATTCACTTTTTCGACGAGCCACATTACCGTAACGGGTTTCTTTGCTTCTTCAATAGCTTTCAAGATTTCTGCTTCAAGTTCGGGTTTTCCAACTTTGGACATTGTAAAACACGATATATTTTAGTGTGTATAAGAGCTATTTTAAGTTTGTGTTAAAATACTCAGTTTGAGTATGAAAATGTATTGAATTCAATATTTGTAACACAAAACTTTTATGTCCAATCGTAAAACATAGTACGTGGATGCTTTTGTCCAAAACCAACCTTGTCTGTCTCAACATCCGAGTACCGCCAAAGATGAAACGTAGATTACGTGGCGTCACAAAGTTCGGATTCAAAAATCCGAGCGTGTTTTGCAGGGACGCCATAGCCGACAAACTTAAGGAGCTGGAGATTTGAGAGCGAGTCTTGGTAACTTTTTTAATATGCTTGGTTTTGGGCTTTCGCATTCCACACATCTTGAAATCTTTTGGGGTGGGTTAAAAAGTGAATAAGTCATTGAAAGACAGACTCTACTTGCTTTTCCTATCCCTACTGCCAGAATCCTTGACACTGGCGTTCACGTCTCTCAAAATCAAAAGTTTGAATGTGTTTGATTTCCCAAATAACATCGTTCTTGAACTTCCAGAAGACTGGAGCTTTTTTGGGGTTGTTCTGATTGTTGACCTAGCCATCACTTTTATGATTCTGATTGCTGCATCTGGGAGGAATAAAAACTGAAAATTGAAATAATCATTTCATTTGGCATAATTTTCATGATTACCATAGGCGCAATCGGGGTTGTCACCATCCTCACAGGCTATGATATGGGTGTTGACCCTTACACCACACCACCGCCAGTGATTGTCATCACCGATTTTGAGGCGGCAATTAGACGCCCGTTCCAAAACAACACGGAAATAATCTGGGACATCGACAGCGTGACGACTACAAAGAAAATCGGGGTTTACAACAACTTGGACGTTCCAGTGGTAATTTCTTTTATTTTCACTAGCTTGCCTGACGGCGTTACAATTAGCTGTCCACTGAATAACACGGTGATAGAGCCAAAAAGTTCTGCTGAAAATTCCATGACACTCACACTCCCCCAAGAAGCTGGGCAAGTTCCAGAGGACGGAGCACGGCTTCCTACAAGAATGTACTACATTTGGAAGGAGACTTGAATGGGAGACGAACATCACAAAGGCTTCACTCGATGGCTTGCAGAACGAGTGGCGCTCTACTTCATGGCAGCCACTGTCATCTATTTTATTGGTAGGATGTTTAACATCATCCCACAGCCAATAACCGATATGATTGTGTGGTTTGACCACAACTTCTTCACTATTGTGGTTTTCGTCTGTTTCATTCTGGTGTTCTACTTGATTATGACTTACTTGAAAATGAAAAAGAAGGGAGCATAAGCATGTTGCCAAAATTATTAGCGTTTCCAATACGAGATGGGCTAGGCTCTTTAGTACGAAAGTGTTGGAGGTTTCCATGTTGGGTGTAGTAATTGAGAAACCAAAGGAAGATGTTGTTGAAGAACTAAAAAACATCTGCCCAAACAAAAAATGCGGTATGGAAATTCCCATTTCGGATTGGCTAACCAAGCCAGTTGTCATATGCCCCAAGTGTGGCTCGTTTATTAACCGCCTTGAAAACATCCAAGCTAGAGAAGACCTCTATGCGCCTATTCCAGAATTGAAGCTGAAATGGATTCGTGCCCAAGACCACATTGCTTTCGTGAGGAAGGCGAAGTCGTGGCTAGCTCTCGGAATCAAGGATTCGGGCAAAGGTTCACTACTCGAAAACGTTGCAATTCACTACCCCAAGGTGATTGATTGCTACGGTGCGGCGGATATGGAATCATTATGCTGGTGCAAGCCATATTTCGAGAGGGTTTGGCGTTCCATTCACGGCGAGGCACCTCGCATATTGTTGGTGTCGGGAAACGATAAAGAAATCGCCTCCAAATTTGAAACTTGTCATATTAGTGAATTGACACTCAGAAAAATTGAAGAGTATGAGATAATTACAACTTGTCACCAGTTCTTCTCCACCGAAGAAGCTTATTTTGCAGCAATGGCGCAAATCGTCAAAATTCTGTATAGTCGCACACATTGGATTGAGCCATGGTATGTCTTGGTTAGGGAAGCCTCAAACTGGATTTACGCAAGACAAAAAGTCGTGTCAAACGACAAATTCGCCAAAGCTGAGTTCGTTAAAGCCTTCCGTGAATCGAGACACCACGGTTTGGCGATGGCGGTTGATACTTTAAGGTGGACATCACTTGACAAAGAAATCAGGGATTTGGCGGATTACACCTTAATTAAACGGGTAGGTTCCACGGGTCTCCCAGACGATTTGAAGTGGATTTATGGAATTTTCAATGCTTGGTCGATGATGTGGATGAAAGTGAACCATGCATGCATTAAGACACTTAACGGGGCTGTTGGAGTCATGCGATTTGGATACCCCCTATGGCACAAGGAAGAACATGATGACATGCTCAAAATCTGTGAAATTGAAATCAAAGACTGTGACAGCCCACTACCAGACGATAGGAATTACAGAAGTGGTCAGTTTGAGCATGCCGAGATAATTCGAACATACGTGGATTTACGTTCAATGACCAAAACAGCCGAAACTTTGGCTCGGAGCTACAAAATGGTTAGAAGCCACCTCAAAGACCACAACGCCTCGATTCGCCTTCACGGGAAGTGCTTGAAGTGTTACAATTCGAAGGGTGAATTTGTGGAAAGCTTCATTCACATCAGAAGAGTCGGCAGACCCAAAAAAGGCATGGAACCAAAAAAAATTGTAAAAAGTGTTAAAGTCCACCACAGCCAGCCAAAAGTTGAGAAACAAGCGCCCTCAATCCAGCCAGAAAGAACACCCACCGAGATAGTGGTTGAGAGGAAGCCCAGAAAGAAACGTACAAGCGGTCGGAGGTTCCATTAGGTGACGAATGTTCGAGTGATGACATACGAAGAAGACGATGACGGCATTAAGAAACTTGTCGTAGACGAGGACGCAACCAAAAGACGTAAGCGTAGAAAGTCATTGAGCAAAAAAGAAATTATGGGCATGCTCGCGGAAGCAGATAAAATTGAAGTAAGCGATCCTTGTGTCACAAAATTCTTCCGTCTTCGCGCCAAAGCGATTGTAGCAATAGCCAAAGTCTTCGGAAAGCGGAGAGCAGAAATAGCTTCACTTGAAGTTGACGATTTAGAAATTATAGGTGAGTATCTCCATGTCTATTTCACCCTAAGGAAGAAGCGGAAGCGTGGTTTGTTCCAATATATTGAGTTTTTGAAAAAGAAAATTGGAGAGGGTGAAATGTCACGTGAAGAGTTTGATAACAAAACTCAACTCGAACTTGAAACTGAGTGGAAGGCGTGGCAAGAAACTGATGAGGGTGTAAGGGTTAGAGAAGTTGAAAGTGAAAAGAAAGTTAAACTCGACTCTCCTTATGCACAAATCATAATCGAGTACTGGGAATATGTGAAAAAGAATTATCCAGACTCAGTTTACCTTTTCCCTGCCGGCTGGATGGTTTACGGAGAGTATAAAATTTGTGACGAAGCTCATTTAGACCCTCAGTCATTGTTGCGAATTGTTAAAGACCTGAATCCAAAGTCATGGATGCACCTCTTTAGGGAAATGAAAGGCGGAGACATAGCCAAGAAACACGGTAGGACATTGGATTCAATTTATAGGGTCCAAGAGGCTCTAGATTTAGAACGTCCAGAAACTGCTCATGCTTACATCAAGCGAGCCTTTACTGATGAAATGGAGTAACATTTCTATTTAATGTGCGGAGTATGTGCCAGTGTTGTCCCCTTTCTCTGCCACCCACTGGATAATAAAAAAGCACATTGGCGCAAAAAAATTATATTAGAAGCATGTAAACTATCTTTGCAACGGTGGAAAAGCCAATCAGATTATATCAAGCTCTTGGAAAAATACACGATACTCGAGCCACTATTAATCTCATATTTGACTCAAAAAGTATAGATAAAAAAATATCTAAGCTCAGCAGAAGAGCCATTTCTCTCTTGAAGTATCAGGACGAAAAACCGCTTGTCTATTTTAGAACTGAATATCCAGCGAAGAATGCTCTTCTGGAAAAAATATCTGAAATACACTTATTGCGACAAGAAGATGGATATAGATACATTGAAACCCCAAATAAAGGTAAATATGGTCTACGTAGACATGCCGACACGGATGCACAATGGTTAGGCAAGGAAATTTTAAAAACTGAAACACTAAATGAAGAAGAACTTGAAAGCATTAATCTAGTTTTTATTGCAGATGCATTTAACCAATTCGAAGATAGTAGCCTCTTTGTTACTGAGAATAACCTTCTTCTTAGCCATAGAATTGATTTTCAACAAAAACTTTCGAATCCTCTAAATATTGTGACGATGGAAGAAGCGGCAGAATTTGTAGACTTGACATTCAAGTACAACTCGCAGTTTTTAATATCTAGTCACTTTACCACTTCCAAAAATGCGTGGTATTGGTACTCATTTCGATTAAAAGTCCCTCATTATAACGTTGATTTCTCCGAAACGAAGAACCTAACAATTTTAGAAATGCTCCAAAACTCAATGATGGACGGCTTTTCCCAAAGAATTTGCTTCTTACTCATGGCGATTGACGAAATGGGTTTTCAACATTTTTCAGGCGTAAACAATGTTACTCAAGAGGGTATGCTTTATCATTTCAATTACTTTATTTTGCTTATGACAGGTATTTTTGATAGCCTTGCATTACAAGCAATGGATAAATATAAGCTGAGTTTCGAAGGCTCACAATATCCAAACAGAACCTCATTAAATGCCAGAAACGGAAAAGAGTTCCTAAAGTCTTTGAAAGACGAAAACTTGCCTCTTAGAAAGCATATTCAGAATAACTGTGACTTGATAAAAACCCCCTATTTATTGAGGGAAGCTATCGCACATAAAGAGGGGTTACGCGCAACGCACTTTGACAACAATGGTTGGCAAGCGAACTTGATAACGGTTCCCTCAAAATTTGTTGAGTGCCTCAGAAGACTCGGAGACACTAAGCGAAGATATGGTCAAATGACTGATTTCGGCATTTACAGTCGTTCTTTTCTCGACCCCTTTGTGTTTTCAAAGAAGATTGCTAAGTTACTTTTTGTTTTTTGTGATAAGTTTTTAGAGCTAATGGGTTATCCTAATTTCATTGAACATCAACCAAAAGATAATTCGTCAGGTTCATTCCACAGCACTCTTGCTATGTTTGAGGAAGATAATTTGGGCTTTTGAGGGCATTTTTCACCATTAGAAACGCAATTCACCATAACAATAATCTTGGATTCCAAGTGCAATCAGAGATTTGAATTTTAGATATGGTTTATTTCTATTTGAGCCTACAAGATAAAGTAGACCCATGGTGTTTTTTACAATCTGGAAATATTGTTGTTGGTTCGATGGGTCAACTAATAAGTGTTTTTAGTTTATCCGATATTAACAAACATTACCTTCATAGTTAAACTTGTTTCACGTAGTTGTAGGGGTTTACTAAGGGTTTAAATTAATGATACCATGAAGAATTGGGTTTTTCCAACACCCACAAACTATTTCGTATCCACCATGTTCGCCCGTCTTTACTCACTCTTGTCCTTATCTTTGCACTTTCGATTGAAATATTCGGAGAAAGGTTTTGTGCGTACAATTGGGGATTTCTTTTTTCTTCTGTTGCGGATAAAACGATTAATGGCTTTGAGTATTCTCTGTAATTTTTCCAGATGTTCTGCTTTAGCTCCAAAGAATTTCTCGGATTCTGGCGACATGTTTTTCACTCGTTCGATTTCTCTTATTATGCGTGCTTTGGTTCCATAGGGATGTAACTTAGTAGCCTGACTTATTTCTTCTAAATCCATTTTGTTCACCTCTATTTGTTCTTCATTCCTATCAGGGAAAAATCTAAATCTGCGCAAAGATTATATTTTTCCGACAAAAAATGAGAAGCAAGAAGCATTACAATACCCTAGAAATTGTTCTCAAAGAATTTACGAAAGAACAAGAAGACCATCCATCCAAACCCGTAACCAAAAAGCAGGTATATGCAAGAATAAAGAAAGCCTTCAATAAGGAAACTAAGTTACTGAAAGAACCCTTGTTTAGTTATAGGACGATGGAACGAGCCTTTGATAAACTGATAATAAAGGAAAGAATAACAAGAGAAGATGACGGTAAATATTGGATACCTCAGTACCTAGAAAATGATAGGGAACACTTACGTGAACAAAATGAATACAAAGACTTAGTAATCAAAAACAAAGAAAACAAAAGCAAATGGCAAAAGCGGATAATCGAGCAGCTAAAAAAAGAGAATGCTGAGTTGGTTAGAATAGTAAAACCTTACCTTGACGCGCTTTTATATTGTGATTCGGAAGAGGATTGGGCACTTTTAGAGGCTTTTTTCGCCAAGATGAGGGAAAACAAGTATGAGATATGGGAAAAAGAGCATAGGGAAGCTGGGGAAATGGAACGTGAACGGCAAGCGGAAATATTGGAGGAAATGAAAGGGGAGACCTGATTATTCACTTCTTTTTCTTGTCTTTATCAAGTATCTCCGATTGCCGTTCCCTTTCCGCTTCGTCAGCCTCAACCAATAGCTTGGCTTCCTTTTCATCACGTATGCGCTGAAACGCTTCTTCCAACAAATCAATATTGGTTATTATAACATCCAGCCGTTTTTGAAAGTCCTTAATAACCTTAAGTTCATGCTTGAGTTCTGCGTTCTCCTTTTCAAGTGAAGTTATTTTTTCACTAACAATTTCACCCGCCTTGGATAAAACTGAAACTTCGCCTTTAAGCTCCGTCATTGCTTCCGTCATTTCTGTTACTTGACTTTTTGATACACCAAACACCGTCACAAACGGTTCAACCTTAACATATTCCATTTCAAAAAGTCCTTTGTTCCGTTCCAGATAACTGGCTGACATATTGTTTGCATGTCCCATGAAAGCCATTGTGTAGCCTTCATCCACATTAGCTATTGAACATGCGGTTCTAAACCAATGGCGGAACCGTTTTGGTCGGAATGGGTTCGCCAGTCCCTTCTTTGTGTATCCCATTTTCTTTGAGGCTTCACGGAAGTTTATTGACAAAGCATGAGCATCCAGTCTTCCGCCGGCACTAACACTTTCCACTTCGCCAGTTCTCGGACTTTTACGAGTGTACTCCCTTTCAGCTTGAACAAATAACGGCTCATTGTCACTTGCACCACTCCTTTCCTGTTCAACATAGCGTTTCAAAAATGCCGTTGCTTCCTCACTAACGAACACTTTGAATTCAATGCCATCCTTCTCTCTGTTGCTGTGCCAAAAGAAACGCTTGACTTTGGAAATGTCACCTTTACCATCCTTCACAAATCCCACGTTTAACTTTAACACATCTGTCGCATCTGCACCAGTTGATAGTAGGCAAAGTGCAATAGTCTGGTCCCTAAAATTCAAATTTTGGACAAAGTGTTGAAGTGTGCCGTTTTTGAACACAACTTCACCCTTTTCACCATCATAGTCATATAAAGCCGTTCCATCGTTCCCGTCTCTCTTGGATACTTTGCTAACTTTCCGCTTTGGCACACCCCATCGCTTAGGAAATGTCAAGTCGTTATGAGTATAGAACCCACGTAGAAATCCAACATTGGTAACTGCTGTATTCCAACTCACACCATCCTTGATTTTTTGATTAAAGTAGTCATCCAGCCGTTTTCCAGCCTTGTCAATATCTTCCCTAGCTTCCTCCAAAAGGTTGTCTGGATTAAGCTTTCCATCATTTGTATAAGTCCACATCCTGCCAAGTCTCATCGATTTGGCATTCTTTGTAAGCCCTTTCTTACCCCTTCGCCTTGCAGAGCGGTCTAGGCTTTCAATCCACTTTTTCACACTTTCAAACTTGAGTAATTCTTCACCTTTCATTCAATCACACCCTGCTTTTTGAAATAAATACTACGTTGGGCAGGTATTTAACTCTTGTTATTATAGTAAGTATAAACTAACTTATAACAGCGTATTGTTGAAAACAGCCTTTTTTAATTTTACCTGATAGGAAAAAGGTTATCAAAAGATTTAATTCACTTTGTTGGTAGTGCTTTAATGGGGAAATGTCATGTCTGAATGTTGGTGTGATTGTGGTGGAAAATTAGTTGAACATGCTTCTGGTGTCAAGGTGTGCCAAAAATGCAAAAAGATACCTAAACTGGATACTCTGCTTGATTTGCTTAGAGAGATGGGAGCACAAGAGGAGACCCTCAAAAATCTAAAACAAGACTTGAATTATGTTCCAGTTTGATTTAGACTGCCAAACACAGCTTTTTTCCTAAAAAATTGTCTGTGAACCAGCTTCTTGGCTTTGTTAAACTGGTTCTAAGAAGAACGTCTACGGATGCGATTGTAAAAGTGTTTACCCGACTGTAGGACCTCAGGTTTTCCAAAGGAGTTGAGGGTGATTGCATCGTAGGGGCACACAATGTAACATTCTAGACATTTGGTGCATTTGGCAAGCGAACCATGCTCAGTTAAATCAATGTCTACGGGGCACACTTTTTCGCACTTATATGCATCCATTTGGCGGCAGAAGAGGCATAGGTCATGACTGTCTCTGCAATCTTCAGGGCAACCTTTCATAACGCACTTCTCATCCTTCACTTTCGGTTTAATGAAGGGGTTTAAAGAACCAACTATCCCCAGAACCGCTCCTACGGGACAGAGGCGCTTACACCAGTATCTCTTTTCCCTCAAGCTTAGAAGAGTCGCCGCCACTGGCACAAAGAGCAACTCAAGCCACCACACCATCCACTTTCCAGTGATAGTCATTATGCTTTTGAAATGAAACAACCCTCTAGTCGTTATTCCTATGGGGCAAACAGCACAGAATACAGGAAACCTGAAAACAGCAGAGCCAACAAGCGACGAGACCACAATCCCCTTTGCCAAGGCACCGTTTACTTTACGCAACGGACATAACGGACAGACCACATGCTTTCTATGCTCCTCACGTTTCCTCTCCCTCCTCTGCTGAGACCGCTTACTCCTTTTAGCTTCGATGCTTGGAACAAATTTCTCTATGCCCTTGTCAAAGCTGTCAATTATTGTGCCTATGGGGCAAACCCAACTACAGAAAACATTCCCCATTAGAACAGTTAGAAATACAAAGATAAGAGCCGCACTGATGGTAGGAATAAGAAGAGAAAACCCAACCTGACCAGATAGCAGAGTCTGCAACCCACCGAACGGGTCCATAATCCAGAAGCCTGGATTTGTGCTCCCATAATAACTCAACCATATGCTACAGGGTGATTGGGTAATTGGAACCATAAAAAATTCTTGAATAGAAGTGAATCCAGCGATTTGACCAGTCGGCTTTACATAAAAGAAGCTGGCTACTGCCAATTCCTGACTTCTAGCTAAGTAGGCTATCGGCACCGTAAAAAGGAGCAAAAAAGCTGCTTTAACACCCCACCTTAAGTATCGAATGCCCCTTTTCCGATGCCCCTTATTCAGTCCCAAGTTTCCAATCTTGCCCAAATTCATGAGAAAAATATCCCATTGAACGATATATTGCAATGTAGAACAAAAACAAATAAAGATTAACTTTTCTCTTCTGCCACTATTCCTCATCTTCCACAGTAACGAAAAACGGAAGTTTAATTATTCGCCAATTATTCTATTTTAAACGAGAGGTTGAGGAAGTTCAACATGAAAGGGTCTGTCTCGGGGACAGAGAAAGAGAGCACCTACAGCTCAAGAGAGAGCTGGCCCCCCTACACATACAGGGATTATCCCGATATCGCACCTGAAACATACAAATCATTCATGGAATTCTTGGCAACCGAAAATACGTCGAATAAGGTTATGGAGCTCCAGCCGTGGATATCTTTCTGCGACTCCAGATGCACCTTCTGCTACTACCCAAACAACCCATATTCCAGCAGCATGATTAAACCCTACCTTGAGGCTTTAAAGAAAGAGCTGATGATGTACGCGGAAACAAAGTACGTTCAAACCAGCGAATTTGACGAGATAGTTTTGGGCGGAGGAACACCAAGCCTCCTAAGTAAAGACCAGATGCTTGGACTCATAAAATTCTGCGAAAAGAACTTCAACACCACTGACGAATACTTCATCAAAATCACGGGTTCCTCCAGAAGCTTCGACAAAGACAAGCTGATTGCAGCGGCAAAATACGGCGTCTTCCAAGTGGACATGGGAGCTCAAACTTTCGACGATAAACTGAGAAAGATGCTTAATCTGCCAGACAGCGCAGAACATGTAGCAGATGAGATTAAAACTGCCCGAAAACTGGGGCTCTGCGTTTGCATAGACATAATGTACAACATTCCAGGACAAACACTGGAGAGCTGGACCGATACAGTGAAGAAAGCAATCGAGTTGGATGCAGAGGTTGATGCCTACTGCCTTGAAGTGTACCCCGGAACGGCTCTCTATAAACAGATGCAGTCGGGGCAAGCGCCTCCGCAGGGAGACTCAGAATTAGAGAAACAAATGTATGTTGCAGCATACAAATTATTCACTGAGGCAGGCTACAAGCCAATTGGTCATGACCGCTACTCCAGAGTAGAATGGCACGCCAAAGAGAACTGCCTAAACGGCTGGCCTTGGGCAGGCATCTTAACAACAGGAGCAGGATGCTTCATGGGTTATCTTCAAAGGTTTTCTTACTCCAACATAGAGGCAGCAAAAGGATACATTGAAACTGTCCATGAAGGAAGATTTCCCATTGCCAAACTCCAAGAATCTACCGACAAAGACATGATGAGAAAGGTGATGACGAAACTGTACCTGCGTTTGCCAGTTGATAAAGTGGAATTTCAGAAAAGATTTGGGAAGCTTCCGGAAGATGTTTATCCTGAACAACTGAAGCGATTGAAGGAGAAAGGGTTAATCGAGATAGATGAAAAAGAAATTAGATTAACCAAGCTTGGAGACCTTTGGAAAGCGAATATCGCCTGGGAATTCACTGAACACTAATGATTTTTTCAGATTTTACTCTTTCCCGCAACAACTTAGGGATATAAGCACACGCTGGGTCAGAAGCGAAGAGGTCACCAGTATAGATTTCCGCTCGGGTTCTGCAGCCGCCGCAGATTTCGCGGTACTCACAGACTC
>CAYQMM010000012.1:0-50976 GCA_964418675.1 uncultured Candidatus Bathyarchaeia archaeon
ATACTACGTCGTGTTTTCGGTAGTCAAGGTATATCAAGTGGTCTACAAGGTATTCGCTGATACCCGGAGTCGCGGGAATTCCTTCGGCGCTGAATAGTACAGTTGCTCCTTGGCCTTTGGTTTCCATTAATATTTTCATGAAGACTTCTCGGAATTCTTCAGAATCGGACAACCTCCTAGCCAGTGAAGACAGTGAGTCAATCACGATTCTACTGGCGTTGGGTTGTGCCTCCAATCCTTGTCTAACAATGTCCATGGCTTCTTCTTTGCCTACCAGACAGTATTCGCTGGCGTAACTTGCAGTGATGGACAGGTTGACAACCCTTATTGTTCTGTTTCTGATTAATTCGGGGAAGTCGGACCAGAGTTCTCCTCCAGTTCGCATTACTGTCTCAGGGGTTTCTTCTGTTGTGATGTACAGGCATTTTTCGCCGTTCTTCGCGCCTTTATAAAGGAATTGCAAACAGCAGATGGTTTTGCCAGTGCCGGGTTCGCCTCGAACCAGTATTGCATCACCTTTTGGAATTCCTGGAATAAATTTTTCCAGACCATCCAACCCTATGTCGATCCATTCAATGCCATTTGGTTGTTGCATCGTCATGTTGAGTTACCTCTTATTCAATTAAACAGCTAATTATTGCCTATTTGTATATAAACATTTCTTTTTTCTGAACATTTGTTTAGTGACATTCTAAACTCTGAATGATTATTCAATGTGTTATTATGCAGTCAAACAAGCAACATAATCGCTTTTCAATTGATTAAATTAGACAAGATTTATTACTGAAAACAAACCAAGCAAAAACCCTGTTAAAGCAAACTACACCGAGCAAACAAAATACACACATTCACGCATGCGTACAGACAGCCAAACTTTGGGCGAGCAACTGATAGCAGGTCATGAAACTGAAACAAAATCTCGTCTTCTCTTGTGGCTGCGCCTCTAGGGGTTTTCCAGCAACGTTAACTTGTACTCGCATATAGTCTACCTCAAATGGCTTATCTCACAGTGCATTCCAGTACGTATCCGTCCGCAGTTTCGTCATCGGTAATGAAGTGGAGAGGGCATCCTACTATGTTGATTTCCTCAATGTAGATTGAGAAGGCAAAGACCCACCACAATGCCAGTAACGTTGCTCAATAAGAAGACATCTAGAAGAAATCTAAAAAATAGCATCCAACCACTACGCGAATCAAATCCAAAAATAACGCATCTGGGAAAAGAAGAGAGGGAAGACCTCACTTGCCTGTGAGTCGCAACATTTTTTTAGATTTTACTTTGGAACCACACAGGATTTAGTGCGAATGGGGTTTCTTCCACTGACAGTCCGCCTTTTTCGATGTTCAATTTAAGTATCTGGGGTTTTAGGGGCACGCTTCGTGATTTTCGGAGAATGAAAACACGTGTCCATTCAGTGTCTTGTTTTCGGTAGTCAAGGTATACCAAGTGGTCTACAAGGTATTCAGTGATATCTGGAGACAACGGGATACCTTCGGCAGTGAGTACTACAGTTGCTCCTGCCTGTTTGGTTTCCAGCAGTAGCTTCATGAAGACTTCTCGGAACTCGTTGGCGTCAGAAAGACGTTTGTCCAGCGAGGATAACGAATCAATTACAACTCGTTTTGCTCCAGGTTGTGCAGCAAATCCTTTTTCAGCAATGCTCATGGCTTCTGCTTTGCCGAGTATGCCGTAGGCGCTTGCGTATTCTGCGGATATTGACATGTTTGCGATCTTTATTTTTCCCTCTTTGACTAGTTGTGGAAAGTCGGACCAGAGTTCTCCTCCAGTTCGCATTATTGACTCAGGGGTTTCTTCTGTTGTGATGTACAGGCATTTTTCGCCGTTCTTCGCGCCTTTATAAAGGAATTGCAAACAGCAGATGGTTTTGCCAGTGCCGGGTTCGCCTCGAACCAGTATTGCATCACCTTTTGGAATTCCTGGAATAAATTCGTCCAGTCCAGCCACTCCTATGTCGATCCATTCTATATTAGACGCTTTTTGCATTGTCACTTCGGTCACCACTTCGTTCAGTTAACTGTGTAAGTATTGATCGTTTATATATAAACATTTCCTTTTTATCGACAATTATATAATGAATGTTTACTCAACTGAACAACTGTTCATTTCATTATCAAACTTAACTTTCAACACATACAACACAACATACACAACCAAATTCAACATATACCCGCATCAAAACTCGAAAATTTGGTGCTCACAGATTCTTCATCCGAAGTTGGAGTATATTAGGCACCTAATCACAGCAGCATGTTGAAAACAGGCTTTTTCGGAAGAAAAGCTGACAAACGAAGAAAACGTTGTCTACGAACACCCACATCGCCCTAAAGAGAGCCGCCCAGCAATTGGATATACCGATTTGTGATATAATACTAGCCGTGAAACAAATACTATATTAGCGGTTAAAGTAGGATTCTTCAGTGAACTGGCATGAGTATCAAGGGACATAATTCGTTAGGAAAATGGCTGTTATGCCGCCTACTTCTAAAGGACTACTCTGAATCTGAAATTGCGAAACACATGAAATAATCAACCAGCGAAGCCACCATATTTCTCCTTCATACAGGGCTGTCTCTTAAGCAAAATTGGTGCTCCGGCCGGGATTCGAACCCGGGTCGGCGGCTCGAGAGGCCGTCATACTTAACCGGACTATACTACCGGAGCCTGATCATGCATCTTTGTTTGTGTTTCCTGTAGATAACAACTTCATGTCTGTCGCTATATCGCACTTATTCAAAGCGGGCTTCTATAAGTTTCTTTTCTTCCTTAAGATTCTGGCGATTGTAACCACTTGTCATTTGTTGCCTCTAGAGAGCTCCAAGTTAACAACAGAACATAAAGGAACACCACTAGATTAATCGCGCTTACTATGATAACCACTGGGTCTCCGTCAGCGATGAAACTACTATTGTTAAGGATGGAGAGGACGTAAGCTTGGTTTACGAGGCAGGTGCCGCTTAAAACCGCATAGACGGGGCGCATCGTTTTGACAAATGGAATCAACAGAGCCATTACACTGAGAGCTGGAAAAAGATATCGCTCGTGAATCCGTGTGGGAAGCATAAAAAAACCAAAGAACAGCAGAAAAGCCGAGAATAAAACCACCAATTCTTCTGAAACACCAAGACGTTTGTAAACGAAATATAACGTAAAAGCAGCCAAGGTTCCAAACATCAACCAGCCAATGGTATACAGATTCATAAAAAGGAAAATCTGTGTATCGGGCTTCCACATGCCTCCGAAACCCCAGATGTTAAATGCGTTGACCGTGGTGTAAGCGTAGGTGCCGTAAGCGCCAAAGTAAATGTCACTTAAGAAGGTGACTGGGTTGCCATTAGGCCACTCAAGAGGGAGAATCACAGCGAAAACGGTGATAATCGCTACACCTATTGAAGTGAAAAGCCCCCGCCAATCATACTTTCTGAAAATGAGAAAAACCATTAATGGAGCTAAAGCTATGCTTTGCGGCTTAGTGAGAATACCCAACATAAAAGCTACTGTTGCCAGTTTGGATTTAGATTCAAAAATCAAGAACAAGGATAGGATGAGGAAGAAAGTGTATATCGCGTCGAATTGACCCCAAATTGCCACATTAAAGACCAACGCAGGATTGAAGGCATAAAGGGAGGTTGCTATCACAGCCATCTTTAGGTCGGACCGCTTCTTTACAAAGATGAATATCAGCGTTGAAGTTGCCAAATCAAAGAGGGCTGGAGGTAACTTGATGATGTATGCCATGAGGCTGGAACCAAAAAGCGAGAGACTTTTAGCTATAGAGCCGAAAACCCAGAAGATATAGATGTTGAATGGAGGATAATCAACCCAGCTTACTACGTTATAGAAAGCCCTCGGACCATATGTGGCAGCGGTGTTAGACCACGACTCGAAAGCATTCAAATCGTTTTCGTAACCAGGGAGACCAAAAAGCAAAACTCTCACTACAAACGAGGAGAAAAGTAGCGTTGCTAAAATTGTGACTTCACGCCTTTCGAAAGGAATTCTCATCGCAGTCTTTCCTTGCACCATTTAGGAGATACAAGTTCACCGTCTTTGGGTAAATAGCTTTTAGGGTTTCTTCCCATGTTGGCAATCACGAATGGTGCGGGGGGCGGCTAGATATTACGAAACAGATAATTGAGTTGAGGTCTAAGTTCCAGTTTGGAGTGGTAAGCGATGGAGTGTGCATTGGAGAAACTCATCAGTCAAGGCGAGAACAGCCCCCTTTATGAGCTGCTAGGTATTAAAATCGAAGAAGTGGAAAACGGTTTTGCTCGGCTCTCGATAAAGGTCGAAAAGAAGCATACACAGTTGTATGGGACCGTTCATGGCGGCGTATTAGCGACCCTAGCTGATTCAGCGGCAGCCTGGGCAATCTTTGGAAAGAACGTGGAGGGAAAGCCTGTGACAATTGAGATGAAAATCAATTACTTGAAACCTGTGTGTTCTGGCAAAGTTGTCGCTGAAGCCCGAAGTGTTCATGAAGGCTCCAGAATATTCGTGAGCGACGTGGAAGTCAAGAATGAAGGAAACCTCGTTGCCAAAAGCCTTGTAACATACTACATGGTGAAAGACAACCAAACATAAACAAGACTAACGAGAATCAGCGGGACCTACCTAACTTTTGTGTCAGGAATGAATTTCTGCGCTACCTTTAGAAACTTTTGCATTTCCTCTTCGGCTAAGGATTTCGCCATGAAGTCTGGGTCTATAGTCGTCTTTCCAACGCTGACGTCAAACCTCTGTAAAACGTATTTTCTGCATCCCCTCAAGTTAAGGCATATCTGTTTTATGTCATCTTCGGCATGAAGCGTAGGAACAACCGTGGTTCTAAACTCATAATCCATACTGGACCCTAACAGGATTTTAATGCTCTCCTTCACCTTTTCCACCAATTCATCTGCCTTGACACAGGTTGCCCTAGAATATTTTTTCCCAGTTAATGGTGCCTTTATGTCCATGGCTACGTAATCCACAAGCCCTCTGTCCACAACTTCTCTCAGCATAGTGGGGTTGGTCCCGTTCGTGTCCACTTTAACCAAGAAACCCATCTTCTTTAATCGGGAGCATAGTTCTGGCAGGTCGCTGTGAAGGGTTGGTTCTCCGCCCGTGATGCACACTCCGTCAATCCAGCTTTTCTGCTTCTTAAGCTGATCTTCCACGTACTCGAAGGGAATCGTTTCGAGCTTTTCAGGATGAAGAACCAGATTTGCGTTGTGGCAGAAGGGACAGCGAAAGTTACAGTTTGGGAGAAAAATGACGGAGGAAATTTTGCCGTCCCAATCCACGAAGCTGACGTCAATGAATCCTTTGATCTCCAACCTTCAACCACTTTCTAAACAGTAGAGTGCTTAGCGACTTAAGTTCTTTTATCCCAGAACAGATGGGCATAGAAGCTCTAAGGCATGGAAATCGTTAATAAACGCTAAGCCCATTTTTCAAGATAGAAACAAGATAATAATGACACAGTATTTTTTGGAGGGATATAATGCAAGCAACCACAGATACTAACAGTCGCCTCTCAGAGGAAGAGAGCCTTCTCCGAGTTCGAATGAAAAAGATAAGACATAAAATCGCGATTATCAGCGGCAAGGGAGGGGTCGGCAAAACCGTTACCGCAGTCAACCTAGCCATAGCTTTTGCCATGCAAGACCACGACAACCGCGTCGGTCTCCTAGATGCTGATATTCATGGTCCCTGCGTTCCGAAGATGCTTGGCATGGAGGGACAAAAACTGAGAATTGGACCTATAGGAGCCTTTCCAGCCTTGGGTCCCCTTGGAGTGAAGGTTGTTTCCATGGAGTTTCTGCTTGAAGGAAGGGAGATTCCTGTTATCTGGCGAGGACCTTTAAAGATGAGGGCAATCCGCCAGTTCTTGGAGGAGATAGCTTGGGGTGAGCTGGATTACCTTCTCATAGATTTGCCTCCCGGGACTGGAGATGAACCTCTGAGTGTACTGAAGTTGCTTCCAGAGATGGATGGTGTCGTCATTGTCACCATTCCCTCCGAGGTCTCCCAGATTGTGGTGGGAAAAGCCATCACTTTCTCTAGACAACTGAAGGTGCCGATAATTGGGATAGTTGAAAACATGAGTGGTTTCGTCTGCCCAGAATGCGGCACTGAAACGGATATTTTCAAGTCTGGAGGAGGCGAGAAAGTTTCCAGAGAATTTTCTGTCCCCTTTCTGGGAAAGATACCTCTAGATCCGAGAATCTGCGAAGCCTCAGATTTGGGGCACCCCTTCATCATGGAACAACCTGGCTCGCCCGCCTCCAAAGCCTTCATGAAAATAGTGGAAAAAATCAAGGCATACATTCAAAAGAAAGAAAAGGTGAGCGCCGAAAAATAATTTGTTATGGGGTAATTATGGTTGACCTGACCTGTTTTACTCCTTTCTTTGTTGCCAGTTCTTGAGCAAGTTTTCTTATGTCTTCGGCGTCGCCCTTAACCGCAACAGCCTCAAGGCATTCTTTTTCGTTTAGGTGAACGTGGAGGACAGAACAGATAACTTGGCGATTGTGATGTTGGGCTTCAATGAGATCGTCCTCCAAGCCCTTTATGTCATGATCATAAACCATCACCAGAACGCCCGCTTTTTTTCCCTTCTGCTTCCTAAGTAATCGTTGCTCTGTGATGAAGGATGTAACCGCATCCTGTATAGCCTTGGACCTGCTGTCGTAACCCACCTCATCGATGGTTTCATCCAACTCCTTCAATAATTCTGGAGGAAAAGTGACGCCAACACGGACAATCTTAGTCATATTTGTCTCCCGGTTAATCGTTAGCCAACTAATCATAAAACCTTATCTCTCTGACCGCCTCCAATGCCTGGGGCTCCACTCCAAACAATCTCCAATCTTATTACTTTCTCCAAAAAGTCAATTACCGCAAGCAAATTGCTGACTTACGGTTGCCTAGTTGTCAACATGGAAAGTTTTAAAGGCTATACACCCTCAAATACTATCTTCTACGATGAAGCTTAAGTTGCTGAAGACAACTAAGCCTCAATCAAAGAAAAAATGAAGGAGAAAAATGAAATGAAAAACAAATCAAAATTTTCTACCATTGCTTTGGTTCTAATGTTGGCTATTACTGCACTTGTAGTAAGCTTGCCATCAGTTGAAGCTGCAGACGTTACAACCTCCGCTTTCCTCTCTGTTGCGCCAAATCCTGTCGGTGTTAACCAAAAAGTTCAGATTACCGTTTGGGTTGTACCCTTACTGCCAACTCCTTATGAGGCCTTTCAAGATTTTACAGTGACTATTACAAAGCCTGACGAAAACATCCAAACTTTGGGACCAGTGGAATCGTTTGCAATGGGAGCCGCAAATATTGAGTATACACCCACCACCGTTGGCACCTACAAGTTAAAGTTCAACTATCCAGGACAAATAGAATCCACGGGTAATCATTATCTACCCTCTGAAAGCCCAATTACAGAGCTTATTGTTCAACAAGAAGCTGTACCACCATTACCAGAAAGCCCAATTCCAAACGACTACTGGACACGCCCCGTAGACAGCGAGAACAGAGGGTGGGCTTCGATTACAGGCAACTGGCTGATGCTCGGCTATAACTCCACATACAGCATGGGCTTCGGTGACTCAACATCCGGCTTTAATCCATACACCCAAGCGCCACGAACTGCTCACATAATGTGGACAAAACAGGCAGCTCTAGGAGGCCTAATCGGAGGAGAACTTGGCTCTTTTGGCTACTATACTGGACAAACATACGACCCATACTTCGCTCCCCCAATAATCCTAAACGGAATGATTTACTACAGAATCGGCAAAAGCGGTTGGCTAGGTCAGGGATACTATCCGGGTTTTGTCTGTGTAGATTTGCGCACTGGAGAAGAACTTTGGCGGAATGAGGAAGGATTTATCGACCTTGGTCAGATTACGAAATCCACTTCATTCAACGGACAAGGAGGAATACCATACTTATGGGATGTGACAGGCTCAACTTGGGATGCATATGATCCATTCACTGGGGAATGGGCTTTCGCTTTTGAAGGCGCGGTCTCTGGTATGGATTATGGAGCTCTGTGGTGGCCTGACGCCATTACATTCGACGATGAGGGCAAGATGAACGTGTTCATTCTTAATGGACAAGCAAACTGGTTTGC
Source organism: uncultured Candidatus Bathyarchaeia archaeon (assembly GCA_964418675.1). Lineage (GTDB taxonomy): Archaea > Thermoproteota > Bathyarchaeia > Bathyarchaeales > Bathyarchaeaceae > Bathyarchaeum. The sequence goes on from CAYQMM010000012.1 coordinate 8,148, forward strand.
TAAATGGTCACAAGCTAAAGCTGAGAACGAAAATGGGATGTATCTTCTCGGACAGTGGCCAGATACCTTTGATTGGACACTTGGCATTGAATGGAATGTAACAATTCCAAATAGGCAAGCAACAGATCCTACTGGCAACCTTGTTGGACCAGTCAAACAAGCCGTAACAGATAACGTGCTGATAGCAAAAGTGACTGATGGTAGCAACTGGGTCAAATACGAAGTTGCCTATGACATGACTACTGGAGAAGAACTTTGGGTCCATGACAATCCGGTGCAAACCTGGTTCAATATCGCTGGAGAAGGTGTATACGCCTCTTTCAACTTCCAGGAAAGGAGATGGACTGGCTACAATGCTGAGACAGGAACCCAGCTATGGGTAAGTGACCAAGCCGAGTATCCATGGGGCACATACTTAAACTATGCTCCGGCCATCGCATACGGAAAATTATACTTTGGATCCTTTGATGGGAATATGCACGCTATCAATATTGAAACTGGCAAAGAGGTCTGGAAAGCTGGTGGACGAAACAATCCGGAAATCGGAATTGGCACTTGGCCTATGTGGGCTGGTCCAATAATCGGGGGCAATGTAGTTTTCTGTGGAACTGGTGAAGAGACGCCGACTCAGCCCTTAACTAAAGGGAACAGGATATTCGCGTTTGACGCTGAAAACGGAGATGAAATATGGAGCATAAGCGGGTATATGAGCCTGCGGGCTATCGCAGATGGCTACCTCGTCGGATACAACGGATATGACAATAGTATCTATTGCTTTGGCAAGGGACCAAGCGCCACAACATTATCAGCGCCACAAACATCTGTTCCAAAAGGAACCGGTGTTATGATAACCGGTACGGTCACTGATCAGTCCACAGGTCAGAAAGGCACTGCGGCTATAGCTGATGAGTATATGAGCGAGTGGATGGAATACCTGCACATGCAAAAATCAAAGCCAACAGATGCAACTGGAGTTCAAGTTAAACTACAAGCTATGAGTTCAGATGGGAGCATAACCGACATCGGAACAGCAACAAGCGACATGAATGGTAATTTCGGCTACATGTGGACCCCGCAAGCTGAAGGCACGTACCAAATCATTGCTACATTCGAAGGAACAGAATCCTATGGTAGCTCCGAGGCAACAACCTACCTAGGAGTTGGTCCAGCGCCAACACCCAGTGAACAAGTATCACCCGAAGCAGAACCAGGAGCAGGCTTAACCACCACACAAATAGCCATCATAGCAGCCGTCATAGTCATTGCAGTTGCAGGCATAGGCGCCTACTGGATAATCCGAAGACGAAAATAAACCCAAAACTTACCCTCCCTTTTTTTATGGGGAGCAAAGCATAGAGGAAATATGGGGGCTGAATAGGCTCAGGACAGTGTAAGGTTTAAACATAAGCTAGTATCTCTGGGGTTTTCACCTTTGTTCCTCGATTTCCCATGTAGGAGCCTCAGCAAACCCCTTTCCTTTGTTCGATTTCATTATGGTTTTTTGGTATATCTACATATTCCAAGCCAATTTCGAGTTCGTGACCTGCAATGACCGTCCAGATTGTTCTTGCAATTCCTTTGGCTACATTCAACTTTCAACTGCTTGTTACTCTCTCCAAGGTTTAAGAATGCACATTTTTCTCGGTTCTTCTCTTAAGAATTTTGGATAGCCCAACATAAAAGGGTGCCTCACGGAACGGTTCTTCCCTCTCTGGATTGGGACCAAAAATTAATCGCTATCACCACTAATTATTGAGAACTCGATGGATGTTGGCATGAAATTACTTTTTGGGTTTTGTTATCATCATTCCAAGCACTAGAGCAGCTCCTAGGACGAGGAAGACTCCGAGAACGCCCGCAGCAAGTGTTGACAGATAGGAATTTTCAATTGTTGGCACCGTGTAGTCAGGCATTAGACCTGCCGCCTCGGATTTAGTTTCGTTTATTCCAAGAGTTTCAGCCACCTTCTCCAGTCCGTCAGGATTACTTGATGCGAATGGAATCAGAAGTGCTAAACAAACTAGTATGAGAATTAATGCCTTAACGTACCCTTTCATTCTGCTCCACCTCGAAGAATTGCGAAACTGGCAAGAACTGGCGACTGCAATCGGCTCAGCTGAGTTAACAGGATGGCTGTAATTGCTGCTTCACCAAAACCAATCAGTACGTGCCAAAACAGCATTGCTGGAACAGTAACCATTATTCCTCCAGCTTCTGAGAAGATGGGAGAGAATCCTATCTGCAAACCAGCAGCTAATGCCCCTAACACCATGGAGAGCCATGAAGCCGCGAAGACACTTAGGAAGAATCGTCCGTTGCTTTTGGATTGTCCTGTTAAAGACTTGACCAGGAAGAAGCTTAGTCCACCTATGACTGCCATGTTGAAGACGTTTGCGCCAAATGTGGATATGCCGCCGTCCGCAAAAATCAGTGCCTGCATCATCAGAACAATTGTCATGCTTAGAATCGCTGCGTAAGGTCCAAGAAGTGCGGATAGAAAGGTGCCGCCTACCAGATGTCCGCTTGTGCCGTACATTATTGGAAAGTTTATCATCTGGGCGGCAAAGATAAAGGCGCTTGACACTGCTAACAGGGGAGTCGTAGAGCGGGAATACTCGGCTTTTACTCTTCTCCATGACCAGATTAGGAACCCCGCGGATACTGCGTACATTAATACGCAGATTGTTATGCTTAGGAAGCCGTCAGGGATGTGCATGCTAACTCCTCAGTAACACCTTTATGCAAAACAGTAATACTGTATGCTTATAACTTTTACCATTACTCACAGAAACTTCCAGTGCCTCCTGTCCTGTTTCCGCATTTTTCGGCTCAAATTGAAAAGAAGAGGAAAGTTATTTCTTTCTAGGTGCCCCACAGATGGGACACGAACTTAAATTGGAAGGCATCAGAGCCCTGCAGTACTCGCAAGGTACCATCTCCACCTCTTCCTTGGCGGGGAGCGCTGCCGACCTGACTACCTGAAGTTCGATTGTTTCGCTTGTGGCGTCAGGACGACTTTCTACGCCCACAACTCCTTTGATGACCCATGAAACGTTTGCATCCATACCATCTATGGTCTCACGTCCACCTGCAGGAATGTTAACTTTGATGGGAAAAATTTTCTTGAATCCCGGCACAATATGTATTGGACCGCTTGCCTTCAAATTTTCTGCGTGGAGGGTGGCTGAATCCCAATATACACGCCGAACATTGCGTCGAAGGCGTTCGTCGTATACCCATCTTTCTCGTCTCCGTTTTTCGATGCACCGGAGTTCTGCTCTTACCTCGGTGGCGTCAAACTCTTCCTTGGAGGAGACAGTGATTGATCCTTCTACGTTTGCCCCCAAGGCAAAAGTGCGTTTTGGAATTTGGAATTCAACCTTAGTTTTTGGTTTCTTGAACATTTTGAAGAAGCCCAAAGGGACCAATCTCCAGTTGGATGTTATCCAGAAGAATAAAGAGCATATTTATGATTTGTGTGTGTTCCCCCCCAGAAAACGCGCTCGTTTCGCCCGAGCCTAATCATAGTTATCGCTGGGCAACCGTTAATCATGAAATATTACTACAAGGACAGAAGCGAATAATGAGAATAACATAGAACGTTTTTATTAATTGAAATCGGAAGAACTATCTAGGGATTGCGATTGTTGGAAATTGAAGTTTTTGATGTACGTGGAAGCTGTCCAGTCCATAAAGTTGGAGATAGAATTACGATTGATGGCCCTAAGATTGTGCTGGAAAAAACCGACGCACTTTGTGTTCATGCATTGTCTACGTTGTTACATTATGTGGTGGCCTTGGATAATGGTGTTGATCCGGTCAAGCTTGGGCTAACCACATCTAAGGAGAAAGGCGTTGCATATCTGCAGTGTTTGGACCCTGGAGAGCCATTTACTGACGGGGGAACAGTTATTTTTAGGTGCAAAAGACTCTGACGGTTATGGAATAAGCGTGCGTCCGAGAAATAGAAAGAAAACTCTTATCGCTCTTATTGGGGGAGGGAAGAACACCCCGGACTGCCTCAGGTAATGTATATGAACATAAAATGTATGCAAATGCCGGAGCATAACTAGAACTCTTGGAAAATGCTTTGGTGCTCTTCTTTTCTTGTTCCTTGCCAGTTATCTCCTCGTATCGCCCATGCATTTTTCATATCAAAGTTTCGTTTTATGCTGGACCCGTTTCGCTGTTGCCTGTGCTTTGAGAAACATGTTTTACAGTAAACTGGCTTGCCTTTTGTTGGTTTAAAGGGCACTGTGGCGGATTTGCCGCAGTCAGTACATTTGACTTCAAATATCCTTTTTTGGGACATGTAATTCACCTCTGTATGCTTGAATAGAAAAGATTCCAGTTATTCGGAGGACAAACCCGTGCGATAAACGAAAGCTCTTCAGCCATACTGATGTTTTGCGCCCTTATAAAGGAATAGGCGAACGCCCAGTATGTTAAAAGGCATAAAAAGCCGGATGAAATTGTGGGTTAATGTAGGTGCATATATAAGGTTCCGTGAGAGTATATTGATTAGCAACAGTGATTTATTGTTCAGTTATTCTGTTTCTGTAATTCTTTGTTGCTGGAGAAGATGAATTGTGAATGAAGAAAGCTGTGTCGATAAGGCAGAAGTTGTTTTAGCCGTTAGAGGCTATGAAACAGTAGATATTCGAAAGAAGGAAAGGCTGGTGGATTTCACGGTTTCGCCTCAAAAGTCAGAGGATAAGATACTGGTACGCGTAATAACTGAAGCACCCTCAAAAACAGGATATATTGGAGTGGATTCCGTGAGGAAGATGAGCGATTTATTGGAAAAACGGAATTATGATAAAGGCATTCTTGTTGGAAAGCGGTTTACTGAAGCAGCAAAAAATGAGATGCAAAAGGATAGTATTGAGATGATTTCAGACATAGTTAAACCTCACTTCAAGTCGATGAAGCTTTTCACGATAATAAACGAGTATACACAGAAAATATGTAAGGCAAAATGCTGTCAGATTCCTTCAAAGGATTCTGATTGCAAGGGACATACGGACGGACACTACTCCTGCGATGTTAGGCTAACAAGCGACAATGCTGATTTCCATTTTGAACGTCGCTGGACAAGCTTCCTAGAGAAGGATCTAATGAAACTTATAGAGATTGAAAAAAGCACCAATTAATCGACAACAAAACAGTGTATATCCCAAAATTTCTTAGTCCGGCTGCGTGGCTTAGAACAAAAAAATGTGGAGGAAAAGGAGATAATAAAAAAACGTGACCAAATGAAATGTCCACGATGTAACAGAGATGGAATTGTTGTTTGGGTTTCGAAAGATAAAAAACAAGTGGGAATTCGATGTCCGGCGAGCCATAGCCATACGAACTTCGGTCCCTCAAAATTTGGTTCAACACAGCGTCACCAATCTAGACCCAAAAGAAACATGGTTTTTATTAAGCAAATCAAATAGCGGCAACCTACTACAAAAACGCGTTTGTTTTTGTTGGGCAAAACATGGGGAAGAGAGGCAAGATTTTTATCGAAGCTAGTAATACTAAACCTCAAAAGAGTATTACTGTAATACCCAAAAATTCCAAGGTTAAAGAAAGCAGTGATGTTAGTTGTCAATATCAAATCCAGTTAAAGAGGAAGAGTTGGATTTCTTATTTAAGAGAGCCGTAGAGTTTCATGGGCATCTGGGTCCCTTTCTTGTGCTGGGTCTTAGAATGGGACTCGTAGGCATCCGAGAGCTGAATGCCAAAAGAGGAGAAAAGAAATTGCGGGTGACAGCGAAGCTGAACTATTCAATACCCTTCTCCTGTGCCGTGGATGGGCTGCAGATAGCAACCAAATGCACCATAGGAAACAAAAAACTGAAGATAATGAACCATTCAGGAATGGCAACAAAGTTCGAAATTGAAGGCGGAAAACAAGTAACTGTAGCAGTAAACTCTGCCCTCTTCGACAGGCTGAAGAGAGAGATGCCCTCCGAAAGCGTGCCCAGCGAAGAGGTTCGGGAACTGGCCCGAATCATTGCCTCCACACCTGAACAGGAGCTTTTCACGACATTTAAAGGGTAAACGTTTTTCTGGGGTCTTCGCTGTTATTTTCAGGGATGAAAGTGCAGGACAAAGATTTAGAGCTTGCCAAGCAGAAGCTTATAGGAGAAGACCTCAGCCTAGTGATTGCAAAGAAGGGAAAGGTCCTCTTCAAGACACAAAAGCAGGGAATAACGGGTTTTCTGGAAGCCATAGAGAGGCTGGATGAGAATTTGGTCGCAGCTTCAGCAGCCGATAAGATTGTTGGGGTGGCGGCAGCTATGCTCTGTGTCTACTCTGGAGTGGCTTCCGTCTTTGCCTTTACCATCAGCGAGGAGGGGTTAAAGGTGCTTAGAGATAACAATATTGCATATCGGTTCGAAAAGACCGTTCCAAACATCCTAAACCGCGACAAAAAGGATGTGTGCCCGTTCGAAAAACTAGCCATGACTTCTGGAAACTCCGAGGAGGTATATGTTAAGTTGAAGTCCTGCGCGCGACAAGCAATGGTGAAAACAAAAAAACTATAGTCCTTGAGTATGTAGCAAATCTTAAATATCGGTATTACCATTCTAGAAAAAAGTGTTACTGGAGTGCTACTCCATAAATGAACAAAACAAAAACCCTAACTTTCGTAGCCCTGATGGCAGCCCTATCAACAGTCTTATCACTACCCCCCCTCGTCATCCCAATCACCATCGGAACCTTCCCATCAGAAATCCACTTCACCCAAATCCCCATGCTCATCAGCGGCATCATCGCAGGACCATGGGCAGGCCTGCTAACCGGAGCCATAGGCGGATTATACATGAGCTTTTCAGTTGAAATCCCCTTTATCGTCGGCGGATTAGCCCTCCTAGGATTAGCCGCGGGATTTTTTGCCAAGAAACTAAAGCTTAGACCCCTCTTCGCCGGCATTCTAGCATGGGGCATTCAAGCCCCCTACGTTTTTGTCACAGATTACGTCTGGTTCGTTCTTTCCAGAGGAATGCCTCCTCCCGTGGCTTTGACCACAGTTGCGACCATCCTTGTGAAGCTTACACTTGAAGCGCTTATCGCTTCAGCTTTAACTGCAATCGTAATACCCTATATCAAGCGTCCTGGGCTAACCACCAGCGAGTAACCATCGCCTCAACATATTCGTTACAGTATTCGAGGTTTTTCACGCGTGATAAAAGTTGAGAAAAATAGGGAGGAGATGGTTTGTGGTTTATTCTATGATGTTGGTGAGGGTATCAGTATTGGGGTTCCGTCAGGAGCCATTATCAGCATGTCAATGTCTGGGGCGATTTGCTTGAGAGTCTCCACCACAAGGTAAAGTTCCGCAACCCTAGTTTCGTTATTTGGGTCCGCTCCTGCAGCTTCAAGAACGAGCTGTATAGCCTCCCTTGTTGCATTCGCTTCAATAACGGTGGCATTTGCTCTGGCTGCTGCTTCAATTGTGATTTTCTCTGCATTCGCGGTGGCATTAATGACTACTATTTGTCTCTGGAAATCTGCTTGAATCTTCTGCTGTTCCGAAACCAGTTTGTCCTCGATGGCTGACGTGTATTTTACGGGGTATCCTATGTTTCTGAGTTCGAATTCAAAGTCTATTACAGCTCCTGCGAGAGGGGCTGATGTGCTAAGTTTGTTCCAGATGGCATCCCGCATGGTTTGCGCCACGAAATCTCTTTGCTCGATTGTTTCAATTGTATTGAACTCCTTTGTGACTATTCTGACCTGTTCCCTTGCGATAGACGCTATAACATCGTTTTTCCAGTTCTTTTGGGGCAGATTCTCATAGAGTTGCTTAACCTTCCCGGTGTCAAGTCTCCACCGGATCATGATGTCAATTTCCATCTCCAGCTGGTCTCTTGAAAAACTCTTCACTGTTGGGAAGTCTGCGGTGCGGTCAGTTCCGTCACCCCACATTCCCAAAGTATCCACCGCAACTGTAATCTGGACAGGTTGTACCCAAGGAACCTTGGTTGCCCATGTCGGACCCAGAATGGGGTCGCTGATTTTGCCGCTTAAAGGGTCAACCAATACGACTGCGTTGCCTACTGGCACGTTGACCCACATGGTTAAGAAGAAGACTGCTACGAAAATCGCTGCCGCTACTAATATTACTATTAGTGCTAATCCAATGGTGGGATTAAACCGAAATCTTTCTTCGTTTTCCATATTCCTTTTTCACCTCCGCCATACGGTTAAACCTAACAAAAAAATATGCTTTTTGTGCTGTCACAGGGTTAGGTTCACTCTCTCCTACCTTTCGCCGTCTATACAGGTCTATTTTCTTCAACGTTTGATATATATTTTATTAAAATACTATATTGAATCTATATAGACCAAAGGCAAGAAGCTGTCTCCTGCTCTACACTCAGCGCATACCTCTTAAAATCAGGAGCGCCCTCACCCGCTAGAACTCAAAGTCGTTTTCACGAGCTTTTCGGCAACGGCTTTCCCAAGTTTGCGGCACTCTTCCAAGCCTTCTTCATCTGGGTTATATTTTATCCGTAGAGCGGGTTCTATAACATCCATTCTGAACTTGTTCTTCATGATTTCCAACAGCATGTTGGGGGCTTCTCCGCTCCAGCCGTAGGACCCGAAGGCTGCTCCCACCTTTCCCTTCAGGTCTATTTCCTCCTTGGACACCCCTTCCAAGAGGTTCTTCATGTCTATGCCAATATCATGGTAGTATGTGGGCATCCCGAGAATTATAGCGTCTGCCTCTGCAAGCTCCTCGGGTTTAGCAAAATATTTCATCTCTACATTAACCCCCACAACAGATTTTGCTCCCTCTTCAACCGCCCTAGCCATCTTCTCAGTGTTACCTGTTTGGCTGTAGTAGACAATTAGCAGGTTAAGCATCTTCGTCAAGTATCAAACCCTCAAATAAATAAATGTAAACGAAGAAAGATAACCTTTGCGTACGACGAAACACAACATAAATTTCGAAACATATATTTATGAACATACAAGAAAAAATTAATCCCTTGGAACGCTCGTTCAGGTAGCAAGAAAGTTTATTTATTTCATCTCATTTTCCTCCAAAAGGATGAGGCGATGAGGCTCGCCTTCAACCGTCCTTGCTTTAAATTTAGAGCCTGTAGGGACTGATAGCTTCTACTTTATTAAAAAGAATGAACAGGAAGCAGCGTAGATTGAAGAAAAAATCTCTGGAAAAAATAAATATTCCTTGTCCAATGTGCAAAAATCCTTTACTTGCGGTATCTACGAATCGCTTCATTTTAAAATGCAATCATTGTAGCATAACTTTTGCAGTTGGTGAAATAATTAAACAAGAGAAAAACAACTTTTGTGCCTTTGCCAACAAATGCATGATTTTTGACCCCTTCACGAAAAAACGCAGAACACGAATTTTCTGCAGGGAATATAGAGGCTTCAACTCCACCGAATTCTGCAAAAGTTCATGCGAATATCGGACACCTTGTAAATCATCTTTAGAAACAAAATAACACCCGACATACCACAAGAGTGGGAAACGCTGATTTTGTCTTGAGTTTGAAAGCGGAATTGTTTTAAAATGATTCGGTGATCTTATTAATTAAAATCGTTGGGAATGGAATGACGATGCCAGAGACTGCTGAGATTGGGATCATAGGGGGAACAGGCGTCTATGACCAAGAAAATTTTGAGAATGTAAAAGAAATTAAGGTCTTCACCCCCTTTGGTGAAACTTCCGACCTTGTCTCCATTGGATTTTACAAGAAAGTTAGGGTGGCGTTTATACCCAGACATGGCAGAAACCACACGATTCCCCCCCATAGAGTCAACTATCGCGCTAACGTGTGGGCGCTAAAGCAGCTAGGCGTCAAAAAAATAGTTGCCTCTTCAGCTGTGGGAAGTTTACGAGAAGATTACGAGCCGGGAAACTTTGTTATCCCAGACCAGCTTATCGATAGAACCAAGAAACGGTTGGACACTTTCTATGAAGGGGGACAGATATGCCACATTTCTTCTGCCGAGCCCTTCTGTCAACAGTTGCGGCTTTTCTTCATTGAGCATGCCCAGAGGCTAGGCTTAAACGTTAAGAAAAGGGGCACCTACGTTTGCATAGAGGGTCCAAGGTTTTCAACGAAGGCTGAATCAAGGCTTTTCCGGATGTGGAAGGCGGATATCATAGGAATGACCATATACCCTGAATGCATCTTGGCTAGGGAAGCAGAGTTATGTTACGTCCCAATATCCATGGTTACTGATTATGATGTGTGGGCTGAAAAACCCGTGTCCACTAAAGAGGTGGTGGAAACGATGAGTAAGAATAATGAAAACTTCAAGAAGTTAATTCTTGAAGCCATCCCACAAATACCTAAAGATACTGATTGCGAATGCGGCTGCGCCCTCAAAGATGCCCTAATCTAATCAGCTCTTTTTCATGCCTTGCTCGTGAGAATCAATTTCGAATCTGCAATCCAGATTATTTCTTTGTGTTGTCCAGAATGAGGTTACGCCGTTTAAGTTCTTGCAGGATTTCATCCACTGTTTCTTCACTTGTGTCAATCGTGTAGGATTGCTTCAGTTCATTCCTAATTTGTGCAACGTCAACGTCACTGTCAGGGCTTATTGAGAGGCGTGCACAGACTTTCGGGACAATGTTGCACATGTCCTCTGTGAAGTTCCATGGGAATATTACCCATCGCCAAGTTATCTCCTCGCCAAAGTAGTCTGGCATAAACTTTGAGGTGGTTATATGCCTCAGGGCGGCAGTTCTGATTTCAGAAGGTTTCATGGATTGGATGTACTCAACTGCTACGCGCATGCTTTCGCCAGTATCGGTTATGTCGTCTACAACTAGAACGTTTTTTCCTTTCAAGTCGACCTTAAATGGGTACTTCAATTTGGCTTTTCCGTCTGGTGTTGCCGTTATGCCCCAGTGCTCAACTTTTAGGCTTACAAGGTCTTTGACGCCTATCAAGTCGCAGAGAACCCGGGCTAGTACCCAGCCTCCACGGGCTAATCCAACTATTAGGTCAGGTTTGTAGCCTGAACCGTTGATTTTGTTTGCCACTTGCCGAGCTAACTTGTAAAACAGGTTCCAGTCCATGACTTCGCATTCGAAGCAATCTGCAGACAAGGGAAGATACACCACTTCTTTTTTAAAATTGAAATCGCGCAGCTTTAAGCTTTCCTTCCTTAGGTGACCAAAATTTTCTTGTCAAGAAACCTTGACTAAAACATGCATATTGTATCATTCGATAGGTCAAGAAATTTTGACAAAAACGCTTTTATTAACTTTTAGCAATAAAATGAATTGTCAGGGGTTCCAAAATGGAAAAATCCGAATCAACAGTTGCAATAACAGAAGTGGCTTCTCCACCAGCTGGATACATGTTGATGAAACGTCTCCGACAGCGGAAACAGAAACTTACCGCTGTAAGAAGTGAGATGGTGAATGAATAAGAACAGGGTGTTAACAACAGCGTTAATATCAGTTCTCATTCTCTCAACGCTGATTGGAGTGCAGTTTGTTAACTTGGTGGTAGCGAATTTCCTGCCGCCTCCAAATCATGCTTCAGGCATTTTTATCAGAAGCGATGGAAGGATTGACCCATTAACTGTGCCTATTCAACGCATTGGTGACGTTTACACCTTAACTGGTGATGTTTCAGCAGGCATAGCAGTTCAGAGAAGCGATGTGGTGATTGATGGAAATGGATACAAAATTCAAGGCGGCAACAAAGGAACAGGTGTATATCTCGAAAGCGTAAACAACGTGACCGTCCAAAACGTCAAGGTCCAAGGCTTCAGCAGCGGCATCTATCTTTACCATTCCAACAGCAGTATCGTGAAAGGAAACATCCTCAACGGGAACGGAATTACAGTCACACAACGCTCATGTTACAATAAAGTTGTGGAAAACACTGTAATTGGGAGAGGCATCGGTCTGAGTTTTGGGAATGGTAACATCGTCATGAACAATGAGGCGCGCGGTATTTCCATCGTTTTCTCAACTGACATTGCTATCAAAAATAACAGGATTGCAGAAGACAAACGTGTTGATGCTAACTTGCTCCAAGTTGAAGGCGGAGGCATTGACATTGACAACTGCGACAACTGCGACATATTCGGCAACACTATTGAACGAAAAATAATTGGAATCAATATTTGGCATTGCACCAGCCTCAATTTCTCAAATAACACACTGAAAGACAATCAGGTTGGATTCAAACTTTGGGGCAGCGACCTACAACACAATCTGCACAACATAGACACGACAAACACAATCGACGGCAAACCAGTCTACTTCCTCATCAACAAGTCTAACTATCAAGTGCCAACTAACGCCAGCTGGATAGTTGCAGTAAACTGTGTAAATATAACGGTTGAAAACTGGGTGTCAACGCCCAACTGGGACTCGATCCTCTTCATAGAAACAAGAGACTCGAAAATAATCCGCTCAAAACTAACGGGCAACTTCAACGCAATCAGGTTTGACACGGTTTCTAACTCGACCATTTTCGGTAATCAGATTGACAACAATGGATACGCCGCGTTCTATCTTGATGGCGCCGTTGACTGTACAATAACAGAAAACAACGTGGTTGACAACTACTGCTTCTTCAACATACGGCACGGCTCAGAAAACAACACATTCTTTCACAACAACTTCATCGGCAACTGGACGGGTTCTGCCGGTGAACGGGACTCCCAAAACTTTTGGGATAACGGTTTGGAAGGCAACTATTGGGAAGGATACAACGGCACAGATGCGAACGGCGACAATATAGGCGATACCCCATACCTCATCGACGACTACTCAAATAGTGTAGACATATATCCGCTTATGACTCCAGTCGACACACCAGATGTTCTTCCAGAGTTCTCATCATGGACAACAATGCTCATCATATTCACGGTGTTTGCAATTGCCGTTGCACTCTACAAACGGAGACTAGCCAAAAATCCAATCCATCGATATTAATCGCGTATGTAGTAGTATTCGCCTATCTTCTTTTGATGTCTATCCAGCTTGGAGCCCTCCTTGTTTACTCTTGGTCGTTTCGTTTGAGGGTCTCTTCTGAAGGTGATTTCCATGTCCTTTAGAAAGCTGTTCATTCCGTCACGAAGGTCTGTTGGCGGATTCGCAAAGCCGTGTAAGCCGGGTTCTCCAGTGAATATCATGAGACGATCAGCTATGAAATCTTGCGCCACCACATCATGCTCCACCACGAAGGCAGTTACTTTTCTGTGTTCAATGACTCGTCGAATCGTTCGAGCCACAGAGAGCCTCTCTTCCACATCCAGATAGGCGCTCGGTTCGTCGAGAAGATATAATTCAGCCTCTCTGGATAGGCAGGCGGCGATGGCAACTCTCTGAAGTTCTCCCCCGCTAAGTTCAGTTACGTCGCGGTCAAGCAGCAGCTCCATTTTGAGGGGTTGTAGAATCTGGCTATGGTAGAGACTGGTATCAAAAGTTTTTTCAGCCGTCTCCTTCAGCAGCTCTTCAACGGTTCCCTTGTACTGCGGCGAGATGTATTGGGGCTTATAGCTTACTTTCAGTTCACTCTGGGTTGACGTTTCTCCAGAATCCGCCTCGTCAATGCCCGCAAGTACTTTAACGAAGGTGGTCTTGCCAATTCCGTTGGGTCCAAATATTCCAACCACCTCTCCTCGTTTCACCTCTCCCTGCACTGCTTGAAACTCGAATTCGCCGTAAGACTTCTTGATTTCGCTCCACTCCAATATGGGTTCGCCCCCTGTTAATGCGGCGGATGGAGGCTTAACGTGAAAGATTATTGGGTCTTTTCTGAATCGGACGTTTTCGTCGGGAATGTAGCCTTCAAGGTAGATGTTTATGCCCACTCTCACTCCGTGAACGTGGGAGACTACTCCGTAGACTCCGGGGTCACCGTAAAAGATGCATATTTGATCAGAGAGGTAATCGAGAATCGCCAGGTCGTGCTCAGCCACAATCACGGTTTTTCCATCCTGTTTGAGGGTTCGAATAGCCTTTGCAGCATGTAGCCGCTGCTTCACATCCAAGTAGCTGGATGGCTCGTCGAAGAGGTAGACATCCGCTTCTCGGCAGATAGAGGCGACGACAGCCACCCGCTGAAGCTCTCCCCCGCTCAAAACCTTCAGGTCCCGGTTCCAAACGGTCTCCAGCTGAAGCTCTTCAGTAAGCTGACCCAACCTGTCCCGTTCGTCGACTTTCTCAAGAAGCTCCCCCACCTTGCCTGAGACTATTCGGGGAATTCGGTCCACATACTGAGGTTTGTGCACAACCTTCAGGTTTCCTTCGCTTAGTCTCTGAAAATATTCTTGGAGAGTTGAGCCTCGGAAATGTTGAATCAGCTGTGTCCAATCTGGGGGCTCACCGTAGTTTCCTAGGTTCGGTTTGATTTCTCCGGAGAGAATGTGGAGGACTGTGGTTTTTCCTATTCCATTCTGTCCTAGGAGACCTAGAACCACGCCTGAGGAGGGGGTTGGGAGGCGAAAGAGCTTGAAGGTGTTGGGACCGAAGCGGTGGCTGCATTCCTCTTCCAGTTCGTCTGCCAGATTGACGATGGAGATGGCTTTGAAGGGGCATTTTCTGACGCAGATTCCGCATCCTACGCAGAGGCTCTCCACAATCTGAGGTTTTTCGCCTTCAAAGACGATGGCTTCAATCTTGTTTCTAACCGGCGGGCAGAAACGATAGCATGGTCTACCGCAACGTTTGGAGTCGCATCGCTCCTCATCGAGAACCGCTATCCGAACCATCTTCGATCCCTACACCTGTTAACGTAGAATAAGGAACGGAGAAGGATAACTTAAATCTCTTACTATTCCACCTCAGGATAATTTTAAATTTCGAGTTCATTATTATCTTCCGAGAAAACCCAGTATGAAAGTATGGCGGTGAGTTAAACATTGAAGTATGAAATTAAGTACAAGCCTTCGTATTCGATGCTTGTAGTCAATTTGGAACCTAACGAATCCATAACCGCAGAAGCTGGCGCCATGACCTACATGGAACCCAACATAGATGTGAAGACGCGCAAGAGAGAAAAGAGCCTCCTAGGCACATTAGGTCTCGCCTTCTTGGGACGCCAATCATTCTTCGTAAACGATTACAAAGCCCAGAAAGGTCCAGGCGAAGTTGCTTTCGTCGCTGCTCCAGTTGGCGACATCGAAACACTGGAAGTCAAACCAAATCAAGGCTACATAATACAAAGCGCCTCCTACATCGCATCCACTCAAAACGTTGACTTGGACATAAAGTGGCAGGGATTCACGAAGGGACTATTCGGACAGGGACTATTCATGATGAAAGCCGCCGGAGATGGAACCCTCTTCATAAATACTTTTGGAGCCATCGACAAACACACCATAGGCGCTGGCAAATCCCTGATCGTTGACAACTTCCATCTTGTAGCCTTCAGCGCTAGCTGTGACTATAAGGTCAGAAAATTCGGAGGACTAAAATCAACTATCCTTGGCGGCGAGGGACTGGTTACAGAAATAAATGGTCCCGGCGACGTGTACATACAGACCAAAAACTTGAGAGAATTCGTGGAATGGCTATGGACACTCCTCGGACCCAGAGTCAGGTCAAGAGCAAGATAGAAACCATAAGCAATCCACCCTCCCACATTTTTTGTAGACCCAAAAACCAAAATCAGAACAGTTAGGTAGAACCTTAATAGCCACCTCCCTATATTCGATTCGACGAAAACATGACTATTCTGGAAGCAACTAAAAACAACATTATGATAGCCTCACGAATCGTAAAGAGAGGCGGGTTAGTCATATACCCCACCGAAACAGTCTACGGCTTAGGATGCAACCCCCTCAACGTTAAAGCCGTGAAACGGATTCTAAAATTAAAGGGCAAACGAAGAAAGCCTCTACCCGTATTGGCAGCAAGCATCGGAGACGCAGATAAGATAGCTTCGATCTCACAGAACGGAAAAAGACTAGCTGCAAAGTTTTGGCCCGGACCTCTTACACTGGTCTTTCCCAAGAAAAATGTTCTTCCAGACATTGTTAGTTTCGGCATGGATTCTGTGGGCTTAAGAATACCTGACAATGATGTGGCTCTTCGTCTCATCGGCTTGTCTGGGGGTCTTCTGATAGGGTCAAGTGCCAACAGAAGTGGGGAGGAGCCTCCGAGAACCGTTCAGGAAATCCCAGATGAGTTAAAGGAAAGGGTGGATGTGGTTCTCGATGGGGGAGCTGCGGCTCATGGAAGACCGTCAACAGTAGCTGACTTAACTTCAGATAAACCGAGAATCCTTCGAGAGGGACCGATAGGGCTCAGAGAGATATTGGATGCCCTTAGCATCTAGTGACTAACAGGGCTGAACGTTCAATCACAAGATCGGTTAACGCTTCCTTTTCTAATCCTTCTCTCTTCAGCTTAGCCTCCAATTCAACATCAGAAATTCTGAACAACTTTTTGATTGTTTTGATTTTTTTGTCTGTTAGTTCTAGAACGCTGTCGTCGCGTTCACCGTGAATCAGGCTAGAGACCAAACTTGTGCAGGCATCGTTTTCTCGTCTGTTTTCTGCCATTATCAAGACAGCCACTTCTGAAGAGCCCTGCTTGATTCCCAGCATCTCCACAGCCTTTTTTATCTGTCTCTGGGCAGAAGCGTAAAGGAGAGCCTCGACTGCCAGACTGTTTGAGATATTTGTCTTTTTTTCGAAAGCATTCAGCGCATTCAAGGCGGCAAAATACAGGTGTTGCGGACCTGCTACCCGTTTAGCGTCAAAAAACTGAACATCGGCTCCCGCTTTTTCTTTTTTGAAGCGCTCAAGGAAACTGTTGATGTTCTCTATCTTAACGTTCCTGAAACCAGCTATAGCGATTTGTTCATTTTCTTCCAGTTTTTCGCTCAAGGTTTTTCCCCGAAGATTTCGTTGATGAAGCGTTCCACAAGTTTCCTGTCTAGCCCGGAACTAATCAGTTTTTCTTTGGCGTCCTCCACGGTTCTTCCTTCGCCTCTGAACTTTTCGATAGTTTTTCTAACTGTTTCATTTCTTTCCCATGGGAAAACGATCCAGCAGCGTGTCTCTTTTTCGTAGTAGTCTGGGGTCATGCTGCTCCATGGTTTGTAATAGATGGTTGCAATCTTGATTTCGGATGCACCCTTCTTCTTCAGGTGGGATTTTATGAGTTGGAGGCTCTTGCCCGTGTCTGCAACATCGTCAACAAGAAGAACTTTCTTGTCTTCAACTGGAATGGAGACTGGCTGAGTGATGGCAGGTTCACTTCTGGTTTCGGCTATTCCCACGTAAAACTCTGCTGTAACGTTTGCTAGTTTAGGTTTTTCCAGCAGGTCAGACATTATTCTAGCTGGAAGACAGCCGCCTCTGGAAACGCCGACAATCACGTCAGGTTCAAAGCCGCTCTTTCGAACCGCCTCAGCGAGATTTAGGAGAAAACTGTAAATTTGGTTCCATGTGGGAATCTCAAACTTCAGATTGTTCTCTAAGCTAGGGACTGGGCGTCTTTTGTTCAGCTCTCTCATCGCATTGGGTTCCTCGGGTTAACTTGTCAATATCTAGATGATAAAATTAAAGAGGTGTTAGCTGGAACCGAAGTAAATGCTTGCTGGCTTTCAGCCGTTGATGAATTGTGTTTACTTTTTTGTTGCCACTATTTTTGGGCGAATGAATTTGGCGCATTTTGGGCATCTGTGTCTGGAGAGGGTTCGCACAGTGGGATAGCCAATCGATTCTAGATACGTTTGGGACATGGATTCTTGCCACTGATTTTTGCAGAGGGGGCACTCAAGCAGCGCGGTCACTTCTTCGGTCACAGTAATTTTTTCTCTTCGGAGCACCAGAATGATAGTACCAATTACAAAACATGCGATTCCTAAAATGGTGTAGGGAAGGAGGGAGGCTCCCAATCCTAAACCTAAAACGGGATCAGGTTTCTCAAAACTTTCCATTAAAGCTTGGGGAATGTCTGCTTTTGAGAAGACGCCAGTGTCCCACAATCTCCAAAACACGACAAGCAACAATATTATTCCAAGGATAGTGAGGATAAGACCTAAGGCATAATAACTCTTCTTCCTGAGAACTGTTAACCTCAATCCGCGTTCACCGCCACTTCATTTGGCATGTTTCACTTATTTAATTTGCGAAGGAAAACTCTCTTTTAGATTGAAAAAAAGGAGAATTCAAGCTGAAAGGCGATGGTTAATCGAGCTTTTGGAGGGCTCTCAACCGTTTAACGATGTTGGGGTGCGTGGAAAAGATTTCCATGATCTTGTCGAAGGTGGTTACCTTTCTCCGCAGAACCTCCTCAACAAGCCTCTGGTCTCCTATGCCTCTTCCAAACTGGCTTAAAGATGCGGAGTCGGATTCGGCGCGGTCTGGGTCAGAGATGAAGAGAGCCTTGAAAGAGTTGAAACCGCTTGCGTTGCGTTGTTTTCGTTTCACGTTTTTGGTTGAGTTTACTATTTTGGCTAGTCCTTCGGAGAGTTTGCGGGGTCCATCTTCTACGATGGAGGCGCTGTGGCGGTCGGCGAAGTATTCGCGTATTCGGCTTAGGTAGAGGGTGAAGAGGGTTAGGACCCAGTAGATGGCGATGCTTGCGATGCCGATGATGGCGGCTCCTCCGTTGTCTCTATTGTTGCTTCGGTTGAACATGGAGGAGAGGATCATTGAGTAGCCGATGTAGTAGAAGATTGCGGGTAGGATGGAGACGAACATCATAACTTGGACGTCTCTGTGTTTCAGGTGTCCTAGCTCGTGTCCTATTACGGCTTCTACCTCTTCGCTGTCAAGGGTTTCCATTAGTCCGGTTGTTACTGCTACTCTGCTTCCGGCGATGGGGGAGCCATAGGCGAAGGCGTTGGGGATTGGCATTTGGGCTTTCATGACTCTTGGTTTCTTGATGTGGCTCTTCTTGCTGAGCCTTTCAACCATCTGGTGTAATGCTGGGTCTTCGTTCGGTTTGACTTCTTTGACTCGGTACATGGCGCCTATGAGGTAGGGGGCTATGAGCCACTGGATGATGTTGAGGATGATGACAATGAAGGGTAATAGCAGTAGGCTGACGCCTGCAAGGGACAGGATGACGGTGAAGAAGAGGGTGGATAAACCGATGATGAGAGCTAAGGTTCCTACAAGAGAAAAACGAAGTTTCCATAAACTCACAAATATATCCTCAGTAATGAGAAGCAAGAAAAGCAACTTATAATCTTTACTATTTTAGGTTCTGTGAAGTCCCTGTCACTTTGATAAATTCTCTCATCTTGTGAAATTTCGTCACTTACGAAGAGTCTTAGTCCGTCTTAATTGGTTTGACATGGATTACTAGGTTGTTGTCTTCTGCTTTGATTAGCCATTCTAATTTGTCTTTATGCTTCAAATCAAATTGACTTACGATACTTTTTGGAATTGTGGTTCTAAGGGATTGGTTGTTGCTTGTTGCTCGGTTTATGGATGTTATATCTCCCATCGTTATTACCTCATTATAGGTAACTATGTGCTGTATGATGTATATAAAAGTTACCTCAGGAGTTACCTCAAAGCTTATATAGCAGTTTTGTATAAGGTAACTATTGAGGTAACTAATATGGCAACCCAACTCACAACAACGAGAGAAGAACGAGGCAAAGCAATCGCACAACTCAACGGACAAATCAAAAGAATAGACGCAAACACCTATGAAGTGGTGTCTCAATCTGGACATGGCAAATACGAAGTTCTGAAATCTAGCATTGGTTGGATGTGCCAATGTCCCGACCACATTTACAGAGGCTTTATGTGCAAACATATCCATGCAGTTTTATTCTCTTTATCACTAAGAGCAGAAGTTGCCATAACCAAAATTGAACCAATGGGAAACCTCTCTGAATGTATTTACTGTCACTCTACGGATATAATCAAGAAGGGGATACGGAAAAACAAAAGAGGCAACATTCAGAAATACCTCTGCCAAAACTGCGGAAAATACTTTACCTTTAATGTTGGGTTTGAACGTATGAAGCATAATCCTCAGGCGATAACGACAGCCATGCAACTTTACTTTAGCGGAGAATCCTTGAGAAACACTGAAAAATCGCTGAAACTGTTAGGCGTTGAGGTATCATATCGAACCATTTACAACTGGATAAAGAAGTACATTGGGTTAATGGAGAGATACATTGAGAAATTAAGACCTGATGTTTCTGACACTTGGAGAGCGGATGAGCTTTGGATGAAGTTCAAAGGCGATATGAAATACGTCTTTGCGATAATGGATGATGAAACTCGCTACTGGATTGCTCAAGAAGTTGCTGA
Organism: uncultured Candidatus Bathyarchaeia archaeon; assembly: GCA_964418675.1. GTDB lineage: Archaea > Thermoproteota > Bathyarchaeia > Bathyarchaeales > Bathyarchaeaceae > Bathyarchaeum. The sequence goes on from CAYQMM010000012.1 coordinate 28,389, forward strand.
AACCAAATACAAGCATGACGCAAGAAAGCTGTTTCAACTAGCCAAAAAGGTAACTGGAAAGAAACCTGAAACCTTGATAACAGATGGACTTAGGTCTTACAACATCGCATACAAGAAAGAGTTTAGGACTCTCCGCTATCCGAGAACTAAGCATATTCGTCATATCAAGATTCAAGGTGACATGAACAACAACAAAATGGAACGCCTAAACGGAGAAATCAGAGATAGAGAAAAGACAATGAGAGGACTCAAACGAAAAGACACACCGATTCTGAGAGGCTACCAAATCTACCATAATTTCATCAGAGAACATGAGGGATTAGAGGGAAAGACACCTGCGGAAGTTTGTGGAATAAAGGTAGAGGGGAAGAACAAGTGGAAAACTCTGATACAAAACGCTGGACGTTAATTTCGGGCAATTTTTGTTATTTTTATTCCAAAAATCTCTTCTAGTCTATATGGATTTGTGAATTTTTCTATGCTTGTCGTTATTTTGTGTTTGTTATCAAACACATCAACGCAAGTTATTCTATAGCGCTTTATTTTTGTTTCATAATATTTTAAATCACCAAAAAAGGCTAGATAACCGTAAAAGGGTTTACCAAATTCGACAGCTTTTTCTTGTTTGTAAATCACGTTTTTCATAAAATCAGGAATTTGAAATGGTTTGCCCTGCGCATCCTGAAAATTACTTTCAAAATTCCCTCGAATCACGTTCATTTTTTTCCATCCTTTTTCTGTTTCTACTTCCAATAGATAATCGACAATATGAAGAGGGTTTTCTCTTGCATTTGTTAGATACAAGAATGGTATAAACACAGTTAGTTTTTCAGAAGTTTTGGGATTCGTAAAATATCCCATCATTACTTGAAGAATTTTTCCTTTAATCTTTGGTTTGGACGAAAAATACCCATAGAGAAATGCAACCCAACCAGAAACCGCACTAACAAAAGCGATACCATAAGTTAGTAATTGATTAACCAAAGCTGACATAACAAAAAGCATTATTTGCATTAGCAGAATATAAAACAATTCCCTTCCTTTCTTTTTCATCGATAATAAGAGTTAGAATTTTTTGCTAAAGAGACTCTTCGTAACAAAGAACTGTTAATCCAAAAACTTAAGTAAAGTTTAGATAAATTGAACCGCATGTCTCCATTTTTAAAGCGATTACGAAAAATCGGGAAGAAAAGGGCTATAATGCTTTTTTCCATAGTTATTTTTGCTTTGATGATTCTGGTCATTTTTTTGCCGTTAAATTGGTTTCTTTGGGGAATACCAGAGATAAAATGGACAAATTACGGTCATATATCAGAATATCAGCTTCATGGAGATAATGTCTCAATACCTGCTGTAGGTTATGATTACATCATTAACTTTACTGCAATTGGTAGTTTTAGCGTCAATAACCCAATAAAAATTCATATTAAACTCCTAGATGTTACACTACCAAATTTTTTGGAATATTACCAGATTGTAGGTTTATCAAAGGCATATGCTGTTCCATTTAAGTATGATTCCAATGGGGCATTAGAAAGTGCTAGCATTGAATTAAAACAAACAGATTCCAATACATATGAAGGCGAGGGGACGGTGATTTGGATGGTAAGCGAGCCAGTTTATGGTCCTATTGCGATTCCTAGCAAGAGTAACGTTCATTTAACTGGTGGCGTGATAGAAGAAATTTTTGCATATATTTTTACTGTTTCTGGTGTGTCAAACACTCTCGCTCAGAATTATAGCGCAAGCAATAACAAACTATCAGTGCTTTTACTTTTACTAGGAATTATCGTAACTGTAGCTGAAGCTACTCTTCTGAGAAACAAATAACATATGAACCATATACTATTAGTACAATACTTGCCAAAATCCATACGGTAGCAAAAATTGTACTGACTGTCCATGCAAATTTTAACCATCCGTTAGTACTTTTCATAAGAAAGATAAACGCAAAAATTAGGCTGAGAAAACCTAAACCAACTAATAATATACCATCCTCAAACTGTTTTCGAGTAGGTGACGAATTTTCACAAAACAATTTTTGGGTTTAAGGTGACAAGGATTTCACAGTTCCCTATTTTAGGAACTGTCAAGTTGATGTCGGATAGAAACCACTGTCAAAAATCGTCTGTTGCGGTTTTACAGAATTTCTCCAAGATGGATTATAGTGCCAAGGATTATTGATACAGTCCAAACTATGAATGTGGGTAACATCCAACCCCTCACTCGTTTGCAGTTCATCTGCTCAAGGGGTTTCAGAAACCAAGGCACTATACAAACAAATCCCATAACATCTCCAATAACACCAAGAACAACTTTTACCCCAATTAGCGCAAGTGACAAAGCTGAAAACTCAAACAGTTCTGGCGCTTCAGCAAGAAGTACGGGAACCATCACTGCAAAGACAGTTGCCAACTTAATGACAAAACCTACAATCGACAAGTAACCATGTCTTTTCAAATCTTCTTTTGCTCCTTTACGTCCAACAACACCAATAGCAACTAATACAAGAGCAATGATGTTCAAAACTAAACTAATGTCACCAGTTAACTCTAACATCTGACAAACACTTCCAAGGAAAAAACACAATTAAAAATCTGTATATAAATCTTTTATCAATAGTGCATAAAGAAGTAAGGGGTGTGATGCATTGTGCTTGAGGGGAAAAGTCCGATCTTTTTTGGGTTGGATTAATTATTCTTGGTTTGGCTTCGGTGGGTCTCTTCGGAATATTGTGGGGGATTGCAATCTGGAATGGATACATGGATAGATTCACAATGCTCAACCAGTCAGTTCCAGTAATTGCAGGCGCAATCGTATTCATACTCATAGGACTCTACATGATGAAGTCCAGCGTAAAAAGAGCGAAAGCCATGTGCATTGTCTTGCACTGTACACGTTACTCTTAATTACATTTCACAAGCATAAAAGTAACTAACTGGTTTCATTGGGGGAGTAGATTGCTCGATCAGATGAGAAAAGAAGCAATGAAGATGGAAGTCGAGATAATGGAGAAGGAAATTGTTTACTTGAGGGGAAGGAAACGGGCAAGAGCGAAAAGGGCTTATTACAGACTTCTGCAATCATGCGGAAGCACATGTGGACTGGACGAATCAATCTATCTTATGAGAAATGAGTGATAAGTTAGCTCTTCTCAATTCTATACAGATTCCCAACCTTTGAAACCTGAAAATTCACGCCTAAAATCTTTTCAACCAACCAAAGGTTAGTGTCCAGATGGTCCGTCACCTCACGAGTCAGATAGCTTGAAGCACCGTCCGCCAAGGCAACGTAGGGCACAAGCATATCTGCCAGATGAACATCCACTGATGCCCCAGCCTCAATCTCCCTAAAAAGACTCTCAGCAGCTTCTCTCCCCACAGCCTCGCTGGACTTACGCACTTCTCCGATTGCGTCTCCTCCAAGTAGGATGCCAGTGCTCGTTTTTGCCCATAAGACCAGAGAACTACCCTTCTGAAGCGGATTAGACCTGTCATTAACGACACGAATCTTCGTCGCGTAACCATGGTCTCTGAGAACACTTTTAGCCGCTTCAGCTTGCCGCTCTGCCACCCTCCGATCCTCCAAGAAAGTACAGACGGAAACGCCTCCAATCTCTTCTACAACCCCAAACTCTTCAAGGGATAGGGAAGCGAGCCGAGAAACAGAACCAACATCCAAGATGACCTCACCCATACCCTTAGGATAGTAGCCATACTTTTTGATAGTCAACGAAGCCTTCAAACCCATCCGCTCAAGCATGGGCAAAAACACGTATTTCAGGTAGTTTATAGTGGGGGCATAACGAACATCTGTACCACCATTGACGACATGAACGCTAACGTCGCCTTTGGCATGGATACACACGGGCAGAACCGTCAACAGCAACATGGATATGCTTCCAGCCGTGCCTATCTCAGCCCTCACTTCACCGCTTATGATGCCGTCTGGCTTGAACCAGAGTTCCCGAGAACCAAGCTTCGCCCCTTCAGTCTCAGCATTACAGAGCTTCGCCGCCGTATTCACGGATTCTAGGTGCTGGGGGCGCAATCCTGGCTGACCGCGTCGGTGGCGTATATTATAGATGTGCAGCGGTTCCCCCAGTATGCCTGCTAGGGCGATGGATAATCGTAATATTGTTCCGCTGCCGCTCTTCTGGCTGCCGTCAATCTCCAGCATTTCTGTTCTCTGGAAGTATCTTTCCCAGATTCTAATTAATGTTCCAGATAACACAGGGGATGGGACAAAACAAATGAGTAACTTATGGCAAAGTAGTTTGTGCGGAGGTTATGATTGATGGGTGAAGAGAAAGTAAGCCTCGAAGAGCTGGCACGAAAAATTGATGAACTTCTCAACGTCTTGAACGTTATCTCAGGGGACCTCACCGAAGTCTCCAAATCCCTCAAAGCGGTAAGCAGACCAGCCGCTGCTCCAGCTGTTTCTGCCACACCAACAACTGAAAAGAAGCATGGCATCAGCGAGGTTAAGGAGGCCTTTTCTTCAGAACTTGCAGGAATGTTAACCTTCGAAGAGAACGAAAAATACATAATTGTGAGACCACGGAGATTTCTGGGCTCCGACAACTTCGCCAAGATCGCATCCGTTGTCCGCAACCTTGGTGGAGAGTACATCAGTGCTGGAAGAAATTCTCACTTTAAGGTTCCTAAGGAGACAGGTTAGCAGAGAAAAATATTGCTTTCAATAATGAAGTGTTATTTGGAGCCTAATAGAGATACGGGTCTTCTGCGGAAAGCGTTTCTGCAATTTTTTTCTTGCTTTTTATTGTCTCTCTTTAGATAGACAATGGAGGGTTTGCTGAGGCTCCGCACACGGGCAATCAAGGAGAAAAAAATGAAAACCTCAAAGGCTACTACTGCTATCGCTTTGGTTAGGTTTCATTTTTCCCGTGCTGGAGCCTTCTCAGCCCCCATTTGTCCAATGCGTTTTACTCCCCAAAAAAAGAGGGAGGGAAATTGATGGCTTATTTTCGTTTTTTGATTAGCCAGTAAGCGCCTACACCTATGACTGAAGCGACTGCAACTGCTGCTATGATGGCTATTTCGGTGATGCTTAATGCGAAAGCTCCTCCAGTTGGCTCTCCTGACGGCGTTTCAGTTGGCTGTTCTGTTGCTTGTCCGGTTGGCTGCTCTGTAGGCTGCCCTGAAGGCTGCTCTGTCGGTTGTCCGCTTGGCTGTTCTGTCGGCTGTTCAGATGGTACTTCGGGCTCTAATTCCCCAGATGGTGATGACGGTTCGGCTGCGGGCATCAATCTGGCTTCGCCGAAACAATACATGTTCCAGTCATTTGCTCCCACGTATAATGAGCCATTGTAGGGGACAGGCATGCAATGCAGTTGGCTTCTGGCTGGCACAAACTCATAATACGAGAGTTTCGCTCCGGATAGCGCGTCGAGCACATAAAGAACACCGAACTCATTGACTGTGTATATTCTTTGGTAGGAGTAGGATAGACCTTGGGCAAGGTTTTCCCTTGATAGCCACGTATGCCAGATTTTTGTTCCGTTGCTGGCGTCGAGGCATGTTATGCCGTAGAAGTCATTGAAGTAGAGTTTGCCATATTTGTAGAGCATCGGCATAAATTGGGTTACGCCTCCTAATTGGAAGGGAGTACCTGGATTGTATTCGCCGTCGTATGTCCATATTGTGTCGCCTGTAGTGGCGTTCAAAGCGTAATTTAGTCTAAGACCGTTTCGCACAAAGACCTTGCCTTCTGCCACTGTTGCCGAAGCTAACATATAGTATCCACTACCTGGAGTTTTGTCCAGCACATAAGGAAATTCTTTTTGCCAGAGGACGTTTCCGTTAATATCGAGTTTGTAGACGGTGCCGTTCGGAATGGGAGTGCTTGAAGGTATGTAGATTTCGTTGTTAACTATGGTCGGTGTCGCTTGGATGGGTCCTCCTGTCTGGAATTTCCAGATGACAGCTCCGCTGTTGGCGTTGAAGCAGTAGAGGTTGCCATCCAGTGAGCCTACATAGACCCTGCCACCAACAACGATGGGAGAGCTCCGCGAATTATCAGCTCCTACATATGTCAAAGCATTAAGTGGGTTCCTTTTGATGCCACCCGCAGATTTTTTCCACAGTTGGTTTCCATTTGCTGCATTTAGACAGTAGATGTTGCCGTCATCTGTACCCGTATAGAGCTTACCGTTGACCACCGCCACAGTAGATTTAACCCAATGATCTGTTTGGAAAGACCAAAGTTCGGTTGCCGTGTTGGCATCGATAGCATAGATGGTACCTAATTGCGTTCCGAAGTAGCATACACCATCCACGAGGGTTGGTGAGGATTGGATTGTGGCATCACCCTTGAATGTCCATTTTAGCGCCAGATTTGTGGGTCCCGCACCCTCAGCAGAATGTTCTGGATCAGCATGGTACATTGGCCAATCAGTGACTTCGCTGCTGATACACCAAATCTCACCAAGCGACATGGCGCCGCCAAGAGAATAGCTCCATACACCTTCTTCTTGTGGTGTTGGTTTGTTAGGAACCACATAAAGATTCCCGTAGGCTATACATTCCAGATCGAATGGCGCACCATTTTCTAGGGGCATTGTCCATATTAGTTCTCCAGTGAAGGCATCATAGCAGTCATATTCAGAGTAAGCATATTCGCCGGTTTCAAAGTCGCGGTACTGGTTCTCGCCCATTTGGCAGTAGACTTTTCCATCTGCGATAACTAGTGTGTTTGAGTATCCGATGCCTGGACCTTTGGCTCGCCACACCATTTCGCCTGTAGTCGCATTTATGGCGTATAAGTATGTGTCTTGGTTTTTCTCGTAGACCATGCCATAGGCTGAAGCGGCTGCTGAAGCCCACATTCCATACCAGGTGCCTGGGTTGTATGTCCACAGCATCTCGCCTGTATTAGCGTCCCAAGCATGCATGTTATTGTCAAGTTCGCCATGAACGATTTTTCCGTCAATGTAGGTCGCTCCATAGATAAAGCCCCCTGTTGAGGGAGTTACCCAGAGAGTTGTTCCATTTAGGGCGTCAATGCATATTAGGAAGTTGTCGTATGTTCCACAATACAATTTTTCATCAGCATAAGCCAGACAGGTCATGTCACCATAGATGTTTTCACTTGTTCTATTCCATACCAGTGTTGGGGGTTGTGATGGGTTCGCAAGGTTCCAACCATAACTTCCATCCATAAGCATTTTTAGCTCAGGAATATAGCCTACACCACCAAGTAATGGAGAGTAAGCGAATCCTGGGGGGCCCTTCCAAACTATTGTTCCATCAGCTATTTTAATGCAGGAATCTCCAATGAGCATGTAGGTGTCATCAACCTTAGTTATGCCAGTGCCTAGTACATTAGCTTGTGCGACGGGGAGTGTCCAGACTATGGCTCCGGTATCTGCGTCAAGAGCATAAACTGTGCCCAGGGCTGCCGATTGTGTGAAGATTAAACCGTTAAAGGCCACTGGATTTCCGCCTACGTAGGGTATTTGGGTTTTCCATTTGATGTTTGGGGCGTTTGGAGCTGGTCCATCGCTGAAATATGAGCTAGTGGGAGTGGAGGCAATCTGCGGCCATTCGTATTGTAGCATGTTGCTGGGGATGGCTGCTTTTGTGGTTGTTTCTGTAGAGGTTGAGAATATTAGCAAAGCTGAAGATATCATTAATAAAGTTATGACTATAGCTACTGTTTTATTGGTTTTTTTCATTTTTTTTGCCTCTTTGAGGTTTATAGAAGTAACAACTGCACCATTAGATAGATAAGGTATTGTAGGTGAACCCTACACCAAAAGCGTTAATTGTTGTTCATCTCCATATACTCTGGGATTGAGGGATATTTTGCTGATAAACAACGATAATGTTTCAACCTTAGTCCGGTTGGGTTTTTCTCCTAACCAAGCTAAAGTTTACATTGCTCTTGTTGGGTTAGGGACTTGCACGGCAAAAAAAGTTTGGAAGGTCTCTGGAGTAAGCAGAGAAGAGACCTATCGGAAACTGAATGAACTTCAAAAGTTAGGATTCATTGAACGAGTATTTGCTAACCCATTTAGGTTCAAAGCCGTCCCGCTGGAATTTACCATTACAAAATTGCTTAAATGCAAAGCTGAGGAGATTTCTAACCTACAGATAGAAACAGATGAGTTGATTAAAGATTTTGCGGAGAAGAGAAAAAACGAGGACATAGAAGCTGAAAAACCTGAAATTGTTCTTATTCCTGAGCAAAGACCACTCTTAGAAAAGGCAAGGGAAGAATTAGAGAATGTGAAAAATAGCCTAGACACTATTTGTCCTTGGAGAAAAGGACTGGATTGGTTATCAAGTCATCACGATCTCTTCATGAATGCGTTGAATAGAGATGTGAAAATCAGGTTCGTCATAGAAAAAACTGCAAAAGATAAGAATCCAAGATTTTTGGAAGGATTTCAAAATCACCCAAAATTCCAACTTAAGACCGTTAAAGCTTTGCCTCCAGCATGCATGGGTTTGTATGATCAAAAAAGATTGATTATGGATACTTCCGCAAGAGGCTTATTTATTGCAACCCCTTGTTTATGGTCAAACAACCCCAGTATCGTTGGGATGGCTCAGATTTACTTCGAAGCAGTTTACACATCATAAGAGTTTTCGTAAGGAAAAGGGTTTGCTGAGGCTCCGCACACGGGCAATCGAGAAGAGAAAGAAATGAAAACCTCAAGGCGCTACTGCTATCGCGTTTGGTTAGGTTTCATTTTTCCCGTGCTGGAGCCTTCTCAGCCCATTTCCTCCGATACGTTTACTCCCCAAAAAAAGAGGGATGGAAATTGTTTTTTTAGCCTCGTTTTTTCACCCATGTGAAGACAGCTATGCCTATGGCTACAATTGCGCCGACGATGGATACGCCTGCTATGATGAGCGGTGTGTTGTCTGCGGCTGCTGTAGTTCCTGCTTGTCCTGGTGGTCCCATTGCTCCCTGTGGTCCTGTTTGTCCTGTGGGTCCCGTAGCTCCTTGCGGTCCCTGGTCTCCTTGAGGTCCCTGTGTGATTACTGCTTCTTCTGACACCATGAATGCGGTATCTCCTGTTGATGGTAAGAAGAAATCGTCACCTTCGAACATGGCGGTTACGGTGTAGTAGCCTGATATTGGTGGCGTCCATGTTGCGCTGTAGAAGCCTCTCTCATTGCAGGTGACGCTGATGTCGTGGTAGTTGTTGTTGGGGTCAAGAACTCTCAGAAGCACTGGGACGGGTATGCCTGTTTGCATGTCATTAGACTGTGCTAGCACTTGGCCTTTTAGTACTATCGTTTCGCTTAGCGTGTTTTTCGGCGCCACATCTACGGATGTTGAAGTAGGCAGAAAGTCGCCATGGAATTCTTGCTCCGGACCTTCCTCGAAGCAGTAGAAGTTCCAGTCCCGGCTACCTAGGTATAGAGAACCATTGTATGGTGTTGGTACAGATTTCAGCGTTGTTCCACCGAGCTGGTAGTACGACAGCTTCTCTCCACTTAAAGAGTCAAGAACATAAAGTGCTCCAGCCTCGGTAACCGTGTAGACTCTGCCGTACGAGTATGCCATGCCTGGACTATTGTTCTCACGCGATAAGTATGTGTGCCACAATTCGCTTCCGTTGAGAGCGTTGAGGGCGGTTACGCCATAGAAGTCAGTCATGTAGACTGTGCCGTACTTGTAGAGCAGAGGAGCAGACTGCTGGTTACCCTGGGCTTGTGAAGGAGTACCTGGATTGTACCTAGAGTCTACGAACCAGATGGTTGCGCCTGTAGTCGCATTCAAAGCGTAGTTATACCTGAAATTAGCTCGTGCAAAGACCATGCCACCGCCAACCGTTACAGATGCGAGAATATTAGGGAAAAAATTAGAACCGCCGAAGAAGCCAGGAATAACAACATTAAACATCTCTGCACCCGTGGTAGCGTTAAGCTTTATGACGTGAGGACCTGCCTCAACCATAAACACGCCATTGGCACCAAAGTAGACCGCACCGTCAACCACAGTCGGTGTCATAACCTGTATGTCCCCTGTGGCATTGTACGTCCAGATGACCGCACCGTTCAACGTGTTAAAACAGTAAAGAAGGCTGTTGGCCGCTGCAACGTAGACCCTGTCGCCTACAACCGTTGGAGAACCTGCCCCGATCGTGGAGAAAATAGCTGGCGCTCTCGTTGGTACTCCGCCAGCATTAGCCTCCCATAGTTTCGCACCCGTCGCAGCGTTCAAACAATAGACTTTACCGTCGTCAGCACCCGTATACAGCTTGCCGTTGACAACCGCTGGCGTGCTCATGAAACCAATTTTGCCTGTGTCATAACTCCATTTATATGCACCTGTGTTGGCATCAAAGGCGTAGATATAACCGTCCCAAGCGCCTACGTACGCTACTCCGTTGACGAGCGTCGGCGAAGAGACAACACCGCCAACTGTAACATTCCATTTCAGCGCCAAGTTCGTTGGACCGTCACCGAAACCGCTATTTTCTGGATCGCCAAGGAACATAGGCCAGTCTTGAGGCGTGTCGCCTATGCACCAGACTTCGTTAAGAGTGCCCTGGTCGAATGTATAAACGTATTCGCCACTGGAGTAAGCTGATCTTGAAGGATAACAATAGAGCTTGCCATAAGCTATACAATGCAGGGTAAAGGGAGAACCGCACTCAAAAGGCTCCGTCCATATGACCTCGCCAGTGTAAGCGTCGAGACAAGCATACTCAGAGTGGCCAAATTCGCCAGTCGCAAAGTCTCGAAACTGATTCTCACCAGTCAAAGCATAAATTTTACCATCCGCAATGATAGGAACTCCTTGATATGCAACGCCTGGACCCTCATAACTCCAGACTTTTTCGCCTGTCGTCGCGTTAATAGCATACAAATTCTTATCTTCATTGAGTTCGTAGAACATGCCATAAGCAGAAGTTGCGCTGAAAGAGTACTCATTGTAGAAGGTGCCTGCGTTGAACGTCCAAATCAGCTCACCCGTGGTGATGTTCCAACCGCGGAAATTGCCGTCGAGATCACCTCTGCCGAACACACCGTCAATAACGCTATCAGCATAAATCCAGTCAGTGCATGTTGTTGCTGTAGTCCACAGGGTTTTTCCAGTCAGCGCGTCAACGCCTCTCAGGTAATTGTATGCGGTATTATACACTATTACGCCATTGCCATATGCCCGTACTGATTCCCCGCCATAGGCACCATAGTCTGACTCTGTTGCTCTGTTCCATAACACTGTCGGTGGCTGCGATGGGTCATCAAGGCTCCAAGCTCGGCTCCCACTAAAGACAATCTTCAACTCAGCGGTGTAGCCCACACCAGATCGTTGATCTTGGGATTGGCTGAAGCCTGACGGACCCGTCCACACCAGTGAACCATCAGCTATTTTATAGCATTTGCTGCCTATCAGCATGTAAGTGTCATCAATTTTAGCTACGTTACCGCTGGTGCCCGTCAACTTGTAGACGATGTCCCCCGTGGCGGCGTCTAGAGCATAAGTTGATCCTAGGGCATCTTTAACGAAGATCATGCCGTTGAAGGCTACTGGTTGGGTTTGTGTTATTAAATTAGGTATTTCAGCTCTCCATTCAATGTGCGGCGTAGTTGGACCTGGACCAGGATTGAAAAATGAGCGAGAGGAATCCTGAGCAGCCTGTCTCCATTCGTATTGTAACATGTTAGCAGGAATTGTTGCTTTTGCTATTGGAACTGTAGGGTTTGAGAATATTAGAACTGTTGAAGATATAATTAGTAAAGCTAGAACCATCGTAGTTACTATTTTTTTGTAGATATCTGTTGTTTTTTTCAATTTTTTTCACCTTACAGAAATCTAGGTGGTTCGGCTTTGCTCATAAAGAATGTTGTGAAGTGCCCACTTCACAATAAAAGTTGATGTTGAATACGTCGTTATACCAAAAATTACTTAAAATCTAGTAAGGAATAATATTTATAGATGAGAGTATGCTCGAAAAAGAACTCATCGAGAAGATTTGCGAACTTGGCCTCACCCAAAAACAAGCCAAAATATACTTGGCTATCGCCACATTCAAATCCTGCACTGTGAAACAAATATCAGAGAGATCAAAAGTACACCCCCAAGACACATACAAGATTTTACCTATACTGGAAAACCACGGTTTAGTAACAAGAACAATGGGCAAACCCATTAAAGTTGAAATCATACCTGTCACGACAGCCTTAAACAACTGGCTTAACATACAAGAGCAAAAATTAAAAGTCCAAAAAGAGCAAGTTCAAGAGATCATAGAAGCCATCGAAAATAAACAAGAATTACCTCAAAACCTACCAGAACAAAAGTTGACAATACTTTACGAAGGAACCAAGAAATGGGAGAACATGCTTGAAATTGTATTCAGGACGAACAAAATCTCTTACGATGCAATTATGCCGGAACCACTTTTCATAAGTGGATTGCCTACCTATTCGAGCGGGATATTTAAAGATTTAGCAGAAAAGCAGGTAGCAATAAAAATTTTAGTAAGAACGACCAAACACAGCGATGAAGATTTAATGAAAATGATTACTTCTACGGGATTGAATCTTGACAATTTTATAATAAAAGCATCAAGAAAAAATCAACAATCATACTATGCAGTTATTGATGATAATGAAGTTTGGGTTGTGCTAGAATACAACAAGCACCAAACATCAGTAGTATCAGCGCTAGTTACAGATAATAAGGCTATTGTTATTCCGTATAAAAATGACTTCCACAGATCATGGGTAGACCCAGAAACCACAATCCTTTATAAAAAATAACACAAACGAACACATGCAAAACCAATTTGTTGCGTCACTTTTAATTTAGTTAATTAAGGATTGAAGTTCAAACGTACATGCGGATTTCACCAAGTGAGGGAAGGAAAGAGAGAACAAGAACGAAAATGAGTTAGTGAATAACGTAAACTTGAACAGTAACACGTTTGGGTTTGGGGCTTAAATTTTAAGGAAAAAGCTAGTTTTCAACAATGAAGTATTATTAGGCTCCAAATATGGCTGGCTTGTTTAGCTTTTTGTTGTGAGGTCTAGGAGTTCTTTGATTTGGTGGATTTCAATGAGGTTGCTTGCGTGTTTCATTCTGGTTCTGAAGGCTGCTGTGAAGAGCACTGTATCCTCATCGTCCAGCAGGTTCATCTCGTGAAGGGCGCTTGCCACAGCCAGTATCCTATCCTTCTCCCTGCGGTAATCATGATGCACGGGGTAGACGCCATAGACCAGTTCCAGTTGTTTCTTAACAGTCTTTTCCGGAGTGACAGCAATTATGGGCTGCGGAACCTTGAATCGTGCAATCAGCTTCGCCGTGTAACCTGACCGTGTTAAGGTAACTATCTTATTCAAGGGCATGTTCTGGCATATCCGCTGAATGGACCTGCTTACAGTATCCGAGATGTTAACGAAACCACGGTCTTCCACACTGCTTTTCGTCGCCTTCTCAGCCTCCTTGGCTATGCGAGCCATCATGGAGACAGACTCCACCGGAAACTCGCCAACTGCTGTCTCTCCGGAAAGCATGGTTGCGTCGGTTCCATCCAGTATCGCGTTGGCTACGTCGCTGACTTCGGCTCTGGTTGGGGATGGCTGATGCATCATGGATTCCAGCATCTCCGTTGCTGTGACAACCGTTTTCCCAGCCTGATTGCACTGGCGAATAAGAGATTTCTGAACCAACGGAACCCGCTCAGGCTCTATTTCAACGCCTAAGTCGCCCCGGGCAACCATTATGCCTTCAGATGCTTTCAGAATCTCCGTGAAATTTTTGATTCCCTCAAAATTTTCGATTTTGGCAACTATTGCTCCCTTGAATCCTTCAGCGGCTGACTGGAGGTTAGTTATGTCTTTGGCGTTTCTTGTGAAGGAGAGCGCCAAGTATTCGATTTCAGTTTCTTTGGCGAACTCAATTATCTCTCTGTCCCGTGGTGAGAGGGTTGGAACCTGAAGCTGCTTGTTGGGAATATTGACGCCTTTACCGTCGTCTATCGCACCGCCGTTTATAACTAGCAGACGAAGAGTCTCATCAGACTTTTCCACAACCTCAGTCTTAATCCTGCCGTTGTCAATGTAAACTACGTCGCCCGCATTCATTCGGTCAAAAAAGTTGTGGTTGAAGCTGACGTTTTTTCCGTTGAAGCCAGCGTTCAGAACCTCGTCCTTCTTGACAATCTGTTCTTTGTCGGTTTTGATTCTGATTTCTGGTCCCTTCAGGTCAACCATCACTGGAATGTCGGCAGCTTCCCTGACGTTATCTACAACCAGCTTGTAGCGGGCAAAGTCTCCATAAGCAGTGTTTATCCTAGCGCAGTTCATACCCGCCTGAATCATCTTTTCCAGAGATTCAGTTTGTAGGCTGGCGGGACCAATCGTACACACAATCTTGGTTTTCTTCACCAATCCATCTTTTGCTCCTTTAGTCATCGTTTAAGTTGTGAAATAGCCGCTGCTGCTACAGTGGCAATGAGGAGGATTGCTATGCTTCCTTCTGCTGCCAACATGATATTTTGATATTCAGTCTGTTTAGCCATTATGCCAATTAGAGCCCAGATGATGACGAAACTGTAGGCTACGTCTCTTCTCGTTGCGAGGACAACAAGGGTTAGAATCAGTGCCATAGCAATTATGATGATAGCCCAATTCACTGGTTCGATGCCCCATCCGTCCCAGCCTATAAACGTCAAGGTTACAGCCACGTTTGCTATGGTGGCGATGCTTATCCATCCCAGGTAGACGCTGAAGGGAAGATACACAGCTAATCTCTCTTTGAGGGAGACCTTGACCTTACCAATGTTGAGGCGGAGATAGATGGTGATTAAGGTTGCTAGGAGCGCAATCATCAGGATTAGGCTGTAGATGATTAGTTGGTAGTGCCAGAGGAAGAGCCAAGAGATGTTCCAGATTCCGCTTAAGGCAAAGAGGATGCTGATTTGATTCAGGAAGGGCTTGTCTCTGTTTCTGGGCAATGCCTGATAAACTGTGAAGACAAACAGAAGCACGTAGATGACGCCCCAAATCGCGAATGTGAAGCCTGCTGGAGTAATCAACGTTGGATACAGGTCAGAAACCTCCCCGCTCGTCACTCCATTCAGCAATGTTGTGCTTCCAGCCAACACGTTAACCACAACAGTAACTACGAAAGCAGCAATATTGATGCCCTGAAAGAAAACCTGTTTTTTAGACACCATAAACTACACTATCTGCAGACTTTTCATATAAAAATTCCCAACAGCAATGGTGGTGCGGCGGGCAGGAATCGAACCTGCGAACCCCTACGGGAGAGGATAGCTCATCCAGCGCTGATCTTGAGTCCTCCGCGTTTGACCTGGCTTCGCTACCGCCGCCCCATCGTAACAGAAGAAACAAAATAATTCATTTAAGCCTTACCTATCGTTCACTAACAGGAATCACAAACTTCAAAGCATACTCAGAATCAGAAAGGCTAACAACCTTAACGTCAACATAACCAGCATCTCTACCAGCCCTCAAAACATCAAACTCACCTAGAGAATCGCCCCCATCACCTTTTCGAAACTTCTTTTTCACCAGCCCCACCCAGATAGCTCCTGTAGACTTCAAAAATGGGCGCACTTCCCTAAAGAACAACTCTAAAACAGGCTTCTTTCCTACCCAAAAAAGAAAGACATCAACCTCCCCCAAACTAGAAGCGTCCCTATCAAAATCTCGCCACTCCTCGTAGTGAAGCAATTTACCTTCTTCGCCAACAACCTCTGAAAGGCGGGGCAGTAGATAATCCCCACCCCCCACAACCCAAACCTTCAACCCACTTTTTACACCAAGCTTCTCTACAACCGACTTACTCAATTACAGTTCCAACCCGTTCACCCTTCACCGCAGCTACCACATTCTCCACATCAAAACCATTCACCACAACAGTCTTCAATCTAATCTTCTGAAGAATCTTTACAGCTTCTGGGTCCAGAATCTGATGAATCCCAGCCCTATGCTCGTTCGCCTCAAAGAGCCTCCCAAGCTCCTCAAACTTCAATGCATCAAGTTTTTTTGCATCAGAATACTTCTTCGGGTCCCGAGTGAATATACCATCCACATTCGACGCCTTCACCAACAAATCAGCCTTCACCCGCTCCCCAACCAATGCAGCAACCGCATCCGTGGTCATGCCCGGACGCAAACCCCCCATAACAACAACCTTAGCCTCCCTTAAGCAGGCAACAGCCTCATCCAACGAAGCGGGCACGGTTCCGCATCCAGCCACGCCCAAACACAACACAAACAGCCGGGCAAAGAGACGCGAGACGTGAATCGCAGCCCAGTCCCTCTCAGCCTCCACCAAACCCATATCCGCAGCCACCCCAATGAACTCTCTGGCTAAGGAGCCGCCGCCAACAACAGCAACAACCTCATGCCCCTGCTCTCTCAATTCCTTCAACAAACTGACGTATTCCCCGATTAGAGAGGCATTGAGGGGAGAAGCCACCACAGAACCGCCCACACGAACCACAACCTTCATCTCATGAAACCTCCATCCCTAGTTGACGATGACTGACAATATAACATTCTCCCCCCTTCAATTTTCAAATGCCTTAATAACGATTCGCCACTATATTCTCTGACCAAGAAAAAATCACATCCTCCGGTGAAAAAGCATGAACGAAGTTGAAGCGGTCTTTCTGGGAACAGGAGGCGGAAGATTCGCCACCATAACCCAAAAAAGAAGAACCGGAGGAATCCGCATCCTATCCAACCGCCTCAACCTCCACATGGACCCAGGACCAGGAGCACTGATCTACTCTCTAGAGGCAGGTTTGAATCCCCAGAAAATCAAGGCGGTGCTGATTTCCCACAGGCACCCAGACCACTACACCAACGCAGAGATATTAATCGAAGCCATGACCCGAGGCATGCTGAAGAAACGGGGAATCGTAGCCGCTCCCCCCAGCATCTTAAGTGGAAACAGGGAAACCGGACCTGTAATCTCCACGTACCATCAGAGGATGACAGAAGAAGTTATAGAAGTGAAGCCCGGCGTCAACTTCAGAGTCGGCGACACACAAGTAGTTGCCACAGAAACCAGACACACAGACCCAGAAGGCGTTGGTTTTAGACTTGAAATTCCAGAGGTTGGAGCCATAGGATACACAGCGGACTCACAATATTTCAAGGGTATCGAGGAAGGATACAGGGGAGCTAGACTCCTCATCATCTGCGTTATGAGACCCTTGGGAAGCCCCTGGAAAGGACACATGACCCCGATGGACGCCGCAAAAATCGTGGAGAAAATAAAACCTGAAGTGGTTGTAGCCACCCACTTTGGACTGAAGATGCTCTACAGCGGACCAAACCAAGAGGTTAAACTAATCGAAGAGAAAACAGGAATACCTACCGTAGCCGCCTTTGACGGAATGCACCTGCGAGTGGGCGAGCAAATCACCGTTGGAAAGACAAGGAGAAACCAGCAGGGCTTAGACGAATTTCTGAAACACAACTGAACACAGTAGAAAGAAGCGTGAAGCTTACAAGAAGATTTTCAACACTTTGCTTTCTTGCAATAGATACACTATGTAGATGCTTATCGCGAGTTCAGGCAGCAAGTAGCTTCCATTATACAGGGCAGAATAAACCACAGGATTCATTCCTTCTGGCGCGTATGTAGCCCAAAATATGAAGCCCGAAATGAAATGGGCTAGGAAACGTCCGATTATGCCTATGTTTACGCCTAGGAAGGGGCGGTTCTGGAAGAAGCCTGCGAGTCCAAGCATACCGAAGGCGATGGGATAATCAAGCACTACTTGGAGTGGATGGGCGATATAAGGAACATCCACGGCAAACTGGACTAAGCCGTACACCGTCGCTGAGAATAGCCCTATTTTTGGTCCTCTTCTGATGGCTAGCCAAAGAATTGGCACCATAGAGCCGGCGGTTATAGACCCTCCTTCTGGGAGACTAAAAACTTTAATGTGACTGAGGACTGTGGCAAGAGCCACAAACACTACTATCTCTGCTATTATTTTTGTTGAAAATGTACGTTTACTTTCGTTCAATATTTTTCCCTCCGCCAGCATTACCTGGATCAGGTTCCATGGGTCGACGACCAATTAGCCGTCCTCTCAGCCGGTGTAATCCCAGCTCCCCTGCACCTTACCTTCAGAGAGGGCGCTCTTCATATTTAAGCCTGACTGCAAAGGGGTAAAGGTTACAAGAAACCGACAAGGATATACGATATTAAAAATAAGGATACGGGAAAACTATTAGGCGGATGGTTGACTGCTTTGAAATTTAACAAGAAATATTCTGGGTTATTGATTGCGTTAATTATGACGTTAGCTTTGAATTCAACGATGACATTCGCAATGACCTTGGTAAATACCGGATGGACAGCTGGGTTCCTTCAAATATTTGTGATATGATGGCTGATCGGTTTTGCTGTGGCTTTGCCGACAAGCCTTCTGGTCATTCCATTGGCGACAAGGCTGGTGGACAGATTTGTTTCAGAATAAGTTTAACAAAACGGGTAGAATGAACTAATCTGGAAACTCTGGAATTAAAATCTGTACGCCCATAATTGTTATAAACCATTACTGGTTATCGCATTCTATGCCAACCAAAGTTCATTGCGCCCATATCCTCGTGAAGACAGAAAAAGAAGTTAATGCAATTCTAGAACGGTTAAAGAAAGGAGAAAAATTTTCGAACATCGCCAAGGAAGTTTCCATCTGCCCCTCCAAGAAACGGGGCGGAGACCTCGGAACCTTTGGTCGGGGACAGATGGTGAAGGAATTCGAAAAAGCCGCCTTCGCCCTCGAGAAAGGACAAATCTCTGGAATAGTCAAAACCAAGTTCGGATACCACATAATAAAAAGGCTTGAATAGCGCTTGGCAAGATTAATCAGCTTAAAGACGATAAAGATTCCCTACACTATTCCATACAAAAGCCTGAGGAATAGCCTCCGAAATTGCAGTTTTTCCTCGCCAACCAGTACAATGCATCGGCACAATGATTTCGGGATTGAATTGTTGAAGCATGCAAACTGTTTGACTGATTCTTGCTTCACAATCTTTCCCAGCCAAGTGAAAGCCGCCCATTAACGCATAAATCTTTGGAATTCCAGTGATTTGTTGCGCAAAAAATGTTGTGTTGACAATCCCGGCGTGGGCACAACCAGAGATTATTACCAAACCTTTGCTCTTAACATTTATTACAATTGCCCGATCATCCCAAATCCAAGGGTCTGGAAGCCATCTTCCTTCAGAAAAAACGTAATGTCGCTGAAACCCTTTTTCGAAATCAGTTTTTCTGGGGATTTCTCCGGTGACAAGAAAGGAATCACCAACTAAGAGAGCGGGCTGTTTTATCCGCAAATACTTAGCTGGGGCAACTTGACCTTCGGTTGGAAAACTCGGGTATTCCCTCAGGGACCCGTCTGGATTAATCACACCGCGGGTTTTGAACATATCATCATGAACAATGATTCTCAAATCTTTTCCTTCAATCACTTTGCTAACGTTGGCTAATCCGCCGAAATGATCATAATGACCATGCGAGAGAACTATACACTCTACATCAGCAAGTTCAACCCCCATTCTTCTTGCGTTAGTTACAACTCCTTTGGGACTGAGACCGGTGTCAAAAAGGATAGTGTGATGAGTTCCTTTGGAAAAAATCTTGATTAACACTGAGAAACCGTGTTCAGCAAAGGGTAAACGGTATGGTTGATTTGTCCATTCTCGGACATTATTAACTTCTTTCTTGTGGATTGTGGAACTAAGATCGATGGTATTATCTATTAAACTTATTATTTCGGCTCTATCAACTTCCTTAAGCGGTATTCGACTACCCATTTTATCCTTCACAGCTTTCCGAGGTAGTAACTTGCTGCAGGGCATCCAGCACACTCTATTTTGTACCTTTTGCAAGTGCGGCAATCAACATCACATGGAGCCGCTGTCTTCTCTTTATGTGTTAAATTCTCCCGTACGGATAGAAATGGAGAATAGAGGATGTTGCCGATAGGAATGAATTCAGAGCGCCGTATTCCTTCGCTGTTCCTCAATGAACATTTTTCCATTGAGATGCTTTCTAATGTTTCTTGGTCTTCGGCAACTACTAAGGCAATCAGATTGTAACCCCCTAGGGTGGTGAATATGTTAACTACACGAGGACAGTCCTTGAAGCGTTTAAGGAGTTTCTCCATGGCTTCAGAGCTCTCAATCTCAATTAATACAAAAGCGGCTTGCAGACCCAATCTTTTGATGTTTAGAAGCGCCGAAGGTTTAATGATCCCTTTCTTCACAAGTTTATCAAATCTTTTTTTTACTCCCATGCTAGAGAATCCGACGAGTTTTGATAGTTCTTCGAATGTTGTTCTTCCATCCTGCTGAAGTTGGGTAACTATTTTCCTATCGATTTCGTCCAACATCTTCCACTCCGTTTATTTTCTAAACGCAAGATATATAATCTGGTTTATGTTATAAACATTTCTCCCCAACCCTAGACACAAAAGGAAACAAAACCCAACAGAGAAAGGGAAAGAACATGACAAAATCAACCCACATGAAAATTGAAGAATTAAAAACAGGTGTGGCAGTTGTAAAAAACCTTGAAGTATCAATTGGCAAAATAATTGATGACACCTGGGAAGAGCCGCAAGGTCCAACACCCTTCCCTGAAACAACTGATCTCAGAAAATGGGATTTCAAACTTCTAAACCGCTACAAACCTTTCTACTTGCCCTTCTGTGACGTCTGCTGCCTATGCACCTTCGGAAAATGTGATCTCTCAGGAGACAAACGGGGGGCTTGCGGATTGAACATGGCTGCACAGCAGTCGCGGATTGTTCTGTTAGCCTGTTGCATTGGAGCTGCCACCCATGTCGCCCATGCCCGTCACCTAATTGAACATCTGATAGAAAAATATGGACGAAACATCCCCCTTGACCAAGGTGGTTTAAACATTGATGTGGAGGCTCCTGTAACCCGTCTGGTTTGTGGAATCCGACCAAAGACCCTTAAAGACTTGGAGGATGCCTTGGACTACTGTGAAGAACAGGTTACTCAGTGTCTTTCCGCAACCCACACTGGTCAAGAAGGAAACAACTTGGACTTTGAGTCAAAGGCTTTCCACGCTGGAATGGCGGATCAGGTTGGAATGGAAATCGCTGATTTAGCGCAGATTTCGGTTCTCGGTTTTCCTAAGGCTGATCCTGAGGCTCCTCTGTGTGATTTAGGCTTTGGTATTGCAGATGTTTCCAAACCCACCATATTGGTTATCGGTCACAATGTGCCTTCTAGCGTGGGGATAATTGATTATCTGACAGACAAAGGTTTGTTAGGAAAAGTCGAGGTTGTTGGCATCTGCTGCACTGCTCACGATATCACCAGGTATAGCTCTGCAGCCAAAATAGTTGGTCCCATATCCTGGCAATTGCGATATATTCGAAGTGGCTTGGCTGACCTCATCGTGGTGGATGAGCAGTGTATTAGAGCGGATACTCTGGAAGAAGCAAAAAAAGTCAAAGCACCCGTAGTTGCTTCAAGTCCAAAAAACTGTTTAGGGCTTGAAGACGAAACCGACCGCTCATCAAAGGAGATAATTTCGAGTTTAGTTGATGGTAAAGTTCCGGGAGTTCTCATTTTGGATCCAGACAAGGTTGGAGAAGTTGCCGTTGAAACTGTCATGGCAGTAGCACCCAAGAGAAACAAGTTCAAGATAATTCCAGAAATCGAAGAGATCGTTGCGGCTGGGCAAGCATGCACAGGATGCAACGAATGCATACGAGCTTGCCCAAACAACCAGCCCATTCCTGAAGCAATGAAGGCTGCAACCAAAGGAGACCTTAATCCTCTAGCTGAAATCCTCGAGAATTGCGTCGGTTGTACACGTTGCGAAAGCGCCTGCCCCAACGATTTTCCCCTCCACAGCTTTATGGTGAAAGCCGGAGAAGCCGAGCTGAAGGAGGAGAAGTTCAAGATGCGGGTAGGACGGGGAGCAATCCAAGACGTCGAGATAAGGGAGGTTGGTGGTCCAGTGGTTCTCGGCGAGATTCCGGGAGTTGTGGCTTTGGTGGGATGCGCAAATTATCCTGGGGGGCAAAAGGCAGTTGCTGAGATTGCAGAGGAATTCGCTAAACGCAGGTTTATTGTCGTTACCTCAGGATGTGCAGCCATGTCAGCAGCCATGGTGAAGGATGAGGATGGCAAGTCTATCTACGAAAAATATCCGGGTGGATTTGAAGCTGGCGGCGTTCTTAACGTGGGCTCTTGCGTCTCAAACCCCCACATAGCCGGGGCAGCCATCAAGATTGCCAGCATCTTTGCAAAGAGGAATCTCCGCGGTAACTACGAGGAAATCGCAGACTATATCCTTAATCGGGTGGGGGCTGTGGGGCTTGCTTGGGGAGCCATGTCTCAGAAAGCCGCTTCAATAGCTTCAGGATTCTGGAGGCTTGGTGTTCCCGTTATTGTTGGTCCGCACGGGTCCAAGTATCGGCGTATGCTTCTTGGAAGAAAAGATGTTGATGAGGATTGGTATGTGTACGATGCCCGAACTGGCGACAAAGTTTACGTTGGTCCCGCTCCTGAGCACCTGTTTACCACTGCTGAAACAAAGGAGGAGGCAATTGTGATGATTG
>CAYQMM010000013.1:0-40651 GCA_964418675.1 uncultured Candidatus Bathyarchaeia archaeon
CAATCATCACAATTGCCTCCTCCTTTGTTTCAGCAGTGGTAAACAGGTGCTCAGGTGTAGGACCGACGTAGACTTTGTCGCCAGTTCTGGCGTCGTAGACGTACCAGTCTTCCTCATTCTCTTTTCTTCCAAGAAGCATACGCCTATACTTGGAGCCGTGGGGTCCAACGATTACGGGTACTCCCAGTCTCCAGAAGCCTGAACCGATGGAGGCTGCCTTCTGAGAGTAGGCTCCCCAAGCAAGTCCTACTGCTCCAACTCTGTTAAGTATGTAATCTGCAATCTCTTCGTAGTTAGCCCGTAGGTTCCTCTTTGCGAAGATGCTGGCGATCTTGATTGCCGCTCCGGCTATATGACCGTTGGCGACGCATGAGCCCACATTGAGAACGCCTCCCGCCTCAAAAGCGCCGGTATACCGCTCGTAGATGGACTTTCCCTCTTCGTCCTTCATCATGGCTACGGACATGGCAGCGCACCCTGACAGCACAACGATAAACCTTCGCTTGGCAAATTCTTCAGCTATCTCAACAAGCTCTTTTTCTCCATGAGGATAATTGGAGCATCCAACTATAGCAACAACTCCAGGAATCTCGCCGAAAACTATGGGGCTGCCAACCTCTCTTATCTCAACATCTGAAATTGCTCCTCGTCCAACCCGCATCTTAAACTTCTGTTCCCACAACCGTTCTTCTCCGGCTTTCACCATGAAGCTGTGGAGCGAAAACTCGTTGGGGCAAGCACTGTCACACCTAGCACATCCTACACACTCCTCAAGAATCTCGGCAAGAGGATTGAGGTCGCCTTTACCTGCGGCTTTCATGGCTTCAGGAATTGGCTGCATGTTGGGGCATGCTCGAGTACACTCATTGCATCCTGTGCATGCTTGACCAGCAGCAATAATTGTTTCAATGTCTGGAATTATCTTGAATTTGTTTCTTTTAGGAGCTACTTTCATAACGGTTTCAACGGCAACTTCTCCTGTCTTGTCAGGGTCCAAAATGAGAACTCCCGGAACTTTTCCATCAACTAGACTTGCTATGACTTCTTCCGGTGCGCTTTTAGTTTTATTTTCTAGTCCCAAACAGTTTTTCTCGCTTGTGGCTATCACAGGCACTTTAACTTTTTGGGCTTCCTCCAGAGTATCTGCACGTATGCACTGCTCATCCACAACTATGAGATCGGCTAGTCCGCTTCTGATGTATCGCAGTTGCCAGGAAATTGGACCAACTATCTTGGCTGCGGAGCTGTATCGGGTCATGTCGTGGGCAGTACAACAGATTCCCACAACTTCGACGTCGCCTAACATTCCTTTGTCAGTTAGATAATCGATTATTCCAACGCTTGAAGGTACGTTATGACCGATGACAAGAATTGTGGGTTTTTTGATGTCTGCTATTCCGAAGCCGAGATCAGCCAGAGGCGCTTCTGGGTCTGCCTTGGGTAAACCTAGAGCCGAAACCTGAGCGATGTCAGCGATTTCAAGCCCAACATGGTCTATCATTCCCGCATGAAAGACTTTTGATTCAAAGTCAAGGTTGCTTCCTTCTTGTCCCGTATGAGCGGAGGCAAGCAGAGTTGTGACCTGCTCCTCACAGTAGTCGAGAACATCCTCCAAATCTTTAAGAGTTTTAGGTCTGACGCCGCAAACCAGACGGGTAACCGGAGCCTCCGTTTTTACGTCTAACCCGCCGACATCAAGAGGGACGTTTCGACCATATTTCTCTATCAAATGTTCAATCAGGTGCCGCCCATGGGCGACGTGGGTGGCGGCTCCGATGCAACAGGCGAGGAGTACAATCCGCGACTGCTGAGCAGCCATGTTCAATCCACAAGCCCCCCGCTTGTCTCCAGAGAGGTCGCACTTTCCGAAGGTGCAGAGACAGCAGACGTCGCAGTAGGGAAGGTAGAAGGGTTTGTAGCGCTGCAGAAGCTTGAAGTCCCACTCTCTCAAATCAGTTGAGGAGGGAAAGGGGGTTGGACCCATGGGTTCTTCCCAAGTGTCGTCGACAATCTTGCCGATGGACAACTCAAGGTCCTTTACAACAGCAGCGCTTGTTTTCAGTTCTTTTGCTTTAACAACTAAACCTTTCTTAGCCAATTTAAGTTACCTCTGGCATCAATTTGAAATTACACACTTGCTCAGAGGCTTATTTATCTTTCGAAAAACGACGGAAAAAGAGTGTTCGCCCAAAAAAAGAAAATTTTGAACCATAAAAGGATTATTGATATAGTTTTAGGGATGGAGCATAATGTGTGAAACAGTTTAAAAAATAAACAGCCCTGTCGCTTCGCAAAATTATGCAAAATTAAGCCAGAGAAACAGAAAATCAGGGTTGATGCGTGAGTTTCAGTAAACTGCTTAAGGTTGCTCGATAACTGGCATAGCATACCAGAATAGCTGCAATCGCTGACAGAATTGGGGCTACAAAGAGTGGAAAGTACCCGAAAATGCGGAAATTGTATACGAAAAGGGGCAGTATCGTGACTCCTACGCAAACGGCAATCAGGAGCATTCCGAACCATACGCCTTTCTGGTCAACGAAGCGTGCTCTTGGAACTTCGGTGAAGTCTGGATAGCGGCTGCCCAAGGCTAAGCCAACAAAAGAGCATTCAAAGAGCACAGCAAATAATGCGACAGTTATTGCGATTAGGGCTTCCAATCTAGGCTCCGCGATTATCTGTATGAATATTGTGACCGCAACCATAGCGATCACTGAGGGAAGCAGGGCTGTTGCAAGTTTTGCTTTGACAACTTCTTTCTCCTTTAGAGGTACAATCATCAAGTTCAAGAAAGCGCTTCCTTCCTGACCGATACATGTCAATGCCAAGTAAAACGCAAGTATATACACGCCGATTAGGGGACCCCAGAAAAACGTTAATCGATCCAGTGTGGTTGGGGACGCAAAATTGGGCGAATAAGAAAAAAGGGAAATTAAGCTTATTGCCAACGGCATAGCAATCCAAACAATCATCTCTTTGCGTCTAGTTAAACCCCGAAAATCCTTCCGTATCAAAGCCGCTTCAGCCGCAGTGAACCCAAGCCTCCCGAGAAAACCTCTCTTGGGCGTATACGGTTTTGAAGGCTTGAGTTTGATGGCAAACGGTTCAGGAACCCAGTATCTTTTTCTCAGCCGTACGCTCGTCCAAAGAAACACCACTGCAAGCGCTACGCTGAGTAAAACGTAAACGACTACGTG
Source organism: uncultured Candidatus Bathyarchaeia archaeon (assembly GCA_964418675.1). Taxonomy (GTDB): domain Archaea; phylum Thermoproteota; class Bathyarchaeia; order Bathyarchaeales; family Bathyarchaeaceae; genus Bathyarchaeum. The sequence goes on from CAYQMM010000013.1 coordinate 3,198, forward strand.
CAGGATTTCGGCGATTGAATAGCTGATTAAGGCGAGGGAAGGCCAAAGGATGGGAATAAACCAAGCGTTTGCTATTCCCCCCATGAACAATTGAAGAATCGTGAACAGAAAATTAATGTTGGATATGAGAATGAAAGCCACAAGAAATGTGACGAGAAAGATCATTCTCACTGCCACAGTTGTTCTTCCGCTGCGTTTGTAGAAGGTTGCTGAAACACGGTTAGTTATTGCTCGGATAATCTCCAGTATGAATGCTCCTAAAAACATGCCTAAGACGCCGAGAATTAAACTGAACAAGCCAATGTCCAGCATGTTAGCTGATAGGGACAGCCCAAAAGTTGCGCCGAAAATCAATGCAATTATGGGGGTCATAAAGTAGAACATGGAAAGCACTGAGGCTAAAACAAATTCTGTCGGTTTCACAGGAAGCCAATTGATGATGTCGGATGAGCCTACGGCTGATGATTGGGTGAACTCAAAAAGCAGCCCGTACATAACGGCAACTAAAGTCATCAGGGATGGAAGAAAAACTGAAAGCTGCAAAAAGAAGGCTGTTGAACTTATTTCTTCGAGGAAAATGCCCGCAATATAGAATGCCAGAATGGCTGCTACTGGAAAAAGGATTGCCCCTACGATAAGGTTGATTTTTGGGGATTTCGCGAATCCTGTAGGAATCGAGCCTTTTGCTCTTCTCGCTCTCACTGAAGCGAGCGCCAAGACTTTGGATAAATGCAATATAAGTTTGAGATTCAATGTCGTATCCCTTATTTTCCGAGGGCTTCAACAATTTTCTTGATGTCACTCGTGCCAGTCAGTTTCAGAAAAATTTCTTCAAGCGTTGAATCTGGCATCTGAGATTCTTTACGTAATTCTGCAGGCTTGCCTTCCGCCAGCTTACTTCCCTGATACATAATTGCTATCTTGTCGCAAACGGCATCTGCAATCTCCAAAACGTGAGTGCTCATAATGGTTGTTATGCCCTCACTTGCCAGCTTGTGAAGCAAATCTTTTACGATTCTTGCAGATTTGGGGTCTAACCCGCTTAAGGGTTCATCGAGGATTAGCAGTTTCGGCTTGTGCAAGAGAGCAGCGATAATTGCGATTTTCTGTTTCATACCATGAGAGTAGCCGCTGATCATCTCGTTTTCGCGGTTCTCCAAGTCAAATGCATCGAGATATTCGTCTATTCGATTCTTTTTTGCTTCTGCATCTAAGCCATAAATGTCCGCTATGAAATCTAAATATTCGAGTCCAGTGAGAAACTCGTATAGCCGTGGACTCTCAGGAACATATCCCACGATTTTCTTTACTTCCCAAGGATTACGTGAAACGTCAATTCCGTAAACGTTTAATTTTCCAAAGTCTGCCTTCAAGAGACCCATAATCATCTTCATGGTAGTCGATTTGCCTGAACCGTTCGGACCTAGAAAACCAAAGATAGTTCCAGCATCAATCTGCAAATCCAACTTTTTAACAGCCTGAACATTCCCAAAGCGTTTAGAAACATCCTCAAGCCTAACAGCTAATTTCAAATCTTTTTCACCCAGCGTTCAGCAACCCCCGCTAATTGTCTATCAAGTTCATAGATAAAAACATCTTCAATATTAATTTTGAAGGTACGCTCCCTTAAAATGCTCGGAAAATCAGATAACTTATTAACCCTTTTATTACTTTAACGCCATGAAATTACAGAAAAAGGGGAGAGGGCAGCATTAACGAGGCTCGATGAGGGACATTGCCACAAGTGGGCTTTGCTGTTGAGGGGTAGAAAGAGAAAGATAGACAAAGCCTCAGAAGCCGCAGCTTCCGGAGACTTTGAAACGGCGAAGAGGCTGGCTTACGAGGTGTTCCACGGTTCCAGCGGCGGAAACAGCGACCCCGGCATGGAAGGCTCATTGTTGTATCATATGGCGATGGTAACGAAGATGGCTGCAGAACCGAGGGTGGTCCTCGAAGAACTGAAGATTGAGGCTCCCTCCGTAGAGAGAGCATTGTGGAGGTTTTACAGCGATTTCTTCTCCGATGCCAAGGAACTTTTGTATGATTTTATGCCTATGACAATGAAGGCGGAAGATGCCGTTAAGAAGCCAAATCTGGGGGTGGATGAGAAGATTCGCCTATTCAGAAGGCTGACTGAAGAGACAAGAAAAGTCGAGGATATGCTGGATAGAGGGGATTCTGGAGCCGTTGATAAGCTTCAAAGTTTGTTTTGTGAGTGGGCTGAACGTGTTGTTGAGATGCGTTTGCGTCAAGAATACGAGACGATAAAGGGTTTCTTGATTATGGAGAGATTAGCCGAGGAGATAGGGCTGGAACGGCTTGAGGAAACTATGAGGTGGGTTGGGAAAAGGTTTGGGGATGAAACGGTTGACTCCGCCTTCAATGTTACTCTCAAGGTTGGGTTGCCGAAGGAAAGGTTGCAGAGATTAATGCTTAGTGACCATTTCATCGAGCACAAGATGGACATGAAGAACTTGGGAGGCTTCATGCGATTCTTGAACTGCCCCATCCACGGAAGCCACAGCTACATGGAAGCCGAACTGGGCACAAAAGGTGAAACATTCCAGCTCTTCTGTAAGAACTTCTGTAAGTCTCATGCCCAATCCATGTTCGAAAAGTTTCTTCCCTTCCCCGTAGGGGTTTCACAACCTCTGAGGATGGCTGCAAACGGAAGATGTGAGTTCCGCATCAGGCTTGCCCCCACCGATAATGTTCCATCTGCTGAGAGGTATGTTCCTCTAGTCGTGTCTTGGAATGTAACGTCGAGATGCAATCTGAAGTGTTCTCACTGTTATATGAGTGCTGGCGAAAAGCAATTCAGAGATGAATTAAGCACTGACGCGGCGAAGATGCTTATACACCAGATCGTCGAAGTTAGCAGACCTCTCTTAATTTTGAGTGGTGGCGAACCTCTTCTGAGAGAGGATATTTTTGAGATAATCCGTTACGGTGCAGACCGTGGCTTAAAGATGGGTATGGGAAGCAACGGCATGCTCATCGATGATGACGTGGCAAAAAGACTCAAGGACGCTGGAATGTCGACTGTTGCCATTAGCCTAGACTCGAGTATTCCAGAGCGGCATGACGAGTTCCGTGGAGTTAAGGGCTGCTGGGAACACGCAGTAAACGCCATCGGGGCGCTCAAAAAGAGCGGCATACAAGTTCAGGTCAATGCCACAGTGACCAAACAAAACTACAATGAAGTAGATGACATAATGTCTTTGGCTGAAAACCTTGGAGTAGAGAATTTTCACCTGTTCTTTCTGGTGCCCACGGGAAGAGGAACGAATATTGAAGATATAACGCCGAGGATGTATGAAGAGATGATAACGAATACGCTCGCTCAGACCACCAATCACAAAATGAATGTGAAGCCCTCCTGTGCCCCCCAGTTCATGCGAGTTGCTAAGGAACAGGGGGTTGACATGAGCCGTTGGGTTCGCGGCTGCATGGCTGGTCTTTATTATTGTCGCATCTATCCTTCAGGGGAGGTTACTCCCTGCCCCTATCTGCCCATCAACCTCGGCAACATACGCGACAGGTCATTCAGGGATATTTGGTTCAACTCGGAGGTCTTCACGGCTATGCGCGACTTTGACCAGCTGAAAGGAAAATGTGGAATATGTGATTTCCGTGATGTTTGCGGAGGATGCCGCGCTAGAGCTTACGGCGTATCCTCTGATTTTATGGATTTCTGCGGTGCTCTGCACAACCCAACAGAAACGCGGGGCGATTATATGGCAGAGGACCCGTGGTGCATTTATCAGCCAAAGTCCGGTAGTTCCGAAAGGAACAACATTAAAAAATAGCATTGTCCGTTGGTAAGGGTTATGCCTTCCCTCTCAACCAGAAATTTGGCGCTGGGCACTCTGTTCGGAGTGATGATTTTCATCTTCGAAATGCTCTTGCCTACACCCATGGACAAGGCTTTCACGTTTTTTCAAGCTATGCTCTTGTCTTTGGGCTATCTGTTAATTGGAGTGCCTGGAGCGACTTTCATCTCGCTTGTCGGAGGTTCCCTAACTGCGATGTGGAGGGCGCCTCTTGCTCCCTTTACTCTTGGCTTTGCCTTGCTTTTTGGCGGCTTAATCGACGGATTTTCTTCTGTTTTCGGAGCTAGAGATAGAAATGGAAATGTTAGGCAGATGCGATTGATTTTGGCTGTTGCCCTCAGCACGATGATTACGGGTTATTCCGGTTATTACCTGACGATTACGTTTGACCTTTTACCTCTAGATCCCACTCTGGGGAACGTTATCCTCATCGCTGGCATAATAAGTGGTATATTCGGTGGGTATCTTTCCATAATCCTGTGGAAAAGAATCTTCAGAAAGAAATAATGCTGGTCGAAAGCAGTAAATCTTTTCTTTTGCACCTCGATAAAGAAGGATTATTGTGAGAGGAACAAAATGAGTAGTGAAAAGATTTTAATGGGAAAAAAGAAGAAGATTGCCTTAGTGGCTCATGACAACAAGAAAAACGACTTGCTGCAGTGGGTGAAATTTAACAGTTACCTTTTGAGCCTACATGAACTCTATGCAACTGGAACAACAGGAAAAATCATCGAAAAGGAACTGGGCATGGAGATACACAAGCTTCAGAGCGGTCCCTTGGGGGGTGACCAGCAGATTGGAGCCAAAATCGCAAGCGGTGAAATTGATTTTCTGATTTTTTTCTGGGACCCGCTTGAATCTCTTCCTCATGACCCAGACGTGAAGGCTCTCTTGCGCATGGCTGTAGTGTGGAACATACCCGTGGCATGTAACCGCTCAACCGCCGATTTCATGGTCTCGTCGACGCTGATGGATCAAGAGTATAATCGGATTCTTCCTGACTATGAGAATTACAGGCAGCGGCTTAGAGGCGAGTCAATCAGTTAACAGCAGAATGCCACTGCGTCTTCTGTTGTGAAAAGCAATTATAAGAGTTGCATGTAAGGGATAACGCAGATTGGAGGTTCCCCATTGAGGTACGTTGTGGTTAAAGCCTTTGATTGCCCAGATGCATGGTACAAGGTTTTGCAGGAGATATGGACTAAGGGAGACCTCTTTGAGGTGGGGTACGGCTCTGAAGTCTCCAAGACGAAGAAACTGAACTTGAGCATCGAAATCGCCCATCCTGAGAATCGCCCTCTAGTTGATTTTATGGCTCCCTGCGACATGAAGTATGTTCAGTGGTATGCCCTGAAGTACCTGTGGTCGGGAGCAATCGAAGAGGAAACCTACACGTACGGAAGCCGGATGAGAAAACCCGTAGATCAGGTGGAAGAGGCAGTTAACCGCTATGTGGAAGAAAAAAGAGACAGACAGGTGACCTTTGTGATTCGGTTGCCAGAAGACATCCAGAAACGGGTAGATGATAGAAAGCATGAGCCTCCTTGCCTGAGTTTGATTGACACCGAAATATCTGGCAACCAGCTGCATTTGACATGTTACTTCAGGTCTTGGGACGCCTACGCAGGACTGCCCGCCAACATAGCTGGAATCCAACTATTCAACGAAGCCCTTGTGTCGGAGATTAACAGACGGGGGAACCTAGAGATCAGAACAGGCAAACTCATCTTCCACAGCAAGAACTGCCACATTTACGAGAGACAATTCAAGATGGTGGAGGATGTGCTGAAGCCCGGAGAGGACAGCAGAAGAAAACTCCTCGAATCCAAACGATAAAGCTGAACTGCCCCTAAACATGGGCGTATATGCGTTTGCTGCTGTATGTGCCGCTCTCCATCTCTTTCTCGATTTCCCGCAACAAGAGTATACGCTGGTACGTGGCAGGGTGGGTGGCGAACCAAGTGTTGACTGTAGTCCATCGGGATTTGGCTTCTCGTTCCATGGCTAACTCCAGCTCCCTCTCATCGAGGACGCCGTCCTTGTCGAGGTCGTACTCTCTTTTCCGTTCTAGGACGCCCTGAAATTCCTGTTTCGCCAATGCTGGGTCACCTATATAGAGGGTTCGTGCGCCGTGGGGAGGTTTCGGCGACAGTGACAAGCCATAGGTAATCTTGGTTAATGCGCTTTCAAGTTGGCTTGGTTTTCCTGTCACGTAGGCGGAGTAGGCGTCGGCGTAGTGCTCTCGTAGGCGGCTGAGCCTCATGACGCTCAGAAGAGTGATGAAGTAGACGACATATGCGACGGCTCCCGCCACTAAAAGGAGAATTCGAAGACTTCCTTCATCTTTTCTATTTCTGCCGCTGCTCCCAGCGTACCATGATGCTTGAAAGGATAGCCGTGCAATCAGGTAGGCTATGATGGGTAGGGCAGAGAGCACGGTCATGACTATGAAGTCCCTGTGTTTGATGTGCCCCAGCTCATGACCGATAACACCCTGCACCTCTTCTTCGTTGAGTTGCTTAAGTAAACCTTCATGAACAGCAAGGGTTGCTCCAGCCGTTGTTCTGCCGAAGACGAAGGCGTTGGGAGTCGGGTCTGGAACGATGGCAAGCTTGGGCAGGGGTATGTTGCTCTTTTCAGCAAGGTCTTTGACGGTTGTTTCGAGCCACGGCTGTTCTCCCTCTTTTAGGTAGCGCAGGTTTGTTGACCATTTCACCATGGCTGGACCGATGAGATACTGGAGTAGGACGAAGAGGAGTGTTGCCAAGAGGGTGACTGCGAGAGAGAGGATGAGAGGAAGTTGTATCAGCCACACTAGGAAGCCTAGGAAGGCAGCAAATATGACGGATATTATTAGGATTGAAGCAGTCATGGATAGCCTCAATCGGGCAAGCCTAGCCACAGCATTCTCCTCCTTCTCTTCGACTTTCTAAATGCTCTTCAGATATAAATATCAAGAGCTTACACAACAGATGTTACACTTTGTCCGAGGTGTCAGCTGTGGCGGTAGTCAATGAGATTCGATGTCCCAACTGCGGAGCACCTATCAGCTTTAGCCCCGGCGAAATCGTTGCTACCTGCAGATACTGCGGATTCACAAGCGTCATAGAAACTGGCAAAGCCTTCACTTTTGAGCACTCCATAATCTTCAACAGATATGACCCAGCTCAGGCTGAGGAACTTGTGCGTCAGTGGATGAGAGGCGGCTTCATGAAGCCCGGAGACCTAGCTAGAGCCTCAAAAATCGTGGAGAAAAAGTTGGTGTACCTGCCCTTCTGGATCGTTCCTGTTACTGTTACCAGCAAGTATAAGGGCGTTTTTGAACGTTTGGCTCCTCCAGTTGTGAAGGAGGGAAAGATCGAGAAGAAGTATAGCTGGGTGATTTTGGCGAGAAAAGCTGTCAAGTTTCCCACGAGAGAGTATGATGTGCCTTTAGATGGGAAGATTCCTTACGACTTTCGGAAGATTGAGGGTTTCGCCAAGGTTTTGAACAGCGAAGTGGAGGAGAGGGAAGCTGTGGAGCTTGCTAGAGAGCAGATTGAGAGCCACCAGCAATTTCTGGCAAAACAGGACGTAGATAAGATTATCGAGATGAAAAACGACCTTTCATTGGGAGATGCAGTTTATCTCCACGCGCCCATCTGGTTCATCATCTACGAATACAAAGGCGAAAGATACAACATAATCTTAGATGGAGCCACAGGAATGGTCATCAAAGGCGACATACCCACCACAAAATTCGGCATACTCTAATGCCGTATAGAGGCCAAGCACCCGAACTATTGCGCCTTCCCTTGGAGGGACGTGACTGTGCAAGAAGCAACGAAGAAAATGTGAGGGCAGAATTACGAAAAACACTGTTTTCAACAATACGCTGTTATTAGGCTCCAAATACAACTTAACTTTTTCTCGGCGTTGACGGTAGACTAAAGTGAAAGGAAATACTCGACAGTATTGTGAGGCTTTGGGTTGAGGCGTGAGTATCCTAGTCAGCCTGTTGTGGGTGTTGGGGCGGTTATTTTAGAGGATGGCAAGCTTGTTCTTGTGAGGCGGGGTGTCGAGCCTGCCTTGGGCAGGTGGAGTATTCCAGGGGGAGCTGTGGAGCTGGGTGAGGCAGTTAGAGATGCTGCCCTACGGGAAGCTAAAGAGGAGTGTGGATTAGACATCGAACTTATTGATGACAGACCCATGGACGTCTTTGACAACCTAACTATGGACGAGAATGGGCGCCTCCGATACCATTACCTCCTTCTTCAGTTTCTGGCTCGACCGAAAGGAGGAGTCTTACAGCCTACCAGTGACGTAACAGACGCCAGATGGGTTCCCCTAGAAGAAGTGGAAAACTATGACCTAACAGAATCTTTTCGGCTCTTCTTCAGGAAACACCGAAACGAGCTAGAAAAACAATAGTTCTTGGAAGCAAAGCGAGAAAGAAAAGCCCCGTCCAATATGATACCCTGAAAACATGTATTCCGGGTTCATATTTGCGATTCATAAGAATGCTTACGTTTTATTTAACTATCTAAGGTGCAGACGACACCGAAAAACACGGATAAAGTTATTTCTATTCTGATTATTATCATTCTTTTGGATGAAAACGAATGACAATAGCATTAGGCATCAATTTTGGTGATTATGCCATGGTTGCTGCCGACACACGCACCACCTATTTTAATTGGGATGGTAGCATTCGCAATTACGCTGATGACTCCGAAAAAATCCAAGAAACAAAAATAGGATTAATTACTGGTGATGGAAGCGTGGGACTATTACACCTTGTTAAAAGAAGACTGATGGACATAGAAGTCACAAACACAAACCAAATATTTGATATAATAAAAAAAGCACGAATAGAATATCAAAAAGTTCAAAAAATGTTCTGGCTAACCAAAAATAAGGATATAGATGTTACAGGGTGGATATTTACGTATGTAGCATCGGTTGATAACAAACCAAAGTTGAGGCTAGGCATTGTTCATCCTGCAATTGGAGAAGAACTAGCACTATATCCAGATAATCATCCGGCACTAATTTGTCCAGTTGAAGCAACAAAAGAAGAAGCAGAGGTCATAGGCGATGTTCTAACGAAGGCAATAAAACCATCAGAAGATTTCTCTTCATTAACTGAAAGCATCCAATATCATTGGAATGTTATTGCTGCTCTAATCCGAGAACTCTGCCCAAAATATCCAAGTATAAGCTCTTATTCACAAATTGGAATACATACAATAGATGGACGTCTTGGAATTTCACCAATTCTGAAAGATAATGAATCTAAGGTCACCCTACAGCTTAAACCCCCTCGGTAAATTCTCATAATTTTGCCGTATTTTCAATCCACAAATTTAACAGCCCAACAAATTTAGCCTATTACGAAGAGTCCACAGAGCCTTCAGTAACTAGACCGATGCCAAGTTTCCTAATCAGTTCATTTTTAAGATTTTTTTGGAATGCCTTGACGGATTCTTCTTCAAGGACTCTAAGTAGAGATTTCCGAGTATACTCTTCAATCTTGTCAGCAAACTCAACAGCAGGTATCTTCATTTTTTCATCCCCCTTCCCCACAGATATTAGTCCTTGGCGAATTCCCACTCCATGAACAATGTTGCTTCTTACATCGTATGCAGCTTCAATGTAATTCCATATATCTTTCGGGTTATCTTCAGAATCATCTGAAAGAGTGGAAGTCACGTAGCAGCAAAGCCTAAATTTTTTTTCTGATTTGCCACTTAGAAAAAGGCTCTCAAGAGTAAAAACGTAATTCAACAGCCTATCATCAATCGTCTTTGACCAATAGACCATGTTGAATCGTCCTAAAGCAAATCGGAGCTTTTTATCTAACCCATCTGTCAGCCTTTCTCTAATCTTGTTGAATAGGGTTAGGAAATCAGATTTTTCATCCTCTTGAAGGGTATAAACACCTTTGAAAAGACGGGTTGTTGAAGTATCTGCTTCCATGCTACTTGGGTATCTAAGGACATTATGAGAGACATCATCGTAGATGACGTGATTTATCCCTACTAGTTTGGGTTTGAGTAACCTTAACGCAGAGATTACGTCATAGGGTTTTCCCGATTTTGGTTTCTTGCTTTGTCCAGACTTGAAGTCCAAGCATAATTGTGGTCGTCTTGGATGGGTTATCTCTATTGTAGTCAGTTTGCTGAGTAACTCCTTTTTTTCTTGTTCTGTAAGTTTTCATATCGTCATAGTTGGGCTAATTACAAAGGGCAGTTCAAGCCTAGCCTCAAAATTTATTAATGGATAAACAACAGGCAACTCCTCTTCAGAATTTGATGTTACCATCTTGAACTTCAGCTCCTCAAAGAAGTGCTTTTATAGTTATCACAATATATTTGCTGCGTATGGCAGAGAGTGAGAAACGACATAAAGTCAGTAAGACTTTTACAGTCGGCAGTTATCGGTTACGAACCAAACGAACTCTCTTTAGTCTTGTTGTTGCCTTTCTTATAACCTTGTTTTTGAATTGGCAAACTATCGCTTCACTGATTCCAACCACCGAAGTTCCAACTTTGTATCTGACCCTTGAAGGGACAAACTATCCCACTTTTGGAATTGCCGAAATTGATGAATATATAGAAAGACAGGCTTATGTTGCTAATTACGATGCTGACATATATATCTCCATAAGCCCTGAAAAAATAAGTGTTGGTGACTATGTAAGATTCAAAGTGAATATTGTAGATAAGGGCATAATACCCATTCAGAAACCTTGCTTCCACTTTTTTATAACCAATCCTCAAGGTGAAGCAGTATCAGGTTTTACAGGAATCGGACACCTTTCACAATTTTCCACACTTAATAGGTGGAATACCATTGACCATTATAATGACTTCTATACTGATTCCTTACATTACATAAGCGACGAAAAACAATATTATCTTCCAAGAAAAACCTTGATAGAAGGATACGGAAAATATGTTTATGTAAACCAAAACACTCTTTATTGGAGTGACAGCCCAACAGAAATAGTATTTCAGTTCAAAATTAACGATAATCCCTCATTAATTGGGCAATGGCAAATTACCCTTTTTGTTTTTGATGAAAACTACATTGACAGGTTTGGTGAGCAAGTAGATACGCATAATTTCATAAATTATCAAGTTAATTTTTTTGAGGTTGTTAGTAAAAGCCCACCTCCACCACCTGTCACTACAGGAGATGTGTTAAGCCTGATATACGCCGTGATTACATTCGCCCTTAGCTATTTTCTCACATATCTTGGAATTTATACTCAGCTTGAAAAACATAAAGAAAAACTTGTCAGATTACAAACTATGTTAAAAGAAAACATTCTTTTTGTCCTTTCAATAATAATCATCATTGCACTAGTCATTATCTATCTATTATTTCTGAGATAATTCAGGGGAATATAGATTCAGAATTCATATTTTAAATATTTCGTTGAAATTCATAAGATAGTTAAATACCATCAGCAACCAGTAAGCCAGTTACCCATTAGGAGAAAAGAATGATGGAAAAATCGTTCTCCCCCCAAAACCGCAAAAAACTACAGAAAATGATGATGGAAGCCTTCACGAGCGAAATCCAAACTCTGACCCCTGAACTTCAATACATACTAGCTGATGACTTGGTTACAGCTCTTCAGAATCGCCTCATAGTCTTCCAGCGAATACAAGCGAAATCAGCTCATTAGCAGAAATAAACCCCAAAAGACGTAGTCCGAATCCATAAATGATATATATAAAATGGGAAAAAATAACCTCAAAAGGGGCATTAAAATGCGAAGATCAAAACTCGAGATGTATATTGACATACTCAAGGTTCTGGCCCACAGAGGCCCCCTGAAGCTAACACACATCATGTACAAGGCTAATGTGAACTGCAGTGTTCTGAAGGAGTACTTGGATTTCCTCATCCAGCAGGAGCTGGTTGAGGAGAAGACCGTTGGCAAGAAAAGGATCGTTTACGCTGTTTCGGAAAAAGGGTTGAAGGTTCTTAAGTATTTCAGAGAATTGAAGATTATGCTGCCGGTCATCGAAGAAGGTCAGGCTAGAATGCCTGCTTCTCTTTACTAGTAGCGTCTTCTCTCCATCTTCTTTGTTTTTCTTTGTCTGTGGTTTATTCAAAATTTTTTGTTGCCGTTTGGGTGGATGTTTGTTTAAATCACGAATATGAACTAATATATCGTAAGATTTAATAAAGATGTGTGTGCTACAATAATGCAGATGCAGAAAACACATTCAGGAACCAAGACCATGGCATACAGAAAACTTGAGGGAAAATCAACACAGCTGCTCGAAAAAATAAGAGAAAATCTTGAACGACTAAACGAAAAAATAGATGTGATGATTGAAATCCAGAAACATGGTCAAAGGGAGATTCCAGAAAACCTACCTGAAGCGTTGGACGTAATGACCCTCCTCTCTCTACCCGATCACCTGAGAAAGACAGCAGTTACTCTCTGCAAGCTTGGAGAAGCAACAGCCGATGAAGTCGCTGGACAAACAAAGCGAGCGAGGGCAGTAGAGAGCGGTTACCTGAATCAACTGGTGGTAATGGGATACATGAAAAAGGAAAGAAAAGGCCGTAAGGCTTACTTCTACGTGGATAAGGAGGAGGCTTAATTAGAAATGGGAAAAATTATAGCAGTTCACTCCTACAAGGGCGGAACCGGAAAGACGTCACTCTCAGTTAACCTTGCAGCCACCTACGCTAAAAGAGGCAAAAAAGTCTGCCTAATGGACTTAGATTTCCGCGCTCCAAGCCTTCATGCCCTGTTCAAAGACCAGAAGGCAGAGTATTGGTTAAACGATTACCTTAACGCCGTCTGTGAGATCGACAAAGTCTTAATTGATGCGGGTCGAGAGCATGGCAACGGCGGCAAGTTACTGGTTGCACTTGCAAATCCCTCCACCGAAGCGATCAGGGACATGTCAGCGAAGGATAGGAAGTGGGAGATGAAGGCTCTAGGCAGGCTTTTATCCCTCAGGTCGTCTCTTCTTGAGGATGCAAGTCTTGATTACATAATTTTCGATACAAGTCCTGGACTTCAATACTCTTCTATTAACGCCATTGTCGCCGCCGACATTGTCTTGGTGGTTACAAGCTTGGATGCCTCTGACATAAATGGGAGCCAGCGGATGACCAGTGAACTCTACGACCTTTTCGAGAAGAAGACGGGAATCTTGATGAACAAAGTGATTGCAGAATATCTGTCGTCTAAGAAGGAACGGGATAAATTCAATAAGCACTTCAACAGCGTACACAAGCTTCCCATCCTAGCAACCATCCCCTGTTTCTGCGATGTACTCCAAGCAGCAGGAAAATTCATATTCTCAGAAGAAAAACCACAACATCCCTTCACACAGATGCTGGATGAGTTAGCCACAAAAATCGAAAAATTCTAACTCTTCATTTTTCTCTCATATTTTTCCTTAGCCCGTTTTGCCTCGTCAGCGAATTTTCTAAGCCGCTTGAGCTCAATCTGCTTTTGGGGCATAGTTTCCGGAGCATACAGCAAAGGTAACACCGCTATGAAGAGGAAAAAGCTGGCCAACGAAAACGCTCCCGAGAACTCGATTCCTTTAGCAAAAGGTGTGATTAGGATTTGTGCATAGCTTGCAATGAGGAAGGGCACTAACCCAATCAAGTAGTACTTTCCTTTGATGCGGTTTCCAGCTAGTTCTGACCATACAACCAAATAGAACATCGGTAGAAAGATTCCCCATGCAATGCCGTTTATAACGATATACAAATACCAAGAAGCAGTGAATAAGTGAAAAAGTCCTAACACAGCGTACCCAATTCCCAGCATTATAAAACCAACGATGATTATTCGTTTTCGACCAACTGAATCAGCAAACCAACCACTTAACAATGCAACAAAACCGCCAATTCCAAATTCTGCAATTTGCACAAATGCAGCAAAATCTTCCTTAAAAAGATTGGATTCTACAGGCAACTCAATAAAATTTATTAAACAAAACATTGCCCATGGAAGGAGATATAGTAAAAATGACCTATCAAGTAAAACCGTTCTATATGAGACCTCGGTCAGATTTTCTTTGCGAAAATCATGTTTGGGTCTGACAAGAAGAAATAAGACCAATCCAATTCCCCTCCACGCAGCAAGTATCAATGCACCAACAAAAAAGGTGGTAAAACTAAGAAGTGAACCGATAAGGACGGTTAAGAGCATTGATGCAAAAAGTGTGAATCCAGCTAACAATCCACGATTTTCTACAGTACTTTGATTTCCAAAATATTCAAAGCTGGAGGGAAGACCCAGTCCTAATGAAAATCCCAAAAGAAAAGTAACAAGCAAAAAATTTGTCATATTTAATGTCTCTAAGGTAACCATTAATGCAGAGGATATTATTCCAACAAACATCCAAAAAGATAGGAAAGCATTGGTACTTGGAAATTTTTTCACCAAAGCCGTACCTAATATTCCAAAGCCAATAGCCGCTGCAAATTGACCTCCAAAAGCCAATAACAATAAAATGGATCCATTCGGAGATTCTCCCAAAGCACTCTCAAGAAAGAGATACAACGGAAAATACCATGACAAAACATTTACAATAACAATAAAGACGGAAAGAAATTCTCTTTGAAAAAGGATACCCGTTAGGGTTGATGTCTTTTTCATTCGTTTACAACTCAACACATCAATAATATTCTGCTTCAGAGATAAAATTTCTGTAAATAGAATTCTAATTCACGCTAAGTATCCTTTGGGCAAACTGTTTATGTGTTGAACAAAGCTTATAAGTAACCTGTAGAACAGGAATACAGTAAGGGATGAAGGATGGAAAAGAAAAAAGAAAAGCCAATGCGAGTATATGGCATTTAAGCACATTCTTATAGAATCATAAATCTTCAACCATTCCGTTTATTAGTACTCTTAGTGAGGCTAATAAGTTTTTATTAGGTACATTATTGATCGCAGTTAAAGCTTCTTCAGCCATTTGGTTGATCTCATTTCTAAAGGTTTCAACATTTTTATCTTTATAGATTATGTCTACTATTTTCTCAGCATCTTCGCCAGATACCCGCTGTTTTGAAAGGTAATCTATAACGGTCCTTTTGGTCTGTGGGTTCTTGAACGCATAAAGGATGGGAAGAGGCAAGCACTCATTCCTAAAGCGGTTCTGAAGTTCCTCAGCTTCGAATACATCAATAAACTCCTCTCGTATGCTAGCCAAAATACCTAGCGTCCTGCCGTAATTACCTAGTAAATCTACAACATCCTTTTCTCCCTCTCCTATAATGGTGCCAATGCGCATGTGAGCTTCGAAGGTTGAAGCTTTCATTTTCAGAATCCGAAAACATTCTTCCGGAGAAACATCTACATTGCCTTTCAGAGAAGCTTCAAGAGCCTCAGCATCACCCAGTTCAAAAAACAAACTGCTAATTATATTCCAAATCGCATCAATCCTTTCGTTCGGAAATTGTTCCTCTAACTTGTGAAGAAGAACAAGAGCCTTCATCAAAAAGGCGTCACCTACAAGAAGAGTAATGTCCTTGCCAAACTTTGAAAAAACGGTGGGCTTACCATATTTTGTCTTCGACTCGTCAATTAAGTCATCATGTATATCGAATCCAGCAGTTAGCAATAACAAGGCAACTTGTATAGGGATTGTATCGTCAGCCCTGCCTCCCACCGCTTCACAAGCAATTGAAACTAACCCGGGATGCGCAACATCATACCAGGATTTTGCGTAATACTTGAAAGCATCATTAATCTCTTCACTCGCCCTCTTTTCCCGCAAAATCTCTTTTCTTGCGATCTCCAGAGATTTTTTACTTCTTTCAACCAGTATTCGATTAACTTGTACAATTAACTTCTCGTTAGGTTTCACTTTAATTTCCCCATTCTTACTATAATTCCGTTTGCCCACTCATTTTTATATTGAACCAATTGAACAAATGTTCCCGTTTTCATCTCAAATCTGCTGGGAACCTTCAAGATATCTTCTCAGTCTCCTTTTGTAGGTTCAGTTTTTGCAGTTGCTCCCTTAAAACTTCGTGGTAGGCGTCTATGAGTTGTGTTCCTTTTGGAGTGATTTCGTAGACTTTTCTTACGCGCCCTCCTTTGGTTGTTTTTTGGCTTGTGGCGTATCCTTCTGCTTCTAGGGAGTTGAGGAGGGGGTAGAGGGCGCCGTGTCTAAGTTTTATTCCGTAGAGACTCTTGGTTTTTTTGATGATTTTATACCCCCACATTGGCTCTGCTTGGAGGAGCCTCAAAACTAGGATATCGAGGAAGTTTCTGGTTATGCGTTGAACAATTTGTTTTCTGAAGTTTTCGGTCAAGTTTTTCTGTTTCCCGTGGTCCTGTATCGTAGTTAGATGTCTATATTTATTTAATTTGTCTAGGTTTTGCGTGTTTTGGTATGCTTCGATATGCTTTTTTATGTTCGTTGGTCGCACGAACCTTTATATCGTCCATCAGAGTATATGGAGGCTGTAATATGTCGGGAAAAGGACATATTGTATAAAAGTAGAACAAAACGACAAAAGAGGAAAAGAACATGAAACAAAAACTAAGGGAGGTCCAAGCAAAACTCATGAGAGGCCTGCTAGACCTCGTGATCCTCCAATTCCTAAATTCAAAACCCATGCACGGATACAGCATCATAACAAGCATCCGTAGAAACTTCGGAGTTTATTTCGGTCCAAGCACCATATATCCTCTCTTAGGCACCCTAGAAGAGAAAGGTTACATCAAGAGCCAATGGGATCTAAAAAACGACCGACCTAGAAAGGTCTATTCGCTAACGCATGAAGGCGGCAGCCTATTGAACGGCAGCGAACAGTCCCTCAACTCCATCTGCCGCAAACTCTCCAGCATAGGACTAAACCGACTGCAAATCAACGGCAACAACTGCGCCCCCAAAAACCTCCAACATCTACCCTAACCCCAAAAATATGACCTAACAGAATCGCGCCTTAGCTTCGCCGCTACCCCCTTTTATTATATTTTCTTAAAATCTAACAGCACTTCCACTCAAAAATGAAATTATGACGTTTGTACCGCTTTCACATGGTTGATTTGTCGAAGAAGATTCTGAAGGCAGACAACATCATCCATGCGGAAGCTGCCGTTGAGGATATTATCTCGGGCACAGCAATCCCAGCACTGTAAATTCCCGCCCCATACAAGACCCATGAGCCAACGCCAATAATTAAAGCTGCAAAGGCTACAACAGATTTTTTCTCTACAGCATAGATGATGGACGCGAAGCCCAACGCCACGAAGAACAACACCGAAACTAGAAAGTGAAGAGAACCGTAAACTTCATCAAAGGTGGCAGTCAGCTGAAGGGAGAACCCTGCGATTACCAAAAAGTAGCTTGTGTATTTGGCGTGATTCTTGAAGGCTGTGATGGAGTAAAGGATCATAAAGAAGCCGGACAATAGCAAGCCGAAATTGAACAACGGTGCAGCACCACTGGATACGGAATGCCCAAGGTCGCTCAGAGCATTGCTCCACCAACTAAACCATGGAGAAAAAATTATGGACACAGATACGAAAAAAATTGCTACCAAAGGTCCGAGGAACCCAAAGAGAGCATATTTCCGTTCACTCAAATGCGTCACTTACCTTCATTCTCTTCTGCCATCAGCTAAGTTGATTGTCTTCAACTTCTAAATGCCATAGTCAGGCTCGTTTCTTATTGTTTTGGGTCATCCAGCCATTTCAGCTAGAGAACATCTATAATTGGTACGTCTGCACATATCCTCTTGGTGATTCGGTTGGTTAAGGAGGGAGAGAAGGCTCCAGACTTTACTCTGCAGTCAGACGATGAAAAAGACGTTTCACTAAGTGACTATCAAGGAAAGAAGGCAGTGCTGTATTTCTACCCGAAGGACGGCACTGCCGGATGCACAAGGGAGGCTATCGAGTTCAGAGACTTGGCTCAAGAATTCGGGAAGCAAGGCATAGTCATTTTGGGCGTAAGCAAAGACAGTGTTAAATCCCATCAGAAGTTCAAACAGAAACATGGGCTGCCCTTCACGTTGTTGAGCGACCCGGAAGCAAAAGTTTTGAATCAGTATGGCGTCTGGAAGGAGAAAAAGCTCTATGGACACAAGTTTATGGGAACGGAACGAACAACCTTCCTCATTGACGAAAAGGGGATAGTGAAGAAGATTTACCGGAAGGTAAGGGTAAACGGGCATGCTCAGGTCTGCCTGCTGGATTTGACTAATAAAACCTCTGGCCAATCTTTGGGGAAGTAGCAGGTTCTGTCAATTTGAAATCATATTTATTTTCTCTTAACTAATTATAGGATGGATGGAGAAGTGCATGTCTGGGGCTGAGACTCTTATTCCCTTTCTTAAAGAGAAGGGAAGAACGGAACAACCTACCATCATAGTGGATAGCCGTGAGGCGACAACAGCGCCGAAGATAGTTAAGGGACTGAAGGAGCTGGGCGCCGAGGTTAGCATGCGGCACCTTGAGAAGGGCGACTATGTTATTTCTGACCTCTGCGCCTTTGAACGGAAAACTGTCCGCGATTTCGTTTACACTCTTACCCGAAGGTACCTCTTCGACCAGCTCTTCAGCCTAAAGGAATGTTACGAAAAGCCCTTCATTCTCATAGAAGGCTATTTGCCCATCGTCTACAAATTCAGTAGGATACAGCCTGCCTCGGTCTGGGGAGCCATGTTCGCCCTCGCTAAACAAGGAATTTACCTGATTCACACAAATAGCTACAAGGAAACGATAGATTTCCTGTACACGGCTGCGAAACAGGAACAAATCGCTGAGAAAAGAACTCCAGTTGTGCATCCAGTGAAAAAGCACGGGACCTTGGCTGATGCCCAAATTTTCTTTATGGCTAGTCTCCCGAACATCGGTAGAGAAAAAGCCGGTGCCCTCCTGAACGCTTATGGGGCTCCTTTGAATGCCCTCATAAATGTGGATCAATGGTCAAAGGATGTTCATGGTTTAGGACCGAAAATCACGAAAAAAGTGAAAGATGTTATTCACAACCCCTAC
This sequence comes from uncultured Candidatus Bathyarchaeia archaeon, assembly GCA_964418675.1. Lineage (GTDB taxonomy): Archaea > Thermoproteota > Bathyarchaeia > Bathyarchaeales > Bathyarchaeaceae > Bathyarchaeum. Next base: position 22,017 of record CAYQMM010000013.1, read on the forward strand.
GAAGAGTCAAATGGGGCTACAGAATAGCAAACTTGCCATCGATTATGATTTAAGTGAGTTGACCGACAATAAAATCTGAGAGGAAAAATTTTGACCGCTTCTGGAAAGGCAGACTTTGACCACATCTTTAGAGCCTACGACATAAGAGGGGTCTTCGGCGAGGACCTGACAGAAGAAGTTGCAACTAAGATTGGAGCAGCCTTCGCAGCTTTCTTAGATGGCAGAACCGTCGTAGTTGGCAGAGATGTTAGACTAAGCGGGGAAAAACTTCGAGACGCCCTAGTTTCAGGGCTCATTTCCCGCTGCAATGTTACTGACGTAGGCATGGTTCCAACGCCTCTCCTCTATTTTGCCCTGAATCATCTCCAGAAGGACGCTGGAGTCATGGTAACTGCCAGCCACAATCCTCCTCAATGGAATGGATTCAAGGCGTTCAGGGGTCAGAAGGGAAGCATTTACGGTAAAGAGATGGAGAGAATCAAAGAGATAACCAAAGATGTCGATTTGAAAAGGCTGGGTGAGAAGAGGGGAAAATCTGTCAGTTACTCGGGAATAATCAAGGAATACCAGGATTTTGTTCAGAGCAAGGTTCAACTTGAACGGAAGCTCAAGGTTGTTGCGGACACTGCAAATGGCGCATGTGGACTGGTAGCCCCCGCTCTCTTCAAGAGATTAGGATGTGACATTTTAACTTTGAATCAGGAACCAGATGGCACGTTTCCAGCGCATCCGCCAGTGCCAAAGGAGGAGACGTTAGGCGAACTGAAGAAGGAGGTTGTGAGGAATAGGGCGGATTTTGGAGTAGGATATGATGGGGATGGGGATAGAGCGGTCTTCATTGATGAAGAGGGCAACCTGATTCCCGGTGACCTGACGTTGCTGGTTTTTGCCAAGGATGTTCTCCAGAGACATAGAGGCGGAAAAGTGGTTTACGAGTTAAGTTGCTCCATGGCTGTTGAAGAATACGTGAAGAAACTCGGCGGAATCCCGTTGGTTGAGCGGGTTGGTCACACGTTTATAATGGACAGGATGATTGAGGAGAAGGCGTTGTTGGGAGGAGAAAAGAGCAGTCACTTCTATTTTTCCGACGTCTACGGCATGGATGACGGCACATTTGCAAGCCTACGGATGGCTGAAATCCTCTCCAAAAGCAACGAGAAGCTCTCAGAAATTGTTGCTTCCCTGCCGAAATATCCATCCGTCTACGAGAAGAACTTCGAATGCCCTGACAACTTGAAATTTAAAGTCATAGAGAACCTGAAGTCCAGATTTAAGGGGTATGGGTTAAAGACCCTAGAGATAGACGGCGTTAAGATACTGGAAAAAGACGGATGGGTGATCCTGAGAGCCTCCAACACTGAGCCCGTCATAAGAATCTCCGCCGAAGCGAGAACAGAGGAAAAACTCAAGGAACTCTACGATTTTGCAACCAAGGAACTGAATCAAGTTCTGAAAGGTGATTAATTGCAGACAATAATCCTTGCCGGAGGAGAAGGAAAGAGGGTCTTTCCCCTCGCCGTGAACAAGCCGAAGCCCATGTTCAAAATCTTAGGAAAGCCCCTGATTCATCACGTCATCATGACCCTGAAAGAGGCAGGCTTGAAAGACTTTGTTGTCGTGGTGGGTCATCAGGGAGAACAGATAAAAGATTACCTGAAGGACGGCAGCAAACTTGGAGTCAACATCGATTATGCGGTTCAGAAGGAATCTTTGGGGATGGCAGACGCCCTAGGAACCGCAGAGAGTTTGGCGGAAGACAACTTCTTTGTAGTTAACGCCGACGACATCTTCGAGGCTTCCCTCTTGAAGAAGATGATTCGACAATTCAGGGGCAGTGATGCGGAGATAGTTCTTTCCTGCAAACCAGTCAAGGAGACATGGAAGTTCGGAATAATCCGCGTTAAAGACGAAAAGGTGACAGATTTTGTTGAGAAGCCTCCGAAGGGCAAGGAACCGAGCAATCTGGCTGTGGTCGGCGTCTACATCCTGCCTAAACGAATTTTTGATTACTATAAGAAGATTCCTGTTTCTGATCACCAGTATGAGGACGCGATATTACAATTTGTCCAGGACAGGAATGTTGTTAAAGCCGTCAGTTGCGATGGCTTTTTTGCAGGCTACAAGTATCCATGGGACCTCTTCACGATAAACCAACATCTCATGGATGGGCAGGTAAAAAGGCAGACGATTGAGGATGGCGCGGATGTTTCTGAGCGGGCGACAGTTGACGGGAGAGTCTGGATTGGAGAGGGAACAAGAGTTTTCGAAGGCGCCTGCATCAGGGGACCCTGCTACATCGGCGAGAACAGCTTCATCGGAAACAACAGTTTGGTCTGGAATTACTCTTCCATAGGAGACAGGTGCGTCGTAGGCTACTCAACAGAAATCAAGCATTCCCTCATCGGCGACGACTGCTGGTTCCACATAAACTACATCGGCGACTCCATAATCTCAGATAACTGCCTCTTCGGAGCCGGAACAATAACCGCCAACTATCGATTCGACGAGAAGAACGTCAAGGTCCGAATAGGAGAGAAACGCATAGATTCTGGCATAAACAAGCTGGGCGCCATCATAGGAGACAGCTGCAAAACAGGAATCAACTCCTGCCTCGAACCGGGCGTAAAAATCGGTCCCCAGAGCATCGTCGGTCCCAACGTGGACCTCCAAGAGGACTTGGAACCAAGAAAAATCATTCTAGTTGACAAGAATAGCTACGTAAAGAAAGAGAACAGGATAATTGTCTCTTCCGAAAGCAAGCAACAACTGATAAAGAAACTCAGGAAATACAAAAGCTGACAGCAAGTATTCTTCAAACCCTATAGCCCTTAGGAATCTCCTATTGTATTTGCCGGATTGGGCAAAAAGGTGAAGTTTTCAGTGTTTTTTGTAGAAATAAATAAGTTCTTCTCCTTTCTATTTAGTGGCCAGGTGTTAAAATGTCGGTAGCGAAAAGAAAGTTCTTCGGAGAACTAGGAGCACTCCTTGACAAAACAGTCATGGTCATCACGGTTGACGGAAAAAAATACACTGGAACCCTATCGGGTATAGACCCTGAAACGATGAGCCTCTCACTGTCAGAGGCCAAAGAAGAAAAAGGCACACAATTTCACAGAGTATTTTTGAACGGCAGCATCATCAGTCAAATCTTAACCATCGAGAAACCCTTCGATTTGAAGGCTCTGTCCACACGCCTTGAAAAGGTCTTTCCAACCATGGTCAAACTCTACGAGGACAAAGGCTTCATCTGGGTCATGGAAAAAATCAAAGTAACCGAGAAGGGTGTGGTGGAGGGTTCAGGTCCAGCAGCCGAGCGAGTACAAAGAGTCTACGACCTCTTCACTAAAGAAGCAGCAGCTAAATAAACCAGCGATAATCCGATTCCCGCCTCTTTTTTTCTATTGAAGGAGAAACAATCCCGAAAGACTTCAATATATTATCCGTTGCTTCTGCAACGCTCCTTAAACTCTTCAAATTTATCTTCAGATTTAGCATTTTACGAAGAGCTTTCATAACCTCCCGCGTAGCCACCGCATCAGGATACAAGCCGGGAGTCTCAGCTAAAAGACAGAAACCCCGCATCTCCCTCAATTTACACAATCCCACAAGGAGCCCGGCTACCCCAAAGATGTGCCCTTTCATGACCTTGGCTCCGAGATTTAGGGCGTCCTGCAAAGTCTCTAGGTCTGAAGCCGCGCAATAGAGTTCTGGCTTTTCAACTTTTTCATCTTTTTTCAGACCTCCAACAGTTAAGATGTATTTGCATCCCAGTTCTTGGGCGAGGTCTAGAATTTTTCCGCAGAGTTCATACTGTCCAACTGTCGTCAGAGCCTGTGTGTTGCCGTAGACTATGATGAGGTCCCTTTCGCCCTCTCCGCCTTTATGGTAGTAGAGCTGGTTGGCGGGAAAGTAGGTTCCTCCGTTGCTTGTGGTCATGGCAAGGTCTTGGAAATAGGATGATTGAATCTCTGCGAAGAGTTTTGCGTCCAACTCTTGGATGAGATGTAAAGCCGTGATGTTTGCGACAAATCCGATGCCGGGTAATCCCTCAATCAACACTGGATCCTGTAAGACAGGTTTTTCGTAAACTTGAACTCTACAGACCATACCCGTTAACCTTCAGCGAAACCAGCACAACTAAGAGACAACATTTCAATATAAATACCCTTTTGACATGGCACAAGCTTTTTACCCTGTTTAGTGATTTTCGATTGTTGCGTAAATGCTAAGAAGTTGAAGAGTGCAACAGATACATGGAGGAAGAAGCTATCGAAACAAAACGTTCTGCAACAAGAATTGCCATCGTAATTCCCACCTTGAACGAATGCAAAGCTGTGGGAAAAGTGTTGACCAACGTAAAAAATGCTATGAAGGGCTATGAATATCGAATGTTGGTTGTGGATGGGCGTTCCATCGATGGCACAGATGAGATTGCCAAGGATATGGGTGCCACTGTCATTTATCAGAGGGGCAGAGGCTATGGGGATGCCTTGAAAACGGGTTTTTTTCATGCCAGAAAACGGCTAGATGCTAAAGTGATTGTAATGTTGGATGCAGACTTAACTTATGACCCCGAAGACATACCCAAGTTGGTAGCACCTATTTTGGATGATGAAGCTGACTTGGTAGTGGGTAACAGGTTTGCTGCAATGCAGAAGGGGGCAATGCCCTTAGTTAACAGGATTGGGAACAGCGTGCTTTCTCTAGTTGCAAAGTTAGCTTTGAGACTTAACGTGTACGACACTCAAAGTGGCATGAGAGCCTTCAAATCCGAACTCCTAGACCGCATGCATTTAGTGGCTGTGGGTATGCCCCTTGCCATGGAAATGTTGGCAGAAGCCCTTTCCGTTGATGCTAGAATATGTGAGGTGCCCGTGCGTTACAGGTCTAGAGTGGGCAAGACAAAGCTTAATCCTATAAAAGATGGAGGCAGAATACTTGGAATCACCGTGAGATTAATGTTCGATATTCGACCATTACTTTTCTTCGGAAGCATCGGAACAGTTTTGGGGATAGTTGGTTTACTTCTTCATTACCTCATGCTTCCCATCGAGCTCGTGCATGTCGTGTTTCCGTTTTTATTCATGATTGGGGGGATACTGCTGTTTTGGCTTGGTTTTGGGATAGTCGTAGTCAGAAAACTTAGAAAACGAAAATAAAATATTCAACAAAGTGTGTCTTGGCGGTTCCTCAGATGTCCTTTGAGATTGCAGATAGAGATTTGATGGCGCGGATAGGCAGGTTCGAAACCAAAAGTGGAGTAGTAGAGACGCCGCAACTACTGCCTGTCATAAATCCTAACGTTCAGCCAGTTCTCCCCAGAACGTTAGAGGAAGAGTTCAAGTGCAGAGCCCTCATAACCAACGCCTACATAATAAAAAAGAAACACAAAAAAGCCGCCACCGAAAAGGGCTTACACGACTTCCTAAACTTCCATGGCACCATCATGACCGACTCCGGCGCCTACCAACTTCTCATCTACAAAGGCATAGAAACCACCCCAAAAGAAATTGTGCACTTCCAAGAAGAAATAGACACGGACATCGCCACCATACTGGACGTCCCAACAGGATGGGGAGTCACCAAAAAATACGCAAGACAAACAGTAGACGAAACCATCAAACGGGCAAAAGAGTGGACGAAGATGAAAACCCGCGACGATGTAGCGTGGGTTGGTCCAGTTCAGGGAGGCAAATACCTTAACCTTGTTGCCCGGTCAGCAAGGGAAATGGCGAAACATCCCTTTCAGATTCACGCTTTAGGCAGCCCCACCCCAGTAATGGAGCAGTACAAGTTCGATACTCTCGTTGACATGATAGTAACAGCAAAAATGAATCTGCCGCCAGACCGTCCCCTTCACCTCTTCGGCGCCGGTCACCCCTTCATGTTTGCTCTGGTAGTAGCCCTAGGATGTGACTTCTTCGATTCCGCCGCCTACGCCCTCTTCGCCAAAGAAGACCGCTATATGACAGAATCCGGCACCACCCGCCTCAACGAACTAGAATACTTCCCATGCTCATGCCCTGCATGCAGTAAAACCAACCCAGAAAACGTGAAAGAACTACCAAAGGCTGAGCGACAAAAACTGCTTGCAGAACACAACCTCCACGTTAGCTTCCTCGAGTTGAGGAGGATAAAACAGGCGATAACTGAGGGACGCCTCTGGGAACATCTGGAAATGAGGGCACATGGGCATCCAGCGCTTCTCCAAGCCCTAAAAAAGCTGGGAAAACATGGTGAATATCTGGAGGAGCAGAGTCCAGTCACAAAGAGGAGCGGCATCTTCTTCTTCGGTTCTCTGGGACTAGCCCGTCCAGAAGTCGTCCGCCACAGAAAAAGGATGCTGGACAGATATTCTCCGCCGCCAAAAGCCGCGATTCTCCTTCTGCTGCCGCAAACTCAAACAAAACCCTTCCACAAATCGAAGGAACACCGCGAAATCCTGAAGGCTACCCAGCAGATAGATGCGGTTGATACAGTTCACGTTTGCACGTACGCGGCTCCCTTTGGCATAATACCCACAGAACTTGATGAAGTCTATCCTCTGTCACAACATGAAATTGCCTCTCCCTTGGACACTGAAACCATAATGTATGTAGCACAGCAGGCGGCAAACTATATCGAGAAGACAAATTATAAACAGGTAATCCTGCTTCGAGACCCCAAGGTCTGGAGGGGAAAAATCATGGTAGCCTGTAAACGGGCTTGCAAAAAGAAAAAAATTGCTTTCACAGCATTTCGGGAAAGAGAACCATGGGCTAAGAAAACTATCGAACATCTTGTGGCTGTAATTCGAGAAGCTGTAATGTCACCATAGATTCTTGGGATAAGGGTTACTGTTTAAATGCTAGGTTGTCCTTAAACCAGTCAATATTCCATTGGACTTTACTTAACGGAGGATGATAACGATTCCGATGAAAATCAGGTTTCTCGGAGGCGCGAGAGAAGTTGGGAGGGCAGCGGTTGCAGTCAAGTCTGAGAAGGCTCAACTGCTCCTAGATTATGGTGTTATGTTAGATAATGAACCGGGTTTTCCCATGCATATTCCACCCAAAGAGGTGGATGCCATCGTTCTAACTCACAGCCACCTAGATCACTCTGGAGGTGTTCCTCTCTTTCACATTCAAGAGAAGAAACCCGTTTACGGAACCCAACTAACCTTTGATCTCTCCAAACCCCTCATCTCTGACTTTATACACCTGTCAGGCTACTACCTCTCCTTCGAGTACCTGGAACTGCAAACCATGCTGAGAAGCACAATTCACCTTGACTTTAGAAAAGAAGAAACCATAGGAGACATGAAATTTCAACTCCTAAATTCTGGGCATCTGCCCGGAAGCGCCCAAGCTCTAGTGGAGGCAGACGGGAAGCGGATTGTTTACACAAGCGACTACAACTCAAGGGAAACACGTCTACTTCCCGCCGCAGACAGAGACTACGGAAAACTCGACGCCATAATCACGGAGAGCACATACGCCGATGAGGTTCATCCTGACAGAACAGAGATAGAAAAAGAATTCATGGAAAGCGTCAACGACATCGTGGAGAACGGAGGAACAGCCCTTATCCCCGCCTTCAGCGTAGGACGCTCACAAGAAATTGCCTGCGTCCTAGCCGCCAACCACTTCGAGTATCCCGTTGCCATGGACGGTATGGCTCGTGAGGCTAACAGAATAATGATGAACCACCCATCCTTCATGCGGGACCCCAAATTGTTCATGGACGCTATTCACTCCGCGGCTTGGGTTGAGGGATGGAAAGACCGCAGAAAAATAGCCAAGAAACAGGGGGCGATAATATCTCCGGCAGGGATGCTGAAGGGAGGACCAGCCGCCTTTTACATCCAGAAAGTTGGGAAAAAGAGCCGAAACGCTGTTTTCCTTGTAGGCTACCAGATTCCTGGAACTCCAGGACGGGAGTTGCTTGAAGAGGGAAAATGCGTCATTGATGGGAAAGTGCAGAAGGTGAAGGCGCAGGTGAAGCGTTTCGATTTTTCATCTCACAGCGGAGCCAACGATCTTAAGAAGACGGTGAAGGAATTGGAGGGGAACCCCGTCGTCTATGTTGTGCATGGAGAAGAAAAGAACTGTGAGATGTTTGCCGAGTGGATAAAGTCGGAAGTTGGATTTGAAGCTGTGGCGCCAAAGACTGGAGACGCCTTCACAGTTTAAAGACCCAGATAGAATTATGTGCCTTGTCTCTTGTTGCCATCTGGCTTAATGGATGTGAGTGAAAGGATTTTATTGTAGAATGTCCATCCTCTTGTGGTCATAACCGTTGAGAGTCACCGAAAGAGTGCAAAATCTTGGGTACGCAATTCGTGAAATGGTAGGATACGCCAGAGAACTGGAGAAAAAAGGAAAAGATGTCATATACCTTAACATTGGAGACCCCGTGAGTTTCGACTTCGATACACCTGAGCACATCAAAGAAGCGCTGATTCAAGCAGTTAATGAAGGTTTAAACGGATATTCTCCTTCCGAGGGCACTCTGGAGCTGAGAGAAGCCATCTGTGAAAAGGAGAAAAAGATTGGCGGCATCAACATTTTGCCCGAAAATGTGATAATTTCTAATGGCGTTTCTGAGGGGATTCTAATGGTTCTCGGCGCCTTAGTTGAGCAGGGAGAGCAGATATTGGTGCCGGGTCCTACTTATCCTTCTTACATTTCGTACGCAGGGTTCTTTGGAGGTGAACCTGTTCAATATAGAACTTCTGAAGAGAACGGTTGGCAACCTGATCTAGATGATTTGCGCTCTAAGATAACCGATTTAACAAGGGCGATAGTTGTCATAAACCCTAACAACCCCTGCGGAGCCCTTTATGACAAGAAGATTGTTAAGGCAATAGTTGATTTGGCGGGAGAATATAACATCCCCTTAATATCAGACGAAATTTATGACCAAATTGCATACGACAAATCTGTGAGCACGGCTAGCGTGGCTAAAGATGTACCAGTTATCGGTCTCAACGGGTTCTCAAAAGTCTATCTGATGACCGGTTGGAGACTGGGTTACGTGTACTTTTATTGCCAAGAGGACAATACTTTGGAGGAGCTGCGGGAGCATATTATAAAAGAGGCAAGAATACGGCTCTCCGCTAACACTCCAGTTCAAAAGGCTGCTGTGGAAGCTCTGAGGGGACCCCAAGACCACATACGTCGCATGGTGGATAAACTGCGGAAGAGGAGAGATTACTCTCATAAGCGCTTGAATGAGATTGATGGAATCAGCTGTGCTAAACCCAAGGGCGCTTTCTACTTCTTCCCAAAAATTGACGGAATCGGGTCGAAATGGAAAAACGACATGGCTTTCGTTCGTGACCTTTTGGAGAAGACGGGCGTCGTTTTTGTTCACGGCTCAGGATTCGGAATCGCCTACGGTTCTGGACACTTCCGAGGAGTATTCCTGCCGCCCATAGAAACCCTTGAGAAGACTTTTGATAGGCTTGACGATTTCATGGCTCAACATAAACGTTAACTGCACGAATCGACTTCATTGGATGTAAATCAAGCTCAGCCCTTGTGAAACCGCGGGGGAAACCATGCTAGCAGACGATTATTCCATTGAAGAAATCGAAGAATTAAGTTATTATGACTTTATGGGCTATTTGGACGTTCCCTTCTTCAATATTGGCGGCGTAGCATCCATTGATCGACTTGCTGAACTCTGTAGAATTGGTGAAGAGAGCAAGGTTCTGGTGGTGGGTTGTGGAACAGGCGGCAACTCTTGCTATGTCGCCCAAACCTACGGCTGCCACGTTACTGGAATTGACATCGCAGAACAAATGATTCAGAAAGCCCAACTTCGCGCCGAAGAGCTCAACCTCACCGACCGCATCTCCTTTCAGCTTGGGGACGCCTATAATCTCCAATTTCCTGCCGGCTCTTTTGATGTGGTGTTGACTGTGTTTGTGTCCCAATTCTTGGATGAGGAGCGTGCTTTTCCGGAGTTTGTTCGGGTCATGAAACGTGGAGGTTTTCTAGGAATTAACGAGATGTACAAAGCTGATGAGATTCCTCCAGAAGCCATTGACGCGGTGCGGGAAAGCGAACAGGTCTTTCAGGAACTCACTGAACTGCCGTTCACGCTCAATTCGCCATCAGAGTGGCAACGGTTCTTTGAAGCAGCTTCCTTCAAAGGCATCAGAGTTGAAAAGTATCATGGTATAAGTCAACAAGGAAATAGCTTTAAGATCATCAAGGAATTTGGGGGATGGGGGAAACTGATTAAAACGCTGGGTAAAATGCTGCTTCTCGCAGCTAAAAGCAAAAGAATCAGATCCCGTTTTGGCAAAATCAGCAAAGGTAAACGGCTTCTACTCCAGGATAAAGTAGCATCGAAATACATCGGCTACATCCTAGTTGTTGGTAGAAAACCTTAACCTCAATGTAATGTGTCTAAAAAGGAACGCTTGGTTTAGCAAATTAAAAACTGCAATTTTCTTCGAAATGTCTAGATTTCGCGGATTTCGCAGCGGAGTTTTTTGACTATTTCTTCTGCGTTGGTGGGGTTGACTTTGAGGGTGAAGAGTTTTTTTGGGGTTCGCAGTTTCAGTTTAACTACTCGTTCAAGCCGCTTGATGCTGCAGTATTCTGCCCGTTCCGCAATCTCTATGAACTCTTCAACATCAAAGATTTCAACTGGCATCATCTTCGCCTTCGCAGATTCGTATAAAACTGGCTCGCCTATTTTATCTTTTGTGGTTCCAGATTCTGTAAAGTCCTCGTCTGTTGGTTTTCGTGCTGAAAATTTAGCTCTCTATAAGATACAAAAACATGAATATTGCACTCGAAACAAACGCAATAATTCCGAGCGCGGTAAAAGTTAAAAACGGTACAGCATCAAGGAACAAGCTGTTTACTGGAACGTTACTAAAAATTATTCTTGCAGCTATATATAGCCATACAAGAAAAGAATGGAACCAAAGCGTTAAGAACACCGCTTTCTTTTTCTTAATGGTCTAACCTCCGTTGGATTCGTCTAAATCTTTGAGGAATAAAGGTTCATGTAAACTTAGGAATATATTTGTTTTTCTTTTTGGGCAATCTTTCTTGATGACAGGTAGCAGGCGAAAAGTAACGGATTTCAACACTCCAGAAACAGCAAAATGTCAACCTTCGCCATCGCCGATTTCACCGCCCTTCTCCATGATTTGGTGAAGCAGAAAAGGATAATGATGAAAGTCGTCAGGAATCGAATGTACTACATGGAACAGGAAAGTCAAATGGCTAAATGCCCCAGCTGTAGAGAGATTTTTGAACCGAAAAAACTGGACGGTAGAGGGATACCAGGATACAACGGGAAATCGCTCTCAGCTACATATCGGTCTCCACGAGTACCAAAAACATGGAACTTTCAGAAAGGCTCTGGACAAAAGAACAATCTGAAATGCGTCTTCAGTCGCTTTTTAACCAGTTTTTTGATTTGTAGATTGTTTTACCGGCAAAATTTATGTTCAAGCAGCCTTCGTATGGGCACATCTCTACGCATCGAAAACAAAGTAGACATTTTGAGGGAGTTACGTTTCCTCCTTTTTCTTCGTATACTTCGGTGACCTGAGTTGGGCAGACTCTTTTGCAAATTCCACATTTTGTACATTTTTCTTCTATTTTGTCTATGTGAAAGATGGGAAGCCATCTGAAGGGCTTAAACCTGTTCATGATGGAGAGTGTCGCTCCGACAGGGCAGAATCGGCACCACAGATACCTTACCATAAATGAGGCTGCCGTGAAGGCGAAGAAAACACCCCAAGTGAGCAAAATAAGGTCAGGACCATTAAAGTAGAGTATTGTTCCTCTGAGGTCATGAAAATTAGTGCCCCAGCTGGCTAATCCTAAAGCTTCTCCTATTGATGTAATCGCTGGTTCTACAGGAAGCAGAAAAACTATGATTAGAGATTTGAAAGGACCCATGAACATGATAACAAAACGCCACACGTAGGGGTGAAGAGGACCTAAGACTAACGCAAGAATTAAAATGACAGCTATTATTACATATCTGAGCGCATCTAGAGCATTATTTACCCTTTCAGGAAGATCCCAGTGAGGTATCCTGAGGGCTTTTCTGAGACGAGTAAGCAATTCCATGTGCAGAACAAAGGGGCAGAGCCATCCGCAGAAGAAGCGCCCAAAAACAAGAGTGCTGACGACAATTAAAGCGAAGACAATTGTCAGCCTGTAGGCAATGGAAAACGTGAGACCCGTGAGGATAGGGTCCCACGGAAGGGGTATGAAAAGTAAAGTCAAAAGAATTGCGGTTGTGGATATCAGTTGAATAAAGAGCCGCAGAACGCTCATTTTTCTGGTTAGATTTCTTATCCAAATTAAAATCGCCAGTGCTCCGGCTGTAACTAGTCCTACCCCTATTGTAATCAACAGTATTTGGCTTATTGTCTCCAACATCACCTTTCCCTCCTTAGCCACTGAAACCCCAATGTCGAAATGATGGAAGCAACGGGGGATTTGGAATCTGTTGCAGCTCTGTCATCTTGGGAGGAGCCCTTGAAGTTGTTAGAGCAGATAGATAGAAGGCAGTGGCATTTAACTATTGCCATATAAAGCTAAGAAGCCATTTTCTTCTCTTCTATGGGGCAGTTAGTGTTCTTGTGTTATACTCCAAGAGATAATCCAGAAGGTCTCCGTATGGATAGCTTTCTGTGGGTGGATACGGAAAACTGCTCATACCATGGAAGGGTAACGGGTCTACAGTGAAGGATAGATACGGAAGCCCATCAACTTTGAACCAGACACTGGCAAAAAGGAAATAGTCTCGTTCCATGTTTTCTGGAACAGAATCTATGTCTGTGGGGAACAGGATGTGTATTTCGTCTCCTTGGCGACCTATTACATATTTGTCGTCCGCGTACTGCATCAGTTCGGTTACGTCGCCGTATCGAGTGAAATTACCAGTTGATGTAGAGTTAGTGGTGAATGCTTGGGTGAAATTCACGTATTCAGGCAACACCTCTCGAATTATCACTTCTTGTTGCAGTGTTGTGTCTACGCCGATGTAATCAAATCGGGTATTGAAGAACGTGTGTATTCTGAGGGAATAATCGTTTGTCGGGAAGAGCCCTGTCAAGTTTACCACAAAACTGTTGGGTGTAACATCAAGCAACGGGAATTGCCTATTATCCGGAACAGGCACCCAGTTTCCGTTGGCGCCTTTCACTTCCATGTAGGGGGGCGGAAACGGCTTCTCACCCGGTTGGTTATAAAACTGTCCAGCCCATGCACCCTGTTCCGCACCTGTAGAGTAAATTATTGTTCCAGCTACCACGAGTTTGATTTCTTGGGCGTTAGAAAGGTCACCCAAGTCTAACTCCAGAGTATCCCATTGGAATTCGTTGCCAGTGGTGGTGAGTCCGTCACGTTCTCGGATTAAGGGCAGAACGTCATCTCCTGTTGCATTGATGCAGGAAACAGGTGACGCAAGTTCTTTGCTAACAGTGTAAATCTCTCCTTGCCCTTCAGGCTCGTATAGGTATGTGGCTTTGGTTGAGAACACGTCTACGTCTGGTGAGTGGTCAACAACTACCAAGGTAGCAGAATCTACATAGGAGATTTCATCCCATTTTTGGCTAATAATCATGTCATAGTAGCCGTCTCTTGGTTGAAGTCGGCTTGCATTCAACTTTGTGTAATCCCACGGAACGCTATAAAGGAAGGCTAGGCTTCCATCTTCTCGGAAGTAATCAAAAATCCCCAAGTAACCTGTGCCATCAGATATTTCAGCGGTGTACAAATATTCATCTCCATTCCAAACATAAAGAGATGGACACGATTTTGTGTTCATGTATTGTGCACTTAGGGACATACGGGATGTTAGGGTTATAGTTCTGGTGAGTTCTGTCGAGCCAGTGTCTTGCCAATTAGTGAAATTCCAGAATGTGTTTGAATATTTGAAGCCGTCTGGTATTGTAATGGTGTATGTATCCTCTGGCAGGAGTTCGATATAAGGTGCAGGATAACTCTTGCCGTTTAGAATAAACTGCATGCCTTCATAATTTGCGGAAATTATAAGTGTGTGATAACCCTCAGGGGCGACTACAAAATATCCCGCTAGGCTATTGCTCGGATTGCCGAGATTCATAAGTGTAACTGTGTTCCCAGCTACCTTTTCACCTGTACCTGTGTATTCTGACGTAGTTGTGAATTCAATCTGCTTGGATTCACCTGCAGCTAAAGTAAACTGTTTAGTTTCTTGAACTTCGTCTTTAACCACGAGTCTTACCTGAAGGACACCCTCTTCATCTGCCGAGTTAGTGGCTGTTGCTTTGACATTTACAGTTTCCCCTGCCCATATTTCATATGGATTTACGATTAGCTTGGTTATTGTTATGTCGCTTGACGTAGCAGCCTGGGCTTCAACAGTGAATGAGCCAGACAAGCTGCCTACCATAACGGTGTGTGCGCCTGGGTTTGCTTCAGTTACACTAAACACTAGGACAACAGTTGCCCCACCGGACAACTCGCCAGTTTTTGTTTCTTTAACAACACCGTCAATTGTGAGGTCCACCGAATAACTGCCACTTTCCTCTCCGATGTTAGTTACCGTAGCTGAGATGCTGACAGGTTCATTTGCTAGAACTGAACGTGGATTAATAACTAAATTGGTTAATTGAAACTCTGCTGGAGTAGGAGGTTGAGCCTCAGAGGTTATTTCAAATGATTTAGTCAAATCCCCTACCTTAACCTCATAGGTACCTTCGGCTTGTTCAACAACTTCAAAATTTTCGGTTGTAGTTTCTCCCCCAGCAAGCTGGATATCTCTAGTTTCTCTTTCTTCACCATTAACAAAAAGAACCATGGAGTAACTGCCAGTCTCGTCTCCAAGGTTGGTTGCTGTCGCTGAAACTGTTATCGTTTCTCCGACCATAGCTCTGGTCCGACTTATTCCCAGATAGGTTACTTGGATGTTAGCAGCTTCGGGTGGTGCTTCCAGCGTGATTGTGAGTTCTCGAGTCAAATCTCCTATCTGGACTGTATGGTTGCCTTCAGCTATTCCTGTCGCGCTGAATTCTACTGTTTCACTTTCTCCCCCTGAGAGTTGAACCGTTTTCGTTTCGGTTGGAAGATCATCAATTATTAGCGTTACCGAATAATTGTCCATCGCTTCTCCAACGTTAGTTACGTTAACCGATACCTGCACTGGTTTCCCAATTTGAACCACATCTTGATCAAGAGCCAAATCTGTAAATTGGAAACTGGCTGGATTAGGAATCAGCGATTTGACATAGAGGTAACCTGGAAATGCAGTGGCGAGGATTATCATGTTAGCAAGAAAAAGTATTTTCAGCTTGGTTCTACCTGATCGAGACCCCATGGGTTCTTCCGCTCACAAGAATGGGAAACATCATTGGCGGAGTTATTTAAGACCTTCGGATTTCAGCTTTTTGGCGGCTTAACTGCAAAAGAGGGGAAAAAAGAGGTGCTTGGGTAGAGCTGTTTTAGTTATGTTTTTCCTTGATGCTCTAGAAGCCTAGGTCGTATGCTTCTTCTCCGTGCTGGCTAATATCGAGACCTTTGTCTTCCTCTTCTGGACTTACTCTAAGAGGTGAAAAGATGTTAATTAATCTCAGTAGTACATACGAGCCGAAGAAGGCGTAAGCTGCTACTGCTATGACGGCTATTATTTGAGAGATTAGTTGACCGAAATTGCCGTAGAATAAACCATTTACGTTGTTTATCATTGTTGTAGCAAAAAGACCAGTTGCAATTGAGCCCCACACTCCACTTATTCCGTGGCATGCAAAAACATCCAGAGAGTCATCAATTTTTGTTCTTCCTAATCGCCAGTTAGCTACTAAATTTGAAAGGATTCCTGCAGCTAAACCTATGATTATGGATGATGTGACGTTAACATAGCCCGAGGCGGGTGTTATGGCTACCAATCCGCAGACTGCACCAATTGATATGCCGACTGCTGACGGCTTCCCTTTTTTCATCCAATCTAAAAGCATCCAGCTTACTGCTGCTGCGGCAGCAGCGAGATTAGTGGTTACAAGGGCTGAAACAGATAAGGCATTTGCTTCTAGTGCGCTTCCTGCATTAAAGCCGAACCATCCGAACCATAATAGCGATGCTCCTAGAATTACATATGGTATGTTGCTGGGTTTGCTCCCGTTGCCGTTGTTTGACATATCTTTAGTGTCGACTTGGCAACTTTTTCTTCTGCCAATGACCAATGCGGCGGCTAGGGCAGAAAATCCTGCGGCTACGTGAACTACAATTCCGCCTGCAAAATCAATTGCGCCTAAGGCATATAGCCATCCGTCGGTGTTCCAGGTCCAATGAGCTATTGGCGAGTAGATGAACGTTGACCACAATACAATGAAGATTAGGAGAGAACGGAATCTAACTCTTTCTGCGCATGCTCCGATGATTAAGGCTGGTGTTATAGCTGCGAACTTGAGTTGAAATGCGAAGTGTAACAGCTGGGGAATCTGAGGAGCATACGGACTAATGCTGTTAATGCCAATGTTGTTTAAGCCTACTAGGGATAGGTTGCCGATGAATCCGCCGATGCTGGGTCCAAATGTTATGCTATATCCCCAGAGTGCCCACTCTAAACTTACTACGGCGAATATGATGAGGCATTGGACTAATGTTGAAACGAGGTTTTTCTTTCTTACCAGCCCTGCATAAAAGAATCCCAATGCAGGTGTCATCAGCATAACTAGTGCTGTTGCGGTTGAAAGCCACGCTATGTCTCCTACAGCCATTGTTCTAGCCTCTTTCCTACAGGCGTTGAGGTTGTGTTACCTTTAGGGGGTTCTGAAGTGTTGTTTAGTCCGTCTGCGAAGTCAATCCATTTGATGTTTTGTGTTTTTTCTTTGGTCATTGTAAATTCACTTTTCATTCAATGAAGTTAATGAATACTGACCATTCATATATAAGTGTTATCGTTCACTTGAACAAAACACCGTTTTCAGCTTATTTATTGAATAAACGTTCATTAGTATTGAATAAGCATTCATTTCTATCTTATCCCAGAACTTCCTAGTGCCAAGAATTAGAATTAAACAATAAAAAAGGAGAAAAAGGTTGCACGCCTTGACCGCCAAACGAACTGCTGTTGCTGGCGTGCAAATAGCTTGTTATAGTTTGTCTTAGTCTTCTTTCATCATGTCTTCCGGGTATGCCATGGTTTTGTGGAGTGAAATGTCTAGACCATAGAGTTCTTCGTCCCTTGTGACTCGTAGCAGATTTAGTTTTTTCAAGACTGTGAACATTGTCAGTCCCAGTACTCCAGTCCATAGTGCTATTGATCCTGCTCCGATTGCCTGTACCCCGATTTGGTTAAGCCATTCCCCAACAGTTGCAAACCCGTAGACTGGGTGTCCTCCAAGCACTTGTGCACCAAATAATCCTGTAGCGATTACTCCCCAGATTCCACACGCTGCGTGCACTGGGAAACAGGCAGTAGCGTCGTCAATGTGAAACTTGTATTCCACCAGTCCTGTAACGAACGTTGTGATTACTCCTGCGACTATGCCAATTACAAACGCTGCCAGTGGATGAACCAATGCGGCTCCCGAACATATTGCTACAGCTCCTGCAAGCAAGCCAACCATGCTTGTTAGCACATGACCCCTTGATGTAATGGCTGCGCCAAAAAGGCCTCCAGCCATACACATCGCAGTAGTCAGTGAAACCCATGCGAGTTCAAGGTTGATTGTCTTGGGGTCACCTGCTACGCTTGAACCGATGT
Organism: uncultured Candidatus Bathyarchaeia archaeon; assembly: GCA_964418675.1. Lineage (GTDB taxonomy): Archaea > Thermoproteota > Bathyarchaeia > Bathyarchaeales > Bathyarchaeaceae > Bathyarchaeum. The sequence continues at coordinate 39,729 of CAYQMM010000013.1, forward strand.
TGAATCCAAACCAGCCGAATGCCAGTAGCCACGCACCAATTACAGACAACGGAATGCTATGCCCAAAAAACGTCCGTGGCAGCTTATTTTTGCCAACGAACTTTCCAATTCTCGGGCCTATCACGTAAGCTCCAGTTATCGCAAGCATGCCTCCGACCAAGTGAACTACGCTTGAACCAGCGTAATCGATGTAACCGATTTGTGCTAACCAGCCTCCACCCCAAACCCAGTGTTCAACCACTGGATAGATTAAGCCAGTTATGCCGATGGCAGCTACAATCCAGCCCCAGAACTTGTCACGTTCAGCTAACGCTCCAGGAACGATACCTACCACAGTTATAGCGAACATCGCCATTTTGAACCACGTTGCAAGATCAGCTATACCAGACGGGCTTGCGGCGATGCCATAAGCTCCTGTTTCAGATAGCAACGGCGGCAAGGGATTAGCGATGGTTGGAGCAAATTGCGGTAACCCAAATACTGGGTTAGCTACGTAGTATGCCAACGGGAAGCCAATTAGGAAATAGACAACGAAAGCTAATGTCCATCCTACGTTTATTTGAAGTATAGTGTGGGTGACGTTCTTTTTGCGGACCATCCCTGCATAGAATAGAGCGAAGCCTGCTGTTGCCATGATAAAAATGGCTACAGGCGCCCATCCTACGAAGAAGTTCTGCTGGAATGCCGCCCATGCTTCATCTGCACTCATTGTTGATCACCGATTATTCGTTCCCACTTTGGAACCAAACAGGCTTCAGCGAGAAGGGTATCTCTTCTACTGACAGCCCGCCTGCGGCTATGTTCAGTTTGAGTACCTGAGGTTTCAGAGGTACACTTCGAGACTTGCGAAGAAGGAAGACACGAGTCCATACTACGTCGTGTTTTCGGTAGTCAAGGTATATCAAGTGGTCTACAAGGTATTC
>CAYQMM010000014.1:0-35251 GCA_964418675.1 uncultured Candidatus Bathyarchaeia archaeon
GTGGACCGAGCGGGAATTGAACCCGCGACCTCCTGAGTGCAAGTCAGGCATTCATTCCAGACTGAACTATCGGCCCGGCATGAATTATGAAACACATCAAACTAAACCTTTCTGTTATCCGCTATGACCTGTTCTCACTATTCCATACAGAAACTTGAAGTATAGCCTCAAAAATTGAGTATTTTTCCTGACGCAAGCATTAAGCTGTGGCTGCTTTGGGGTCTTCTGGTTTTATTTCTGTGCTTTAATCGGAGAGAGAATCAGCTGTTCCTTGTTGATATTGACCTCTGTGATTTTGTAATTCTTGAATTCCATGGACTTTCCTAGAATGTCTCTGACTACCACTCTGTTTTCAATCGACTTCGCATAAATCGCATTTTCAAACTTTACTTCATTTCCTATAATTACCTTAAGCTCGCACATTTCTTCTCCACTCTAACCTACTATCATTCACGTTCGCCTGCCTTTCTATCTCTTATCAGGTCATTCTGCCTTCTCTCTAGGTCTTTAATCTGCTTTAGCAAGTTCGTTTTACGCCCAAAAAGCTCATCCAGTTCATTCAAGTTGTCAGAAATCATTTCCAGAAGATAATTTGCCTCTTCTCCCTCCTCCTCTTTTTCGAGTAGAAGTTTAGCTTTCTTAATGAGCTCTTTTAGATTGCAGACTATCTCCCCTTGCAGAATCGCTAGGGCTTTCACTGCCATATGTAGTTGCATGTCAACTGCATCTTTTTTCATCGACATCAAATGTCATGATAATTATACGTGTTCCATTTTAAGTTTATTTCGGCTCTTTGAGGCATTGAACAAAAACAAGCATATTCGACAAAAAACCTCAACTTAAGTTCTGATGGGCCGGGACCGGGATTTGAACCCGGGCGCTAGGCTCCACAGGCCTATAGGCTACCAGACTACCTCATCCCGGCCACATTTGGAGGGTTCTCGACCACTTTTTGGGCATCGTGTTTATTTACGTTTTCTTAGGAATACCAGTCCTTTTTTTTCGCAGACATATTCAAAGCCTATTTCGAGCAATCTTTTGATGTCTTCAGGTTCTTTAGCTACTTTAACGGTATAGTCGTCACTGCTTGGCTCAAATATGGTTCTCTCGATGGTTATGTAGATTTCTGTGCTCTTTAAACTCTTGTATCCAAAAAATAGATACACACTTATGTCGATTCCTTTAATTGTTAATTATGCGTGGAAAATACGTCAGTCTTGTGATTATCATAATTTTTTCTTTGTCTTCTCTTGTCAATTACGAAAGTTATACAGCAAATGCCACAGAAAGTTCATCACAAATAGACAATCCATATATCACTTTATTTAATGAATATCACTTTACAACTGAATTTAATTCAAGCATCTATGTAGAAAAATTAAGTTCTCATTTCATTACTTTGAATGGTGAAAATCTTCCAGATGCTTCACATAATCTTACTGTGAAAATTGATACTGATGAGCTGACAAAACATATTTCTGCTTCCCAAAATTGTAAAATTTCTAATCAATCAGAAAATTTTGGTGAAATAGTCACTGCTATCTTTAATGGATCGACTTTCAATCTAAATGTTGGATTAACAACCACGAAAACCAAACTCGATCCTATAAACTTCAAGATCTTACCATCTGATACTGATCTCTTTTCACTGGATTTGGGCAATAGCCTCAGATTCAATGCTTGGTTGAATGTCACAAGACCTTTAGATAATATTTGGTTGAGGTTTTTCACAGATGAACTTAGTAGTTTTGAAGTTGTAACAGATTTGCAAATTGGAAACCGATTTAAAACTATGCGTGACTTTAGCTTAGAGTTTTTAAATGTCTCAACGGGGAATCATTATCTCCAATTTGAAGTTAATTATGAAACTACAAGTGCGCAATTCAATTTTTCTGTTTCCATAACGGAGATAACCCATTCACTTCCAATAACGTTGTATTTGGATGGGGACATAGTAAATGCAGAACAAAATTCAATTTTCACATATTCTACATATTCCATTGATGTACTCAAAGCAATTTACCCTTGGATTTATGGTTATAGAGAACCTGAATATTATAAATTGGCTTATGAATCCACAAAAGACTTTCAACTCTTAGTAGATTCATCTTCACGAGAGCAAATAGAGTATTTGCTTATAGAATCAAAAATTAAAGACATTCATGTTAAAGAAATTTATCGTTATAACAGTCCAACTTATCTGATTAATTTGACGTTGGAGTCAAATTCTACCGTAGAGTTAGGTTTGAGTCTCTGGGAAAAAATTTGGTTTTTACAACCTAACAGAATCGGATGTAGCGATGTTCCTGAACAAATTAAAGAATACTATGACGAACCAGTTGGGAGTGATGATGTTCAATATATAGATGTAGATTATCCACTGTTTGCAGTATGGGTTAATGAAATAGTAGGAAATGAAACAAATCCCTATAACATAGCATACATGATATACCAAAATTGGACGGACATGAGAAATTACAATTCTAGTCTTTCAGATTTCAACCCTGAGACTGAACTCGCCAGTGTCACTTTAGAGACTAAACAAGGTGTATGTCGTCATTTTGCAAGAGTATACTCCGCTCTGTGTATTTCTGCAGGGATTCCAGTAAGAACTGTTTACGGAACAGCTTTTGGTAATTTTAATGAAACATCGAAGAAAAATCACGAGTGGAATGAAGTGTATTTTGCAGGCTATGGTTGGGTAACTGTCGACGTGACTTGGAATGAATTCGGTAAGTTACCAAACAGCCATTCACTAAATACGTTATGGCGAAATTATACAAATACGTTAGACGTAGATTTCCTGAATCAATCACGCAGAATCATATTAAAAGAGGGTTCGAAAAAGAGCCTTTACGAAATGTTAAACATTACCACCCAAAAATTCCAAACGATTATTTCAAGTAATTTAGCAGAAATTGATTATCAAGAAACCAATAAAATCGTAGATTTATTAAATCAAGCGCCGACAATTATCGAAAGTGGCGATTTTTACACATCTCTAATGATTATTTGTGAAACAAACGTTTTGATTGATAGTTTAGAAAAATCTACTACCAATACACAAAATCACTTTGTTGTTTGGGTTCTTATAGTAGTATTTGCTGTAGTATTCTGTCCGACTGCATTTTGGTTGTATAAAAGAAAGAAAAGATAAATTGTTATTGAATTTTAAATTTTAGGAAAAAAAGAAGAATTGCGGGGAAATCACCATTTCTTACTGAAATTATCTCGTTCCGGTCATTTTTTCTACAAGCGTTTTTGACTTATTTACGTTTCCTGAAAGGGTCAGCAGGTTTGGTTTGTGAAATATACGTCCGTTATCCTTTTGTGGGGATAGTTATCTTTTTAGCGTGTGATGGGTCTATAAGGTTGCGGTTGATGATGTTGCCTGTTTCTGTGACCAAAGCTGATGGAACTAGACAGCTGTTTGACAGAGAGAAAGTTGTGAGGACCTGTTTGCGGATGGGAGCAACCAAAGCTGTTGCTGGGTCGATTGCTGAAGAAATCGAAACAAGGATGTACGATGGCATAGAAACGAAGGAAATCCTTCAGATGATCTTCAGACAGTTAAGAAAGCATAAACCTGTGGTCAAGCATCAGATTGACCTGCGAAAGGCTTTGGGCTTGCTGAATCCAGCGCCCGACTTTGAGCTTTTTGTTCGGATTTTGTTAAGGGAGCATGGCTACGAAGTTACTCCAAACCAGATTATCCGCGGGAGATGCGTAGAGCATGAAGTTGACGCTATTGCAAGAAAAAACGGCGAAACACTCATTGTGGAGGCGAAGCACCATTTCAACTATCACACGCCAACAAGTCTCGATGTGAGTCGCATTTCGAGAGCTGTCTTCGAAGATGTGACCGAGGGGTATGAACTCGGCTTGAATGACTTGAAGATAGACAGAGCAATGATTGTTTGCAACACAAAATTGTCGGAACACGCTAAACGCTACGCGGAGTGCAGAGGAATCTATCATATCGGATGGAGTTCGCCTCCGAACCATGACTTACAGACCATGATTGAAGAAAAGCAGCTATACCCAATAACATATCTGAGAAGGCTAAACCAGGTGACTAGGAGAAAATTGGTGTCTAACAAAATTGTTCTGCTAAAGCAGTTAACCGAGAAAGCCCCAGAGGAACTCAGAAGACAAACGGGAATCTCCAAGAAAAACTTTGAATCATTGCTTAGAAAGGCAAGAGCAATACTTTCAGGAAACTAACTTCTAGTTACTAGCAGTTAAGGTAGACTCTTCGCGAATCATATTTATGGGAGTTCATTATTCTGGACTGTTTAAATATCAGAACTCCAAAATAGAAAGGCTAGAGGACAGAAAAGTATGGGTTCAAAAGCACCGAAGGGCGAACTCGCCGCAAGAAAACTCCTTGCAAAAAGGAAACACTTCAGATGGAAAGACGTCTATTACAAACGGCGAATGCTCAGGCTAGATGTTAAATCCGACCCGCTGAAGGGTGCTCCTATGGCACGGGGAATCGTCTTAGAAAAAGTTGGGGTTGAAAGCAAACAGCCTAACAGTGCCATCAGAAAATGCGTCAGAACACAGCTCATCAAAAACGGCAGGGTCATCACCGCTTTTCTCCCCGGTGACGGCGCCCTCAATGTAGTTGACGAACACGACGAGGTTGTAGTGGAAGGAATCGGCGGCTCCCGCGGTGGAGCCATGGGTGACCTCCCCGGAGTCAGATGGAAAGTTTCGACCATCAATGGGGTCTCCCTTAATGAACTGGTTCTTGGCAGAAAAGAGAAGCCAATGCGGTGAAAGCGAACCCACTCTCCTAAACAATCCTTAAATATGGGTTTCTAAACCCAGAACCTTTGTCAAGGTGGCTCGTTTGAGTAAGGAACAAGAGATCAAACTATTCGGAAAGTGGAGCTTCGACGGGCTCCAGCTAGAGGATCCGGGGCTCCAGCAGTACATTTCTCTTAAGCCAGTTTATGTTCCCCACAGCATGGGAAGACATGAACATGGAAAGTTTCACAAGGCTAAGGTCAGCATTGTCGAGAGGCTCATAAACAATCTTATGCGTCCTGGCAGCAGCGCCGGAAAGAAGACCCGAGCCATAAACTTGGTTAAAAATGCCTTCGAGATTATTCATATCCGTACGGGAAAGAATCCCCTACAAGTCCTTGTTTCTGCAGTTGTAAACACGGCTCCTGGCGAAGATACTACTCGTATCAGTTATGGAGGTATCGCTTATCATATGGCTGTGGACATATCTCCTCAGAGACGGGTTGACCTTGCCCTCCGTTTCCTATCTGAGGGCGCAAGAAAGTTATCTTTCGGTAACCCCAAAGCTTTGGATGAGTATCTTGCCGAAGAGCTGATTTTGGCAGCCAAAAATGACGTGAAAAGTTATGCTGTGCAGAAACGCAACGAGATGGAGAGAATAGCTCGGTCGTCCCGCTAGTTTTTGTGCGCCTAGGCAGAAAGTAATAGCGCGAGTAACCGCCATTGTCGTGGAGCTATTCAGGACCAGTTTAGCAGTCTTCTTTCTCCCTCGATCCTTTTGATCTCCGTGATGTCCTGAGTTACTTCTAAGCATCCCAAGTAGTCTCCATCTTTGTTTCGGACAGGGAAGTATCTGATGTACACCAATTTTCCCTGAAGGTTGATCCAGAACTCGGCTTTATCTCGGGTTCCTTTCTTGAAGTTCTCTAATATGCTCTCAACGATTTGGACGCTCTTCTGAGGGTGGCACTGCTGAACTTTTCTACCGATAACCGCCTTGGTTCTAACGAAAATCCTCTCTTTCGTCTCGCTGAAATATCGAACAGTGTCATACTTGTCTATGAACGTGACATCGACTGGTAGAGTGCTGAAAATCGCCTCTATTGTCTCTTTTGTTAATGTTCCTGTCTCAAAGGGAATGAGACCCTCCATTTCGGGTTTAGCAATAGGGGTTGATACTGCTTCGAGGGCTACCTTTGCAGTTTCCGGCGTGAAAGGGCAATAGCCAAGCTCGTTGAACTGTTTCCTGATGTCCATCCACTCGCCTTTTCCGATGGCTCGCAAAGAGGTTGGGAAAAGAATGTTGTTCTCCTTATAGAAGTGATTGGAAAGCATCTCAGCTAGGGCTAAAGCGTTCTGCTCCAGATGCTTTGAAAAATCTTGGAAAACCACGTTTTCTCGTGTGTCAGTTAGCTGGTAGAGACTCTTCTCGATCTCTCTTATCTTGTTGTGTTCCATCCACATGATTGCAGGAGGTTGGGTGACGCCGTTTTTCTCAAGGTAGGGAAAGAGAACATTTTCCTCTCGCAGATAGTGGCTCTCTGATTTCCTGAAATGGTCTATAATGGCATCTAGCGATTTTATCTGTTTCTTGGCTCCACGGAAATTTTTTGCTGCTTTCAGTTCCTTGGCGACGTTTCTTAGTTCATCAGCAAATTTGAGAAGCATCTTATGTTCTTCCATTAGGATGTGAACTGGATGCCCTGGCGGAGCTAACGTTTGTTCTTTTTCGATGGATTCCCTGAAGACGGCAAGATGGACGTCACATAGTTTATGGATTTCTTCCCGCGGCATTCCCTCGTTTATAAGTTCTTCCTCTGCCTGCGATATTTCTGTCGTTGTGACGCCTCTCAGCACCTCTTTGAATTCTTTCTTCATCTTCTCGGGGTCTGCGCCTTTATGCAGTTTCTTTATCATCCTCTTTAGAACTTCCTTCTTATCTTTCCCTCTTCCAGATGGTTCGACCACAAAATAACCTCCTTAACCTACCACCCTAGAACAATATTTTAACCCTTTCTGCGCTGCATGTTTTACGTTTTCCGCTTAAACTTATCTCTACTGCGCACAACTGTTATATGAGCCCTGAAAGAAATTCTAGTCAGGGGATGTGGAATGGGCTGTTGGAGATGGTTTAACGGTCTTCTGACGGAAGCAGGATTAGAAGTTACGGATGAAAATAGAGAAAAAATTGACGATATTATCCATAGGTTCATCGGGGAGAAGTCCAGCCTCGGTCGCTGTTCCTCTGACTGGAAGAAAGCTAGAAAGGAAATCAAAGCTGACGAAGAGATGAAACAGGAACTCTTAGAAAGACTTAGAAAAATCGCCTAGGCTATAGTTTTGTGCAACTAAACCAATCGATTTTTGTGAAGCACATCCTTATATCATAATCTTTTGCCTTTTGTCACTATGACGAGAAGTAAGATTAAAATAACCGAACCAACTGTTTTCTCTACGAATCCACTTACAACATAAGGAGTAAGCTCGAACAAAAAAAATAATGGAGGAAAAAGGTTGAGCAAAACGGAAAAACCCCATCTAAACTTGGTGGTAATTGGACACGTAGACCACGGAAAATCAACAACCGTAGGTCACCTCTTCTCCCTAACTGGGGCAGTTGACGCGAGAACTGCTAAAACCTATGAGGAAGAGGCTAAAAAACTAGGGAAGGAGACCTTCAAGTTTGCTTGGGTCCTAGACAAGCTGAAGGAAGAAAGAGAGAGAGGATTAACAATTGACGTTGCCTACCTGAAATTTGAGACGCCAAAGTACTTCTTCACAATAATCGACGCTCCAGGACACAGAGACTTCATCAAAAACATGATTACCGGAGCCAGCCAATCAGACGCTGCCATACTCCTCATCTCTGCAAAAAGAGGAGAATTCGAAGCCGGCATTGGACCAGGCGGACAAACCAGAGAACATGCATTCCTAGCCTTCACTCTAGGAGTAAACCAGCTGGTCGTTGCCATCAACAAAATGGACGATGCGTCAGTAGACTGGAAACAGGAAAGATACGAAGAAATTAAGAACGAGATAACCCGTATGCTGAAAACGTCCGGATTCAAGACAGAAAAGATAGATTTTGTTCCCACCTCAGGATGGACTGGGGACAACCTTGCCAAAAAAAGCGATAAAATGCCGTGGTATAAAGGTCCAACGCTAATCGAAGCCCTAGACAAAATGGAAATCCCCCCAAAGCCAATCAACAAACCCTTACGGCTTCCAATTCAGGACGTTTACACAATCACTGGGGTCGGTTCAGTTCCTGTGGGAAGGGTGGAGACTGGTGTCCTAAAGGAAGGCGACAATCTCATCTTCATGCCTTCGAAAGTCCAAGGACAGGTCAAATCAATAGAGACTCACCATGTAAAAGTTCCCAAGGCTCTTCCCGGAGACAACATTGGATTCAACGTTAGAGGAATCTCAAAGAAAGATGTTCACAGAGGGGACGTAGCCGGTCATCCGGACAACCCGCCAACCATAGCAAAAGAGTTCATCGGACAAATAATTGTAATTCATCATCCAACTGCCATCGCCGCCGGATACTCTCCAGTATTGCATTCCAATACTGGTCAGATTTCATGCAGATTCAAGGAGCTTATCGCGAAACTGGACCCGAGAACTGGGCAAACTGTAGAACAGAACCCAGCGTTTCTGAAGACTGGAGACGGTGCAGTTGTGCGCTTTGAGCCTATCCAGCCCATCTCTGTCGAGACATACGCTGAGTTTCCTGAGCTTGGACGGTTTGCGATACGAGACATGGGGACCACCGTGGCTGCGGGTGTGATTAAGGAAATCACAGTTAAGGGCTAAAAGAGACCACTATTTTTTCTCTTTTTTTCTTGTTTTTGTGTTAGATTAAGCAGAGAGTATAGCGAACAGGTTCATGTCTAGAAGCAAAAGCACTCCTTGGGCTATGCATATTAAACCTACGATGAATGTCACAGGTTTAGAGCCTAGTACCATTCCGATAAGCTTCAACAGGTCTTCTATGAACTTGAAGACCATATAAACGAGTACCGCTGGAATGAGGAAAATCGCCAGGTAGACCCAAGTGGAGGAGATTCCGACAACTGTTTCTGGCAAGGGAAAGAAAAAGTAGACGATGCCTACAGCTAAGCCGCCGACAATCAAACCTAGCAAAGCCGCCCACGGAATGTCTTTGATGGGTCTCAAGAACAAAGCCAGTCCAGCGACTATAAGCAAATATCGAGTGTAAGTGTCCACTTGAGGAGTTCCCGTCGACCATGCTGCGGCACCCGTTACAATCAAGAGGATTCCCACAAAGAATCCGAAGAAAGACACGATCTTCGTTAATATGCTGGCGGGTTTGCCCACCACTGGCACGGGTCTCATCAGCTTTTCTAGAAACCAAGAAATTGCGACGACTCCGCCCAAGATTAGAATGTACGGAGTATAATTCACTAAGCCGCTGAAATCCATTTTTCCTCACCAACCAGTCTTTATGGTTGTGAGAACTTAATCTTTCCTGTATTTTTAGCTTGAGGCATATTCGGCAAGGGGGAAAGTTGGTGAATATATCGGATTTTGGAATATGACGTTTCTGGTAGAATGCTATTTATCCAAAATACAGATACTGTATTCGTTGGTCCTCGGTAGGGATGGCATGATGTCCTATAGAATTGAAATAGAGCTTCCTAATTCTGGTGCTTGGTTCAAATATTGCAGTTGCGTAGATTCTTTGGAAGAAGCCAAGGGTATCATAGAGGCGGCAGAAGGAAAGGTCAAAGCAAGAATACGCGAGAACACGTAACCGAAGAAGAAATCTAAGCGTCCGCAAGGCTGGAAGCATCTTCTCTTTCAGTTAAGATAATGGAAACGAGTGTCTTATTTGGCTTGTTCTCATGGTTTTAATCCCAACGAATATGTTTTAAAGTCGGGGAAGCCTCATACAAGGAGGTTTCTTACGACCATACATTGCGGAAAGAGCGCCGATGACCCTTCAGCTGAACGAAAGCCTGAAAGAGAACGTTGTGGAGCTATGTAGGAATATTGCTGGCTCTCGCCGAATCGCCGCCGTTTGTCTCTACGGTCCATGGGTTTGTGGATACGCCAACGAAAAGACTGACATGAACGTTCTGCTGGTTCTTAACAGTTTCACTCCCCGTCTGAACACCTTTTTTGAGGCAGTGGACGGCATTAACGTCTCAATCTTGACGGTTAACCGTTTGGACTTTGAGAGAGATGTGAAAAGGGGGCTGTTAGGCGAGTTCGTCTCTGAAAAGGTCACTGTTCCCTACGAGCCTCTAACGAATGAAGAATATTTGTGGAGCCGGGAAGTGGAAGTAAAAAAGAGAATTATCTCTGAACTTCTGGAGAACCTAATCCTAGAATTTCCTGAGTCCTCTCACGACTTCCTCATAAAGAAAGAATACTTCATGTACGAGGTTATGCTGAGAAGAGCTAGAGTGTTTCCTCTTCTAACCTACAGTTTTCTCAACATGTCAAAGAGAGACATTAGAGGAAAAAATATGGAAGCAATGATGAGGGGATACCTGAAAGCCCTCAACGAACTGGCGAACGAAAAACTGATATTCCATTCTAACGGCTACGTCAAAATCACGCGAAACCACATCGCTACTGTCAAAAGACGGAAATCAAGGTTGCCCTTCTTTCTCAGATCAATTCAGAGGCTGGCAATGCTCCATATTTTTAGTGTCTATTCAAAAACCGTCACTTCCCTTCTTCAGGACCAGAGAATCTTCATGGATAACCATCGAAAAGTCAATGCCAACGGACTGGTTTCCCAGCTGGAGAACCCGAAAAAATACGTTTTTCTCCCTACGCCTCTGGGGCTTGTGCCCCTTTCAGACGGGTCCGACATTATGGATGTGGCTAGAAAGATTATCGAGGCTGGGGAGTCAAAGATGAGGATCGAGAATATTGGAGGGGTCTTGAATGACGTCTACCTTCTCACTCTGATGAAGAATGGTGAAGAACAAAGGTTTGTCGTTAAAAGATTCAGAGATTGGTCGAATCTCAAATGGCTGTCTTTAGCCTTGTGGTCTTTCGGAACCAAAGCCTTCGCCGTTTTTGGACGGTCTAGACTGGAGAGAGAATACGCCATAAACAAGTTTCTGCACAGCAAAGGCTTCCCAGTTCCCAAAATTCTCTATATCAGCCCTCAAAAACGCTTGCTCTTCGAGGAGTTCATTGAGGGAGAGAAGCTGGTGGAAACCATCAAACGGATTGTCTCATCCAACAAAGATGCGAGGGATATCAGTTTGGTTAGGGAGGTGGGAAGGAAGATAGCGGAAGCTCATAGACTGGGAGTCAGTTTGGGCGACTGCAAACCAGAAAACTTTGTCACAGAAAACGGGCAAGTCTTCTTTTTGGACCTTGAGCAGGCAACGAGAGACGGGGACAAAACATGGGATGTCGCCGAATTTCTCTACTATTCAGGACATTACAGTTCTCTCGTGTCTTCCTCAAATGCTGCAAGCATTGTAGCCAAAAACTTCATTGAAGGATATTTGGAGGCTGGAGGAAAAACTGAGACCGTGAAGAAAGCTGCGTCAGCGCGATACACCAAAGTCTTCAGCGTCTTCACGCCGCCCCATATCCTTCTCGCCGTCTCTAATATCTGCCAAAAAATGGGAAAGAATCAGGTTAAAGATAAATCTGAAAACCCCCTAACAGGGATGTAAGATGGTAAAGCAGGAAACGTCCCTAACCTTTTACGGTGGAATAAACGAGATAGGCGGAAACAAGGTTCTCCTAGAAGACAGAGGAACAAAAGTCTTTCTGGATTTTGGGCAGTCCTTCACCATGGGCGACGACTACTTCACAAGTTGGCTCAACCCTAGAACCATAAATGGTTTGGGAGACTATTTTGAATTCAACCTGTTGCCAAAGATAGAAGGAATCTACGGCGAAGAACAGCTTAGATTCACCGACCTTCCATACACCGAACCGCAGATTGATGCCGTGTTTCTTTCCCACGCCCACATGGACCACATAGGACACATAATGTTTCTCGACGAAGAGATTCCCATACACTGTGGTCATGGAACAAAATTATTCATAAAAGCGCTGGAGGAGACAAGCTCCGTCAACTGCGGCAAACATCCTTACGAAACTTTCAGAACAGGACAAAAAATAGCCCTTGATCATTTGGAGATTGAACCCGTCCATGTTGACCACTCTATCCCAGCCTGCTATGGCTTTATAATCCACACATCCAAGGGCGCTCTCGTCTATACTGGAGACCTCAGAGCTCACGGTCCTCGAAGTGACATGACTGAAGAATTTGTGGAAATAGCCCGTGAATCAGACCCCGTGGCGATGGTGAGCGAAGGAACGCGCATGGTGGAGGTGGAACGGAGAAAGAACTACTCTGAAGCAGAAGTGGAGGAACTGAGCAACAAAATCGTTTCCGGGACAAAAAAACTGGTTTTCATCACCCATTACGGGCGGGACATGGACCGGTTTAGAACATTCTATAACGTGGCGAAAGGCAACGGCAAAAAAGTGGTTATATCTCCGAAGAAGGCGTATCTTCTGAACAAGCTTGTGGACGATGAACATCTTGACCTTCCGGACCCCCTGAAAGATGATTCGATTCTAGTTTATTTTAGGAGGAAAAAGTCTGGATGTTGTGTGGAAAAGGATTACTATTGTTGGGAACGGAAGTTTATGGACAAAATGGTGAACTACGAGTTTGTTCGCAAACATCAGAGCGAGATTGTTATGGATTTAGATTTCTACCAGTTCACTGAGCTTATTGACATAAGACCGGACCCTGCGAGCCATTTCATCCATAGCATGAGCGAACCCTACAGCGAAGAAGACATTCAAGCTGACATTATGCGCAACTGGCTCAAGCATTTCCAGATAAAGTTTCATCAACTTCACGCTTCTGGGCACATGAACAGACAGCAACTAACGGAGTTGGTAAACCGCATCAAACCGAGGCAGCTCTTTCCAGTGCACACAAAAAATCCCCAGCTCTTCAAAAATTTTCACAAAAACGTATGTTGTGCTCGATACGGTGAAAAATATACTCTGTGAGAGCCCTTATAGGAGGGTGTTGAGGTATTGAAATTCGTCTTTTGCTATCCAGTTCTCGTTCATCAGTTCTGTTAGCCCTCTTTTGATAGCTTCTCGTAGTTCTGCTGTTCGTAGGATGCTGGCTTCGATTCCCGCTTCGATTATCTCCTTCTCAAATACGGGATTCTCTTGGGTTAGGTCCACAAGCTGGTCAAGGAGGTCTGCGATGACTTGTGAACGGGGCTGGAGAAACGATTTCATTTTGCTGGCGCCGAAGACACCCTTCAATTTTGTTTTGATTCCCATGCTGCCCAAGATAGATGGAGGATATACAACGTATCTTTTGCTTGATTTTGTTTCGTAGCTGACGAAGTAGAATGGGATGTATACGAGGGTATGCTTTCTTTTTTTTCCCGGGGTGCCCATGTTGTCGATTGCGTCTAATGCTGCCTCTTTTGTTTTAACCATCTCATTGATCTGATTTATTATGGAAGCTGTCATCTTCTCCAGATTTGCCAGGTCCTGCTGGTCCATTCTGCCTCTGGCTTCCTTTGCTGCTTCTATGTCCCGGAGAGCCTTCATGGCTTCTTCGATGCGATCTTCTGGGCTCACTCTCGCCCTCGCTACCTCAATTTTCTTGTTATCCTCAACTTTCTCTATCTCTTTGTCAAGGTCTTTGATTTCTTTCTGTAAAGTTGGTATTTTCTTCTCTGTCGCATCGAGCTTTTTGGTCAACTGTAACTCGCCCACCTCGTCTTCACGGTCCCTGTAGCCTTTTATGTCAGCCTCGTAGCGTTCGATGTGGGTTGACAGACGTTCAATCGTCCTTTCTATTCGAACCCGATTTTTATGAAGAGAGCGGAGTTTCTTGTCGAATTTTCTGGAGATTCGAGTAACCTCTTCATCACGTTTCTCTTGAATTTTCTTTACCTTCTCCATTACTTCAGGTCTGATTTTATCCATTTCTTGATCAAACTGTTTCACTGTTTCCTTCATCTCTGCATGAAGAGCCTTCACCTGTTCTTTTGTCCATTTACTGAGGAGTTTCATATTTTTGCCGAGGATTTTTATTTCCGCTTTCATTCTCTCTCTTAATTCAGATAGCTCTTCGATGGAAGCCGAGACTTCAGACTTGTCCAATGAAGGAAACAAAAATGCTTTTGTCGATGTGGTTTCTCCATTTCTCTCTGCTTCTTTAAAATAGTCCATGAAATCTTTCGTGAATTGTGGGTCTATGATGAGACCCTCTATGGTTTTTTCTTCTTTTCCTGCGAAGTTTTGAAAATAGTTGGCATTCTGGGATAGGGATGCACAGTAGGCTTCCCGTGATTTAGAGCTTGCTTGGACATCATTGTTGAAGACTTTGATGTCTGGAATCACGTCGTAAGACAGCGTGTGCTTCGTGAGACCGAGTCCATCGAAGAGGAGCATTCTTCCCCTCCATAGGGCTATCCACATGGGATAATATGTTTCGGTTATGAAAGTCAGTTTTTCAGCCGGTTTCTTCAGGACCCTGCCTTCTCCCTTCTTTCTGTCTGATTCGGCTAGGTAGAAGATGGCTGCCATCTCCATGTCTTTCGTGAAGGGTTTAAGCCGGTCTTTGGCTGCAACGGCGAAGGGAAGAACGAGTTTTCTACTTTGTTCAGGCAAGTTTTCCACCGTTTTCAGTCCCTATGATACTGAATGTGAAGGTGTTATTGTGATATTTTATTGCCATGATTTTAGCCTCGTATCCTTCAAGGAGGTGAAGTTGACTTCGTTATTCTAATCCAGAAATGTTATTTTAGCTTTGTTGCTTTTCGGTGTCTCAGCAGATAGATTAACATGTTATTAAACAGAAAAGAAATCGAGCCTAACCCATTTTGCGCTTGGAATCAGAGTACTTAAGCAGACTGAGAGAGATAGAAGAATTCTTTGAAACCTACAAACGCTTGGAGCCTCCCAAATGGGTAAAGATAAAGGAGTGGAAAAACATGGAATCCGCATTAGAAAATTAGAAATTGTCCAGTACGCTGCCAAACAATACAGAGCCCGGGAAGCATAAACAAAATCTTGCTCAAGCGGGGTCTTTATTTCTTCTTTCTAGCGAATAATAGAGTACTAATAACGAAAGGATTAGTTTTGTAGACCTATTTGGGCACGGATATTGAATGTCGAGTCCATGACTTATACCAGCACGTTCATGCGAATAGGAACGAGCAATGTGCTTTAGATAAGCCGGCATGAACTCTGAATTTTGTGGTAATAATTCTTTAGCTATGTTTTTTGCGTTTGGAAATACGAATGGTCTATTGCACATCTCACACTTTTCTGATTTCCCGGAGAGCAGTTTGCCAAAAACGTTCAGAAAAATACCATCTATTTGGGACCAAAGAACAGGTATTGAGAGACTATAACGACCTTCCAAATGGGCAAAAAGAGCGTCCTTTATAATGTGCATCCGTTGCTTAAAAACTGGGTTCTTTGCGAGAAGTGAAATTAGTTGGGAAATATTTTTTTCACTATTAAACAAGTCTAAGAAAACTTGTCTGACGCCATCTTCATTCCCTTCCTTCCACATCTTGTATAGCGCTTTGATATCTCCAATTGTTAGAAAACTTACCCAGTTATATTCAAATCTCTTAAATTCATCCTCATCAAGAAACTTTGTAGCTTCAACTAATCTAGTTATTGATTTAGTAAACGTTTCATATATATTCAATGCAGAGAAAGCTGACCCAACCAAAGCATTCTGAGTGGCATTTATTATGGCAAGTTGTTGTTTGATGAGACCATTTTGTACTCTTTGATATGCCTCTAACGCATTTTTAGTCATTATATCGTAACTTGTTCCAATGTTTGCTATTGTTGGAATCAATGTGGAACATGAGTCGAGTATGGGACAGTTATCGGGAACTGACTGTAGTTCCCTTCCAGTGATTGCATGACCAGTTCTGCACTTTTGGCAACTATTATTTTTTGTGTCCCAACTTCCCTTCGCATCACATTTTTGATGTAGTTCCTTAAGGTTTTGTGATAAAATTGCATTACCTTTAGCTGAACTTTCTTCCAACGTATTCCCTCTAAACGATATGAATGGCGTGCTTATTAATCTTAGATTATTATGTTCGTGTTACATTCTATAACAATTTGAATTTATTGTACGTTTAATTTTTTCACATATTTGTGAACTTTAGCTACTATTTTTCTGTTCCAACTACTGTTTCACTTCTCCTTTGATGTGGACCAAAAAGCATTTCTGCAAACCACAACATCTGGGTTGGCGATAGAAATGTCGTTGAAGGCTGTGCTTTTCGATGTGGGGTTGACTCTCACAAAAACTGCGCCTTTTCCAGAAATCTATAGGAGAATCCTCGCTCGTTTTGGAGTTAAGGTCTCCATTGACGAGATTGTTTGGGCTCAGAGAGCAACTGAAAGCGAGTTTGACGCTGCAAACTATCCTATCAATCGGCGAAAGGAATACTGGACAGAATACAATGCTTCTCTGCTGGAGAAGCTGGGTGTCCAAGAGAGGCGGGTTTTTTTGGCTGGGAAGATTGATGAGCTTTGGTGGGAGTTTTCCCATCTGCAGGTTTACCCGGATGTGGAGCCTACGCTTTCTCGTTTGAGAGCCAAAGGTTTGAAGTTGGCAATTGTATCTAACGGATTAAGGAGGGACCTTGAAGAAGTTCTTGGGAAACTGAGACTGAAAAAATGGTTTGATGTAGTCGTGGGTCTCGATTCCTGCAACTGTGCCAAGCCTGATAAAGAAATCTTTCTTTATGCTCTCGACAAACTTGGAGTACAACCGGATGAAGCTCTCTTTATCGGCGATTCTGTAGAAACCGATTACAAAGGCGCATTGGATGTTGGAATTAAATCATTCATCATAGACCGCGAAGGGAAGATTCCGAGCCAGTATACCAAAATTACAAGCCTGACCGATTTACTAAACATTGTATAGCGGTCAAAGCCAATCATTCACTATAAATATGGTGTTGCATCAAGACGTTAGGATGGGCGTGTAACCATGTCTAAACTAATCGCTGAAGAAGAAGACATCTTTCTCTACTTGGATAGAAGGAGAACTTATCTTGTCCGGGTTGAGGCGGGTAAGAGCTTTCACACTCATAAAGGCTACATCCAGCTGGGAGACTTAGTTGGAAAGGAGTATGGAACCCGAATAACCAGCAACATGGGCATAGAATTCGTTGCTCTGAAGCCCACCCTCCGAGACCAAATCTTCAAGGTAAAGCGAAAAACCCAGATATCCTATCCCAAGGACATAGCCCTCATCATCATGTTCAGCGGAATAGGACCGGGAAGCCGTGTAGTCGAGGCGGGAACCGGAACCGGCGCCCTAACAAGCGCCCTAGCCCATTACGTTAAACCCACTGGACGCGTCTACACCTACGAAATCCGACAAGAATTCAGGGAGATGGCTCAAAAAAATCTGGAGAGAGCTGGAGTCATGGAATATGTGGAATCAAAAAATAAGGATATAATTGAGGGCATCGACGAGGAGGAGGTGGACGCGGTTATTTTGGACATGGCAACGCCGTGGCTGGTTATTCCGCATGCGTATTCTGCGTTGAAGGGAAGCGGAGTTCTTGTTTCTTTCAGTCCCACCATGGATCAGATTGTGAAGACTGTGGAAGCCTTAACGGAGAATGGGTTCGTGGACGTCGAAACTGTTGAGACTCTTATGCGGTTTATGCAGGTTGAGAGGGGGAAGACGCGCCCCCAAACCTTGATGACTGGGCACACCGGCTACATCACCTTTGCTCGCAAAGCCCTTAAACCACAGCAGGAAGGCTAGGAAAGTTCTACTTGGTTGATTTCCGCTAAGGTTTCTAGGTTGTTCATCTTTACTTTCATAGCTGATATCGTGTAGAGCACGCTGTCGATGTAGAGGGATCGTTCCACTGAGTATTCGGAGTAGAACCAGTAGCCGCTTTTCAATAGGTCCGCGTTGTCATCCAAGTGGGTGATTCCGCCTCTGTACTCAATTCCATCCAAGGATATGTCGAAGACGTAGGCGCCCTGCCACACGAATTCACCATAAGCGTTTGAAGGCACCTCACCAGCGTACTGCGTTTCATCTATCTCCGCCACCAAGACAGGTATCACCAGAAGGTTCCTCGATTTATCGAAGAGCAGAGCCTTATGGTCATCTAGGACTGGAGACTCTGTTCCCCTGTCCCCTATCTCGTACTTGGCTATTTCCACTGGATGCGAGACATCACTTACGTCGAAGAGGGATATCTTCACTCCCTGATACCAGGCGAAGTCTCCGTCTTCAGCAGCTTCGGTTTCTTTTCCTATTCCGATAAGGTGGTTCTCATCGTAGGGGTGAAGGTAGTCTGAGTAACCTGTCACTTTGAGTTGCCCGAGAACCGTTGGGTCTGTCGGGTCCGTCAGGTCTATTACGAAGAGGGGGTCAATCTTTCTGAAGGTCACTATGTAGCCTTTGTCGCCCATGAATCTCACTGAGTGAATATCTTCTCCCGGAGCGAGGGCTTCCAGTTTTCCGGTAACGTTGAGGTCCATGTCGAGAACGTAAAGGTGGTTCTCGGAAGTTGCTTGTGCAAATGTTCTAGATATATGACCTGAAGTTGTTGCAATCCGGAAATAGCCGTTGTGTTCGCTCATGGAGAACTGGTCAAGCACAGAGCCGGGAACTACGCCTGTTGCTTCAAACGTTATGGATTCTTCATCTATGCCAACTCGGTTGATGGCGGTTCTCTCAGTTTCATCCATATTCATTGGGTACTCGGGGAAAGTTAAGTAGATGCTGTTCAGTGATACGTAGATGGCGCGGCTGCTTCCCAGCAAAACCGTTTCATGGTTTGGTTCTTCTGCGTCATCTTGAACGTTCACGGCAACTATGGTAGTGAAGGTGTAGTAATAGTCTGAAACGTTATAGTAGAAAATATCCGTGGCAGGTATTTCTTCAGTTTCGGTGCCTGAATAAAGGTTTGGGAGGACAACATCATCATTCTCGGTCATGTAGGTATACTGGTTTGTAATGGCGTAGACGTAGTCTCCAATCATTCTTGAGTTGAAGTAGTTTCCGTCAATGGCAAAGTCTCTCGTCAAGACCGGGTCTTCCCTGTCTGAAACATCGTAAACTTTGATGGATGTTTTCGGCGTCTCGTAAGTGGCCATAAATGGCTCAGAATCTGGGGCAATACTGGGGGCAACCTCTCCGTAAAGTGTATAGAACGCGTATTCATCCTCAAAGACGACTAATTTGTCCTCGTTGATGAATATTCCCCTTATGGTGCCGTTGGAGTTGATTCTTGAGAGAACTTCGGCTTCTTCAGCTGGATACGCCTTCAGAATGATTATGGTGTTGTTTGAAATCATGTAGATATATTCGCCATCGGTCTTTATGATGTCCGCTTCATCCACTCCCGCAACTTGGATATTCGTGGTCGAGTACCCGGCATCAGCAGCTTCTGCAGAGGATTCTGAGGCTGGCGCGGGTTCGGCTGATGGAGGTGACATTGGAGCAGGGGCGCTTTCTAGTACTCCCATTCCTCGTCCATCAAATGTGTAATAGCCGCCTTGGGGGGATTCTTCTACATAACCTTTCAGTTCTTCATATGAAGAAAACTTGTTCAGCACAATAGGGCTTGGAGCCTCAGGGTTTACTGACCCTTGATCTACTTGGGCATTAAGATAGAGGTATACTGGTACTAAAGATACAATCAGAATTGTTGCTAGGAAAGTAACGATAAACATTGTTGTTTTTTTCATCATTTCACCACTTTACTATCTTTTTAATATCTCACGTGGACACTTAATGCTACGTTTTAGAACATGGTGTACAAAAAATAGAACACTAAGCCCCCCGTTTCTTGAGATAGATAAAAGCCCCCAGCGCAATCAGGAAACTGGGTATAATCATTAGTCCAATTGAAGACAGCGTTGAAAGGCTCTCTGTTATCAGGTCTGTTCCACCCAATGCGGATTCGGGAGCTGCCTCGGGTTCTGCTGATGGGGGTGACATTGGAACTGCTGTTTCGGATTCTTGAGTCTCGGGTTCAGAGGGAACACTTTCCACATCTGCCCCTTCTGCATAGGCTCGTTCCTGCTCAGTTTCAGTAGGTTGTTCAGTTGATCCGAGAGTGTACTGTCCGGTTGATGCAGACGGCTGTTCTGTTGCGGTTGGTGAAGGCTGGATTACTGCGCCCTCCTCAGTTAGGGAAGTGTGGTCGCTGGGTCCGAGTAGCGCATAGGGAAGAACCATTGTTACTGTGCCAAGCAAGATGGCGATTACAGTGTAGGCTAATATCTTGTTCATGTTCTATCTATTTAGAACATAAGATGTGGCACGCTTTTAAGTCCACAGATTAGAACACCTATCCGATAACAATCTTCAACCAAAATTGCTGGGGCACGCGCGTAATTAAAATGGAAGGTTGCTATTGGTAGCTTTGCCACTTACTTTCTAGATTTGGGTCTTGGATTGTCTTCATCACGTAGTCTGCAAATTCTGCTCCAGTAGCACCATCCGACCTTCCAGTTATCTCCAATTTTTTCTCATACTGGACACAGATGTCAAGAGCCATCTCGAGCTTCCGAGCTTTATCAGGGAATCCGATGTGATTCAAGAGCATAGCGGTAGCTTTCAGCATGCTAGATGGGTCAGCATAATTTGCTCGTCCTTCTTCAACCATTCTTGGGGCTGTGCCATGTATTGCTTCAAACATCGCGTATCTCTTGCCGATATTTGCGCTTCCAGCAGTGCCAACTCCTCCCTGAAATTCAGCTGCTTCATCAGTTAGGATGTCTCCATAAAGATTCGGCAGCACTATCACCCTGAATTCTGTTCTCCTTTTTGGGTCCACAAGCTTGGCAGTCATAATGTCAATAAACCAGTCATCCCACTCCACTTCAGGAAAATCCTTTGCCACCTGTGCTGCCATGCTGAGGAATTTGCCGTCGGTTGTTTTCACGACATTCGCCTTTGTCACAACTGTTACCTTGTTAATTTTGTTTCTCTTGGCATAATTGAATGCCATTCGGATAATTCTTTCAGAACCTTGGGTGGTTATGACTTTAAAGTCAACGGCAAGGTCTCCAGTGACGTTTATGCCCTTTCCCCCAAGTATGTATGCTCCCTCTGTATTCTCCCTGAAGAATATCCAGTCTATCCCTTCCTTGGGGACTTTTACCGGTCTTACGTTTGCAAACAGGTCAAGCTGTCGCCGCATTTCGATGTTTGCGCTCTCAATGTTCGGCCATGGGTCCCCCTTCTTAGGAGTGTGCAGTGGAGCTTTTAGGATAACGTGGCATTTTTTGATCTCTTCCAAAATATCATCGGGGATTGCCTTCATGACCTTGGCGCGGTTCTCAATGGTTAATCCCTCGATGACTTTGAATTTAGCCTTCCCATTTTCCAGCTCTTTTCTCAGCAGAAACTCTAGAACACGTTTAGCTTCCTTGGCAATATAGGGACCAATTCCATCTCCCCCAATGATTCCTATTATTATTGGTTTCAGTTGGGTATAGTCTATCCATTCCTCTGCTTTTTTCATACGTTCGACTCTTTCAAGCTGTTCTTCCAGCAATTTCCCAAAATGTTCCTTTGCTTCTTCAATTTCTTTGCTCATTTCGAATCTTTCCATCTTTTTGCTTCGTCTTCTAATTCTTCTTTCTTAGGCGATAGATAAAGTATGTCATGCCAGGGGTGCCTGTACAGCCCTGTTTTGAGGCGTTTTTGATCCAGAATATGACCCATAAATCCAATACTGCGCCCGAGTACAAACAGCCCGTTTAACGCTCCGGTTTCTATGATGTCGCTGATTTCCTTCTTTGAGAACCCTAGGCTGTTTAGCAGGTCAAGGAAAAGAATTCCTACGCATCCATCCACGTTTAAAATGAGGTTGTCTCTCTTTGCAGTGGTTACTTTCTCAACCTTCAGGGCGTAGTCCAAGTATTCGGTTTTTGGGAAATTCTTTTTTGCGTATTCTTTAAGCATCTCTACTCTTTTATCTGGGTTTATCACCGACTTGACTCGATGGCCGATTCCGGGAATTAGAATGTTCATTGCCTTCATCTCACCAACCATCACATCTGGACCTTTATTCTCATCATGAAACTTTTTGAACCAATAGGCTGCTCCGTCAATAGCTCCTCCAAATCGTGGACCAATTGTTAGAAGACCGCTTACTAAGGAGGATATGAGGTCTTTTCCCCCTCTTGCGGCTATGATGGAGTTGTGGGCGCCTGAGACTGCGGGACCGTGATCGGCTACTATCTGCAAAATCAGTTCAATAAAGCATCTAGCCCATTTTGGAAATTTTTTCTTGAACCAGAGAAGACCGATGACTCCGCCAATTCCATATCCATCTTGGATAACCTCAGTTAATGGTATACCCGCATACATGGGTTGGTCTCCCCTCTCATCGGTGATTGTGCAGATGAAGTTGGTTGGCACCCTTATTTTTCCCTCGGCAAGAGCCTTGTTGAAATCCATGGGAATTGCCCGTGGCACCTTATCGGGTTTTGGCTTTACTTTTCCCTCTTTCACCAGTTTTTCAAATGTTTGTTTTATTTTTTCGCCAAGGTCATCGAAGGAATCTGGAACGATGGCGCCTGCTTCTTTCAAAGCCTCATTTTTTGCGTCAGCCGTTTCTAAATCAGTTCTTGCTTTTGCCCCAGCATGACCAAATTGTACACCGGTTGGGAACATTTTGGAGCATGTTCCAATGCACCATGCCACCAGCGGCTTTGTGATTTTTCCCTTTTTCAGTGCGTCTACAACGTCATACTCGTCTCTGCCTCCCACCTCGCCGAGGAGAACCATCACAGCTACGTCTGGGTCTTTTTCATATCTCATTATGTGGTCGATGAAGGTGCTGCCTGGATAAAGGTCTCCGCCGATGGCTATGCCTTCGTAGACACCGTCGCTGTTTCGGGAAACGATGTTATTTAATTCGTTAAGGAGTCCCCCTGATTTTGATACAAAGGCGACGCTTCCTGGTCGGTGCAATCTGGATGCTATGATGTTGTCGATCATGCCGCCAGTGTTTCCTATTTTGAAGGCTCCTCCCTTGATTGCGCCAACTGTTGCGGGACCAATTAACCACTTTCCTTTCTGTTTCGCAATTGTAACCAGCTCTTTTGTGTATCTTTCAGGGATTCCTTCGGCAATGATAGCAACCGTGCGTATAGATTCAATTTCAAGGGCTTCCTTTGTTCTGGGATATGCCGATCTGAAGGACGCGAAATTAATCATCACATCAGCTTGGGGATGGTTTTGGGCTGCTTCTTCGATTGTTGTGTATATTGGTAAAATGATTTCTTCGGGTCCCCAGAAACATTTGTGAAATCCAGTGGTTGTTGGATTAACAATTGCTGCAATGCTGGGAGTCTCCCTTCCACATGCATAGTCAAAGTCAAGCATCCTTTGGATAGCTCTTTCTTGGCATCCAAAGATGATTGCCTGAGTGTTTTTGTCAAATAATTTATAATCTGCCATCATGTTATCTTGCGCCCGCTTTTTCTGTAAGTGCCATTGGGACTATTGATGTCATGTGTGCTTCAGGTCCAAAAACTTCGATGGGTACGCCGAGGGTTTTGCCAAGTTCTTTCATGTTTTCTAGTCCCACTTGGTAGTTTGGTCCACCTCTGCGGACATAAATCTTAACTTTGTTGTCGATGAGTTTTTGCCTGTATTCCTTCAAGGCTTCTATTATGCCTGTGAAGGTCTGGGCAACATCGGTGAAGTTTGCGATGCCGCCTCCAATGAGCAGGATTTTTCCTTTCGGATTTTTTTCTCTCGTCATGAGGTCAAGGATTGTCTTGGCGTATTGGTATGTCTCGTCTTTGGATGGATTCCCGCTGTATTCTCCATAATTGGAGAGTTCATCTTTGAAGCCTAGGTCGAAAACGGTGTCTGTGTAAACAACGCTGGCGCCGCCGCCGGCAACCATCATCCATACTCTGCCTTTCGGATTCAGTACGGTCAGTTTCAAAGAAGCACCGCTTTTTTCATCCAGTTCCTTTATCCTTTTTTCTTCTTTGGTTAGTCCTCGTCCAAAAGGCGCTGGGAATTCTATGTCTCCCCATTTCCTTCCGCATACGAATTGGGCTGTGTCATCGAGGCGTGCAACTGTGTCTAACGGTATGAAGCCTCCTTTGGTTATTGTTATGGGGTTTATTTCGAGATAGGCGTAGCCGAGGTCAGCGTAAAACTTGAACAGCCCCTTGATGAAGTGGGTGACCATGTCCTTTTCTTCTTCAGGAAGGTTCATGGGCAGTTTTTCCTTTATTTTGATGTTGTCAATGTTGGAGAGGATCGGAACCTGTATGGTTACGACAGTGTCCCAAACTTCTTCGATGTCTACTCCTCCATGTGCTGAGAAGTGGATGGCATCTCCTTCTCTGTTGGAGGTTATGGCGACGTAATATTCCTTGTTTTTGTCATGGGGAACGAAGGGTTCGATTAGAAAATGGGAGAGCTTATCCGTTACTTTTCCTATCGTAATTTCCCGGTTCATTCGCTCATTTATCCACTTCTCTGCCTCTTCAAAGGTGGCGTTAAGAAGTATGAGGTTATGTTTCCCTCTTTTTCCAATTAATTGATCCGGCTTGACCACCAATTTTTCTTTTTTTAACCAAGGATTTTGTTTGGCAAGTTCCTCCAGTGTTGTCTTTGGATCAATTAACGCTACTTTTCCGTCATATTGCTTAAGGTCTTTGAAGTATTCAGACCAGTATTTTGCCATCATCTTTTTTCCATGATATTCCCGTATGCCTCTTTGAGCCATTTTCTCTGCCTCCAGTTAATTCCGTTAAGCATGTCTATTTGTTTTTGATGTAGGAAAGCATTCCGCCTGCAAGGAGGATGTTCCGCTGTCTTTCTGATAGGTCGTAGTTTACTTCGAAATCTCTGTTTTTTGTAAGATTTTTTACTATCAGCGGCTTATTTTCTGATATTACTTTCCTAATGTTGAGAATCTGGATTTCATCTCCAGAATCTATTTCGTCGTAATCAGTTTCTTTTTTGAAGGTTAAGGGGATAATTCCGAAGTTTATTAAATTTGCTGAATGTATTCTCTCAAAAGATTTTGCGATGACCGCCTTTACTCCTAGAAACATTGGGCATAAGGCTGCGTGCTCCCTTGAGGAGCCCTGACCATAGCTTAGCCCGCCTACGATGATGTTGTGTTTTCCTTTATCTCTGTTTTCCACGGCTCTTTTGTAGAATGTGTCATCCACTATCTCAAACACGAACTCGGAGTACTTGGGCACGTTAGACCGGTATTTCATCCTGCTCCCAGCTGGGATGATGTGGTCTGTGGTGATTTTGTCACCCACCTTGATGGTGACGACTCCAGAGATGCTGGTTGGCATGGGAGGATTAGAGGGTGGTTCTCCAATGTTTGGACCCCGGTATATCTGAACCTGCTCTGGCGTGTCCGAGGGGAAAAGAATCATGCTGTCATCTATATAGAATCGTTCAGGCATCTCCACCCGTGGATAATCCATTCCTAAGTCTCTCGGGTCCGTCATCTCCCCTGCAATGACTGCCGCAGCAGCTGTTTCAGGGCTTGTCAAGTATAGATTCGCACTTTTTGTTCCAGAGCGACCAAAGAAATTCCTATTGGATGTGCGGATTGACACCGCATCTGTTTGAGGCGACTGGCTGTTTCCAATGCAGAATCCGCAGACGGGCTCTGTGATTCTGGCTCCAGTGGAATACAGGTCTGCTAGCACGCCTTCCCTAGCAAGGTTCTCAATTACCTGTTTTGAACCCGGAGAAATAACAAAGCTGACGGACGGATGAGCCTTTTTTCCTTTCAAGATTTTTGCAACAGTCATCAGGTCTTTATATGAAGAGTTTGTGCAGCTTCCAATACATACCTGATTTACTTTCATTCCACGTAACTCTTTCACTGTCTTTATGTTTCCGGGGCTATGGGGAAAAGCCACTAGGGGAACTATCTCGCTCAGGTCAATGTCAACTACCCTGTCGTACTCTGCATCTTCGTCAGCTTTGACTTCACCCCAATCCTCTTCTCTGCCCTGAGCTTTCAGAAACTGACTTGTAATTTCGTCAGATGGAAACACGGAGGTGGTGACTCCACATTCTGCGCCCATATTTGTTATGGTTGCTCTCTCAGGAACCGAAAGCGTCTTCGCTCCCTCACCACCATACTCAAACACGTGACCAACATTACCTTTTGTGGTGAAAACCTCCAGAACCTTCAGAACCACATCCTTTGCAGAAACCCACGGTCTCAGTTTTCCCTTCAAATTTATTTTGGTTACCTTTGGGCACGTAAGATAGAAGGGTTCACCTCCCATGGCAACGGCGACATCCAATCCTCCAGCTCCAATACCAATCATCCCCAATCCGCCTGCGGTTGGTGTGTGGCTGTCAGATCCTAACAGTGTTTTTCCGGGTTTTCCAAACCGCTCAAGGTGTACTTGATGGCAGATGCCGTTTCCAGCTCTTGACAATAAGATGCCATATTTGGCTGCGATTGATTGGAGATAGTGTTGGTCATCTGCATTCTCAAATCCCACTTGGATTGTGTTGTGGTCTATGTAGCTTACTGAAAGTTCAGTTTTGACCTTTGGCACTCCCATTGCCTCAAATTGCAGATAGGCCATGGTTCCAGTTGCGTCCTGGGTCAAAGTTTGATCTATTTTAATTGCGATTTCTTTGCCTTGTTCAAATTTTCCCTCTACGAGGTGCGCTTCCAATATCTTTTGGGTTATGCTCTTTCTCATTCACGTTTTCCCCTTCAAACATCTTCGTTTAGTCTTGGATGCGGATTGTCCAATGCTAAAAGCCTTCCATCTCATCTCGTTTCTCCTATAAAAAATTACCGAAAACGTCCTTAGATATCGCACTTTTTATATAACTTCTGTTATGCGTATATTTGGGCTGGTTTCATGTCTTTGGTTTATGTTTTGCTAAATACTGAAACGGGTCGCATGGAAAGCGTTCTAGAGGAAATTAAAAAAATTGATGGGGTAGAAGAGGCTTACATGGTTTATGGAATCTACGATATCTGTGCAAAGGTTAAGACCTTAAAATCCAGCGAACTCAAGGGAATAATCACGAAAATCCGAAGCCAAGACGATGTCCTCTCTACCTTAACGCTGATGGTTGTTCAATAACAAGACATTCAGTGTGTGGCGCCAAGCCGTATTATTGCATGTATGTTTTGTCGTTGATGGTTTATGATTCTACTCTGATTTTTCATCGTTCAAGTAGAGTTTTCAGAAGGGCTTTTCTCTCCAGAGCCTCACCGTTTCAAGCCACAGAATGAAGTTAGCGATAATGCCGAAAAGGAGGGCTGCAATATTGTGAACTGAACCATCCGGCTGGTATAAGACTACGTATATGACAAACATTGTGGAGAGCCAAAGAGAGTAGAAGAGATAGCGAGGAACAAGGAACCGTCCCATCCTAGTGAAGAACCTCAGGAGACCAACCTTAACTTCTTGAGACAGATAATATTCTCCTCTCAGGGTCTTTTCTACCAAACCAAGGGACAACAGTTTATCCAGGTGGTGAGCGGCTACGCTTGGACTGGAGAGACCTAGGGACCGCTGAACCTCCCGGACTCCCACGCTGGAACTGGGTGCCCTCAGCAGATACCAATATATCTGAAGAGTTTTGCCCTTCAACTGGGACTCGATTACGGCTAAATCAGAGGAAGAAATATCAGACATCAAACTCGCCAAAACCAGATATAAACATCCCCATATAATATGATTCTCCCAAAAAATCTCTCACATTAGCTGAAAGAAGACTGCTCTCAAAAACTTATTAGCGGGTTAACACTCTTCTCATCAGAAGAGACCTGCAACAAGGTTTTTGGGTCCTTAGGTTACAATTTTTTTCTGAAACTATTTGGGTTGTTCACTATTTTCGTTAGCAATAGCTGTTAGGCTCTTACAAGTTGAGAGTTTATTTGGAATTAAAGGTTAGTTTCGAAGCCCAGCGTTAGCCAAGTACTTCGATGAATCGTTTCTTACCCTTAATCAGTTCTTCCAATGAGGCTATTGAAACCTTGTAGATTTTCCCATCATTGATGTATAGGTTGATGAAGTCTTTCCTCTCGTTTATTCTTGTTGAACCTACAACTGTAGACGTATCTTCAAGAATAGATTTTTGATTCATGACCCCGTCCCCCCGTTCTCAATGGGTTCTGCATCGGATTCAGATAGGTGCATAATAAAATATAAGCTTTGTTGACGCCTTTAGTATTATGTGATTCTTATGGTTAGAAAAGGGTGGAAAAACGTAGCCCTCCCCGAAGAAATCGTTGAAACCATAGATCGGGTGGTTGATAGCGGGAAACATGGGTTCAGGTCACGGTCTAGTTTCGTGTTGACAGCTGTTAGAAATGAGCTTCGAAACCTAGGATTTTATCCTTAAAAGATACTGTTTTTCAGTATTTTGTTCGTAAGCTAGTTTCTTTTGGTAATTTTATTCCTAAAATATTTTGAATCAAATGTCAAGAACTTTTGTTGGAAAGATACATTTCTGGATGTTCCGTAGACCAAGTCTTGGTTCCTAAGCTTTATTAGTGTAGAGACAATTTTTCCTGTGTGCTCCGAAGGTCATAATCTAGTCGGTGGGTCCGTGGTCTAGTCTGGATTAGGACGCTGGCCTGCGGAGCCGGAGTTCCGGGGTTCAAATCCCCGCGGACCCGCCATTTCTATAAATTCTTTCCACTGGATTATCCCGTGATCTGAATAAACCGCCCTTGAAGGTGCACTTAAAATTGTAGTGCCTGAATTTTGCGTGCCTCTTCCATTATGGGACCCATGATTTTAAGGACTTTTAGTCCTCTTTCAGTCGTAACATAGAATATTTCGTCTGCGCCCAATCTTTGTCTCTCAACGAGGTCTCGGTTCTTCAGTAGTCTCATGTGCCTTTCCAGACGGGTTTTGCTTAATTCAATCTTTGTCGTCAGCTGGGTCAACTTCATGGGACCATGAGAAGCCAAGGTCCAAAGAATTTCATTGCATATCTCCAGCTTGGACCTCTGCATTCTTTCACTCCTTACCTTTTGAATGATGGGCACTCTCCCATTCTTTTTACCCTTGGTATGGATTCTCCGTTTCCCCCCTTCGTTATACTCTCTGTTATATGAGTTATGAATTGCAAATTCAACTTAGGAATGCTGATTTCATCTCTATTTTGCCATGACAAGCTTGGTGCCGCAGTAAGGACAGAACTCGTAGTGGTCCGGGAATGTTTGGTGGCTGCAGCCCATGGGGCATTCTTTCATCTGGTCTCATCCTCTTTCTCATCAATTTTATGAGGTGGGATATAAGTTCATGGGTAAGTTAGGAGGGCAGCCATTCTGCATAATATAAAACACCACAGACTGAGCTAGCCTTTTTTTTACCATTCAATATCATCTTCAGCAATGTTGCTCCAGCAGTCTCTGCATATGGGGAGGCGTCTGTTTCTGTAATAGATGTAAACTTCAATATCCGTGTTCTTGCATTCTCCGTTCCAAGGATTTTTGCAGTTTTCAACCAGTTTACTTCTTGGGCTTTTCATATAGGGTCTAAATCACCTGATGGTTGGATGAACATTTAAAATCCGCGATTCAACGACATTCTACTGAGGGGAGAGCAGAGCGAAAGTAAAAGGGCAAAGAATTGCACGTAAGACTCAAAAAGGGTTGATTGAATAGCTTTCATGGGGGAAACTGATGATTGAATCCTACGATTTTGGTCGAATAATAATCGATGGGAAACGCTACAGCAGAGACCTCATAGTCTTTCCTGACAGTGTCAAGGCTGGTTGGTGGAGGAAAGAGGGGCACCGCCTTCATATAGCGGACTTGAAGGAGGCTCTGGAGGCAAAACCGGAGGTGCTGGTGGTGGGCGCAGGCTACTACGGAGAGATGACGGTTCCCCCTGAAACCAGAAAACATGTTGAATCTGAAGGAATAGAACTCATTATTCAGAAGACAGCTGAAGCCTGCAGAACCTTCAACCATCTAACTGAATCAAGAAAGGCTGTGGCAGTCCTCCACCTAACATGCTAGTTCAGCCTAGTTTTTGGAACTTAAATCTTAAGTTCCGAGAATTGCGGTGGGTAAGTTTCGGATTTTGTTTTTAGCTTTTGATTATTTCTTCGATGTTTTCTAAGATTGTGTCTGAAGGGATTGCGAGTCCTATTCCTTGGGACTCCTGAACTATTGCAGTAACTATGCCAACCACTTGACCTTGGTAATTCAGCAGGGGTCCTCCTGAATTGCCTGGGTTTAATGGTGCTGTTGTCTGGATTACGTTCCCTATGGAATAATCATCGGTTGTTAGTGTTCGATTCAAGGCGCTGACTATTCCCACACTCATTGAGCCTTCAAGTCCATAAGGAGTACCTACAACTATCACCGAATCGCCAACGCTTAAAGTTGAAGAGCTAACGATTTCAAGGGGTTCATACTCGTCCTCTGGGGCATCTGTAGAGAGAATCGCAAGGTCAGCGTTTGGGTTTGACCCCAGAATTGAGGCCGAGTATTCTTTCTCGTTTATGAATGTTACGTTGATGCTTGTTGTGTCAGCAACTACATGGTAATTGGTGAGGACCACTAGCTGTCCAGCAAAGTCGTAGATGAACCCTGAACCTTGGACTTGAGTGTAATAAACTCTTCCAAAAAAGTCATGGTGCTGTATCAGCCCCTCAACTACTACAACGGATTGCCTAACCTGGTTAAACAACTTGGGAAGGGAAACGTTCTCTCCTTGGGTGGAGGGCACAATGGATGCCGTCTGTAGGCTATCGATTTGCTGGTTTAGAGTTGACAGCTGACTTTCTAGATTATCGATTTTAGTTGAAAGGGGTAGGTAACTTAGATAGTAACCAGCTATTGCTCCTGCGAACAGGCTAATCAAAATAACTGTTACTATTAGAACTGTCGAAACTTGCGCTCTTTTAGGTCCTTCAAGAGACTCCAATTCATTCAACTCCTAATATTAACTGGAAATTGATGAACAGCTGCCTTCTCTGCTCCTTCTTTCTGCCCAAATTCATATCACTTCTATTTTTTGCTAGTTGATTCAGGAAAAGAAATTTAAATTTTTTTCAAAATTGGTATCTACAAACAGTCATGGATTCAGGGAGCTGGAGTTTTTCTGTAACTGTCTTTAGGTGCTAAGAACGTTCCGGTGGCGGTGAGTTTATTTCTTTCTAAGGTTATAACTAGAATCGAAAGGCATCGACCTTGTTGAAAAAATTAACTGTAATATTAACTGTGTTTATTCTCATAGGATTGAGCAGCAATTTAGGTTACAGTTCAGATGATACCAATGTCATTCTAAAGGTCAACATAAACGGCGAAATAACCGTGGCAACCACAACCATGGTGAATGATGCTTTGAAGTTGGCTGAGGCTCAACACACCCGCTTAATAGTTGTAACGCTGAACACTCCAGGAGGGGAAGTAGACGCTGTAAAAAACATAATGAATCTCTTTGACAACTCCAACATCACAATTTGCTGTTTTGTCTATCCATCTGGAGTGACGGCTTGGAGCGGGGGAACTTACGTTTTAATGGCTTCTCATATTGCTGCAATGGCATCTGGGACAACAATAGGGTCATGTCAGCCAGTTTTGTCAACTGGAGAGCCAATTAGTCAATCGAAATATGTGAATGCGTTGGTGGCATTAATGGAAAACCATGCTTCATTGCATAATAGAAATGAAACTATGGCGAACCTATTCATTACTGAAAACGCTAATTTGGGCTCAGAGGCGGCTCTTCAATATCATGTCATTGAACTTGTAGCAGCTGACATCCCCACATTGCTTAAGAAGCTAGAAGATTTCACGCTTGTTCAATTTGAGGAAACATCTGGTTCTAACGTATGGAAGCTGGTTCCAAATGATAACGCTCAAAACTATTCTTATCGAGTGTCTTTCAGCAACATTAGCGAAGCAAACATAGTTGATTACACGCCAGGAATTCAGACAGTTTTATTCAGCATTCTCCTGAACCCGCTTGTCAGTTCGTTATTGTTAATAGTAGGCATATTCCTGCTTTTTATAGGAATTAAAACACCTGGCTATGGTGCTGAAATCACAGGCTCTGTGTGCCTTATTTTAGCTTTAATCGCCTTTGGAGTTGTAGGAACATCGTTGGGTGCCGTCATATTGTTTGCACTAGGCGCAATCTTGATTATTGCAGAGCTGAAAACACATATAGGTGTATTAGCTTTAAGCGGGGCAATCTGCATGGTTATCGCAAGTTTGCTTCTATTTCCATCTCCCCAATGGCTTATTTATTCTGGAGCTATCCAGCAGATACAAGTGGTACTTGTAGTAGCGGCTGCTGCTATGGCATCTCTTTTCTCCTTCATCGTTTACAAAGCAACCAAGGCAAGACTTTCCAAAGTTAGAACAGGCAAAGAAGCATTGATTGGCGCTAAAGGCATTGCGGTAATGGACCTTAAACCGAAAGGTGACATTCGAGTTGTAGGTGAATTTTGGCAAGCTAAAGCTAAGGATGAGTGGATAAACAAAGGTGAAGACGTGGAAGTTGTTGACATGGAAGGTCTCTTTCTCATAGTTAGACCTGCCAAAAGAAAGGCTTAACCGCTTGAAAGAAAATGGTAAAGGGAGGTGAAATAATGTTTGACGTTGTAACTATTGCTGGTGCATTCATAATACTCATAGTAGCACTGATAATCCTTAGCGGATTGAGAGTTCTAAAAGAATGGGAAAGAATACCTGTCTTGAGGCTTGGACGTTACGTAGGTTTGAGAGGACCCGGGGTAACCTATCTTATCCCGTTCATTGACAGAGCGCCAATAAAAATTTCAACGCGACTAGACACAATCGAATTCAGAACAGAATCGACATTGACAAAAGATAACGTTCCCGTAAACGTGGATTCTGTTTTGTACATGAGACCTGTAGAAATAGAGAAAGCAATTTTGTCCGTTGAAAACTATTTTCAGGCTACCCAATTAGCCTCACAGACAACACTCAGGGAGGTAATAGGCAAAGTGGATCTCAATGAGTTACTTGCTGAACGAGAAAAAGTTGGAAACCACTTACGCGAGATCATTGATGAGAAAACTGAAGCTTGGGGAATAAAAGTCACATCCGTTGAGGTAAGAGATGTTATAATCCCAACAGCCCTGCAAGATGCTATGTCTAGACAAGCACAAGCGGAAAGAGAAAGAATCGCAAGAGTGACGCTGGCTACAGCAGAATTTGAAGCTTCCAAAAAGATGATAGAAGCTGCGAGCATGTACGAGAAAAGTAGTGAAGGCTTAAGACTGCGTTGGATGAACATACTGTACGAACTAGGTCAGCAATCAGGCACGAACACAATAATGCTGATTCCATCGGTAATGCCTGAGGCAGGATGGCCACCAATGGGCATGTACGGCTTCAAAGAACTACCTAAAGGTAAAGCAAAAGGTGAACAAAAGACAGCAACAACTTAAAATCAACCATAAAGCCATAACGTATGAATTCTACAAACGAGCAAAGGGTTAGCGGAGCTGTTTGTCTGTAATTGCACGCAATTAAACTACTCCCCACCTCACCAATTCTTAAGATCTTGAAGTTCATATAGACGACATTACCTCTAGTGCTTTTTGTGCATGATGTAAAATTTTACACCAAATCAATCGTCATTTTTCCCTATTTTTTCTCTTGGAACCTTTCCTAGGTTAATTATTAGGTCTCGTGTATTCTTCAAGTCTTGGAGATGAACGAATTCATCTACTCCATGATAGCGTGTGTCAGCTCTGATTGTTCCATGGCACACCACAGGTATTCTATTCTTGGCAAAAAAGCTTCCATCGTTCCCCCCAAGTTCCGCAGCAAAAGGTAAACTCTCGCCTATTGTCTTCTTTATGTTTTCAGAAACTGTCTGCACAAAAACCAAATCCTTGGGTGTATGGTAGCCCTGCTGCCTGTTCATAAGCTCCAAGGACGCTTCAACGCCAGTCTCCTCAACCGCCTTCTGAAAAAAATCCTTCAATTCTCTCTCAGCCTCTTCTAGGGGTTCCTCGGGAAGGAGTCTACGATCAAAGCGAACCTCGCACGTGCCAGGTATCACATTTTCCTTTTCTCCTGCCTTTATCATCGTTACTGAATATCTTCCCCAAACGAACTTTCTCGGCGCCCTCGGTGGAGCATGGAGTGCGGACTCTTTTGCCTCGACCATTTTTCTGTAACTTTCAAATTCGGCGAGCAATTTCCCCGCTTCATCGATAGCATTCCTAGCCTTGAATGGATACCCCGCATGTCCCTGTCTCCCCTTAACCATTATTTTTCCCCAGATGATTCCGCTGGCTCCTAAGAAGAGGTTCTCCGGTCCAGCATCAACCACCAATGCGGCGTCTCCCCTAAGTCCCCTGTCGCTCATTACGTAGTCAACGCCGTATCTTCCCCCTATCTCTTCATCCACCCCAGCAACAAGTTTGAGGTTAATATCCAACTCTTCGTTCTTCAGCTGCCTCAGGGCTCCCATGACAGCCGCAATTCCTGATTTGTTGTCTGCTGTGCCTCTTCCATAGGCTTTTCCGTCCTTTACCGTCAGTTTGAAGGGGGGAACTGTCCAGTTGGTTCCCGGCGGAACAATGTCGAAGTGGGACTCAAGAAGCAAAGTTGTATCTGAACCCGAATCAAGAGACACAATAACATTTGGACGCGAAAAACCATCCTTGGCGCCCTCTTCTCCGTCAACTATCTCCCATTCCAGAGAGTTATTTTTCGCTTCCTTAACGATTATCGAAGCGCATTCACGGTATCCCTTCTTCGATATTGATTCAGTGTTTACCTCCACCAACTTGGAGAGAAGACTGATTTCATAATCTAATGAAGCCAATGTGCATCCATCTCATGCATCTATTCATTCTGCCGAGACTTAGCTTTTTTGACCCTGCAATTAGCTAACCAATACGAAAGAGAAAGAAGCCTTCAGCGAATCCTAGCTCTTCTTCCCGAACCGGGAATCATGCCTTCTTTTATTCTTTCAGCCGCAAAAGATTTCAGCTCTTCAAATTCGTCGTTATCAAGAACTAAACGTGCCTTAGCTAGAATCTCGAGACATATATCTTTGAAAACCAAATCTGCGCACCCCAGTTTGGCGTCGTCGATTAACTCTTTGCAAGCCAAAAGAACAACTTCGCTCAACAAACCCCACCTTTAGCCTCCTCAAGTATCAATTTTTTCACCATTAAACTTTCTGACCCCCAAATCAGTAGCAAACATAAAAATCCACCATCAACCTACCCACCACAAAAAACTGACGCCAAGAAATAAGCCATTTTTGGAAAGCAAGAATCAGATGTTTCCCTGTTATCATGCCTCAGAAAGCTTAATTAGGTCGTGGAGAAACATGAGTACTTGCAAGATCGCCACAGATACAATCTTGGCGAAATGAATGCCATAGCCGTGACCTTAGGCGGCTTCAACCCCGACGTTTAAGGCGTCTAACGCCCCTGGATGATGGGTTTGACCTCCGGTTGCGGCGACAAAGATGAGGACCT
>CAYQMM010000015.1:0-34328 GCA_964418675.1 uncultured Candidatus Bathyarchaeia archaeon
CCAGAAATAAGGGCTATTTTGTAGCCTAGGGCTTTTAGGGCGGTTATCAGTTCCTCAGCTCCGGGAGTAACACCCAAGTTTTCAACTATAGATTCGAGGACGCTAGCATCTAAGCCCCTGAGAAGCCGCACTCTCTCTTTGAGGGCTTCTTTAAATTCAATCTCTCCATTCATGGCTCTTGATGTGATCTCGCTGACTTTTCCGCCGACTCCAGCAGCCTTTGCCAGCTCGTCGATCATCTCGGCGTCGATTAATGTGCCGTCTACGTCAAAGACTATCAGCCTCTTGGGTCTCCGGAAAACCGTGTCCTTCTGGAAAACAACGTCCTGTCCCACCGCTTTGCACGCTCTGTTCAGGGCTTCTTTGAAGTCTTCGATGGGAAGTGTGATATCGTTGATGTCAATGAGAATCTCCATGGCGTTCAATTCACCATAGGCAATCATCCGTATCCGTTCTATGTTTGCGCTGTTCTGAGAAAGAAACCGTGAAACTTTTGCCACGATGCCTGGTCTGTCCTTTCCAAGGGTTGTTAAGAGTACGAGTTTTTTGCCGATCTTTCGTCGTCCAGATGCGAGGGGGTCTATGTTGACGTCTAAGCCAATCTTTTCTCCGAGGTTCAGAAGCTGGGTTTTAAGGCTCTTGAAGGGAATCGATGTGGAGCGGCAGTCTACGATCATGAAGATGGCGAAGAGACCCCTCATGCTGAAGGCTTCTATGTCAACGATGTTGCCTTTTGCTTTGGCGATTAATTCTGTTATCTCAGCTGTTAAACCGGGTTTGTCTTTTCCGGTAGCGGTAATCACTGCGAAGGGCATGGGCATGTTAGGTATTTCTCCTTGGAAGAAGTCTTTTCAAACAACATTCTTCAATTCAAACTAGCGAATAGGTTCGCTTGTGTGTTGCTATATATAACTTTTGGCAATGCCATAGCAAGAGTTGATTTCAAACTGGTTGGATTAGGGCTTGAAACAGGATGTATGTCATTATCAAAACTATGCCGCCGATTTTGGAGATGCCGCCTCGTGTGAGAAAACGCCAGAAAATGACGGTTGTTATCAGCAAGAAGGGAAGAATTTCCGTGAAAATCGCCATGTTTACTGCGAAGGGGGAAGTGAGAAGGACCAGCCCCAAGACGAGAGTCAGATTCGTAAGGTTAGAACCAATGATGCCTCCGATTGCCAGATGAACATGACCTCGTCGGACAGCTACAAAATCTGTAGTAAGTTCTGGAAGAGATGTGCCTATAGCAATAACCTTTGCTCCAAACAGGATTGGCGGGGCACCGAACATGATGGCAATTTCGATTCCCGATGAAACGACGAGACGGGCAGATACGAGGACAGCTGCTAAGCTGAGGAGTAACAAACCTAAAACCTTTATCTTGCTTACTTTTTTAGGAGCTTCAGAACCATTGGCGGCAACTACGGGTGTCCTCTTTTTTGCCAATAAATAGGTGTTCACCACAAAAGTTCCCAAAAGAAGGATGCCCACTAGAGGGCTTGCTACATGGAATATCACAAGAAGAAGCGGAATCAACGACGTGATGAAAAGAATGTCAGTGAGGTCTACCAAAAGGTCTGTGCAACATGTTTTGAGGAACCCCAACATCCCCAATATTCCAAAAACTGCTCCAATATTAAATACGTTGGAGCCAAGAATATCTCCAATACTTATTCCAGGTTGTCCTTGAATAACGGAGAAAATGGCTACAGTTAACTCCGGTGTCGAGGTCAATACTGAGAGAACTATAAATCCTACCGAGACCTCGCTTAAGCCCGTGAACTCGATCAGTTTCTCTACAGCCCTTATAGTGTAATGGCTAGCTAAAGCCAAAACAACCAAAGAGGCAGCAAAGATTAAGACTTGGACTATGAGGTCAACAATCACTTGGATAAACCCGAATAATCTTTGGATGAGGGTTAGATATGTTTTGCTAATACAAAACTATCTGAGGACAAAACTGGCACAAAAAAAGGTGGGAGATTAGGTTCTGGCGGCTGCCTTCTCCAGAGCAACAACTCCAGGCAGCTGCTTCCCCATTAGAAACTCTATCAAGGCGCCTCCTGCCGTGCTAACATAGGACATTTTGTCAGCCAGCCCCAATTTTTCCACGGCAGCAACTGTGTGTCCTCCGCCAACCAGAGAGAAACCTTCAGAAGCCGCTACCGCCTCAAGAACCATTTGAGACCCAGCTTTGAACTCTGGGTTTTCGAAGACACCCACAGGACCACTGACCACAATGGTTTTGGCTTTCAGGATCATCTCACTGAATTTCTTGCCTGTTTTTGTTCCGATGTCAAAGATGGGATAGTTTGTGGGAAGCTCGTCAAGAGTTATCTCTTTTCTCTTATGGTTCACTTCCATGGCTAGGTCCACGGGAACTACTATCGCTTTAGGGTATTCTTTCATTAGCTCCTTTATGCCCGGAACTAAACCCATCAGATCCTTCTTTTCCAAGAACTTCATGTTTGGTTTGCCTAGGTCTACACCCTTTGCCACAAGAAAGATATGACCTATCACCCCGCCAGTTAATACGTAGTCAGCTATGCTGTTCTTCAGCACATACTGTGATATATCCAACGAGTCGTCGCCCTTTGCTCCACCGATAACGAAGACAGAA
Organism: uncultured Candidatus Bathyarchaeia archaeon; assembly: GCA_964418675.1. Taxonomy (GTDB): domain Archaea; phylum Thermoproteota; class Bathyarchaeia; order Bathyarchaeales; family Bathyarchaeaceae; genus Bathyarchaeum. The sequence continues at coordinate 2,621 of CAYQMM010000015.1, forward strand.
GGCTTTTCAGGAGCCTCCAGAACCTTTCCAAGAGCCTTGAGTTCTCGCTCCATTATTCTTCCGGCAGCACTGGGCAAAACAGCTGTGAAACCAACGATTGAGACGTGAGCTCTGTGAGCCGCAGCAAAGGCATCATTAATGAAAACGTCCGCCAATGGAGCCAGGTTCTTCACGAACTCGGTTTTAGCGTGCTCTTCAGGCGTCCCCTTATTCTGTTCATAGGGGACACTTCGAACATTTCCTAAAACCAGAACTTCGCCGCTCTTCAACTCTCTGATGGCTTTTTGAGCCTTTTCTCCCAAAACATCATCAACATATTTCACGGGCTTACCTAACGCTTTACCGAGGAGCTCGGCATGTTGATTAAGGGGAATGAAGTCTGCTTCTCCAGGTCTTCCCTGATGGGCTAAAACAACGGTTTTTGCGCCTTTCTGAACCAGCTCTTTGATGGTTGCATCTGCGTGAGCGCGGATTCTTGTGTCATCGAGGACTTTTTTGGTTTTTGGGTCGACTGGCGAGTTAAAATCTACCCTAAGTAGGACTGTTTTATTTTTTAGATCGAAGTCGTCTATGGTTAAGAATTTTGGCATTTTGTCACCTCTTAAAAAAAGGAAAAAGGGTTGGATTTGAGATTTGTGTGTTTTGCCGTTTATTTGGCCATTTTACAGATTTTTTCGATCATCCGCGACATCTTAACAGAGTAGCCCCATTCGTTGTCGTACCATGCGAGGACTTTGACTAGGTTTCCTATGGCCATCGTTGAGGTTCCATCTATTATTGCTGAGTTGGAGTTGTGTATCAGGTCTGATGAAACAAGGGGCTCTTCACTGTAATCTAGGATGCCTTTCAGCTTTCCTTTAGCTGCCTTCTTGTATGCATCGTTGATTTCGTCGACGGTAGCCTCTTTTTTCAGGATTGCCACCAGATCAACTATTGAGACGTCGGGGATTGGAACACGTATTGCCATACCGTTCAGTTTACCATTAAGCACGGGAAGTGCTAAACCAACTGCTGCGGCTGCGCCGGTAGTCGTTGGAATCATGTTGAAGGCTGCTGATCTGGCTCGTCTCAGGTCCTTATGCTGCATGTCAAGGAGCCTCTGGTCGTTGGTTACAGCGTGAATTGTAGTCATGAGGCCTTTCTCGATTCCAAATGTATCATTAAGAACTTTCGCGGTTGGCGCCAAACAGTTAGTAGTGCATGAAGCCAAGGACATTATAGTATGCTTTTTCGGATCGTATTGGTCATCATTTACTCCGTAAACAACTGTCAGGTCAGCGCTGCTTGCGGGGCTCATAGGAGCGGAAACAAGGACTTTCTTTGCTCCGGCTTCCAAGTGTTTTGAGGCTGAGGCTTTATCTCTGAATCTTCCAGTTGATTCCACTGCAACGTAGACGCCCAGTTCTTTCCATGGCAGTTTTGCAGGGTCTGGCTGTGCAATAACTTTAAGCTCTTTTCCATCTACGATAAGGTTTCCGCCTTTAACTTCTACATCGAAGGGGAATTTGCCGTGGGTAGTGTCGTTTTTCAGCAGATGCGCTAGTGTTTTTGCATCGGTAAGGTCATTGATTGCTACAAAGTTTACGTCTGTATTTTCTTCAAGGGCTGCTCTGTACAGGAGCCTCCCTATTCTTCCGAACCCATTTATAGCTGCATTAACTTCCATTCTCAATCACCTTTCTTAGATATCAGCTTTAATTAGAGTCTCAGAATATTAATCTTACGTGCTTTAACAGCAAAAAAAGAAAAAGGGCGGGAATACTCGTTAACGCTTGTTGCCTATGAGATTTTTTCGAGAACCTTGTCAGCCTTTACCTTGTGGGTTTGAAGCGCCAGCTCGCCGGGGGCTACACCCAAAGCCAAAGCCAGAAGTTCCGAATAGTGAAGTACTGGTATACCGTAGACTTCATTGAACTTCGATTTCACTTGAATCTGCCCTATATCCAAGGCGACAAAACAGAAGGGACAGAGAGTCCCAATGCAGTCAGCACCCGCCTTAGTTGTGTTTATGAGTTTATCTCTAGCGAGACTAAGGGCAAGCTCGTCAGAATAGCCCCTTAGAAGACCCCCACAGCACTTCAACTTGTTCCTATACTCGATGCTCTCCGCACCTATAGCTCCAATGAGGTCTTCTAGGATGTGGGGACGCTCTGGATCATCGAACTCCAGCAGTTCGCTGGGTCTGAGCGCGTGACAGCCATAGAAAGGTGCCACTTTCAACTTGCTCAACGGCTTAACGACGCTCTCTTTGAGGCGCTTAAGCCCAATGTCTTCCATCAAGACCTGAAGAAAATGCTTCACCTCTATAGTGCCCTTGAACTCCTTTCCAACGTTGGATAGGATTTCGTTTACTTTTGCCCGTAGGTTTTTGTCTTTCTTGAGAGCGTTGTTGGTCATAGATAAAGATTCGAAGCAGCCGGTGCACAATGTGACAATATCTAGGCCTGCTTCTTCTGCCAAACAGATGTTGTAGGCAGCTACAGCCTGACTGGTCGCTAGATCTATAGACTGGATAGGAGGAGGACAACAGCAAGTCATATTGTCTAAATCAACGAGTTTGATTCCAAGTTTAGCCAGAGCCTTCCTCGCCGACAACTCGTAGTTAGGTTGTCGTGCGGGTATGGTGCATCCTAGAAACAACGCGTAGCTTTTCATTGCGACTCCTCCGTCTGTTGCAGCTTATCAAAACCTGTTGCAGAGAGAATCTTACGCAGTGCATCCACACCGGTTGGTTTAAGGGGTGGCAAACCGAAGGCGTCTCTCTTCTTCTCCACGAATTTGGAAACTTGAACAATACGTCCCTCGTTCAGGAGGGCAGACGCGAACTCTGCGTAGATGTTTGGGATGTGACCCTCAGCTAATGCGATGTTTCTCAGGGCGTAGATTAAATCTGCTATCTCAACCTTTTGGGGGCACCTTTCTTGGCAGTTGAAGCATGAGCAACAGAGCCATATGGCTTCCCCGGAAACCACTTCGTCCTTCTCGCCAAGAAGCGATAGTTTGATGACTTCTCTGGGATTAAATTTGGGGTTGACCTTGGCTACTGGACAGCTGCTAGCGCACGTTCCACACTGGTAACATGCTGTCAGAGTTTCGCCGCCTAAATGGCTTGTTACCTCGTCGGGGAAGGGTATGCTGGTGGATTTTTCCATTTTTTGTGTCATTCTAATTCACCTCTCTTTCTCGAACCTCACATTAGTTTCAGGGGACCTAGCTTAGTTAGCCGTTCGGTCATCATCTGGGCAGCCTCTGCAAACTGGTCTCCTTCTATGTAAACCATTTTGAACATCTCTAACCTTTCTGGCTCTATTCCATATTCCTTCAGCAGCACCTTAGCGAGGTCCATCTTCTTCTCAGCCTTCATGCTGCCAACTTCGTAGTGGCAACCGTCGCTCTTGCATCCCACAACCATCACTCCTTGGGCACCAGCTTTGAAGGCTTCCAGAATCTGGTGAACCTGCAGGATTCCCGTGCACGGAACCTTCATGACCCTCACGTTGGCGGGATACGTCATCCTAGCCATCCCTGAAGAATCCACAGCCGTGTGACCACATTCTTGGCAACAGATTGCTAGAACCAGAGGCTTCGATGTCCCATTCAAGGACATAAGAGCATTCATCTGAGCCAACATCTGGTTTGGTCTCGAGTGCCTAAGTTCGATAGCATTCAGCGGACAGGTTCCCACGCAGACACCACATCCTTCACAGAGGAGGTCGTTAACGCGAGCAACGAAGTGGTCCTCAGTCGTGGGCTCCAAACTTATGGCGCCATAGGGACAGGTGACGGGACAGAATTCGCAGTCGCCACAATAATCTTCGTTGACAATGGCTGTTCTCTGGTCTTTCACTATTTTGCCTTTGGTCAAGAACTTGGCAGCCTTTACAGCTGCAGAGTGAGCGTGCAGAGAGGTTGTCGGTGCATCCTTTGGAAAGGTTGCCCCTCCACAGAGGTATACTCCCCTAAGCTTGGTCTCAGTTGGTCTAAGTTTAGCGTTATATTCCTTGAAGAAACCATCCTCATCCAATTCAACGCTCAGAATCTCGGCGAGCTCCGCAGTGCCTTCAGCCGGCACCATAGCGGGAGCCAAGACAACAAGGTCGGCTTCCAAGTCTAGGAATCGGGTCAGAAGGGCGTCCTCAACGTCGACGAACAACTTGCCTGTCTCCGGGTCCTTCCAGATTTCGGTGGGTCTTCCCTTAATGAACTTGATTCCCATCTCTCTGGCTCTTTCATAATAGTACTCGTGTTCTCTTCCTGTGGTTCTTATGTCAATATAACAGATGGAAACGTCCGCGTCTGGATTAGCAGATTTAATCAATGAGGCATGCTTTAGGGAGATCATGCAACAGATGCTTGAACACCAAGGATTGTACCGTCTGTCTCGCGAACCAGCGCATTGAATAAAAACTATCTTTTTTGCTGGTTTGCCGTCTGAAGGTCGAACAATCACGCCGGCGGTAGGACCGAATCCGTCTACCATCCTAGCCAGTTCAAGATTGGTTATAACATCAGGATAATCGTCGTGGTGATATTCTTTTATGGCGCTTGAATCAAATTCTTGGAAGCCCGTGGCAACAACTATGCTGCCTACATTTAGAGTTGTCTGTTCGGGTTTCTGGTCTAATTCGATGGCGTTTGTTGGACAAACTTCAACACATTTGGCGCAGTCATAGAATTTGCAGACGCTTTCGTCGATGACATAAACAGGAGGATGAACGTTGGGGATGTTCATGTAGATGGCTTTGCGGGATTTCAGCTTCGCATTGTATTCGTCAGGAACCTCCACAGGACAAACAGCAGTGCACTTATCGCATCGCACACATTTAAGTTCGTTAACGTAACGTGGTTTCTTCTCTATCGTAACCTTATAGTTTCCCGGAACCCCCTCAACAGCCACAACCCTAGAGTTTGTCAGTATCTTCAGGTTGGGAATCTCGCTGAAACCTGAACGATATACACACTTCCTCGAAGTATGGGTGATGGTCTTCACATCTGAGGAGGGAGACTGGATACAGATGGCACAGTCGTCAGTTGGGAAGAAACGTCCAGCGCGGGCAGCCAAACCTCCGAGAAACGGGGTTTTCTCAATCAAGTTAACCTCGAAGCCCAAATCCGCCAGGTCCGCAGCCGCCTGCATACCGGCGATGCCTCCACCTATAATCAGCGTGGATTTATGGGCTGGAAACTCAAGTTTCTCAAGGGGTTCAAGAAGTTTAGCGCGTTCGATAGCTGCTAGAAGCATGGCTTTAGCCTTTTCAGTGGCTTCCTTAGGGGTTTCCCTGTGGGGCCATGCACAGTGGTCTTTTATGTCGATTACTTCTACCAGGTAGGGATTGAGACCTGCATTTTCAACTGCTCTGACTATATTTACTTCACTTAGTTTGGGAAGAGCCTCAGCAACTACTACGCGGTTGATTTTTCCGCCTTTCACGGCATCCACGATTGTTTGCAATCCTTTGCCACGCCAGAACTCGCTGCCTCTGCCAATCAGAACTACGTTTGGGACAGTTTTCACGAAGCCTGTTAAAGCGTCGAAGTCCAAGATTTCAGAGAGTTCATTTCCACAGTCTGATAGAAACACTCCGACTTTAGGTTGCTCCATTTTTTTCACACCTCATCTTCTTATTGTTTTCAGTAGCTGTTTATCGCTGTCGAAAACCTTAACCTCTAAGGGCATCTCGCCTATGGCAAAGTGGGTGGCGCAAGCGAAGCATGGGTCGTAGGCTCTGAATGCCATCTCCACCATGTTAAGCAGGCCATCGCTGACCTTGCCGTTCTTTATAAGACCTTGCGCGGCGTTCTTTATGGACATGCAGATGCCGGGGGCATTATGGGTTGTAGCCACTACTAGGTTGACTTTTTTCGCCAAAGCCTTCTCATCCAACTGGTAATGGTGGATAAGAGTGCCTCTGGCAGCTTCAACTATCCCCACGCCTTCGCCAGGCTTTCCAGGTTTATTTCGGATGTCCTTGCCTGTTATGTCCTTATCCGTGATTAGTTCTAGGCATCTTTCGGTTGCGTACATCAGTTCAATGAGTCTAGCCCAGTGGAAGGCTAAGGTGGCGTGAACGGGTTTTCCGCCGAGAGTTTTGTACATCCGTTCATATTCTGCTTGGGCAACTGGTGTTGCCATACCGTCAGCGGCATTAAGTCTTCCCAGAGGACCAACACGGTATAGACTGGTTTCTGGTCCAGTTATGAAGCCCTTCCAACCGATTTTCTTCAGATAAGGAAGTTTAACATAAGTCCATGGTTCAACATGCTCCTCAATCACGTCTAAGTATTCTGAGGGAGCAAACTTCACGAATTCTTTTCCCTGTGTGTCAACCACGCGGATATCGCCGTCATAGAAGTTCACTTTGTTGTTCTTGTCAACCGTTCCCATATAGTAGGTTTCCAAGTTGTAGGGGTCGCTTGTGATCAGGTTCACGTAGTCAGCATTTTTTAGAACAACATCGTCAAAGAGCTTCAGGGAGAACTTCGCGAATTCATGGCAACTCCGAACCATCTTTTCGATCTCTTGTCGATCCTCTTCACTCAGTGCCTTTGCCATGCCGCCTGGAAGAGCGCTTACTGGATGGGTTGGTCTTCCTCCAAGAATCCCTGTAATCCTCTGTCCATAAGCTCGGTGTTTTATCACCTCTTTGGCGATGTCTAATCCAACTTTTTCTATGACTCCGAGAATGTTTCTTTTACCGGCGGGAGCGTCGGGTCCTACGACAAAGTCTGGACCTCCAAGGAAGTAGAAGTGAAGTATGTGATCATAGATGTAATAGCCACAATACTCAAGTTCTCTCAGTTTTTTAGCCGTCTCTGTCGGTTCCACATTGAATGCTGCATCCAAGGCTTTTGCCCCAGCCATATGGTGAGCAACGGGGCAGACTCCGCAGATTCTAGTTGTTATTATAGGTAGGTCTTCAGCCCTTCTTCCTTCACAGAACCGTTCAAAGCCTCTCAGTTCTGGAACTTGGAAGTAGGCGTTTTCCACATTTCCATCATCATTTAGGAATATGGTTATCTTTCCGTGACCTTCCAGCCTTGTGATGGGGTCTATAACTATCTCTTTCATTTCATCACCTTCCTTCTAAGAATAGAATTCGCTAAAGAGTACTTGTAGAAGGTTCCAATGGGATCCACAACCTCCTTGATAACCTCCGGATTAGTTGCGATGGAGGCAAGGGCGCTTATAGCCGCAGCACCCTGATCGGTCACCTGAGGACCAGGACCATCACAGCCAGTGCAAGGAATGTTAACGTTTGGGCACTGAGCACCACAGCCTGCTCGTGTGGCTGGACCCATGCATATCACGCCTTGGTCCCAGAAACATGTTTCACCATCATCGTCGATTTCGTAGATTCTTTTTATCTCTGAGAGCTGTCGGTTCTTCTTCTCCCTTGGGCACTCATCACAAATAGACTTGTTTGGCAGGAAACTTGAACCTTTAGGAGGCAGATTACCGTTTATTATTCCCATAAACATGTTGAGTATGGAGGGAATCGGCGGCGGACACCCGGAAATGGTGTAATCGACATCCACAGTTTGAGGCAGAGTCTTCACGGTGTCATAGAACTCGGGAAGTTCCAGCTCTCCCTCTTTAACTTTGGTATGGGTTTTAGGCGTCACCGATTCGGGGTTTTCGGTTGACGGAGTTTCAAAGTATGCTCTCTCAAAGACAGTTTCTCGGTCCCAAAGATTTGCAAGGCCCTTTACACACCCATCGCAGGCGCATGAGCCGAAGGCCACCATAATCTTTGATTTCTGCCTCAGGAGATTTACTATTTTCTCGTTTTCCGCATTTCTTATGGCGCCATTGCAGAAACATGCGTCGATGCTTTTGTCTGGCATAGCTTCAACGTCTTTGTATTTTATGTCTATGGCCACAGGCCAGAAGACGATGTCAGCTTTTGCGACAACATCCAAGATTTTCTCGTTGACATCCAGCACAGCAATTTCGCAGCCTCCACAACTGGCAGACCAATAAAAAGCGATCTTTAGTTTATTCTGTTCCATGGGAATCAGCCTTGCTGAGAAATTTGATAAGTATGGAGCAAACGTATAAAGGTTTCTTTAAGAACCGTTCCTTTTTTTGTAATATCTATTATAAAAATAGAAATAATGGGTGATGTATGCATGCACCCCATAAAGCTAAGCTTGCGGATTGCAAAGTTACCGGAATTTCCGTATCACACTCTGTGCAGCTAAAACCATCGGTTCCCATGTTTCGCAAACTGGAGGTGCATAGCAAGTCTCAGCTTTCTCCAAGTCTCTAACGGTCATTCCATTTTGGATAACAAAGGATAAAGCGTTTATGCGCTGTGTTACCTCTTCGCCCCCGATGATTTGCGCGCCGATTATTTTAGCGGTCTCCTTTTCCGCGATAAGCTTGATTCGAATGGGTAACGCTCCTGGGAAATAGTCAGCCCTTGTTTTTGACGCTATGGTTCCTGATACTGTTTCTATTCCTGCTCTGCCAGCCATGAACTCCGTGAGTCCCGTGCCTCCGATTTCAGTGTCAAATAATCGTGTAATCCATGAACCCATGGCTCCTGAGAATGTGGCGTATCCTCCAGCAGCGTTTGTTCCTGCAACTCTTGCTTGTTTCACTGCGGTAGTTCCAAGCTGGCTCATGGTGGGTCTGCAAGTGATGAGGTTTATTGTTTCAGCGCAGTCTCCAGCTGCATAAATGCCTTTGATACTGGTTTCCATTCTCATGCTGGTCTTTATACCCCTCTTTTCTCCCAGTTCTATGCCAGCGTTTTTTGCCAGTTCAGTATCAGCTCTTACACCAGTGGCTACCACCACAAGGTCTGCTGGAATTTTTTCCCCGCTAACAAGAACTCCGTTAACTTTGTCGGTTCCGAGGATTTCCTCTGCTCCCTTCCCAACAATTATGTTCAAGCCTTTTTCTTCAAGCATGCTCTGTACGCGGTCAGCCATGCCTTTGTCTAGCAGGACTGGGAGAACATAGGGGAGGAATTCAACAACCGTAGTTTTTAGTCCTCGTTCAAGGCAGGCTACGGCAACTTCGAGACCGATGAGCCCGGCGCCTATAATGACTGCTGACTTCGCTGTTTCTATGGCTTCATTAATTTTTTCTCCGTCTTCTATGGTTCGAACGACGAAAACTCCTTTCTTTTCATGTCCCTTAATCGGGGGTACAAAAGGATAAGCCCCTGTGGTTAGGACTAGACTGTCATATGAAAGAGACTTTTTGTTCCCGCTTTTGTCCTGTATCTCAAGGGTTTTTGCTTTCGCGTCAATGTTTGTTACTGTGGTCTCCGTTAGCAGATTCAGTTTCATCATTTTGTAGAATGTTTCTGGAAAGACCACTAAATCTTCGAAGGATTTTATGTGTCCTCCCAGAACAAAGGGGAGACCGCATCGGGAGTACGCTGTTTTATTCTCTTTTGTTATCAGTGTGATTTCGGCGGTTCGGTCTGTTTTGCGGGCGGCAGAGGCTGTGTCAAGTCCTGCGGCGTGGGCTCCAATGATTATTATTTTTCGGGTCATCTAAATCACTCATTTTTTGGTTGCAGATATTCAACCAGTTTTTCCATATTAATCTTATTCAAAGAAAGATAGGACTCTTGTCAGAAGTTGTCTAAAGTTCATTTCAGCCTTGTTCTTTTGCAATGGAGTATATGTGATTCTTGTTATCGCAGTCTATTGTGCCTTCACTGAAGAGTTTCCGTAAAGCCTTGAAAACTGTTTTCTCTGGTTTCCCAATCTGTTCCGCAATCTCAACGAGACCCAGAGGTTTTCCAGAGGTTTCTAACAACGAAATGACTAGTTTATCAATTTTGCCCATTGTGGATTTCCATCCTATTTTTCTTCATTCCTTTGCCGATTCTCAGATAAATTATCTTTTATTGAAAAAATAGGAGTGTTTAAACTAACTCCTACGAAGAGCCTCCTTGTCTCCCTTGGAAAAACCTTTAGGCGTTTGTCTATAGCTCATTTAGCCTTCTTTTGAGAGTTCTTTGTGCCACTCTACCGCTGCGTCGAAGTTCATGATTGCTTTCAAGTCTGCATCTAGATTTGTTGGGGCTACGATTAGAAGCCATCCTTCACCATAGGGGGCTTCGTTTATCAGTTCGGGTTTGGACTCCAGTTCTTCGTTTACCGCTTCAATTGTACCGCTTACAGGAGCAATGAGGTCTGAGACTGCCTTCACGGATTCTAGGGTTCCGAAGGGGTCATTCTGGGTTATTGTGTCGCCGACGCTGGGGAGTTCAACGAATACGATGTCGTGGAGTTGTTTTTGAGCGAAGTCAGAGACGCCGATTTTCACTTTTCCGTTTTCTACCTTTGCCCATAGGTATTCTTTGTGGTAATACAGGTTTTCGGGGACTTCAAAGTCGTTTACTTTGACCATATTTTACACCTCTATCAGATACGGTATTGTGATAGCTGTTCGTCTTAAAAAAGTAGCGATTCGAAGTAGATGAAATAACAAGCAGGACAGCCCAGTAAATCGCACATGTGCACGTCGGCTTTATTTTTGTAAAGGTTTCTTGACCAACAACTGATACATTTTAGTCAAAGTTTCTTGACAAAAAACCTTTTCACTTCAGTTGAAGAATGGATTATTGGTGCCCATAATGGGGAAAAGAAGGGCAACTCTGATTCCATTGTTGATTCTATCTTTAACCCTTCTAGTCCTTTCCACACCAATCCAGTTAGAAGTTAAAGCAGCTGAACAGGTTCTTTTTGAGGATGATTTTGAAAGCTACAGCGTAGGCACTTTTCCATCGGCTGGAGGATGGCGGTTATGGTATTCTGGAATGGGCAGCGAATATCAGATGATTGTTGACGATTTTTCCAATTCTCCCACAAATTCGCTGCAACTTTTGGGAGATCATTCACGTAATTGGGCTGCTTATTCATCCAAGTTGATTGATACGGACCAGCCAATAATTGGGTTTAGTGTTAGTGTAATGGTTGAAAGTTTGGGGGGTGGTGATGCGCGTCCTCGCTCAGATGTAGCTAGAGTGGGATTTGCGACGCTTGTACCACCCGTGTATGCCACAAGCTATGCTCCCATTTTTTTCGCTGATTGTGGAATAATTAAGGCAATGGGAGGATATGATTTACAGTCATATGTCGCAGACAGATGGTATAAAGTCACTCTGACTATGGATAGAAACGCTGAGACATACTCCGTCTGGATCGATGATGTGCTAGTAGGAGAAAATCTACCAGTCATGACCAACAAGGGTCCAATGGAAGCTGGAGAGACCCCATGGGAGATAGATGGTTTTGCTGTTAGCCAGAATTACTACAGTACAAAAGCCTATTTTGATGATGTAAAAATATTCACTGCCTTTGATTTGGATCCCAAACTTGAATTGGTTCCCGCAGAAGGAATCGCAGCAACCACCCTCGTAGGTTCCGGGTTCGCACCAAACTCACACATATCAATCACATGGGATAGCACTCCGATACCTACGGTTCCAAGTCCGCTAATCACTGACGGCTATGGAAACTTCACAGCCATAATCAGCATCCTGAACCAAACTGCCCCGGGCATCTATACAGTAAAAGCCGTTGACGAAATAGGAAGTGAAGCGAATGCCACATATACTGTATATTCGAACAATACCCTGTTACCTCAAAACCCACCAATTGACGAAACAGAAACTGAGACGAATGCTACATACACAGCCTACAAAGTTTCCTCTTCATCAAGCTCCTCAATTGAAGAACTAGCCGAACAACAAAATCAGCGCGAACACCCTCCAGAGTTTCCCTCATGGATTATCTTGCCACCACTCCTCTTGATTGCCGCATTATTTGTGCTGGTCATCAAAAGGAAAAGGTTCCATCCAGCTTCCCAACAGTAATTAGTTCATGCAGTTTATTTTGTTGAGGATAGCGAAAATGACTTATGCTTTATAAGAGATACAAGAATCGAGCGGCTCACAATGTTTGAGGAGATAGAAGAGATAAACGCAATGGAATGGAAAGAGCGGATTCTGAAATCTAAGAGGCTGGTTGTGGTGGAGTTCTGGCATCAACAATGCCCCCACTGCAGGGCAATCGAACCGGTCTACGACGAACTTTCTTTCGAATACGGAGACAAACTGAAGTTCACCCGACTCAATGTCTTCGAGAGTCCCGAAAACCAGCAGTTGGCTGCCAAACATGGTGTAATGGGAACGCCCACATTCCTGTTCTTCTGTGGAGGAAGACCAGTCAACGGTGTTGTTGGAGCACTTCCGAAAGAAGACCTTGCACAGGCAATAGAGTTCACCATCCAGAAACACCAAGATTGCACCAAAAAGAGCACACCTCTGAAGTTATCTTACATAAGCTAGAAAACTAGACCTCAAACTTGTCCACAAAAATCTGGGAGCAGCATAGAGACGAGAAGGACATTTCAAGATTCATGGATTCTGCCAACCGGATAGCTTCCTCAGCAGGAAAAGCTATAGCGTTTACCCCAGCGCCCACAGCAAGAGCGTCAGTTCTCCTTCTATGCTCACCCTTAGGTCTCATACACCCCAAAACTAATGGAGTCGCAGGCATCAAAAGCCTAGCAGAAGCCAAAACTCGGACAATATCTTCCGGTTCAGGTGGACAAACCTTTTCCATAGGCGTCCCATGGATCGGCATAAAAGCTATGATTATAACTGCTGAAGGCGAATATCTTGAGATCATTTTCAGTGCCTCAAGTTCGCCCTTCAATTCACCGTAGTGCAGTCCCACAAGCACGTGTGGAACAAAGGGGATTCCGGACTCGTGGAAAGCCCTTAAAGACCTGTCAAAATCTTCAACGCTGACATCGAGATGGTATACTTCATTGATTGTTTCGTTGGAGCCAATGATGTCGATTAATGCGGCGTCAACTCCCGCTTCCTTTAATCGTTTTGCAGTTGAAAAGTCTACGACCCCCGTGTGCGTGACAACAGTCAACTCCAGCTCCTTCTTTATCTCGGCGATGACATCTATGAACCCACCAATGGGAACAGACCCATCTGGAAGGCATCCTCCGCTTATGAGACAACCAATCGCTCCATCCTTTTTCAGTTTTGTACATAGATCAAAGAGTTGCTTTGGAGTCTGGGCGGGAAGCATGGTATCTAACACTTTCCCGTTGCAGTGCTGACAGTTCAGGGCGCAGGAGGAGCCTGTGATGGAGATGGAGGGAAAAGCATTGGGGGAAGAACGAAAATAGTTGGTTTTGTAATAGATGAAACTTGGAGCATAAAACCGAATCTTCCCAGTCCGGTTGGGAACCTCTCCTCCCTCAATTAACGAAACCAATTCTTTTTTCGGCATCCGCCAGACTGTTTCAGCATCTAAAGTCTTCATATAACCATACCATCGTCATGCGTTTCTAAAAACCCTTTTGAAGAAATAGCTGAGGAAAAAGACAAAATTAGGAAGAAGCTTTTTTCTTCAATTCCTTCAGTTCTTCTAGTGTCAATGGCTTCTTTCTTCCATCAAAAACATGCTGAAACGCCATAACGGGATGGTACAACATCATGCGGGGTCCGGAATACTTCATAACTTTTGCTATTTTCGTTCTTAATTCTGGTTTATAACAATGAACTAAACATTTACCACATGTCGATTTGTTCTCGTGGAAGGGACAATACGTAAGGCGCAACATCGCATAATCATGAAGCTCCTGACAATCTGGACAAAGTCCATCATCAGTCTCATGCTTTTTACGGCAATACAGCCTTATCATGGCATCAATAGTCTTTTTCTCTCGTCTAATCCGTGGACCCTCAACCTTCTGCAACTCTCCACCATCCATCAATTAAGCTGTAAACGAAAAACCATAAGAAGGTTCCGTTTTTTGCTTCTGCAAGGCATTCGAGCAACAAAACACATTCATTTCAGCCTACAGTTGGCTCTAAATTTGATTAATGTTCTCTAGAACTTTGAGTACCCCAGCAACTCTTGCCAGAACCCAAGCCTCTCAGATAAAAAACCAACAGAAATATAATGCCCAGTGGCTCATCTTCACAAAAGATACAACCTTCAGGTGAAAGCCGTGGAGACAGATAAGCGATTCAATGGACAATTAGCCGAGAAAATTCGCGTCTCTACCGGCTCAGCCATGGTGCTTGGCCTGTTAAGGGGTAGGCTGGATGCCAAGCCCACAACCATTTATCTGCTAACATGCCGAAACGAAAAGTGCTCTGCTAACTGCGGTTTCTGCCCCCAAGCCAGAGAGAGCAGAGGTAGAGCAGACAGGCTCTCCCGAGTCACCTGGCCTATCTTCCCGACAAGACAGGTGGTTGATGGGATAGAGAGAGCTGTAAGCGAGGGACTGATAAAGCGGGTTTGCATCCAGACGCTGAACTACCCAGAGGTTTTCGACGACGTTCTGCTTCTCGTTAGAGAAATCAAGTCTCGAATTATGATTCCGGTATCTGTCTCGTGTAAACCCTTGAATCCCGAGAGGTTGAAAGCTTTGGCAGAAGCTGGCGTTAACCGAATAAGCATCGCCTTGGACGCCGCCACAGAGGAACTATTTGACCGTGTTAAGGGAGAGGTCGTCGGCGGACCCTACCGTTGGGAGAGACAACGCAAGGCCTTGAATGAGGCAGTTAGAGTCCTTGGAGAAGGCTCTGTAAGCACTCATCTTATCGTGGGTCTCGGAGAAACAGAGAAGGAGCTTTGCCAAACGATTCAATGGTGCGTTGATTCAGATGTCTATCCAGGATTGTTTGCTTTTACACCAATTCCGGGAACCGCTCTTGAAGACAATCCTCCGCCTTCTCTAAGCCATTATCGGAGGGCGCAGGTTGCCCATTACCTCTTAACCCACAGAAAAACGCGAGTTGAAAACATGGATTTTGACAGTAGCGGTTGTCTTACGAACTTCGGGGTCTCTAAGGATCATTTGCGGGAAGTCATAGAGACTGGTGAGCCTTTTATAACTTCGGGGTGTCCAGGATGCAACCGACCATACTATAATGAGAGACCTGGAGGTACCCTCTATAACTGTCCAAGGCAACCGCGGTTCGAAGAGATTGCTGAGGCAAAAAGATTGCTGGGGTTTTAGACCCAGACTTTTTTGGGTTTTCTGATTAGCAGAACCCCAACTGTTATGGTGGCAATGATAGTTGTTGCAACAAAGACATACATCAGATTTCGGGTAGAATCCACTTCCCCAGAGGACTTTTCCAATTGGTTGTAATCTTTGAGGGTAGACTGATAAGTAGCATTTAATGACTTATAATCCGCTTGAAGTTCTTCGAATGCCGTGTCTTTAATGTATGTCAGGGCGAATCCTGAGATAGGTATCTTTTGCGGCGCACCCATAAGTTCCCATTCACAGCTTATTTCGCCATAGGTTAATCCTGTGGAGATATTATTTGGGATGGTTATGGTGTATTCAACCTCGTGAAGAGAAAGAGAAGAATCTTTGATGTGGGTAATGTTGCTTAAGGTAATCACGGTTGTAGCATTTACAGCTCCCTTAAACTCCACATTAATGTATTTGACGTATATCGGTTGTTGTGTAGCAGCTTCCGCTTTCACTGTGACGCTTATTGTATCGCCAGGATAGGCTTGATAAGGAGCCCAAATATCGATTTCGAGACCGCCATACTCTAGAGAGTAAACGCTATGTGTATCTTCAGGGGCTGACTTGCAGACCCCAGAAAATGCTATAGTCAAAAGGAAGACACAAACCGCCATTAAGCTTAGTTTTTTAAGTGCCACTATTTTTACCTCTCAGAATAACTGTTTCTCACTTTCTTCCAGAGAAATATTTAACAGTTGTTATTTGCTTCAGCTACGTTTCTCTGCTGTTACCTTCGAATTTTAACAAAAAGTGGGGTAATTTATCGCATGGAACGGACTAAACGTTGGTACATATAGAAAAAATAGACTAGAGCAAAGAGTGTGAGGCAAATCTCGAAGGATAGTATTAGTTGATTCTGCTCTGTTGCCATGAATATTCCTGTTTGGGATATGTCCCAGAAGACCAGCATTTGCAGAAAGATGGCGCTGCTTATGCAACCTAGACCTAAACTGTGAAATAGTAGCCGCCAAGGCAATGGTGCGCTGCTCATTATTCTTCAATATTTGCTCACAGTGAGACTTTATTACACTTGTGAAATTGCTATATGGAATATGGTTAAAGATTGAGAAGAAAATATTCAGCTAACGATTTTTAATCTGTCACATTGATTGAATCCTTGTCTATTCGAGAACTACCTCCAGCGCCAGACTTTTCTTCCATAGAAAACCTCAGGCAGGATTAGGAAACCTGCAAGAGATATGGGTGCAACGATTGCCCAGTCCATGAGGTCTAAAGGTGCTGTGCCCAACAAACCTGTGTAAGGCACTAGAACGGTTAGCAATGCAGAGGAAACCACTGCAAGGAGTAGGAATTTGTTGGAAGTGAAACCAACCCTAAATGCATTCTTTGTTTCGGACCGACAGTTCCAAACTATTACCAACTCCTGCAACGTAGCTTGCACAAAAGCCATTGTTTGCGCTTCAGCTAAAGAACGTCCCCACCCGAAATAAGCAATAGCAAACAGTACTCCGGTGCCTAAGAACTGAGTCACGAAAGTGGCTAGAATCGAAGCGATTCTTCCATGAAGTATACCCTCATTCGGGTCTCGCGGCTGCCGGCTCATCAAATCCTCCTGTGGCGGATCCAGGCTCAAAGCTAAGGCTGGACCTCCATCGGTTACCAAGTTTATCCACAGAATCATGCCAGCAGTCAGGGGCAATGGAAGACCTAACAAGGCGAAGGAGCCTATGACGAGGAGCTCGTCGAAGTTGGAACGCAACAGGAAGAAGGAGAATTTCCGTATGTTGTCGTATATGGCTCGTCCGCCTTCAACGGCAGTGACAATGGTGGCGAAGTTGTCGTCTGCCAGCACCATGTCTGCAGCCTCTCGGGTCACGTCGGTACCCGTGATTCCCATGGCGACACCAATGTCTGCCTGTTTGAGGGCTGGCGCGTCGTTTACACCGTCCCCAGTCATAGCGACAATGTGTCCTTTCTTCTTTAGGGCTCTGACTATTCGAAGCTTGTGTTCCGGAGAGACCCTAGCGTAGACAGCGGCTTTTTCCACAATTTTATCAAATTCTTCATCGCTCAGATTATCCAGTTCAGCGCCTGTTAAAACCATCTCGCCTTCCGTCATTATCCCCAACTCTTTGGCGATAGCCACTGCAGTAAGTTTGTGGTCTCCGGTAATCATGACGGTCGTTATGCCCGCTTTTTGGCATAGGTCGTTGGCTTCCTTAGCTTCATCTCTGGGCGGATCAATCATTCCCGCTAACCCTATGAAAACTAGGTTGCTCTCCAACTCTTCTTCGTCGTGTTTTTTGGTTTCAGTTTTTGGCAACATTTTATAGGCTATGGCGAGGACACGGAGGGCTTGACTTGCCATCTCCTCGTTTGTCTTCAAGATTTGCTCTCTTTCGTTTGTTAGCTTGACTGCTTTGCCATCCTTGAGGATGCTTGTTGAGCGTTCCAGAATCATTTCAACAGCGCCTTTAACGTAGACGAAAACCTCTCCTTCAGGTGACCTGTGAACTGTTGTCATGCGCTTTCTCTCGGAGGTAAAGGGAACTTCCTGCAGACGGGGATAATCGTTATCCAGATTTCCTTTTTGCATTCCCGCCTTAGCCGCTGCCACAATCAAAGCTCCCTCCGTGGTATCTCCTAGCACGCTTTTTCCGTCGTAACTGGCGTTGGAGCACAAGGTGCTAGCTCTTAACAATAAACTGAGATCCAAATTTTCCTTGGGGTCTATGGAAACGCCATTTAGCAGAAAGTCTCCTTTAGGTCCGTAGCCAGCACCCGTTACATCAATCATTTCGTTGTCTACGTAGATTTTGCGGACGGTCATTTCGCCCTTTGTCAAGGTGCCGGTTTTGTCGGAGCAGATTATAGTTGTAGCTCCCAAAGTTTCTGCTGAAGAGAGGCGTCTGATGACAGCGTTACGTCTTGCAAGTTGCCGTGCGCCTAAGGCAAGGGACACAGTTACCACTGCAGGCAAGCCTTCTGGAACTGCGGATACAGCAAGGGCAATAGCGGTCTCAAAAGCATTCAGTATCTCGCCCAAGCTACTCGTTCCAAGAACAAAGAGTTCATACAGTTCAAGACCGAATATGATAGCGGTTACAATTACGATTATTATCCCCAATTTTTTGGCGAATTTGGCTAGTTTCTCCTTGAGAGGAGTTTCCACCTCCCCTACGGTTTGAACCAATTCGGCAACTTTACCGAATTCTGTTCTCATACCAGTGGAGGTTGTTATGGCTTTACCTCTGCCGTAAGTTATGTGAGTAGCCATGAAAACTGAGTTTTTCCGGTCAGCCACAGGCGTTTTTTCTTCAAGAACTCCTAACCTTTTGTCTACGGCTGTGGATTCCCCCGTCAGAACTGCCTCGTCAGTTTTTAAGTCCACAACGTCGAGGAGTCGAGCATCAGCCGGAATGCGGTCTCCAGCTTCTAGGAGAACTATGTCTCCGGGCACAACCTCTCTGGATGGAATTAACTTTTCTGTGCCGTCTCTTAGGACTCGGGCTTTGGGAGCCGTTAGCTTTTTCATGGCCTCCATTGCCTTTTCTGATCGATATTCTTGGACAAAGCCGACTATAGCATTGAGAACCACGATGGCACCTATGGTTGCGGCATCTACGTTCTCCCCGATTCCAACGGAGATAACAATGGCGATTAGAAGCATAATCACGAATACATCCTTGAACTGACCAAAGAATATCTGAAGCGAAGACCTTCCCTTCTTTTCTATCAGCTCGTTGGGTCCGAACTCCTGCAGCCGACGTTCAGCCTCTTCAGAACTCAAGCCTGCTTCGGATACATTCAGAGCTTCTAGGAGTTTCTCCTTCTCCATAGAATACCATTCGGAGTTCATATCAACCGCTTGCCTCCTTAACCGTGAGATTTGAAGTTTAAAGTTAAGCTTGCTACTAAAAAGCGTTTCTTACAATTAAAGCAAAAATTTACTTTACAATTACATGAAAGACGGAAATATGACAGTGTTTGCGCTCAGGTGACAAAACAAAGGTCACACGCAAGGTATCTACCACCAATTCGGCGAAAAACTTAAAATAAACTTATAAAATCCGTAATAAGTCTAACGTAGGTGAGTAATTATCATGATGATAGAGTGGACAATCGCACCGATTGCAGCTATTGCCTCAGTGCTAGTTGCAATTTACCTTTATTTCTACGTAAACAGGCAAAGCAGCGGAACCGCGAAGATGCGGGAAATTGCGGGTGCCATACAAGAAGGCGCCAGAGCCTTCCTGAAAAGAGAGTACATGTACCTTGCAGTCTTCGTTGTAGTCATGGCAGCGATACTGGGGGTTCTCCTTCCTGAGCCCATCTGGACCACTAAAAATTTTATTCAAAATCTTAGCGTGGTAGTCGCATACGTCTTTGGTTCTATCAGTTCTGCCTTGGCTGGTTACCTTGGGATGGCAGTTGCTCTAAAAGCAAATGTCCGCTCAGCACATGCAGCAAAAGAGGGGTTGAACAAAGCTTTTCCGATAGCTTTCCGCGGCGGAGCCGTCATGGGATTAGCGGTAGTTGGATTAGCCCTCTTGGGAATAAGTGTCGTATACGCCGTGACAGGTGACCCAAACATAGTTCTAGGTTTCAGCTTCGGCGCAAGCGCCATGGCTCTCTTTGCAAAGGCGGGAGGAGGCATCTACACAAAAACCGCTGATGTAGGCGCCGACCTCGTAGGCAAAGTAGAGATGGATATTCCCGAAGACGACCCCCGAAACCCAGCGGTAATAGCAGACAACGTTGGCGACAACGTAGGTGACGTAGCAGGAATGGGAGCCGACCTCTTTGACTCCTATGTAGCCAGCATCGTAGCAGTAATGATACTGGGTGTGGGTCTAACTAGGACAGCATCCTTTGCAAATATCTCCTTTGTTGATGTGCCCCTCGTCTTTGCTGGATTAGGAATTATCTCATCCATATTGGGAGTTGCCTTCGTAAGAGTTGGCAAACAAGGCAATCCTGGAAGGGCACTAAACTGGGGAACATACCTAACATGCATTATTTTCGGTGCCCTAACGCTCTTGGCGACCATTTATCTTGACATTGAGTATGGAATCTGGGGAGCTGCAGTAGTTGGATTGGCAGCAGGCGTCATCATAGGCGTAACAACAGACTACTTCACTTCCATAGACAAAGCCCCAGCAATAAAAACAGCCGAAGCATCACAAACTGGCACTGCCATCAACATAATAACGGGATTCTCATATGGGCTAGTAAGCATATTTCCGCCGCTTCTTGGAATTGCCGTGGCGTCTGCAGGAGCTTACTTCCTAACTGAGTATTTCACTCCAGGCGCAGGAGTATACGGAGTTGGCATCGCCGCAGTTGGAATGCTATCCATTGTGGGAATGATTGTAGCTGGCGACGCCTACGGTCCCATCGTTGACAACGCAAAGGGAATCGCAGAGCAAGCAGGCTTAGAAGAGGAAGTTATAGACATCGCAGATAGGCTCGATGCCGCTGGCAACACCGCTAAAGCCATAACCAAAGGATTTGCAATAGGAGCAGCAGGATTAACAGTGCTCGCGTTGCTCGCAGCTTACCAAGAAATAGTTCAAAACGCCACTGGCAAACTAATCAGTTTCAATTTATTGGATCCTCTAGTTTTAACTGGCGCCCTCATCGGTATTGCCATGCCAGCTCTCTTCTCGGCGTTGGTGATGCTCGGCGTCGGTAGAAACGCCTTCCGCATGATAGAGGAGATTAGGAGACAATTCAGGGAGATTCCGGGTCTGAAAGAGGGAAAAGAGGGAGTGAAGCCAGATTATGGAACGTGCGTAGACATAGCAACGAAAGGCGCCTTGAAAGAACTGGTTCTCCCAAGCGTCCTCTCTATCGCCGTTACTTTAGCCGTCGGCTTTATCGCCGGTATAGAAGCCCTCGGCGGCTATCTGGGCGGCAGCATCTTCTCAGGCTTAATCTTTGCCCTCTTGATGGCTAACGCTGGTGGACTATGGGACAATGCTAAGAAATACATTGAAGCAGGAGCCCTTGGCGGGAAAGGTTCAGATGCCCACAAGGCTGCGGTTGTAGGCGACACCGTGGGGGATCCCTTCAAAGACACGGCGGGACCGTCCCTGAACACCATGATAACCGTGATGTCCTTGGTGGCGTCAGTATTCGCTCCCCTCATCATCACGTATGCCCTACTGTAAAGCCGGTGCTGCTTAGAGGGCTGCTTTGCCGAGGAGAGTCCAGTCCTCGGTCACAAACCTTTCTTTCCGTAATTTTTCTGCCAGTTTCTGTTCGTATTCTGTGAGTTTTTCTTCCACAAGCTGCGCCTTCAGTGCTTTCTCGAATCCCTTAATTAACGCCTGATAAGCCTCCTCCGTCGTGAACTGTGATTCAAGCTCTTGCCGAGCAGACGTCAACTTTCTCGTCGATACCTTCAGAACG
The DNA here is from genome assembly GCA_964418675.1 of uncultured Candidatus Bathyarchaeia archaeon. Taxonomy (GTDB): domain Archaea; phylum Thermoproteota; class Bathyarchaeia; order Bathyarchaeales; family Bathyarchaeaceae; genus Bathyarchaeum. The sequence continues at coordinate 24,042 of CAYQMM010000015.1, forward strand.
TCATCAAGCGTTTTTGCCCATGGAACCTTCAGAAACGTAAACATCTTTTCATGGTCGATGTCTAGCAGGAAGGTTCCGTGCTGAAGCAGAACACCTTTTTTGCAGGTTTGGGCGTTTCCGGAGAATTTTCTTCCCCTTATGGTGAGGTTGGGGCACCGCTTTGGGTCTGGCGGGCGGAATTCTGCTTTTGCTCCGAGGATTTTAACTGCTTCGTTGAGTCCGCTGCATATTTTCTGGTAGGCGGAGAGCATATCTAGGTCTGCACATCCCAAGTCGGCTGTTTTTGCTATTACGCTGTAGGTGATTTCTCCTTGGGAGTCGTGGTATACGGCTCCGCCGCCTGTGATTCTTCTCACGATGTCTACGCCGTGGACTCTGCAGTTTTCTACTTGAACTTCGTTGGTGAGGTTTTGGAAGCGTCCTATGGAGACGGCTGAGGGCTTCCAGCGGTAGAAGCGGAGGGTGTTGGGTACTCTATCCTCGATTCTGGCTCTCATGACGGCTTCGTCTACAGCCATGTTCGTGAAAGCGTCCTCCACTTCGGGTTTAAGAAGCCTCCAGATGCCCATTTTAATGCCTCAACGAGTAACAACACAACAGTACTTTATTAAACATTAGAGCATTCCACGGAAGCTTATGCTGCAACTCTCCCCATTTCGGCATCAAAGCTATTTGGAGCCTAATAACAGAAGTATGTTGAAAACAGTATTTTTTCGGAAAACTAAGAGCAAGAGAAAAAGACCATTCTAGGCTTCTGTTTGGTTAAGCTTGTTTCGTCTGCTTGTAACTATTCCTTTGCTGTTTTGGTATGAGCCGCTGTAGCCTTTCTTGGCTGTGCTTCCGAGTTTGTGGAAGACTATCTGCACTATACGCTCCTTCTCCCCGATGGTGATGGTCTTCTCGCTGACGTTGTGAAGGTTCAGGGTCAGCTGCCCCCGAAATCCCGGGTCTACAACAGCGAAACTTCCTATGACACCTTCCCGTGCAAGGGATGACCGAATGTGAAGATAAGCCGTCACGCCCAACCCCAATTCGACAGTCTCCAGCGTGGCAACCAATTCATAGTGTATAGGTTCTAAAACAACTCTCTTGAGAGACCGCAAGTCATAACCTGCAGGATTCAGGCAGGAAGGCTCAAAGGGCTCAAGCTTGACTTCTCCACTCTTAAGATGTTCCAGTATCTCCGTGTCAGAAAGCACAGTCAACGGATTTCACAGCCTTCCTGTAGAGAACCACATAGAAAAGAATCTTTCTATAAGACCCCAAGTTCCCGCAGCAGTTGGCAAGGTCTACAGAGGTCTCCAACAGTTGGTTCCCCACACAGCTTGCAGTTCTGCAACTTAACTTCCTCCGCAAAACTCTCCAAGGCTGGTCTGATTCTCTCCATGGAACTGAAAATGGTGTATAATGTTCCCGCGTGCTTATGCTCCATGCTATTGAGCATCTGCCTTATGTCGTTCCTCAGGGCAGTTTGGGCATAGGGACAAGGAATACGCTGAAACTCTATCCCCCTCAGATAAGCGTAGAAGGCAACCTCTTTCTCCGGCACCATGCAGAGAGGCTTCACCCGCTGCACAAGTTTCGGATGAATCACATCCAAAACAGGCTTTGACCGCGCTATCCGCAAGGGGTCCCCGTGAATCACGTTGAGGAGCATTGTCTGGGTTTCGTCGTCGAGACTGTGAGCCGTGACAAGCTTGTCCACGCCAGCTTCGCGAGCCATAGTGTTGAGAGCCTTCCTTCTGAGCACCCCACAGTAGCTGCAGGGAGTCAACCCTTTTTCTCCCCTCCTTCGAACCAACTCCACTATTTCATCCAATTCGTATCCAAACAATTCCTTGAAGGATGTAACCACATGTTCTACACCAAGTTTTCGGCAGTTTCTCTCTGCGATTTTTAGGGCTTCGTCTCTGTAGTCTCGTATTCCCTCATCAACCGTGCCCGCCCTAAGAACCACAGCTGGGAAGGCGCTTTCAATCTTTGTGAGGACATGGAGGAGGGTGACGCTGTCTTTGCCTCCGGAGACAGCTACCATGATTCTGTCTTTTGGTTCCAGCATTTCGTATTTGGAGATGGTTCTTCGCACCTTCTCTTCTATGGTTTTGCAGAAGCATCTGCCACACAGCTTCTCCCCTGAGTAACTACGTCCAAAAACAGCGTCTTTCCTTCCACATAAGGTGCACACGGTCATGTTTTCACATCAGCTCACTTCTATGAACTATTCTATTGCCCTCGCATGAACGTTACAAACAAATTACTGCTATTAAAATATTGTAAATTTGCTGTTCTCATCAATCTATTTGCCAGATAGATTCTAAACTTCCCCTTTCTTTTAAGGGCTTTGAGCACCTCGCTAACGCTCTTGCAAAAAGTAACTCACTGGCGCTTTTCTTCTTGAATGTTCATTCAGTTTTTTTCATATTTCATGGGTAAACTTTCACAGTTACGGAAATGTTTATATATGAATCTCACGTTATTTGGACGCTGATTGAACAAAACCGTTCGATACATGTTTAAATCAATTGGGAGATTTAAAAATGAAAGTTGCTGTTTCTTGGAGTGGAGGCATGGAATCATGCTTGGCACTTCACAGGGTATTGAAAGAAGGCTACGATGTAGCGTATCTCGTTGCTTTCGTCGCCGAGACATGGCCCGCATTTTGTCATCCACTGAAAATCATGGAACTCCAGTCTAAATCCTTGGGAATCCCCCTTCTGAAACTCAGGGTTCAAGAGCCGTATGAGAAGAGCTACAGAGAAGTCATTTCCCGTTTAATAGAGACAGAAGCCATTGAGGGCATTGTAACCGGGGACATCTATGTTGTGGACGATTTACATGGACGCTGGATGGATAAAGTAACCGAAGGATTAAACATCTCTGTAATCATGCCCTTGTGGGGCTTGGACACCAGCAAAGTTTTGAAGGAAGAAGTAACCACAGGATTCAAATCCATCTTCACCTGCCTAGGGCAACAATGGTTCAGCGAAGAATGGCTCGGAAAAGAACTTAACAAAAACTCGGTTAAAGACTTGGAGGCACTAGCAACCGAAACTGGATTAGACCCCTGCGGAGAGAAAGGAGAATATCACACCATGGCGATTGATGGACCAATCTTCAAAGAAGCGGTCAAGATTTCAAAATTCAGCAAAGAAAAACATGACAACCGCTTGTACATAAAAATCGGTGAAGTCTCCCTGAAGCCCAAGAGCACCCCAATGAAATAATGTCGATAACATCACTTGGATATGCCAGTTACAATAGCTCCTTTTTTAGCGCGAATGCACGAATGATTCACGCAAGTTGCCAACATGCAGGTGCTGCGGTCCTCTCAGCCCTTTTCCAGCCATGGCACATCTAATCTCTTTTTTGCTTTTGCTGGTGTCTACTGATTTTTGATTAAAAGAAAAAAAGAAAGGGGGGTGATGATTATTTTTGCCTTCTCAACACCCAGTAGACAGCTACGCCTACGACGGCGATGACAGACACGGCTGCGACGATGACTACTTCTGTGGTGATGCCGGGCGCTTCAGTCGGCACTGCTGTAGGTTCTTCAGTTGTTGGTGGCGCGGTTGATGGTTCTTCTGTTGGTGGTGGTGTGGTTGTTGGTTCTTCAGTTTCCATTGGCTGTCCAGCTGATGGTGCTGGACCCACTCCTACGGCGGTTTCTGCATATGAACTATAGTAGGATTCGGATCCTTCGAAGGTGGCGATGACTGTGTATTTGCCTTCATGTTCTGGCTCCCACATGTAACTGTAAAAGCCGTTCATGTCAGCTGTGACTGTGCCGATGTGGATGAAGTTGTTGTTAGGGTCAACGGCATCTAATGTCACTTCAACGCCTTGTACGTTCGTAGGCATTGGCTGTTGCACGTATAGGTATTCCATCCATACGCTCATATCTGCATCAGAAACGGCGGGAACTCCATCGGGGAAGCGTGTTGCCAGATTGTTTGATTTCGTGCCAGGAGACTCATCGGTTACTCTGCCCTCTATGACTACGTCACTGCCATCAGGTACAACTTTCGGCGATGCCATGACTGTGATTTTGCTTCCTCCCTTGCCCCAGCAGTATATCTGGTTGTCATAAGCATTGAGAGTTACCATGTAGCCGTCTGCGATAGCGGGAGCACTGGTAACGTCAAAAGCTAGCATGCTCCATATTGGATCTCCAGTAGTAGCATCAAGAGCCAATTGTTTAGCTCCATGGAATAGCGGTGGACTGTACATGTGTCCCTCCGGGACGTATAGCTTTCCGTCAGCAACAGTTCCTACCGAAAATACCCAGAGAGGCCATACACCATATGGAGTTTCAGTTCCGCTGGATCCGGTGTTCCAAGTCCACTTAATATCCCCTGTTTGGAAGTCGATTGCGTTCACGGTTCCGCCATAGTCCCATAGGTATTCGGTGCCGTAAGCCGGAACAGATTCAACACCATAGTAGCCCCAAGAATTTGTGTCCATTTTAACTGGACCCCACATCTGCGTTCCTGTTGTGAGGTTGAAGCCCAACATTTCCATTGTCTCACGTGTGTATGTAGTGTAGACTCCATTCATAGCATCCATAACACTATAGGCAGTCTGTGCTGGTACTGTTCGGTTTATCGGACCCCACAGCAATGAACCGTCAGTTGCGCTGAAGCCAGCCTCAATTTGGTAGCCGGGGTTAAAGCCAAATCCTGCGGTGCTGTAAGTCATTAGTATTGTATCGCCACTTATTTTGGAAATGCCTAGACCTCCGAAACCCGATGCGTCGATAGGTACACCGTCAACTTCGGTGGGTATCGGTACTGACCATTCTACTCCGGTGTCGAATTCGAATGTCGCTCCTTGAGGTGGTCTCCACATCCATGCGCTCTCTGTGTAGAAAGGATCTTGCGGTATGGAATCGAGAATACATTTGCTTGAGTTCCACAGAGTCAATGAGCGTCCGGGTTGGCCGAAAGTGCTGTTAGCATAGTAGCCTAGCAGACTGCCGTCATCTGCTGAAACACGGGTCACTGATTGCCCGTTTTCAATTTCCAATATGAGGTCTCCTGTATTTGCGTCATACATCCCCCAATTGCCACCAGCAGCAAAGAATCCTGAAGGCAAGGTCCATAGGTATGCGAGCGCTCCGTACTGGTTGGGTGAAACATAATTGTATATTTGACCGAGGCTTAGTGGTGTAGTTGTGTCCTTATGCCATATTGTTTCTCCCGTGCGCAGGTCTACAGCCTCCCAACCGTTTGGATAGGTTGAACTGCCCACGTATTCAGTGTAGTAAAGTATTCCATTCATGATTATTGGTGCGAATTTGGGTTCATATTGCGAGGTTGAGTAGTAGTTAGCTGTTTCGCTACCGCCATATTCTCCTCCGATTAGACCTCCGAAACCTAACGTCTTTGTCCACATAAGATGGGCGGAGTTTGGCGCTGTGGTATAAGGATTGAAGTTACCGCTGGCATTGTACATTCCAGTTGCGGCAAATGTAGAGGATGCAAGTCCAAGCCAGTTTCCACCGATCTGGTACCACGCACTGTTCAGTGAAGGTATTGGTCGCGTCCAATAGTCCGTTGGAAGCGGAACATTTGGAAGATCCGGTACTTGATCCTGTTGAACAGTAAGTGTCACTGGATCGCTGGTGCTGGCTGAATAGTGATCGCCAATGGTTTCGGGGCTGCTGCTGCCGAATACGCTAGGATTTTCGCCAGTTATTGTTTGCCCAGGGAATTCAAACACGAAAGTGTAGGTGCCGACTGTGGCGGGCGTGAAAGTAGTCCATGCCCCTCCCACAGCATCGGAAGTAAACTTCCCCAAGCTCTGGCTGGTTTGATCAGGCTTTGTAACTGTCACTTCCATATTGTGCCATCGGTCACCATAAGCACTATTTGCTGTTGGTGGAACTTTATCAAGCCAGAAGTTAACGTACACAGTTTGACCCACACCTGCGGGGTTAGGTGCAACGCTGAGAAATGCCCAGGTTGGAACCTCCCATGCAGGATCATGAGCACTGGTAATAGGCAAAGCAGCTAACATAGCAGAAATAGTTAGTAGCAGAGATAAAGCAAGCGTAGTAGCCATTGTTTTGTTTCTTGAGAATTTCATTTCTTTCTCCTCTTGATTTTTTCCGACAAGGGCTAAGATATGAAGACAAATACTATTTAACATTTTTTCCAACACGGGTTTTTATGCAAGATAAAATTGAAATACATCTCTGCCATCTCACATAATCGTAAGCACATCAACTACCTCAGTGCAGCAGAAAAGAAGGAACTGTTATTACAGACGAAACCAGCGTCTTCACTATGCAGTTTGCTAAACGCTTGTTTCTTAAAATAAAAAAGGGGAAGTGAACTTAGCCTTTTAGCTAAGTCAAGTCTATTTTCGTCTTCGGATTATCCAGTAGGCGCCTATGCCTGCGACTGCGAGGACAGCAACGCCTGCTATGATGGCTATTTGTGTGGTGGTTAAGCCTGCTCCTGGTTCTGCTTCGGGCGACACCTGTTCAGCTGGTGAGGGCGCTGGGCCAACTCCTAAAGCGGTTTCAGCGTATGAAGGCCAGTAGGAATCGCTTCCCTCAAAGGTGGCGATGACCGTGTATTCGCCCTGCTGGTCCGGAGTCCACATCTTCTTGAATAGGCCATACTGGTCGGTTGTGGCTCTGCCGATATTTTCGAAGCTGCCGTCAGGAGCAACGACGTCTATTGTCACTTCAACGCCTTGTACGTCCATTGGATTGGGTTTCTGCATGTATAGGTATTCCATCCATGCGCTCTGGCTCGGATCAGATACTGCGGGAACTCCATTGGGGAAACGCTTTGCCAATGCTTCCTGGTTTGTTCCGGGAGAACTATCAAGGACTGAGCCTTGAATCAGTACTTGGGTTCCAAGTGGTTGAACAGATTCAGGTCCTGAGACTGCGGTGGCGCTTGTTCCCTTGCCGATGCAGTAGAGACTATTGTCGTAATAGTTGTAATATACCACGAAGCCGTCTGCTGCAATCATAGTATCTGTACCCGGACCTCCAGTGTGACCAGCCCATGACAGCATACGCCATAGTTCCTCTCCAGTGAAAGCGTCGAGGCAGTATACACTATAACCCTTATAGAGCGGGTAGTTGGGACTGTGCTCATTATTGAATACGTAGACTTTCCCGTCAGCAATAGAACCTATGGCTGTGGGGTAATAACCCCAAATCGTTTCATCACCGCTGTTGGTATCGTTGAATTCCCACAGTAAAGTTCCGTCACTCGTATCATAGGCGTGGACTGCTCCACCATAACTTGCCACGTAAAGATTGCCGTATGCAGGCATGCCTATCTGGCCACCGCCCAGCCCACCGCCATAATATTGGAAGGCACGGAAGTCATTGGCTCCAGATGGACCCCACAACAGGTCTCCAGTGTCAAGGTCGTAGCCCAGATACTGGAAAGTCTCTTCATCTGACAGCAAGAATACGCGGTTCACTGGATCAATGGTCTGTAGTCCTAAAGAGAATCCTATTAGTCGTTCAATCTCTGAGTTTGGACCTGGAGCTCGGGTGATGGAGCCTGCTGGCGCTGGATAGTTCTTAAGCCACACTAGATCTCCTCTGGTTTCTGGTTTATCGCTTAGCGCCCATAATGTATAAGGATCTTGTGTTCCCGTCGAATTGAAGCCCTTCCAATCGGTGCTGCTGCCAAGTATTATGTCGCCAGGGATAACACCAAGAATGAGTGGTGCTCCCAGTCCGGGCAAATCGGGAATTGTTACGTTCCATGTATATGCCGTGCTCATGTCAACTTCTTTTCCGTTGGGTCTCCATTGATAAGCATCGGTGGTCTGTCTTCCTATTCCCCCATGCAGTCCGACGTCGTCTTGGGTATTGTTCCACAGAGCCAACCAGTGGTTCGCCGAATTAAGCACATAACGCACTATCTCTCCCTTATCAGTGTACACTTCGTAACCATTAGGAACGTTGGTCAAGTTGTATGCCCACTTTCCAGTGAATCCGTCATATGCAATCCATTTAGGTCCAGCAATCTTCCACAAGATGCTACCGACGACTCCGTGCTGGTTCTGTGACTCGTAGTCGAAAAGTTGCGCTTTTTGTATTCCACCGAGGTCTTCCCGATACCAAACTTCTTCACCACTACGCAAATCCACGGACATGTATCCTCCGCCCACGCCGCTGTGACCCAGTGGCATCTCGAAATAGAGTTTTCCATCCATGATTATTCCATAAGCGAATCTGCCTTCGTATGAGCCTCCTGAGTAGAAGCCTATATCCGGTATCACGCTGGCTCCTCCAACAATGCCTCCAGTCTCAATCGGCAGTGTCCACATTATGTGGGGCGTTTTAGGTGCGATGCCGTATTTTTGCCAAAGATTGAAACTGCCAAGTTGTGCTCCATACAGCCAGTTTGATCCAAGTTGAGACCAAGCATGATTCTCGCCTTCAATGGGACGCGTCCAGTACTCAGTTGGAAGCGGATATTCTGGAATCTTCACTATAGGCTCTTGCTGCACAGTAAGGGTCTCTGATGCGCTACTGGCTAGATAATGATCGCCGACGGCAGCAGCGCCTCCAATCCGCGCGAGATCTGCCGGGCTGGCAACTGCTCCAGTGTCCGGATTAACCAAAGTCATTACTTGTCCGGGATAGGTAAAATCGAATGTGTATACGCCAATTTGGTCAGGTGTGTATAGTGTGTAAGCCGATCCTGTCGGATCAGAATTCCACGGTCCAAGCATCTCGGTATCTCCGTTAGGCTTTGTAACTTCAATTCTCATGTCTCGCCATCTGTCACCAGCAAGACCCGCTGCTGTCGGTGGATTCGGATGAACCCAAAACACAAGGAACACTTGTTGATTGACGCCAATGGGGTTAGGTGCAATAGATAGATAGGAGTATGTTGCAACGTTCAATGGAGGATCATGCGCACTAACAATAGGCAAAGCTAATAGCATAGCAGAGAAAGTTAACAATAGAATCAAAGCGATAGCAGTCAGTGTTTTTTTGCTACTAATTCCGAAGTTATTTATACTAGCATCTCTGAACAAAATTTTTCACCTTTTATTGACAAGTTAAAGTTCTAACCAAGTTCTTAATTTAAAGCTTTCTATGAATGGTGCAAATGCCAAAAAAACATATTCCCAATTCCTCAGACGTGGGTTATAATATCTGAAAAGATACATAAACATAGATTAAAGCGATTCGGAGCCATCATGGGAAAAGGAGATTGAGATTTTTCTTGAACCACAATGAATTAACGAAAGAATGACAGTCAAGAACTTCTCAGATAGCTCCAGAGTTTGTCGCCCACATAATGGATAATTCTAACTATTTTCCCATGATTGGCAGTTTTCATGACTTCAGAACTGAAGAGGGCGACGCCCACAGCTAAGAACTTACCGTGGCGTTCATCAATGATCATGAGAAGGTCGTTTGATTCGAATTCGCCTTCTATAGCAACAACTCCGGGCGCCATCACGTCCGCTCCTTTGCAAGCATAAGGGACAGCACCCATATCCACTACAATTTTAGGAATAAGAGGAAGCAGCTCTTCAAAAGTTAGAGTGGGAAAAAGCTCACCATTGGACCTCGCTAATAAGGGTCTTCCATTAACAATGAAAATCTCGATGGCTCCAATCTCGTCCACCTCAACGCGAGTTTTTGATCCAAGCAATCGTTCAATATCGGTTCCTAGCCTTTGAGTAACCTCTAAGAGAAATCTCTTCGTTTCCTTCTCTTTCAGGAAATGTCTGCGACGCTTCTTTGACATATTAGCCACCACAGTCATACAATACTTTCAGAAGAGCATAACTGTTGTGCAACAACAGTCTCATTCTCTAGACCAGAAGCTTTAGGGAGTGAATGCTGGCGCTGTTTATCAAAACTTTTTTGCCATTGGCGGACAAACATCGCAAGCTTCTGGAACAGTTAAGGAACCACGGTGCCAATCGCAAATCAGGTCTCCGGATCTAAGGACTTTGCATAACTTGCAGAAATGCAGCATGGCGTCGAAGGGAGATATCTTCTCGGCTGCGATGCCGTCGGCGATCTCATCGACCATAGCCATAACAGAGGGGGAGGCTTCAAGCTGTTTCACCATTTTTTCTCCCCGTTTTGAATATAAATAATGGCTTATGGAAGCTTGGGTTGTTCCAAGTTTTTTTGCTGCAGCCACTTGAGAGAGGTGGCATTTCTCTATTAGACTCCTCGCTACCAGAGAACGAAATGCTGGCAGAACAGAGCGCACAACAATTTCACATGGCGGTCGCAACTGCGTTCACAAGATTATAACGGCGTTATTGCTTATAAATGAA
>CAYQMM010000016.1:0-34150 GCA_964418675.1 uncultured Candidatus Bathyarchaeia archaeon
GAGGATGCTGCCCAAGCCCACGGAGCCGAATACAAGGGACAGAAAGCTGGAAGCATAGGAGACATGGCGTGCTTCAGCTTCTACGCCACCAAGAACATGACAACTGGCGAGGGAGGAATGATAACCACCCATGACCCGAAACTGGCGCAGAAGGCACGATTACTCATAGACCATGGGCAAAGCCAGAAGTATTACCATGATTCGCTAGGCTACAACTATCGGATGACCGAACTCTCCGCTGCCCTCGGATTAGTCCAACTCAAAAAGCTCGACAAATTCAACGAGAAGAGAAGAGAAAACGCAAAACTTCTGACTAAGGGACTCTGCAACCTCTCTGGCTTAACTCCCCCCTACGTGGAGAAGAACGTGAAGCACGTCTTCCACCAGTATGTCGTGAGGGTAGAAGATACTTGCCCCAAAAAGAGGAACGAACTTGCCGCCCATCTAACCGAGAATGGCGTTGGGGTTGCCATTCACTATCCGACCCCCATTTACAGGCAGCCACTCTATCAGGAACTAGGCTACGGAGATACAATCTGCCCAGTGAGTGAGGAAGTTTGCAGGCGGGTCCTAAGTCTACCCGTTCATCCACTAGTTGACATGAAAGCAATTAAATACATCTTAGATGTTCTGAAAGATGTTTCAGGCTCAAGGTGAACCACAGTTGAAGGTAATCGTGACAGGAGCAAACGGTTTCATCGGAATCCACACCATCCGAAGCCTTCTAGAGAAGGGCTACAAAGTCACAGCTCTGGACATCAAAACAGATGGACTAGACGAATTCGCCAGCAACAAACACTGCGAAATAAAAGAGATGGACATCATCAGCGAGAACTTCAAGAGCTTAATCAAGATGGGAGACAAGGTCCTGCATCTTGCGGCAATCGCCAAATTCAGCACAGCAGACGCCAACCCCCTGATGGCAGTTCGAGTCAACATTGAGGGAACACTAAACATAGTTCAAGCCTGCATAGAAAAAAAGGCGGAACGCCTAGTCTACAGTTCAACCGGTTCAGTCTACAGCCTGAAGGCACCAGTGCCCATAAGAGAAGACGCGCCCAGAGAACCAACCAACATATACGGCTTGACAAAAAAGATGGCTGAAGACTGGATAATACTTCACGGAAACCAGTTGCCCTACGTTATTCTAAGGTACGGATACATTTTTGGAAAGGGAAAGGACTGGGGAGCTATAGGAGCGTTTCTGAAGAGGCTCTCCAACAATCAGCAGCCCATTGTCTTCGGCGGTAACCAGACCAACGATTTCGTTTACGTGAAAGATGTTGTGCAGGCGAACCTGCTGGCTTTGGAAACCACCTATACCAACCAAGCCTATAACATAGGAACGGGAAGAGCAACAAGCATAAGGGACGTCTGCGAATACTGCATAAAAGCCTCCAAAAGCAGCCTGAAGATGAAGTTAGAGCCCGCCAGAGTCTTTGACTACCCCATCTTCGTTTACGACATCTCAAAAGCAAGAACTCTGCTCCGCTTCGAACCCGAATGGAACGTTCTCGACGGCATAACAGACATGGTGAAAAAACACTGAAAACAAATTATGAAGATTACTGGAAAGAAAGAATCAAGCAAAATAACATAGCATTAATGCCACGGCATTACGAAATCGTAAGAATAATAACTAAAACGAAAAACTCAGGAAGGGTTCTTGATCTAGGTTGTGGCGAGGGGCATATTTTGGAAATGCTTCCGAGTTCTTATGAAAAGTATGGTGCTGATATTTCAAAAACGGCTTTAAAACTCGTTAACCACAAAAACATTCATACCAAGCTGTGTGACCTCAATAAAGAATTTCCTTTCGATATGAAATTTGATTTCATAATTTGTTCCGAAGTGTTGGAGCATTTAATAAATCCCTCTAATGTTCTCGAAAATGTTAAAAAACATTTAACAAAAGACGGATTGTTTCTGGTTACGACCCCGAATGTTATCCAGTGGAGACATCGAGTTAGTATGTTATTCGGTAAATTCCCAAACTATGATAAAACGCACATCAAATTTTGGGATTTAGATAATTTCACTGAATTACTCAAGAACAATGGCTACATGATACTAAAATTTTATCCCACATATTTTGATCCCTTCTTTTTCTCAAAATTATCTGGAATTAAATTCACTTATGGGTTGGTGGGAAAACAATTTTTGTTTATATGTAAACATGAGAACTTGAGCCGAAGAGGCTAGCCAATCATGTCGAGACATTGTACTGAAGAAAAGTGTGGATATGGTATTGAAAAATCCCCAAAGATTCTTTTGCTTGGAACTCTAAATGCTGAGATATTGGTTCGGCAGCTTCGATATTACGGCGCCGATGCAGAAGTGATGTCTCCATCAAAATTTCTGAATCCCTTAACTGCAATAAAATTTGATGTTATTTACGGAATATATTTGATGTCCATAGCTAGGTTCGTGCCGCTCATAAAAGTGCTAGGGAAAAAACTTTTGGTGCACATAATTGGCTCTGACGCCTTCAAATATGCTGAAACCGAAGGGGGAATCAAAAAGAGACTATGGAACTTGACCTTGAACAGCTGCAATGAAATTCTTTATGTCACTGATGAACTGAAGCAATTACTGGGGCTTAGAAGGGGGAAAGTTATTCCGATTCCTATCGACACAAATATGTTCAAAAAGAGCCGGTGTGATGTTGAAAAACGGGATGTTCTTTATTACTGTCCTGAACCTGAAATATACCGTTTAGATTGGATTGTGAAGTATGCGGAAGAACATCCAGATGAGACTATAACAATTCTTGGACACAATCCCCCCCTCGATTTACCTAACGTTGAAGTAATTCCTCATGCGCCATATTGGCAAATGCCAAAATTATATACCCTGCACCGGCGCTTGATTAGGATGACAACCCGTGATGGATACCCTAAAATGCCCTATGAAGCCCTCTTATGTGGTCTTGAAGTCGTTTGGAACGGACAAAAAGTTACGAAAATTCCAGTAGAAATGCTTATGGAAAATACCATACCAACCTTGATAACAATTTTAACTGAACTGTGAGAATTAAGGGGTTCCGTTTTCGATTTGTCGGATTTTCTTGAGGAACTTCCTTGTGGGCAGGTTTAGTTTTACATTTTTTTCCATATCGTCGAGTTTGACGAAGTTGAATTTTGCCAGAAAATCTGTGATGCTTTTAACCTTGTGAGTGGTTAGTTGGGTTTTCTCTTCTATATCCTTTAGATGGTGCCATTTTCCGTTTTCTAGTAACTGCAGAATAGTATCAGTCATGGACAAGATGAAAGGGCTCCTTTGAAGTATTTAGCTAAGACCGGTAGGTGTTTAAATGGTTTCTGAAGGATTTTTAAAGAAAGAACCTCTAGAAAATTGAGGCATTAAATGCATTATTTGATTTTAGAGTTTAGCTCTGGCTTGTTTTCTCTTGGTCTTTATAGTAGCTTAGCCCTGCGGTTATGCCGGTGGATATGGCGAACCATAGGACTGTGGCTGTGATGTCTCCTTGGGTAAGGATGTAGGCTAGGGCGGTGGATGTGGCGTTGACGACTGCTAGGATGGCGGAGAGTTTTGGTTTAAATTCTAATCCCAGTGTCTTCACCTCCGGTTTTTCACTCTTTCTTTTCCCACAGCTCAAAACCGGCTTTAATGAGGTTCTTCCGCACTTCTTCTGGTCTCACATAGGAGGTTTCGCCGGTGGCGCTGATTTCGGCTAGGCGAATCAGGTCTTCCAGTTTGACTTCAGGTCTTTCTCTGCCCCAGTTTAGTCGGAGGTTTGCTTTCTTGGGATTCATGCCTGCCTGTTGTATTAGGGGAGCGAAGATTGTTCGTTCGCAGGTTCGTTTTATGAAGCGCTGTAGCGCCATAACTTTTCTTTCTGCTATGTCTAGGGCTGCGTTGGCGGAGGCTTCTGTGAATCCTGGGGTTGTGAAGAGTTTTGGGAGAGGGGTTTGTCCGCCCAAATAGACCTGATTGAGGATGTGTTCTATGTAGGCTTCGTAGCGGGCTCTGGGGTCGACTGTGACGGTTTTTATGTCGGCTTCTGCCCTGTTGTAGACGAATCTTGCTCCTGCTTTGGGTTTGGTTTTTATGAGTTTTTGGTATTCGGCTAGTTTTTCGTCGCTTGCGCCTGCGAAGATCCAGAGTTCGTCTGGTCCGGCGTATTTTTCGAAGATTTCTGGCATGATTTTTTCTATGCGGGCTTTCATTTCTAGGAAGCTGGTTCGTGTTTCTCCGTTGATTGTGAGTTGGGTGAGGAGGACTTGGAGGACTCCTGTTCCGTAGGCTGAGAAGTTTGTGGGGTTCCAGCGGTAGTGGATGATTTTTTCTGGTTGGAAGGTGGTTTTTACTTCTCCATAAGAGTAGTTGTAGGCTGTGACCTGTCCGTATTGGTTGCGGGTTATGGCGGTTGGGTTGTCGAAGCCTGTGAGGGGCAATATCTTCAGGTTCTGTAGGTTGTCGGGTTCTGTTTTTAGCCAGAAGCTGTTGCCTGAGGCTACGATTTCTCTGGCTCCGACTTGTAGGAGTTCGTCGAGGTTGACGGTTTCGTTGAATTCGTCTACGACTTGTTTGGCTTCTTCAGCTTGTGCGTATTCTTCGTTGACTGTGGTGTAGAAGCCTGCGCCGACGGTTTGGTCTGCTAGGAAGTCGACGAAGGCTTTGAGGCTGGGGTCGCTGGTGTAGGCGGTTATTATGTCGTTGAAGCTGACTGGGCGGTTTTCTCCGTAGACTTGTCGCCATGCGGGGAGGAGGGCTCCCTGGTTTTTTTGGAGTTTGCCGTAGAATTCCTTGATTTTGTTTATGACTACGCTCAAGGTATTTCGCCGTGGTTATGGTGTGGTGGGGTTTTGAACTTAAGTTGGGATTTGCGTCTATGCTACGTGTTGTTTAGGTGCCAACTTTTTCTTTGGTGAATTGTTGAGGAGGTTTATGAGGGCTTGTCCTTTGGGTGTGAGGCGGTAGTATTTTGCTGGGAGGAACTTGTCTTCTTCGATGTGGTCGATTTCTAGGAGGTTAACTTTCATGCAGTAGCGAAGGTAACGATAAATCTTCTTAGTATCAAAGTGAAGACTGCTGTGATAGAGCTGATACACATTCTTTGGGGTTCTCCTGAACATCTCAAGAAACTTTAGAATCTCAAGTAAATCGCAGAAATGGGAGCCTTTCTTGGGACCACGACGCAACAACAACACCAACCAACACAGACAGAAAACAGAACTATCAAACCTTTTCAACAAAAACACGCAACCACAACTCCCCGAAAAAACAATTATACAGCAAGAAACACCCTATTGGCAAAACGTTTCTTCGGATAGATACATAAAGCCCTTAAGCATTTTCAGGTCAAAAACACCAGTGTTTATCGGCTTTTTCTCGGAATTCACCGAAGGAAAAATGCACTTTTCTTGTGCAAGAAATATCGCCGTCTTCTGGCAACGAGGTTCTTCATATTATTCATTTCCTTCCCACTAAGAAGTACATGGGTTATTCGAACGTTATTTTATTATGTTTGTTCCAACCCGTTGTTGGCAATTCTTTCAAGTTCGGTTAACATTTCATTGGTTACCTCATGGATCGGGTAATCCCAAATTCGAATGAACCCTTGATTGGTATAATCGAAATTAAAAATAATTTTAAAAGAATTTATCAGGTTTCTCCTATATTCCAGCTGTTTTCTATCCGCGCCTTCAAAAGTTAATCCACCGCCAACAAAAGGCAGTTGGAATCCAGCTAGTCTGGTTCCTTTAGATTTTTCAATAAAATGTTTAATGACAATATTCCAACTTCTTCCCAACGCAATAAATCTGTGGTTTAATGTGGGTTTAGGAAAATAGAAATCATTTGCTAAGCTCCATCTACTAGTGTATACGGGCCTTGTTCCATACCATTTGTTGTTTAACCCCATCTTTTTCCCCTCCTTTGTGAATTTTACTGGTTCAGCAGGAATTGAATGAACGAATTTTACACCTAAGTTTCCTAAATACGCTGCAGTTTGGTATGTTGTGTCTGTATCAGTGTGATAACCTATCGCTATTTTTCCTCGATACCAAAAAGGGACGTCTCCAATCCAAATAACCCGACCTCCGTTTTCTAAATATCTTTTAATTAGGACATTGGGTGTAAAATCCTCGAATACTGTGTCTGGAATTATGTCTTTTGCGAATACAACAACACTTTTCGATGTGTTATTCTTGGAAATTACGTTTTGCATCCACGTTTTTAGTTTATCTGCATCTTTTATATCGAAACCTCTTGAAGAAAGACCTCGTGCAATTTGCGAATCAACTTCGCTAGTCCATGAACTCGGATATCTCTCGTCAAAATATACAACTCGATGAGCCATTTTGCCCAACTCGGTGTTATCTTATTTTTAAGTCACATTTATGATTTAAGCATCTTTTCCCAATTTGTTGTAGATTTTTCAATGTTTTCTTCAAATCAAAAGCTTGTTCTTTTTTATTTTCTGGGGGTTAGTGTAATTGTTAGGGTGTTTGTCTTGTGTTCTACTTTTGCCTCCAAGTCTTCACCTATGAACGGTTGGAGGATGTCATGAAATTCTTTAGGTATGTTTATGGTGTAGACTGGGTACTGGTATTCTGCTTTGCCGTAGTATCGTTTCTTCACAAGCCTCTTCTGTATCCTAACCATGACAGAATAATCGTTGAATTGAGGGTAAAAGGTCTGCGAACCAACAAACACTCCAGTCTCATAGAGAGGTGCATGAAAATAATCCAACCAACACCATGTTAGGTGTAAAGGTCAACATGTCTCATGTGCTGATTTCACCTTTTAACTTTCCCCACCTCCCTATCTTTCAGGTGTGCCAGTTGCCGTGGGACGAAACCCAAACTCTCATTCGTTCAGGACACAGGAATCCTGAAGATTTTAATCCTGAAAGCCTCAGAACCATAACATTAAGCGAGGAAGAGGGAATCCAAGCCATCATAGGCAAACCATGGAACAAAACAACAACAGAAGTCATAAGCTACCTCTTCAACAAAGAAAAAGGCTGGACCCTAGAAAAAGCCAAAGAATGGTTCAAGGAACACGAAAAGAAGGCAAAAGAGTCCTTCAGCTGGGCAGGCTCCATCAAAAACATCCCCCAAACCAGAAACCTCATCCGAGGCAAAGCCCTCCACCCCATCCGCACCATCCACCCCCAAGAATGGCCAGAAATAAGAACATACCTCGAAGAGGAACTCCAAAAATCCGCCCACACCCTACAAGGCACACCCCTAATCCTTGACCACATCCAACCCATCAACGGCAAAGTCCTAGGCGCAGAATACGAAGACGGCGCCATCGAATACGTAGCCCAACTAGACGACCAACAAACCCTCAACCAAATAACCAACGGCACCATCAAACACTGCAGCGTAGAATTCGAATGGAAAACCCTCGAAAAACTCAACGGCGTAGCCCCACGAGGCATCAAATTCACAGGACTCTCCCTCCTCAAAAACTTTCAGCCCGGCGACCCCCAAACAACAGTCGAAGTCTGGGAAGCCATAATCAAAAAACTCAAAGAAGCAAAAGAACAAGCAACACCCCAAGAATTCATCTTCCATCAGATACGCGAACCAACAGCATTTCTTGAAGAACACTACTCCACCGCATGGATCGACCAGACCAACGGCATACAAGGCATCTACGGACGCCTCCGCGAGAAACCCGAAAACCCCCAGCTCATGGCGCTCCTCTTCATGAAAACCAAAGGCTGGAACCCCACAAAAATGAAAGACTGGCTCAACACCCACCCCAACTACGGGAGCACCCCAACAGAGCCTTCTCCCATGCCAGCCCCTCAAGCCGAAAACCCGAAACCCATGGGCGAGGCAATCATAGATTCTTCTGAGCCCCCGCCCTCACACCTCATATCCAAAAAGGAAGTCCTGAATCTCCTGCCCGAAGACTGGATAGTCAGGGCATGGAGCTACGGACCCCAACTGCTTGTGCGCCAACTACGCCACAAGCTCACATCACAGTCATCTGAAAACGTGACCGGGAGTAAGCAAGGATGAACTTGCCCAAACCGATTAGAAAATGGAGGAAGTTAACGTGACTGACCTATGGCCTGACGCAGAAGTTGGAGAAATGGTAAGCGACGGAACCGTGCTAAGCTTCGAAGCCGCCACAACCATAACAAAAGGCAACCTAGTCTACCTCAGCGCCGACATGACAGTCAGCAAATGCTCAGCAGACACCCAACACGCCCTCGGAGTAGCCCTCAGCACCGTCCAAACAGGAGAATACTGCAGCGTATGCATCCGAGGCGTCGTCAAAGTAACCGCAGGAGGAACCATCGACCGAGGCAAAGCCGTACAAACAGACGCAGACGCCAACATAATAGTGTTAGCTGACGGCTCAGGCTCCTACGATGCTGGTGACATACCAGACAGAGTCTCCAGAGCAGTCGGCATAGCCCTACAAACCTTCGCCAACGGCGACACAGGACTAATCCACGTTGACAAAGCATAAAGGAGGAACAGACAGAATGCCCAAACTTTTCGAAGCCATAATAAAAGACCCCGAATACCAACCCATACTCCCCGACCTCCTCAAACGAGCCAAATCAAACCTCATGGTCAACGCAGTAATGAGAGAAGCCCTCCTCAGCGACACAGCCAACGCCCTGGGAAAGATGCATGACGTTGTTGTAGACTCTGCCAAACCCGCCCTCATAGGAAGAGAAATCGTATGGGTCCTACCCACCACCGAAACCCTCGTAAGATTCCCAAAAGCAAAACTCGGCAAAGCCCACAGAACAGCCGAACTCTCGCAAGTCTGGATAACCCAAGAAAAATACAACACCGTAGACGTCAAAGCTGACATGGAGATAAAAGCAGGCGCCGAATACTCCAAAAAATTCTTCGAAGACGCAGCATGGGGCGTAATGGAACGACAAACAGCCGAAGTAGGCAGAGCCATCGCAGAACTAGAAACCGAGAAGGTCCTAGCCCTTTACGACGGGGTTAACGCCAGCGACTTGGCTGGAGGCGGCGAATACAACGGCGCCGGAACCCTAGATTGGGCAGGACTCGTTGGATTCTGGAACCGGGTGAAGGCTGAAAACTTCAACGCCAAAGTTCTAGTTATCAACCCCGCTCAGCTCGCTGACCTCTGGCAGCAAGACCAGTTTATCCACAGCTTCTACTTCGGAGGCATGGCAGACATACGCCGAGGAATCCTAGGAGAAACCTATCTGGGCATGAAAATCGTTGTCAGCACAAAAGTAACAGCTGGAACAGTCTACTGCATAGACACAGATATTGCCGCCGTCATGCTTCTGCGAAGAGACATCCTAACAGAACCCTTCGAAAACCCCAAACAAGACCGATACGGCATTGCAGCCTCAGAACGCATCGGACTCGGTGTCCTGAGGAGCAAGGCTGTAGCAAGAGGAACAGGCTGGTAGTTCATTCTGCCATACCATAACACCACTTCCCCATTTTTTGGTGATTTAGATGAGTGAAGTTAATTGGGGCAACTACACGGAGGCCTACAAGGCAATTCACGACGCCATCCATGGAATCCGAACCCCCCACAACGTTTCAATTACACGCAACGCAGCAGGCTACGTGACAGAGATTCAAGTCACCCACGGCTCCGCAACGAAGACCATCACAATCACTCGAGACCCCAGTAACTTCATCACAGGAATTTCCGAGTTTGTTTCATAAAAATTGATGGAGGAATGAAAATTTGGTTGCAACTGTAAATGTGCAGCAGGCTGTTGGCGGGTCAGATGGCTCTCCTGGCAGCTACAACAACATTGCCACAAACACTAGACTGCAGACAAAGGACCAGTTCGCTCCTGCAGATACATCCCATCCGATTCCAATACCGACCAGCGGCTTCAAGTACAGCTACTGGATCCACATCTGCTTGGACCTCAACGGAACCTTCACAAAAATCAATAACATACGCTTCTATTCTGACGGTACCCTAGGCTGGAACTTTGGGACAGGAGGCGAACTTCGGCGCGGCAACAGAGACTCCGGCGACCAGGGCTGTCCCATGCCTACAGAGTATGATCTGGCAACAGGAACCGAGGGGGACACTGGGCACTCAATAGAAGACGGCCCCAATGGACACGGTTACTACAATGCGCAGTCAACACCCACTGCAAGCGTGGCTGGCGACACAGAGGCTTCTCAGGCGTTGATAGATTCCACAGATCATACGAGCGCTGAAAAGACGAAAGCTGTTGTTCTACAGTGTCGGGTAGCAAATGATGCTGTGCAGGGAGAACAGGCAGACGAGACGCTCAGCTTCAAGTACGATGAAATTTAGGGGTTGTCAAAATGCTCGGTTACCGTCCCCTCGTTTATTTCTGGATAGCCGAGTATACCGATGGAACTGCGCTTCCGCAATTTGACCCTGAAACTGGAGAAGAAAACAGATTTGCTGATGTTGACCACGAAAAACTTGAACGTTTCGGATGGTATCCCTTTACTCCAAAACTGGCTCGAAAGATACTGAAAGATGAAATGACTGCTGTGATTCCGACCAGAAATCCGCCATATACAGTAACTTTAGAGAAGGGTGATGGGCTCGTTGCGTACAGAACTAACACGATTAGGTTGCACACGTGGAGAGGCGGAGTTGACCACGAAGGAACCGTTTACGTTTTGGGTGTTAAAGGCGGGAAAATCCTTCAGATTAACGAGGAGGGAAATGTGATTGATGATTTCGCTAAGTTACATGGAGAAGTTCAGGAGGAAAAGTTAAAAGCATGCTGAAATTTGAAACTGACTTTAGCGACCTTACGCTTGGAACTGATAGTAATGGAAGACCAAGCTATTTTCTATATGCTGATGGTTCAACATTGCCTTTTAGGTCACACATAAACTATCAGACATCCAGTGCAAGAACTGCTATAGTTGACGACATAGAGGCTGTTGGTGGTAAAGCTCTTGAGTTGGAGGTTTTTCAGGGACAGGGAACTCGTGAAAGATGTGATGTTAACATTTACGTTAGTGATTTGGAAGGCATAAACGATGAATTTTACGTTGATGCACAACTGAAACTTAGAAGCGACTATGATATGGCAACGCCCCACGACAATCCAACATGGGCTCCATGGCATGAAATAATTGACCTCACAAGCGAGTGGAAAGCACACAGCGAATGTTATTACATTCCATTGCATATCGGAAAAAGGAATGCTGATGGGAGCTTTTCGGCTGCTCTCAGCGTAAGGCATGCACACGCTGACACTGGGCCAATCGACACAATATGGGTGGAATCAAAAAATGTGATTCTTCCAAGAGGAGACTTCTTCCATCTCTGCTATTACGTTCTTCGCCATCCAACCAATGGGACAATCAAAGTATGGATAAACGACACTTTAGTTTTTGATGTTTCTGGAAAACCCACGATGCTTAATGACGTGTTTTTCACTACTCCTGCAAAAGTTTACGGTGGCGAGATTCTTCCAGAAAAGAAGTTGTGGATTAGCCATTTAACGATTCATGACAGCATACCTAAACCACCTAAATCGCCTCTACCCTTTTGGGTTGGTTTAGTTAAGCATCTTTGCATTTCTACCCTTGCATACATCGAAAACCAAGGTAACGGTGATGTGCGAATTTGAAGATTCCATACTGGTTACTCCGTTTACTTCCAATGTGGGATTATATTTGCCCAAAATGTCGAAAGGAAGTAGAGAAGAACAGCCACCGATGCGTTCACTGCGGGGAACTGTATGGCAAGTCAATGCGTGTCCCACCTAAAGTCTTGAAAGACCCAAAGACGCTGGAAGATTACGTTCACAAGCATGTTTTCCCGAGAGTCAGTGAGTCACAACGGGATTATCTGGCGCAGTTTTTCACGGAACTATTTACGAGTGGATGGGAAGACAGCGGCGGAAGCGATGTTACGGACAACGGAGTTTGGGACGGAACGAGTATTAGTTCTGGTGAAACGTTAGAAGTTGTTGGCAGTCCCGTTCATCATGGAAGCTATGCGCTACATTGCGAATCTGATTCAGGTTCATCTTATTCAATAGTTTATAAAGAATTGAGTTCCTTGCTAGAACTTTACGGACGTGTATATCTTAGGGTTTCGGCAACAGGAACCAGCAACTTTTCATCTATTATGAGTTTTAATCAATCAGGTGGCAGATGGAACTACATTTGTGACGTCCGTTTCACGAATTGGAACGGCTCTAGCACCAGAATGAGAATTTTCAATTATCCAGCTTCCGCATATTACGATAGTGGCACATTCACAACTGCTCTCGATACTTGGTATTGCGTCGAAATGAGATGCTTTGTTAACGCTACTACTGGCATATTACAGGGCTGGCTGGATGGAGACCTAAAAATAGACCGAACCAACATTAACACTGGTTCAACACAAATAGGGCGGATTCATGTTGGAATTAATAATGCGTGGGCGGCTGACGATTTATACATTGATTGTGTTGTTGCCGCAGATACTTACATCGGACCAGAATCTGCGACACAAACATACACAAAAACGTGGACAACAGATGCCCTCTTCAAAAAATTGGACATCCAAAAAACTCTCAACATAGACACTGCCCTTCAGAAGCAGGACATTCCGCTAACTTTCACCCTTGACACCGCACTTCAAAAAAGCTTCACAACTCAAAAACAGATAGATGCCCTCTTTCAGAAACTTGATATTCTGGAAACTTTTGGGGTAGACGTTGGCTTCCTCAAGAGGAACGTTATCAAAAGTTTTGGGGTGGACGCTCGTTTCAGCGCTTTGGCAATTCACACTATATCAAGGCAGATAGATGTTCTGCTCAAAAAACTGGATGTAACAAGAACCTTTGGCTTAGATGTCTACTTTGGAACTGTTGCGGCTGAAACATACGGGAAAAGCTTTGGTTTAGATGCTATCTTCGCCTATAAGGTGAGGCTTCCAGAACTGTGGCTTGACGAAAATGGCAAATTCGTGTTAAACATTTCGAAACCTTACATGTGGGTGGGAAGCTAGACCTTGAAAGCAACAATCGGATGGACTGAAGGAACATGTTCCAGATGCGGAAAAACCCTGCGCCAGAAGCGACCAGCAGATACCGTGGTGACGTGTGACTGCTATCGTTATTGTCCCCTTTGCGGCGCTGAGATGACGCCTTTCAATTCTGTCCTGAATCCCAGAACCTACGGCGCTGAAGAGGCGATGGCTTTGAAGGGGCAGTCAGTGGAGTCGCAGGGATGGAGTGCTGAAACCGTACTTGTGTGCTATAATCACTCTCCCCCATTCTATTCCAGTCAGAAGCCTGTGGAGGTGAAGCTGTCGTGAGTCGCCGCCGAGAGGAACAGGACATGATGGACAAGGTCATCCTCATCGCCCTGAAAAGAGGGCATGTGCGCTGGACGGTCCTGGAGAAGAAAGTCTTAACTAACTGTCACTCTTTGGCTACAAGGACCAGATTCGATAATCGTCTACGATACTTGCTGAAGAAGGAGTACATAGAGCGAGTCAGCCGAGGAATCTACCGGATTACTGAGAAAGGAATAAAATACATGGAGATAATCTGAGGCTCATCCTCTACTATACTTAGCTTTGAGGATGCGATAGTATCTTTTTATGGTCTCTCGCGGGTCATCGGAATAGATGACTGCTCTGCCCAAGCTAACTAAGGGGTTACGGGCATACTTTATCTTTTTAGCTTCTCCCCCTTGGGGACCTAGCCCCTGCAACAACAACACTACCCTGTCTCCAACAACCTTCTGAATGTTCTTTATGTATTCGTCCTCAACGAAGCAGGTTAAGCCCACGACGCATCCGTCAGCCTTGGACTCCTTCACCACCTTGGCGGTGTGCAGGTAGTATGGTTTTCCGTTAACGGCTGTTTTAACCATCAGGTTCTCGGCTTCTGGGTTGGACATGAGGGTGAGAACAATGACTCCCAGGTTCTTTTCATGCGCCTTCTCCACCGTCTTTTGTGTATTGCCAGCGAAGGGAGAAAAAGTGAAGGCATCGAAGCACATCTTCTGTATCCAGTAGAGAGCAGAGCCGTTGGAGGAGCCTATGTCACTGAGCTTATGGTCTAATATGGCGAGCATTCCTTCTTCGTGGATTTTTCTTGCAATCTTCTTGAGTATGTCGGTGTGACCGAGGTAATATTGGGTGTTGGGTTTCACTGAGCAGCAGTAATCGCTGACCTGTTCTATGATGTCCAGAGAGAAGTTGAGGAGAGTCTCATCGTCTTCTTTGGTGATGTATTTGTTTGGAACAACATTGTCCTTTCTCTGTTTTGGTAGCGCCGGATCGAGGTTGATGTTGATGAAGCTGTCTTTCTCTTTTGTTGCCTTCAGGTATTTCTCGTAGAGCATTATATGACCCACGTTATTTCTCTGCGGTTTTAACTATTAAGTTGGACGGAAGGCTTTCCTTCAGCTGCCTACAACAATCTGGAAGTGGTGTAAAATTTGCTACCGCCACGTTAACGGAGTTGTATTGAGATAAGTAGCGCCAAAATGAAAGCTGCAGGAGTGTTCTCCTCATTACTGCTTCCCTAACCTGCATAATAATCGGCTGTTTCTGCAGTAAAAGCATCTTTGTAAAGGTTTTTTGACCTGTTGAACATTGCTTTGGTCAAGGTTTCTTGACAAGAACGCTTTTAAATTCTTGTTATGAAGGTACTGTTGGTGCCTGTAGTGGGGAAGACGGGCATGAAAAGAACGGCATTAGAACTAGCTATTCTGTTAGCACTTTTATTTTCACTAGTTGGAGTGCCACTGGTTAATTTGGCAAACGCTAATCCGTATTGGCCTCCTCCCTTTTATCCTGAAACACCCAACAAAGACCCGCCTCTATTGACAGTACAATCACCAGTTAACAATACAAATTACTTGACTGAAGTTCCATTAAATTTTACAGTAACTAAACGTGAATCATGGTACCAAAACAATCTGACCGTGGTCAGTATACAGAGCGTCACATATGAGCTCGATGGGAATCCCCCAAACATTTTGTGGAGTGCCCTTTATAACCGCCCTTCAACTCTGCCACCAACCAAAGACTTTTCCAGAATTTTGAATGTAAGTGATGGAGAGCACAACTTGAAGATAAATATTATAGCATTGAGTTTTTATGACCCAAAACAGAGTGTAGATTGGCATTTTGTTTCCAGCGCTCGCCTAGTTACTACTCAAACAATATCCTTCACCGTAAACGTAGATACTATTCCAGAATTTCCATCATGGATCATGCTACCAATATTCGTAACCGCAACTTTGTTTGCTTTAATCATCAAAAGGAGACTGCTTCATCCAAGTTAACGTTCTGGCTATGCTGGGGCTGCTTTGGCGGGAATCTTCAGTCTCTTCTCGATTTCTTTTGCGAAGATTCTTGCTGCCTCGGACCTGTGGCTGTCGGTAATAACCAGTTCTGGATTGCATCGTTCCACGTATTGGAGCAGTTCATTGAAGTCGGAGTGGTCGCTCAGGGCAACCATATACTCGCCTTCGCCTACTCTCCGGCACGGCTTCCCAAACTGCCATCCACTCGCAGTAATTCGCAGAGCGTCCCCTCCAACTCTCTTCCGAGAATACATGTGATAAAAGACAACACATGAGTCACGTTGACTCAGCATTGACTGCGCCCGCTCGCCGTCAAAGGGAAGGAGATTTCTTCCAAGCTTCATTCCATGCCGCTCACAAACTTTTGAAACCCTGAAAATCCTTTCGGGAACAATAAAGGGCGTCTTAATCTTCGCCTCATACAATATTCTCATCATCTTCTGAAGCTTACCGTGATACCCAAAAACGTAGACAGGACCCCGCCTCAAACCTTGCTCCACCAGATTGACGAGGATGCCCTCAGCCATCATCCCGAAGGGTCGAACACGAAATGGGTCCCCGTAAGTAGCCTCCATAACCAATATGTCCGCCTTGACCATGGGGGTTCGGGAAAATCTGAAGTCACTCGTATACAGTATCCGTGTCTCGTCCTTATCTTCCACAAGAGCTTGCGCAGTTCCCAAAATGTGGTCCGCATAATGCAGCGTCAGCTGTTCATCCTCGTAGGTTAAGGTTTCCCCGTAATCAAGGGTTTTCACGTTTCCCTTAGTGAGAAAGCGGGGACCTTTCAAGGCGTCTATCATGTCCCGGGTAGCCGGAGTCATCACCGCTGCTTCACAGCTCTTTAAGCTCTTTCCCAAGCCCATCATATGGTCGGCGTGGGCATGAGTTACTACTCTTATCGGTCTAGCCTCATCGTAGGCGTCACATGCAACATGTTTCCCCAATAGAACTGCGCCCAAGTTAGTTACTGTAGCTTTTGACTGCATGTGCACCGCCTTTGTCCATTTCAGCTTCTTTTAATCATTAGAACGTCTAATATTTCTGGTACAAGCTTTTAAACTGTTCTTGAAACGTTTGTGCCTAAATCTCCACGTTCTCAGCTTTGTAGGCTGTTCTGTACAATTTTTCGTTAATAAAAGGCAGATTGGTCCCGATTTTTCGGCTTGATTTTGCTTATTTTTTGGTTTTGAGCATGCAGTCTACCATTTTTGGGCAGAGCATGCACTCTGGAGGGATAGGTACATTTTCTGGTCGGTTAGCCAGATATCCGAAATCTTCTGGGCAACCTGAAGTTTCTTTCTCTTTCTCTTGGGGTCCGTTAGAACTGAGAATCAAATCTTCAACTTTCTTTAATACCTGAAAATTGGGGTCTTCATCCTCCTCCAAGGCATTGGTTTCGTCTTGGTTAGCTGTGTTTGGGTCCAGTTTGCTGAAGCAGTAGGGGCAGGCATCGTACTGTTCTGGTGGCGTGACAGATAGGTTGGTTAGGAGAATGGGCTCTTCAATTTCCCTTCTGCATTTTGGATTTGGACAAGCAACCACTACAGATTCTTCCGGCAATCTCATCGCTTCATGAAGTCTTATTAAAATCTGCTCTGTCCATGATATATAGGTTTAATGAATTCAAAATCTAGACACTAACTCCTCCATGAAATCATTTTTTAAACATTCTCCGCTGCATCGTTATAACTCCACAGAAAAGTTGGCTCTTGCAAAAATTGCTTGAAGCATTAGCTATTTCTCTGTATAAATTTAAATCATGGATGTCTCTAAGTTTTTGTTTGAGGTTAATTCCAAGTCGAGAAATCTTCGTTTATGGTGAAAAGGTATGGTTTTGCGAGTTTTCAACACGATGAGCAAGAAGATGGAGGAGTTCAAGCCTCTCCGAGATAAGCATGTGGGCATTTACGTCTGTGGACCCACGGTTTATGACTGGGCGCATCTAGGTCACGCCAGAACATACGTTGCCTTTGACGTCATTGTTCGTTGGCTGGAGTTTAAAGGCTACTCGGTCTTCTACGTGCAGAACATCACAGACGTAGGTCATCTAACTCAGGACACGGCTGAGGATAAAATTGTGAAGAGGGCGAGGGAAGAGAGAATCGAGCCTATGCAGCTGGTGGAAGTTTACATGAGAGAATACTTCCGAGACCTCGACTCATTGGGCGTGAAGCGACCAGACATCTCTCCCAGAGCCACAGGCCACCTCATCGACATGATTGAAGCAATCCAGTCCCTGATAGAGAAGGGATACGCCTACGAGATCAACGGCAACGTCTTCTTCGACGTGTCAAAACTGGATGACTACGGGAAACTCTCCAAAATCAATCCTGAAGCCATGTTTGAGGGCTCCAGATTCGAAGTTCATCCGGACAAGAAGAACCCCCGAGACTTCGCCCTGTGGAAACGGGCTGACGAGACTACCCTTCTCAAATGGTGGAGTCCATGGGGCTACGGTTTCCCGGGCTGGCACATCGAATGTGCAATCATGGGCTTGAAATATCTGGGAAAGCAGTTTGACATTCACGGTGGCGCTCGTGACCTTATCTTTCCTCATCATGAGAATGAGATTGCCCAGAGTGAGG
Source organism: uncultured Candidatus Bathyarchaeia archaeon (assembly GCA_964418675.1). GTDB lineage: Archaea > Thermoproteota > Bathyarchaeia > Bathyarchaeales > Bathyarchaeaceae > Bathyarchaeum. Next base: position 17,855 of record CAYQMM010000016.1, read on the forward strand.
CTGTGACTGGACGGAAGCCCTTTGTCAAGTATTGGCTGCACACTGGTTTTCTCACCATAAATGGGGAGAAGATGGCTAAATCGCTGGGAAACTACATTACGGTCAGGGATGCGCTAGAGAAGTATGATGCAGAGGCAATCAGGCTCTTCGTATTGTCCACCCATTACAGGAACGAGATAGACTTCACCGACAAGAAGCTTAAGGATGCCGAAGCCAACTTGAAGCGGCTCTATAACACTCTAGATGCCTTGGAGGAGGCTATGGAAGTTTCGGTGAAGCGGAAACTGACTGCGGGAGAGAAAGCTTTCGAAGAGCGAGTTGAGAAGCTTAGAGGCGAATTCGTGGAGGCTATGGACGAAGACTTCAACACTCCCCGGGCATTAGCCGCCCTCTTTGACTTGTCTAAAGAGATTAACAGGTTTCTGGATGAACAAAAGCAGGTGAACAGGAAACTTCTGGAAAAAGTTTACGACAGTTTTTCAGAGTTGGGGAAGGTTTTGGGTCTCTTTCAGAGAGAGAAAACCCGGGAGATTGGCGAAAAGATAGCGGATGATTTGGTGAAGCTTCTGTTTGATTTGCGGGAGGAACTGCGCCAGAAGGGAGAGTACGGGTTGTCGGATGAGATTCGGGCAAGGATGAGGAAGCTAGGTTTGGTGATAGAGGACACTGCTGAGGGTCCCAAGTGGAAACTGAGCTGAAAGATGTTTTGGATTCTGTTATCATCCGTTTCAGTGGAGAGTTGTGGCTCAAGAAGAGCTGGACTAGAAGGCAGTATCAGAAACAGCTAGTTAGAAACCTGAAGAGAACCTTAAAGCATCATGAGGTTCCCTACAGCCAGTTTCTTCGTAGACACAGCAGATTATATCTGAAGACCGGTTCAGCCGTGGAGGCGGCGCAGCGGCTGGCATATGTTTTCGGAATTTCCTCAGTTTCTCCCGCGATGGAGACCTCTTCCCAACTTGATGATTTGATGGATAAGAGCATGTTGTTGGCGGGCTTGGTGCTGGGGAAGGGGGACAGTTTTGCTGTTAGGTGTAAGCGGGTTGGCAGGCAAGGCTACTCCAGCGCTGATGTTCGTAGGCTGTTGGGTCAGCGGGTTCTTGATGAGTTGGGGGAGAAGCTGGGCTTACGGGTTGATTTGGGCTGTCCTGATGTGACTTTGGGGGTTGAGGTGCGAGATGATGAAGCCTTCCTTTACTCAGAGGTGGTGGATGGAGTGGGGGGCATGCCTCTTGGCACTCAGCCGAAGCTTGTCGGGTTGTTTAGTGGGGGGATTGATTCGGCGGTGGCGTGTTGGCTGGTTATGAAGCGAGGCAGCCCAGTCCTGCCAGTTTATTTTGACAATTCGCCTTTTACTGATGAGACTACGACGGAACGAGCCTTGAATGTGGCTAAAGTACTATTCAGCTGGGCAATTGGGTTTCCCAGAAGAGTTTACGTGGTTCCGAATGGCGAGAATCTGAGGCAGATAATGGAGACAGACAGGAAGTATTCGTGTTTGTTGTGTAAGCGGTTGATGTATCGGGTGGTTGAGCGGCTTGCAGTAAGGTTTAGAGCGGAGGGGATTGTTACTGGGGAGGCTATTGGCGAGCAGGCTAGCCAGACCTTAACTAACCTGAGGGTGCTGAACGATGCTGTCAAAGAGTATCCAGTTCATAGACCATTACTGGGTTTTGACAAGGCGGAAACTGAAGCGTTGGCGAGGAATATTGGAACATACAAGGTTTCAAGCAAGAAGGCAGGAGCATGCACAGCAGTTCCCTACCAGCCATCCACCAAAGCAAAACTGGAAGACGTAAACAAGGCAGAAGAAAAATTAGACATAAAGCAAATGATAGAAAAAACGTTGGAATCAATCAGAATCGTTGAAATTTAGCTTTTTACAGTTTTTCAGAGAGAAACAAAGTAGAGAAAAAGAGGGAAACTTGTCGGGTTTCAATTTAAAGGAGTTTTATTACCTCATCCCGTGAAATACCTACCATCGTTTCTGTGGTAACTAAGTCCTGAAAAGCCAGGAGTACTTTCATTTCTTCCTTTTCATTTGGGGCTTCAGTAATTGTTACAGCGTCATAGCGTCCCATAGTCCAGTAGATTTTCATCTTGACACCCTGTTTCGCTAGTTCTTCAAGCCTTTTTGTGGTTTTATCAACGTTTTCCTTTTTGGGCGGTTGCCTCCATTTTACTAACGTTATGAAAATCAAACAAATCACCTCCTTTTCTATCTTATAATGATTATCTGATGCATTCACATACACACTTTACTTTGCTTCTTCTATGTCTTCTAATGCTTGAGCTCTCGTAAGTCCGTTTGGATAGTCTTTCTTGTGTATGCGTTTCACGTGGTCTTGTACAACAGCAACTGCGTCATCCTCTCCATGGGGTGTGATAAAGCTAAAGCCACATGGACATGTACCCTTCAATTTCTTTGCCATAATCAATCACCTCCACAGAACTAAATTCAACAAATATTTCCCTGTGTGAAAGCGTATAAAATAGTGATGTCTACACTGCAAGACAGTGCATTCACATAAAGGTTCTAAATAACATCTAGTTGTTAAATTTCTAAAGTTTCTCTAATTTGGTCTTCTTTAAAACCAGTGATTAGGATTTTGTCATCTACAATTATTGTCGGAAAGCTGAAGCGTCCTCCACGGTTAAGAATGTCATCTCTGATTTTATCGTAATCTTCATCGCTGCATAAGTCAATATCAACATACTCGAATTCAATGTTGTTATCTCTCAGAAGTTGCTTCTCTTTTCTGCACCATCCGCAGGTACTAAGAGCATACAACACAATTTGATGCTTGTTGTTTTTGCCTTGAACCTTTATAGTCTGCATTTTCCATCCATCTGGTCTCAGCATAGCGCCATTTAAAGATATGGTCTGCAAAACAGACTGCTAAGACTTGACAAGTAAAGAATCCCAAGTGTACGGGTTAGGGTTAAATTTTTTTCCACAAACGGTTACGGATTTGATATACACGCTCAGTGTTGCTTAAAACATATATTTGATAACGTTACCATTGATAGTTGCTAAGGGAAAAAATATGAAAACATCTCGCCTGCTGCTTATGATAGCTTGTTTCAGCATTACTTGTGCTCTATTTACGGGTGTTGTTTCTGCTCTTGAGCAAGATGAAGCAAGGATAACGCCTGTTTGGTCGAATGAAACACCTTATCCAGGTAGCACTGTCACGGTTGAAATCTTTCTTATAAACTCTTACTCTGATGATATCACAGTTCAACGCATAGGTGTTCATCTTGATTGGATGGATCCAGATAATTTCGTTGGTCACGATATATCCGATGCTCCTGTGACCATTCCAAGTGATGGGAGCTACAAGTTTCAATCAATAACTATTGTTGTCCCACAAGATGCAAGTGTTGGCGCACACAATTATTTCGTTGGTGTTGATGGAATACAGGGAGCATCCACACCTTTCTCTTGGGACTCTCAGACTCGGATACTCCAAATTCAAGGTTCTGATGGCTCTGAGCAAGTCTCCAACGAGAGCGCTGGCACTGATGGTCAACCAGATCAGTCGTTAATTATCCTTGGAGTAGCCGCAGTAGTTGCCGTAGTGGCTGTTTTAATGGTAATTTTTATTTTTAGAAGAAACAGAAAAAAAACCGTACACCACAGTTAATTAAGCAAATTGGAACCCAGACTTTTTTTAGATACCTGCACGAATTTTAGAGTGTACGCCCAGTGTATGTAAGTTCTATATGTTGAAAAGCTTTTTCAATTGCGAATATTAACACTAAGAGTTGTTGGGAGAAGAAGCACAATGGATAAAGAGCAATTTACAAGAAAATACAAGCAAGTTATTTTAGATTGGGCTAAAGATAACAAGTCCCGACTTATTGAGGGTAGAAAGAATTATTCGTGGAGGGATAAAGCGCCTAAAGCATGTCTGGATGAACGGGATCAGATATCCAAAGAAATCATTTTTTCTCGATTACACCATGCGGGGGGTGTTACTCTTGAGACGCTTGACCTCATCATGGCTTCGGGCGATTTTGGTCAATTCCCTCTGCGTGACGAAGCCAAAGTTTTGGAGATTACTCGGAGAGCTTTCGATTTTGTTGATAAAGGCAAAGTTTCTGATGCTATTGAAGAACTCTTGTCAATAAAGGGTGTTGATATAGCTCGGGCATCAAAGATCATCGGGCTTTTCGATCAAGAAAGATTCTGCATCTACGATAGCAGAGTTGGACAAGCTCTGAAGACATTGCAATTCGCTGAAAAACCAGCGCTCAATTGTCCAGCTGGACCTGTTGAACCCGGAGACATTTGTTCTGATGCTCGATGGGCAGAAAACTATCAAAGATTAATCTGGACACTAGAAATCATCCGGGATTATCTGCACTCAGAAGGGTATCCCTTCAGTACAGCAGATATAGAAATGGCTCTGTTCATGATGGGAAAATAATCCTCAGCCGAGATTACCTTAGTTCTAATATTAAGCAGCAAAACCTAAAGTTTGGGGAGTAAAAATTAACTGATTTGAGGGCTATTTTTCAAACTTGTTGATGTGGTAAACTCCTTAAGTGTTCTCTCATCATAGTTCTATGTCTATGTCAGCCGTTGATATTGCCGTGGGAGCATACCGCTCACTTGAGCCTGAAGACCTCAAGATACTGCAAGCCATCGAAGAACAGATGAAAAATTATGAACATGCCCCAAAAGAAGCCATCCACAAACAAGCAGAACTGGCACCCCAAAAAGTAGACTATCGACTACCAATCCTAACCAAGAAGGATTTAGTCCAAGGCTGGCGAGGACCCTACGTCGGCTACAGCCTCACAACGGCAGGCTACGATATCCTAGCAATAAACGCTCTCGTAGAAGCAGACGTAATTGAAGCCTTCGGCAAACCCCTAGGCGTAGGAAAAGAATCAGACGTCTACGACGCCCTCACACCAGCAAAACAGCAAGTGGCAATAAAATTCCATCGCCTAGGACGAACCAGCTTCAAACAAACCAAACGCAAACGAGGCTACACCATCAAGTACAACTATACGCCAGACTGGCACCACCAATCCAGAATCGCAGCTAAAAAAGAATACAGAGCCCTCAAGCTTCTCCACCCCAAAGGCATAGCCGTCCCAAAACCCATCACACAGAATCGTCATGTCCTAGTTATGAGCATGATAGAAGGCGCGGAACTCTACCACCACCAGAAACTGCAGGACCCACAAGCTATTCTAAAGGAGATACTGATTAACGTCAAAAAAGCCTATCAGGACGCTCACATCATACACGGAGACCTCAGCCCCTACAACATCATCCTCCAACCAAACCAGCATATCCTCATAATAGACTGGCCCCAAAACGTCACAACAAAGCACCCAAACGCACAAGAGCTTCTGAAGAGAGACCTGAAAAACGTGTTAACCTTCTTCCAGCGGAAACATGGACTAAAAAACAGACTGAAAGACGTCTTAGCCTATGTCACCGAAGATTCTATGAACTAGGTTGACAGCATCCAATAAGCGGCAAACCATGAAAGTTCAGGTTTACTTTTCGCGGGGCACATCAACGCAGATGTACAGGATGTTGTTTCCTCTAAGGAGGATGCTTCCATAGTTGGCGGTCAACCGATCATTAACCCGTTCGGTAGCCTTCTCCAACAACACATTCATGTGACTGTCACAGCGAACCATGGTGCCTCTATATTCAACCCCGTTCTTCAGGACAATAGCCACATAGGTATGCAATTGTTTCGTCAAAGCATTCAAAGGTTTTCTACTTGGTTCCAACGAATCACCAGCAACCAACGCTACTAACGCAAGTAACGCTTAATAAAAGTTATGAAACAACGGTGCAAAAAGAACCAACTGCCCCACTTAGCCCAAAATTTCCCTAAAGGTTTCATCAATCATTTTCGGGTCCAGTTTCTCATAGGCTTCAGTGCTGAGGACATCATACCAAAAAGCCTTCGAAACATAACCGTAAACTGGTTTGCCAGCTTCCAGCAAGTATGGGAACACTTCTCCCATCAAGTCCAATTCATGCTTCTCTCCCTTCAAGACCCTCATCTCCTCAAGCAATTCTCCCCTCAAAACAGAGATTCCCACGCTCACCGGCTTCTCTAAAGTAGGCTTCTCCACAAATCCACGAATCTTTCCATCTCTATCCAGATTCGCCAAGCCCACTCTAACTTTGAAACCTGAAGATAGGGCAACTGTGCCCCAAGCCTGTTTGGCTGTATGATACTGTAAAAGGTCTGTGAGGTTCATGTTTGTTATGATGTCGCCGTAATACACAAGCAAAGTATCCTTAGTACTCACCGCATCCTCCTTGTAGGCATTCAGCACAGAACCGCCAGTTCCCTTTGAAGAGGGATCATCCTTCACGTAAGAGATTTCCACGTTAAATCTGGAGCCATCCTCAAAGTAATTCATGATCTGTTCTGCCTTATAGTTGACCAGAAAAACCAAGTCTTTGATTCCGTGAAACTTGAATAGGCGAACCACATATTCTAGAAGTGGCTTCTGTTTTGTTCCCACAGGAACCATAGTTTTTTGAATGTAATGTGTGAGGGGGCGAAGTCTTGTACCTTTTCCTCCACAGAGAACTATTCCCTTTATTTTGTTCAATTGAAACACTACCAAAACATGAAGAAAAAGGAAGAGAATAAGTGTTTTTCTCTTATTCTGTCGAGCTCTCTTCGGATTCGATCTCTTCGATTGGTCTCGGAGGTGGAGTAGTGCCCATTGTCCAGCCAATCCATGCTCCTATTGCTAGGACTGCGACGAAAGCGATCAGCACTGGAACCGCAACAAGCCAGAATCGTATGTCGCTTGCTTCTCCTAAGTCAAGGTATGGTTTAACGATTGGTTCGTAACCAAAGAGCATGACAATGTATCCGATGATGACTACAACGCAGACTAGGAAGATTATCCATCCGATAGCTTGATCTTTACTAACCATCTATCACTCACCACAATGTAGCCAATTCTATCTAAAACCCTATTATAAGCTTTATTGCTGAATCAGACAGTTCCAGCTTCCCAAGTAGCCAAATACCGCTTCTGTTCGTCCGTAAGCTCATCAATTTCCACGTTTATAGCCTTCAGTTTCAGGCTCGCCACAAGCTCATCTATATCCTTGGGCACCCTGTAAACCTTAGCTTCCATCGCCTTCTGTTTCACCAGATACTCCACGCACAAAGCTTGATTCGAAAAGGACATATCCATGACTTCTGACGGATGACCTTCTGCCGCGGCAAGATTCACCAGTCTCCCCTCAGCCAGCAAGAACAGTTTTCTTCCATCCTTCAAACTATATTCTTCCAGATTTGGTCGCACAGTTCTCTTTGAAGATGACATGTTCTCCAAATCGGGTATGCTGATTTCGACGTTGAAGTGTCCACTGTTGGCTATTATGGTGCCATCCTTCATCTTCAGCATGTGCTCCTTTCGAATAACGCTCGTGTCTCCAGTGAGAGTTACGAAGATATCACCGATCTTCGCCGCCTTGTTCATGGGCATCACGCGGAAGCCATCCATAACTGCTTCCAGAGCCCTTGTGGGATTCACTTCTGTGACTATAACTTGGGCGCCCATGCCTTTAGCTCGCATGGCTAATCCCCGTCCGCACCAGCCGTAGCCGCCTACAACGAAGTTTTTTCCTGCCAGTAAGAGACTTGTGGAACGGAGGATTCCGTCTAGTGTACTCTGTCCGGTGCCGTATCGGTTGTCAAAGAGGTATTTGGTGTAGGCGTCGTTAACGGCGATTATTGGATATTTGAGGGCGCCGTCTTTTTCCATGGCTCTTAAGCGGATGACGCCGGTGGTGGTCTCTTCGGTTCCCCCAGTTACTTTATCCAGCGTCTCTTTTCTTTCTTTATGAAGGGTGCCCACGAGGTCAGCTCCGTCATCCAGCGTGACTCGGGGTTTATGGTCTAGGACCCTGTTTATGCACCAGAAGTATTCTTCTGTGGTTTGGTCGCGCCAAGCATAGACCTTTATGCCCTTCTCAGCGAGGTATGCTGCCACCTCGTCTTGGGTCGAGAGGGGATTGGACCCGCAGAGGGCGACTTCTGCTCCTCCAGCCTTGAGGGTCTCTGCAAGGACAGCGGTTTCCTTGGTCACGTGAAGGCATGCGCCTACTGTGACGTTTTTTAGTGGTTTCTCCTTTTCGAAGCGCTGTCTAATCTGGTTTAGAACTGGCATGTGTTTTGCTGCCCATTCGACGAGGAGGGCTCCCTGCGGAGCCAAGTTTTGGTTTTTGACTTTGAAATCTGTCATTAGGTATCTCCTTCCCGTTTCTATGGCATGGTGGTTCATAACTATTATTGTCGTTTTTGATATGTAAAACAGAAGATTGTAGACTAACCGCTTGTTATTCAAGCCTTTTTAGCATGTGCTACCCATGAATAGTTCGGATATTACATCATGAGATTAATAAGAAGGGAAACTGGCTGACCGCGCGCATATAGCACAAGATTTTTACGCCTCATTTTATTCGTATAAAAAGCGGAAAAGCAGATGTGTATTGGGGATGATGCATAAATGGAAGCTAGTCTTGTCTCGAACTTACTGACATTCATGGAAAGTGAAAAAATCAAAATGAAACTGCAGAAAGCCTCCGATTCGGATTTTTGGCTAGAAAGTCAAGATGGTTTCATGACAATTAAATTCGTTATGGATGAGGATAAACATGAGATATTTTACGATGTTTTCTCACCGAAATATGATGTACATTTGAGGGAAGAAACCCTTAGAGATGCTGAAAAGTTAGACTTCATTGCGGAAGAAGCTAGAAGATGGGAGTACGAAAAGTCAATTGAAGACTTTTTGTTGATTTTGGACTTTGTTAAGCTTTGGGCGCAGAAAAATGGGTTCGGCACCAAGGAAGCACATTTAATTTAGGTGATTATTTCGGAATGCCAAAAACCTGTACACATGTAGAAAATGAAGGTTGAAATAGTCAAAGAACTTTGAACTTCACTCTTTTTCCTTCTCGGTCAAATATCGCTATGTCGTTTTCAGACCGATAAGGATAGGCAGTTATGAGCATTATCCTGCCATAAAACTTGTTCAAATCTGTAACTGAAGGGTGTAGAGCGCCTGACGGATGGGAATGAGCAATTCCCATGATGGAAAAATCAATTGGGAGCATATGCAAGGGAAATGTGGAAAAAGTGTTCCCGTGGGCTGCCAACGGCGGTATCTGTACATCGTTAACTACAATTTTTTGTTTTTCAGCTTTGCCCCTCAAAAGAAGTATTGATTCTCTAGGATAAAGCATCTGTGCATGACTCAAGATGCTGTCTATTACCGATTGTTCAATAATGATGTCCTTATCCATTTTGGAGCCCGCTCGTTATTTTCAAAGGTAGGCGTCTGTTGCGTATCTTCGCATCATTCTGTGGCTGTTAAAGTAGTATGCAACTTTTCCTATTGAATTTTTCATCATACTTATCCAACCATCACGTCCTTTATAGAATCTGGGAAGGATCAGATATTCTAGTTTGCCGTAAAGGTCGTCTAGTTCTCTGTCTCTTTTGGTCTGTTCTTGCAATGTTTCGCTAGGATGGGGACCTATTGCCCAGCCTGTAATGCCCTCAACACAGCCTTCTATCCACCAACCATCCAAGACGCTGAAATTTATCACGCCGTTGTGGGCTGCCTTCATTCCGCTTGTACCCGACGCCTCAAGTGGAGGCAAAGGCGTGTTTAGCCAAACGTCAACTCCGGAAGTTAGTTTGGCAGCCATTTCCATGTTATAATTTTCGAGATAGACAATTGGAACCTCGTCTTTTAGTTGGTTCTTGTAGTTATAGATTTCTTTTATCAGTTCCTTACCCGCTTCATCTCTGGGGTGTGCTTTTCCAGCGAATATTAACTGAATTTTTCCCCTCTCAGACGCTTTTTCCAGTCTCTTTAAATCTGAAAAAATCAGTGTAGCCCGCTTATAGGTGGTGGCTCTTCTGGCGAAACCCAAAGTTAAGGTGTTCCCATCCATGTTCACATTTGTTTTTTCGTTTACAAAGTTGAGTAAATCCTTCTTAGCTTTCGTATGGGCTTCCCAAATTTCCTCGTTTGGTATCGTATCAACTCTCACAAGTAGTTCCGGCTCGTTCACCCATCCCGGAATGTATGTATGAAACAGGTCTCTAAAATGCTGGCAGGTCCACATGTAAGAGTGAACTCCATTGGTTACTTCTCGGATGTGATGTCCAGGAAAAAGCTTCCTAGAATACCTCATGTGGGCTTCTGTTACTCCATTTGTGTATTTACTCAGATTTAACGCCAAGAGCGTCATATTCAGTCTGTCATATCCACCATATTTTTTCAGAGCGTCCACTGGATATTCTGCTCCCAATAATTCGCTGACAAGATCGTAAGAAAATTTGTCAAACGCTGCTTCAACAGGCGTGTGCGTAGTGAAAACACACAGGTTCTTTACTTTATCCGCATTCATTTCATTCTTTTTTAGAAGCTCGAAAGTTAGAAGGCTAGAGTGCCCTTCATTCATATGAAATTTACAAACATTGAATTTTAAAGCTCCCAGAATTTTGACACCGCCGATTCCCAAAACTATCTCTTGCTTCAATCGATACCTATCATCGCCTCCATACAGGAACGAAGTGATCTCTCTGTCTTCGGGTGCATTTCCATCAATATCTGTATCAAGAAATAACACTGGAACTATCCCTCCAGTCAAGCTTTGCTGGTCAAAAAGCCAAGCCTTAATCTTGACGTCTCTTCCTCCGATTTGGATGGTCACATCGGCTGGCAACAGTTCCATGAAGTCGGAGGGATTCCATTCCTCGGGGTATTCTAATTGTTTTCCATCCTCTGTTATCTTTTGCTTTAAGTATCCCTTCCGGTTAACAAGCGTGACTGCAACTAACGGAATTTTTAGGTCAGCACTTGACCTTATTGTATCGCCTGCTAAAACTCCTAGTCCTCCACTGTAAGTTGGGATTTCGCTCTTTATGCCAATCTCCATAGAAAAATATGCAATTCTGGGACCTTCCAAGAAGTTATGCATGCAGTACTCGCTGCAAAAGTAATATTTTCTTCCCCATAAATCAACTTTGAATTCGCTTTTTTCAGGGTCTACAGGCATTCCACAAACAGGATCGAACACGGTCATAAGATTGAACTCCAAAACTACCCGTAATAGTAAATACTCTCACTCGATATTTAACCTTGTAATCTTCATAGGCTGCGGTCATGGAGAAAATGATTGATGATATCCAAGTTGTTTGTCTTTAGACATGCTGAGACTACTGACAACAGACGACAAATCTTTTCTGGCTGGCGGGACCCAAAACTCACTTCGAAAGGATTAGGACAAGCACAGGAAATCGCAGAACAACTCAAGCAAGAAACGATCAACTATGCTTTTACTTCGCATCTCAAGAGAGCCAGAAAGACCCTTGAAATCGTTCTTCAAACGCACCCGCATGTTCCTGTTTTCATCGACGACCGGCTCATTGAACGCTGCTATGGACTGCTTCAAGGTAAAAGCAAAAGAAAGATTGCAGAAGAAAGACCAGAATGGTTTGCCCAAGTTCACCGAGGTTACGATTTTCCGCCACCCGAAGGTGAAAGCCTAAAGATGGTAGAAAATCGGACATTGCCCTTTCTGGAGCAACTTGAAGCGTGGCTTCGACAAAACAGAGGTAACATAGCTATATCTTGCCATGGCAACTCTCTTCGCCCAATCCGTCGAGTCTTCGAGCACCTAAGTCTGAGACAGATGCTTCAGATTGAGAACCCCCAAGACCATGCAATGGCTTACGCCCTTCATGTGCACAGAGTTAAGGTTGAAAGCCCCAGAAAGCGCACTGCCAAATCGGATTGGCAGATCATACGAGTTCCGCGGCAGGTTAAGTTGGCATCGGATCAGCGAAACCCGTTAAAGAAATACTATTAATTCTAATATCATGTGCGGTCAAACACCAACTGTTCCTTCCATTCTGTCAGTATGATTCATGAGTGAATAGTTATTCTCCATTCCTGCGCGAGCGGATGGAGGGGTCTCAATTTCAATCTCTGGTTACGGGCTTACTAATTTCACTTATTACTTTGCGCACTTTCCAAGAAATCTAGAATGAGACAAAATCAGAAAGCAGCCCTATTCAAGCTTTTTTATTATGTGTTTCCCAAATGGTTAGTTTGGGTATTTTAAGTCTCCTCATTCTACTGTTCCATTCTAGTTAAGAACGCTTTTGGGCGTCACATCCATGATTCTATTTTTCAAGCTTTGCCTTTATTTCTTCGATTCTGGATTTTATTTGGTTCATTTCTTGTTCTAGGTCTGCTTTTTCTGCTTCCAACTCTTTTTGGTAGTTCTCCAAGGCTGCAACCTCTTGTTCTGGAGACGGGGGCTGCACTGCTGGCGGGTATACGAGTGGGTCAGCGTATAAAGGTCCAATTGGTGCTGGTGGATATGCCCACCAGCCTCTGCCAAAGCCTCTTCCCCATCCTCTGCCACGTCCTCTACCCGGTCCTCTTCCAAGTCCACGTGTTGGATTCATGAAGCCGGGAACGGGGTAACTGGCGCAGTATCCGGCTGCTCTTCCAGTCATGGGTCCTAAGCCTGTTGGTCCTGTTCTATCTCCTCTTGGCATGTTTTCTTCACCTCTATTTTTGTGTTTATGCACAATATACATTTATTAGACTATGCACAGAAATATATAAGAGTTACTGATAAACCATACTAAATGATCAAGATGTCACGAAGACGCAGACACAGACGAGGACAGAGAGGAAGATTTCCCAAACCAGTCACAATACCCAACCCCTCCAAAGTAGAAAAGCTCGTTCCAGAACCAAGAACAAACGCAAGCTCCATCTTAATCGAACCGGCAGAAGTTGAAGCTTTAAGGCTAGTGGACCTTGAAGGTTTATCACAAGAAGAGGCAGGCAAGGAAATGGGCGTCTCAAGAGGGACTGTTTGGAGGCTCCTTCAAAGTGCAAGAAGAAAGGTTGCTGAAGCCCTAACTGAGGGAAGACCACTTACAGTAACCAACGCAATTAACGCTAGGTAAGTTCAGACTTGACGGGGAGTGAGAAGAAATGTATGACCTAAAGACACATGTAGATGACTTCAAGGCAGCCAAAGCTTAACGCTTGCGACTAAACATTAATCAATGAACCCCAGGAAACCATTTTGGCACTCGTTTCTGGTAGGCAATGTAATCTGCTCCGAATATTCGTATCAGATCATTTTCTTCATGGGTCGCCATCTTATCGTAAAATAGAAAGAATGCAATCCATACTGCGAGGGAGATGAGAGAAGGGATTGCTAAGAAAAATCCTAGACAAAGCAATAAGATTCCAAGATACATGGGATGGCGAACAAGTGAATAGACCCCTGAATCAACCAGTTGAGGTTTATCATGAGTTTCGCCAAAAACTGCAGCATGCGACTTCAGGGCAAGATACACCCCAGAAATCAACGAGAGAATCGCTGGAACCAAGAGAAGAGGAAAAGAAGTGAATTCAACAAGAACGGTCGAGACCCCAAACATGAAGTGTCCCAAACTATCTATTCCCCATGCCACAAAAAATAAGAGTAGCATTACAAGCTGAACTGAGTCGCAGAGTGGATGTTCAGAGCCCAAACCACCTCTATGTCTCGGCATCCTAACCCCAGTCCCTTTTACGCTTTATTGCCTATTTAAAGCTGAAAGCACTCTCTCCCACACCATCTCTATCTCCCGCGAAACCTTATTGCTTGGAGAATATTCGACAACCGTTTTCCCAGCCACCATGGCTTCTGTCACAATAGAATCAAAGGGGATTCTTCCAACAACTTCCACGCCATTGGACACGCAATATTCTGCTATTCTGTCTGTGTTCTCTTCGTTTATGTCATATTTGTTTATGCATACCCGGGAAGGTGTCTCGAAGTGATTAAGCAAACCTAAAGCTCTCTCCATATCATGGATGCCTGACAAAGTCGGTTCCACGACAATGAGCCCCATGTCAACGCCGCCCAGAGACGCTATTACAGGACAACCAATACCCGGCGGACCATCATTAAGAATTAACATGCAGTTTTCGGTCAAGGCAACCTGCTTAGCGTTCTGCCTAACCAATCTGACAAGTTTTCCAGAGTTCTCTTCTCCAGGGTTCAGTCTGGCGTGGGACATGGGACCATACTTAGTCTTTGAAATAAAGGCGTATCCAGACACCCGCTCCTTTAGTTCCACTGCCTCTACTGGGCAAATGTAAGCGCATACGCCGCAGCCCTCGCATAGAACCGGGTCAACTGACAATTCTTCTATGGCGTTGAATCTGCAGAGTTCCTCGCATTTTCCGCATTGGATACACTTCTCGTTGTCAATAACAGCAACCTTGGAGCCTACGAATTTCTGTGTCTGCATAATCTGAGGACTTAATAGCAGGTGGAGGTCAGGGGCATCTACGTCACAGTCGGTTAACACAGTCTCTTTAGTCAATGCAGCAAAGGATGCAACCAAAGTTGTTTTCCCGGTTCCTCCCTTACCGCTTAACACTGTAATCTGCTTCACCATCACATTCACCTCTCTATCTTACCCAGTAACTTCAGAAACTCCTCTTTCCACTCAGGCATCTCCACTACGAAAGGTATCCCACGGGAATACAGTTCAGCGATTCGTTTGCTAAACGGAATCTCCAACAACAAAGGGATATCCTCTTTTTTGCAGTATTCATAGACTTTCTTGTCGCCGATTCCTGCGCGGTTAATCACAACTCCCATGGGAATTTCGAGGTCGTTCAGGACTTGGACAGTCATCTTTAGGTCATGCAAGCCAAATGGGGTTGGTTCTGCAACGAGAATGCAGTAGTCGCTGTTGTAGACTGAAGCTATCAAAGGGCAGGCGGTTCCAGGCGGTGCATCGATTATCACAGTCTTGTCTTTTTCGATTTGTCTCTTAACCTCCCTTATCAGGGGGACAGCCATGGGTTCTCCCACGTTTAGTTCCGCATAAACCGCCTCAACACCCTTGACCTTTCCCTTTCTGATAACACCTATTTGCCTATCCTTCTCTTTGATTGCATTTTTGGGACAAACTAGTGAGCATCCGCCGCAGTTGTGGCACAGTTCGGGGAAAACCATGACTGTTTTTGGCGCAACGAAGAGGGCGTGGTAGGCGCAGAATGTGGAGCATTTTCCGCAATAATCACATAGCTCCTCTGAGATTACGGGAATTCGGGTATAGACTGGTCTGGTCTCATCTATTTTGGGCTGTAATAGTATGTGGGCGTTCGGTTCTTCCACATCGCAGTCGAGGAGCTGCACGTTTCCGAGAGACAGAGCCATGTTTACGGCAACAGTTGTCTTTCCCGTGCCCCCTTTACCGCTAGCCACAGATATTATCAAGAATTTTCCTTCTTTATCCCAAGCTAAGGCTATTGGTGCTGGGCATGTTGACAGCCTTGCGTTAGCTCTTCAAGCTCATTATTGTTATATGCTCTAACAACACCTCTGACCGTGTTTACGTTGGTTCTCAACACGGCAACCTTGGCACTTTGGAAAATCCTGAGGGCTCTTGGACCCATGCCATAGGTGATTAGCGCCTTTGGTTGCAGCTGAAGAATTCTGTCAGGCGGATGACCTGCACCGCCAAAATGTTCACTCATATTAGCCATGGTTCTTTGACTTATCACGTGGCCTTTATCATCTAAATCAATGATGACGTAATAGGGTGCCCTCCCGAAATGCTCTGAGAGCCGAGCATCCATCCCCTTTTCATCGGAGACCGGAACAACAATTCTCATGTTCATTCCAACTCTCACCTCCCTTTGCCCTGTCCTCTCCCCATGCCCAAATGCCCACCAACTGTTGGGCTGCTTATCTCCTGAAGCTTCCCTTTCTTGTACTCCTCAACGGCATCCCTTACGCTGCCGGAGGCACCAGTCACAACTTTTATTCCTGCAACTGAAAGGACTCTAAACGCATTTGGTCCAACGTTCCCAGTTATAACCACTTTAACTCCGCTGTTAGCCACTGTCTCAGCAGCCTGAATTCCAGCTCCATGAGCCGCATAGGATGACTCGTTAGGTATTGCATCTGATTTCATCGTCTCAGAATCCACTATCAGAAAGTACTGGCACCTGCCGAATCTCGGGCCTACTTGGGCATCCAGACTGTCCGAAACAGCGGTTACACATAGTTTCATCTTTTCTCTTCTCCTTCACAAATTTTTTCGGCATCAACGGGGATGTTTTCAAGCATCATTCTTATTTTCCCCCAAACTTGCTTACAATAGTCTCAAAACTTTGAATCCAATCCTCAACCTTGAGGTTTGGAAAAGACCAAGTTGCATGGGGATTGTAATA
>CAYQMM010000017.1:0-24588 GCA_964418675.1 uncultured Candidatus Bathyarchaeia archaeon
CAATAATAAACATTGACCGTGTAGAGCAGTACTTGAAAACTTTAAAGTTCCCCGAGTAACATTCCCCTTTTTTTTATGTTGGGGTGATTTGATGAAGAAAATGAATGATACGGAGGTTCTCCGCGCTTTGATAGCTGACTTTTACAAGAAACATCAAAAGGAATTCAAAAAAGCTAGATAACCCTAACCTTTTTTCTGTTTTGGGGTGAACAAAATGAATAATCTTGAGTTGAGGCATCTCAAAAACTTCTGCTGGAAACACGGCTTGGACGAGCAGCTCATTGATTCCACATTAACATACGGCGAGAATAGCGGCTACCTCAAGTCTCTGGTTCCAAACTTCAATCCGGAGGAGCATCTGAAAGAGTGGGAGTCGATGGAGGAATAGTATATGGAAAACTTTTTCCTCGAGCATTATCTGGGTTGCATCCGAGACGGCTCCACAGTATCTGAAGACACGGGGCCCGTAGACGCCAGTAAACCATTGTTTTCGCTGCGGCTGATGAAACACGTTTCGTTTTCACTATCAGCATTTATACAAGAACGTAACACGTCATAAGGACGAAGATTGTGAGACCTACTCTGAATACATTTCGTCGCCTAGACAGAGAAAACGTGAAGAAAAGGAAGAAGCGTACGAGGAACATGAAAAAGAGATGCCGTATCACATGTTAGAGGTGAGTGACCTGGATAATGAACTGACGAATTACACACGGTTCCTTGACGCTTGGCACCTCATTGAACAAGCATTGGGGTGAAAGCAATGGTTAAGAAAGCCCAGCCCAGACGAGGCTTTCATAATTTATTTTGTCGCGAAGAAAATAGGTCTAAGATGAGAGAATTGGTAGTATTGCCAAAGTGACATATAATTTGTCATCTCCCTCCTTAGAGTGCCGCTTGTTAATACAAATTAACAGCGCGTGCGCACTACGGCGCAAACGATCTTAGCAACCATCCTAGACTCCCTATAGTCTCTTTGTGGGAGACATCGCCACTTGATGCGAGGTGCAAATCTCTCCCGGCCCACTTTTTACTTCACCCAGCCCCACCCAACTGCATATATGTATTTATTCTTAAAAACGGTTTAATTTGTAACCAGGAAGGTAAACCTTGATTTCAAAGGAAGATGTCGAGACTATAGCAACAGAAATCGTCAAGGAGTACGGTCAATTTCCCAAGAGGCTTATCGAGGATGCCAGAGCCGAAAGAAATATCGCAGAAAGTGAACAAGGGAGATACATTCTCGATCTATTGCAAAATGCAGATGATGCGCAAGTACCAGAGACATCATCTGATTCCATCAAAAGAGGAGAGCCGAAGGTTATCTTCATAGTTACCAACAAATATCTGTATTGTGCCAATGGGGGTTACCCAATCTCCAAAGAAGGGCTGAGCTCAATATGTAGAGCCTTCTTGAGCCCCAAGAGAAAGAACGCCCCAGTAATTGGCTTTAAAGGCATAGGCTTCAAATCCGTATTAGGACTTACTGAACAACCCGAGATTTTCTGGTATAATGGAGGTGTTTTGTTTTCCAGAGAGCGAACTTTTGACTGTCTCAAGGCAAAAGCGCCGAATTCTGTTGTCAACCTAACTCCGGAAGATGTGGCAATACTCAGATGTCCACATCTCGTGGATGTAGATTCCGCCATTAGAGAGGACCAAATCCTTGAGAGATTGTTGACTGATTCAGCAACTGTATTTCGTTTTCTACTGATAAATGAGACGGCCAGACAGAACGTCATCGCAAGACTCAACGAGATCAAAGCTTCGACAGTGCTGTTCTTGAATAGTCTTAAGACTATAGAAGTGGAAACTGACGGGAAACTGAAGATTTACGAAATTTCAAAGGAAGATGCAAAAGCAAGCGTTGAAGAGAACGCTACCTATGACATCATAAGCGCAAATATCCAAGATGGCGAAAATAGGTCTGACTGGATCATAATCTCCGGCACATACGAACTCCCATTTGAGATAAAGAAACAACTATCGCCAACATGGAAGGATACAGATTTTGTCAAGATATCATATGCCGTTGCCATTGGCGAGTCTGGCAAGCCAATCCCATGTTCAGAGTATCCACTCTTGCATGTGTTCTTTCCTACTGATGAAAGAATTCCTTTTCGAATACTTATGCACGGGACTTTCAAAACCAATGTTGATAGACGTCTTTTAACTCAAGAAGACCCATTGAATGATTACACTAGGAGAAAGTCTGTTGAATTGCTTAGAGACAAAGTCTTACCACTAATATCGCGGCAACTTGATGATCCAGGCAAAATCACAGATTTTCTCAAACCTCCAACAGACCTGAACATAGCTATGACAGAAGGAAGAATATGGTCCGAATTGTCTCAAATTTTACGGAATCACAAGTTTGTACCAAACCGTCGCAACGATGGAAATCTTTGTCCAGAGGAAATACTCCTAGCTCCTCTCGCGCGAAACGTTGAAGCATTCAAGTCGCTTGTCAAAGGGCAATTGGCCGATAAGTTTTGTTACGATAGCATTGACACAGACGAAGACAGACGGGAAACGCTTCAGAAACTAGGCGCGGAGGTTATTGAAATAACAGAGCTCCCTAAATTTTTCGAAGAAAACTTTACCATTGAGACGAAGTGGGTTGCCAATCTATATGCCATTTTGGATGACATTTCGAGTTACTTAGAATCTACAGATTGGACTCAAAAAGTTGATTTTATTCAGGAAGTTAAGAAGAGAATGTTGCTTTTGCTCTCAAGCGGTGAAACAGTAAGTGTAGAATCTATTGATGAGGAAGGAGCAATATTCTTTCCTCCCATGGCAGAAGTGCCGGCGCCACCAAAAGGATTGAATTTGCGTTTCCTTAATCGAGCAGTAATAATTGAGTACTTGAAAGTAACTTCGAAAACTGTGAGACAAACATTTTTCGTCAAGGATCTAAAAATTGAAGAGTATGCGGCAATCCCTGTGATAACTAGGACAGTTATTCCAGCTATAAGGGAATTCTGGCAAGAGTGGCCTGGCAAAAAAGTCTTTGATCCAGAAAAAATCTTGCAATTCCTTAATGTTCTCTTAGGAGAAAGCCTACCTGAAGATGAAAGAGTGAAGGCCTTATGTCTCATGCCAGTTCCAGTAAAAGGGGAGACTCAATACGCTCCTGCTTATGCTACCTATGCATCGAAGGAATGGACTGGAAATGGCAACCTAGAATTCATTTACGGTTCTGACTACCCTTTTCTGGCTCCAGATGAAGGCATATCAAGCAATGATTTCATCGAAAAAATGAAGAAATTCTATTTGTGGCTCGGCGTAGCCTGGCTACCTCGGATTAGCCCGCAGTTCAAAGATTTTGAGGGAGATCGTTGGCGGTCTTGCCGTTGGACCTACAGCGGATGCTCTGCAAGCCCCCACTCTAAACTGCCAAATTGGGAAGAATACTGTAAAGCGATCCGTGAGGAATGCGAAAAGCTTGGCGACGAAAACCCCTTGCGCAAATACGAAGTTCTGCTGGCAACCTCTTGGGCTATGGACGGCTTTGAAAAAATAGTAGTGGATCCTGAAAAGGCCAAGAGACTTCTATCGATACTCGCCAACAACTGGGACACTCATTATTCCGAATATGCAAAGAGCGAAATTGCTTGGCGTGACAGGTGGCAAACATATTGCAAATCGTCACCTATAACCTCATATTTCTTCTGGCAACTGGCAAACAGCACGTGGATACCATCCTCCAAATTTGATATATGGGCATTCAGAAAACCCTCGGACCTGTTCATCAAAACAGATTCCGTTTACAACGAGCTTGGTCATCTTATACCCTACGTTGACATCAAATCAGAGGCAGAACGAGTCTTGTTCACAAGACTTGGAGTAAAAACTAGTATTGATGACTTAACTGCAGAAGATTGGTGGCGTATAGCAACAGATATACCTCGGCTGCTGAAACCAGATGAAAGAACAGTGCGACCACTTTACCGAAAAATGATGCAAGTAAAGGATATCGAACAAAAAAGCAACAACAGAGATAATTTCATGTTAAATGGTAAACTACTGGCTCTGGTAAATGGCAAATGGGATTTTGTAGACAGAGACGAAGTGTGTTACGTTGAAAGCGAAGAATTCAGGAAATTGTTTGGCAACCAGCTTCCAATATTCACAATACAACATGAGGAAAGGCGAGGAGCAGCAATAAAGAGAACTTTTGAGATAAATGTCTTAGAGGAGCATCTTCGCCCCAATTTAGATATCGGCGAGGAGGACAACTCTGCATCAGATTTGCTAAATCAGTTCTTGGATGGGATCAAGCCATTCTTGATGGCAAGGGTCTATGCACAAAGACCAAGCAGGGAAAGTGAAGATGTTTCTTCCCTAAGGCGGCTTAGACTAAAGGTCGTCAAGTCGCTAAAAGTAAGTTACAGTCTCGACTTGGACGATGGGACAATTGAAGCTCCATCCGACAAAGGAACGTACCTTGACAAACAGAACAACGTCACATATATTGACGCTGGAAGATTCCACCTTAAAGACTTACACACCATAGAAGAGGATCAAAAGCTAGCCAGCGAACTTGGAGTGCAAATTGCTTACCACTTAGGCATAGATCTTGCTAATGATTTCATGCTTTTGATAAAGAGTAGTGATGAGCTTAAGTACGAGATTTTGAGCCGCGCGAATATTTCGAAGATGGACATTGACCATTTTACGGCCTCATTAAAACAAGAAGCCGGTACAAGGGCTCCACCTATTGTGAGCGCAGTACCGCTTGCACAGCAAGCTCCCGAGCAACTTACCCATCCTACTCCAGTGATTGCATCAACTGAGAGTATCACCGAGGGAACTCCTCAAACTCAGGTTAAACCTTTGGAACTTTGGACCCTCTCAGAGCTAGGTTTTGAAGAACCTATTGAAACGGTTCCTTCTACTGATGTGAAGCGTTCAGGTTCTGGCTCTGCGGGAAAAGGAACAACGTCACACCCAGCTTACATAACTGACCAGGACGAACGCAAGAAAGTCGACCAGGCAGGCATTACTTTAGTGATTGCATATGAGAAACACAGACATGAAAAGGAACACAACTGCTCTCCCAAGGTAGAATCAAGAGAGAAACAGAGCTGTGGCTATGATATCATTTCGGAATGTGAGAAGGAAACTAGACAAATAGAAGTCAAGTCCTCAAAAGGCGACATGCAAGTTGTCGAACTCACTGCACCCGAGTGGGACGCCGCTCGTGACGCTGAGAATAGCGATAGCTACTTCCTTTATAGAGTTAGATACTTAGACAAGAAAAGTGGGCGGGAACCGGAAATAGTGATAATAAAAAATCCCTATTCTGCTTTGATAGGAGAACCAACGAGGTTCAAGGTACGACTAGACCGGCTCCGAGGAAAAATACAGATCGTCCAACTGAAGAAGTCAGATGAAGAAGCAGGAGACCCTTTAACAGCTAATGAAGATGTTAACACGAAAACAAGTTAAGAGTAAATAATTAGAGACCCTTGACTGGCAAGTGTTTGAAGGTATTCAGGATAGAAAAAAGGGAAGTTTGCGGGAGATATTAACGTTGAGTGTCGAGTTCGAAGAGCCAAATTACGGTATTGATAGATATAAAGTTGTCATTACGGCAACAGCTTTTGTAGATGGGTATCCTACTGGGTTTAAAATAACGATGCATGGGGATAACACTTCGAAAAAGAGGATACGTTTAGAGGTCGAAGCAAATCCATTAGGAAGGGTAGTCTATAACTTCTTTAAGAACAAAATCTTCAAGGGCGGACAAGTCAGAAATCTCACTAAAGGCATACTTGGCATGTTCGCTGATTGGAGTATAAAACCAGAAGAGCTTAAAAATATTCTTAACAGAACACACAACCTTATGGGGCAAACATGGAAAGAAGCCCTCAAAGCAGAAAAACAAAAATAGACTAGAAAAGCATCTTGAATGCGCTGCGACTATTGACGGTGTCACTATTGAGCATGTTTTAGCCCCTCGATGAGAACTTTTCTTAACCTTTTTAATTGGTCGTTTTCGTTGAGGCAGGGGTTGTGCACCTTGGCTGTTAACATCTTTGCTTCGCTGTGGATTATGACCATGTATGCTATGGGTGTGAAGGCCAGTATTCTCGCTGCTGAGTTGGAAGCCAATTCTGCCAATTGATTGTTCACGTTGTCGTCAAAAACTTGAAAAAGCCACGAATAATCTAGTCCATAATTGAGCAGGGCTATAGCCTCGCTTATGCCGGCGTAGTAGTGTGAAGGAATTAGTTGGTAGGGTTGGCTCCCTTTTTCTGCAGGTTTTTGCTTCTTCAACCTATCTGTCCAAGGGATTCCCCTGAAGTATTTGACAGCGATTCCATTTAGCTCGTCCGTACTTGGATCATACCACAGCACATCTATGTTTGGTTGAAACGGATACCTATAACTTTCGTAAAAAGTCTCAACCCGCGCCGTCAACTTTGAAACGTTAACGTTGGATAATGCGTAGCAATCAGATTCCATGTACCTCTTGGCCAAGAATTCTGCAACCTCTTTCTTGCTTCTGAACGCCGGGAGAGTCATAGTGGCTCACTACCTTTAACTACTGACTGCGCGAGCGCGCGCGGGTCTGAACCCCTCCCTTGCTTCATCACAGTGGTTTAGAACAATAAGGGCAGAAAGCAATATCCCTCGGTAGCCGATAGAGCGATTTTCCACAATTCTGACATTTATATGCTCCATTCGTGGAGAGAATTACAACTGTGTCAACCACGTCTCCTGTGAATGGTATAGGCACATGCTTGCACAGCCATATGATGAGCGAGCCTTTCCATCCAGCCTGTCTCAGCTTGTTTCGGTTTTTTTCCTTTGCTTTCATGAGCGTGTCATTATCCTCAACTCTCTTGACAATAGCCCGACTAAATTTACTGTACCATTCTTTGGCTCTGTTCGATACAGAGACTATTAAACTGGCTATACATGCGGTCTCAATTATTTCCTTTGCCATTTCAAGGCATAAGCGGTCAGGACGTCGGGTGTTTTCAGGAATTAGCAGGGTCTTGTTAATCCTCTCTAGCAGAGAGTATTGCTCAGGACTTAATTCTTGACGCACGCGAGCGCCTGGAACCACGCTTCTGAGAATTAGGTTGGAATTGTCCAGAATCTCTGCCCACGCCCCATCCATTCGGGGAATGGCTTTTAACTCCCACCTACCTATAACGCGAACAAAATTCTCATGGTCTCTGTCAGATATGAACTGGTAAACCGACGTTGGAATGACAACACGGTACTCTTTGGGTAACTCACTTTCTAAAAGTCTTAAGACGGCTTTTGGATGTGCAAAAAACGAGGGGTCAACAATGAGGTTTTTTCTTTGTGACATAATAGCATCCATATCAATATACAACTTGTTTAGAATAAAAATCTTGTATCGCCATAGCTCGGGCATTAATCATTATTAGTTAAGAACAATATTATGGTCATGCAGAAGGTGACGAAGATGAAAAAGACTTTTGAAACTCAGTTCATTATTGATGATATAAAAGCCGCCAAGATTGCTGACAAATTATTCATTGATTTCTACAACAAGAAAGGTTTCTTCAAAGACAAGTCTATGCCCGAGTACGTTTTGCCTCGAAACTTGAATGAAGGAAGTATAGAGCACGCTCTTTTCCTAACTTATGTTATTAGCATTGATTATGTGGTTGATGCTGAGAAGCTTTGGAAGAAGTCAAGAGGCGCCTACGAACTTCATCCTGAAAGGTTTACTCCAGAAAAGATTCTAAAAGCAAGTCAAAGGTCTGTTGAAGTTTTTGTGAAAAAACTTGGGGCGAGGTACTATTCAAACGCAGCGAAGACTTGGAAGAAGATATCTGAAGTTTTGCTTGAAAAGTATGATGAAGACCCAAGAAACATAACACTTTCACGCTGGTGAAAGATACAGAAAATACTTAATTCCAAAGCTTGAGACGGCTGGAATCAAATGTAGGATTCCATTGAAAGGACTTAGAATTGGAGAACAACTATCTTGGTACGGTAGACGATACTAAATGTGGCTTGCGCGCTTGGTTTTAAGTGCCAGTCCACGTCCATTTTGGATATGACTTGCCTAATCTGGGTCCGAGATTCCCTGCTTCGTCTTTGATGACTAGACTTACGTCGTGTTGTTTCAGAAGCTGATCAAGTTTCACCATTAGCTCCTCAAGGTTGTTGAACATTATTGGATCCCCAGATTTAATTCCGTGCAAATCAGATGCTCTGACATACATAGAGCCGGCAGCCCATGCCTGTTTTGGAATGATTCCTATTTTGCCGTTTGGTTGTGTAAAATCTGTCCAGAAACGAATAGTCACGAATATTCCTTTTTCATTTTTTGGCATACAATCCCCCATTTGAGATAACAGACTTTTTGGTTTATAACTTTTGGATTAGGAACCAGTATGCGAGAAGATCTTTTTCTTTGTCTTCGTAGTCTTGGAATTTCTTTTTTACGAGGTTCCAGAAGCGTTGGTTATGTCTTCTTTCTATAGTATGAAGTGTTTCGTGAAAAATAATGTATCTAATCAGGTCCTCTGGTAGATATCTTAAAAGAGTGTTCAACGTTAAGTTGTTGTTTTTGCTACGGCTAGCCCATTTCGTCTTCATTTTTCTGAAGTAGATTTTGTTTATTTCTACATTTAGCTCTCTTTGAAAAGACAGGATAAGTTGCGTAACCAAATTTTTTAATTGTGGAAGGGTTCTTGTGTAGTTGAGTTGTTTGATGTTAGCTTTTTTTATGGCGTTTTGGATCTCTTGTTGTTTTTTGTTGATCCATGTTTTGTGTTTTTCCAAGAGTTCGTTTTGTTTTTCGTAGTTTTTGGGCAGTATCAACTGCAAGGTGCCTGTTTTGAACTCGAGGCGTGGGTATTTGATGTTTCGGTAGTTTATTGCGTATGGGATTTCAAGTTTGTCCATAGGTTCTCACGCTTTCCATGATTTTTTGGTGGAGTTCTTCGAGTTGTGTTAGGGTTAGGCTGTATTGTTTGACGTATTTTCTTATGTATTTTCGGATTTTGCGTTCGATGGTTTTTCTTGCTGTTTGTTGGTAGTACCAGCCTTTGAACATGTGGGGGTGGATTTCGCTGGTTAGTTCTTTGATGTCTTGGGTTAAGTCTTTGTCGGGGCCTAGGGTTTTTCCGAGTGTTAGGAGCATGGAGTACTGAAGGTCCGTGAAGCCTAGTTGTTGTTTGCGGGATTGGAGTTTTTCGATTTCTTTGAATATTTCTTGGCCTTCTTTGAGGATCTGGTCGTAGTTTTTGGTTCTTTCTTTCCAGTGTTTGAGGATTTTTTCTACTTTTTCTGAGAGGGTTTCGTAGATTGGGTTTTTTTCTTTGTCTACGAGGATGTAGCGGTTTAGGGTGAAGACGATGTTGGCTGCTTTTTCTTCTTTGGTTTTGATTTGTTTTTCGAGGTTTTTGAAGTAGTTTTGGTCGAATTTTATTATTGGTAGTTCTTTGTTGATGTTTTCGAGTTGGGTGCTTTTGTGTACGTATTTGAGGGTTTTGTTGAAGTATTTTGGGAGGTATTTGTTTTCGTTGGGTTGTTCTATTCTGAGTAGGCGAGTGCAGTATAGGTAGACTTTTGTTAGCCATTTATATTCGGAGAATTTTTCGATTTTGATTTCGTCTGGGCCGAGGAGTTCGAAGATTTTTCTGAGTTGTTTGTAGTTTTGTTGGAATTTTTTGGTGTTTTCTTCGTTTAGGGTTATTGTTTCGATGGCTTTTCTCATTGTTGGTAGGTCGTATTGGTTTTTGGGGATGTTTTCGAAGAGGGTGAGGGTTTCGTTTAGGAGTTGGGTGAATTCTTTGCGTAGGTCGTTGATGTCTAGGAGGACGCCTTTGATGTCTTCTCTGGTGTAGTTTCGGAAGGCTTGGATGAAGTTTTTGAGTATGCCTACGTAGTCGATGATTAGACCTGCTTCTTTGATGTCTTTGTAGGGGCGGTTTGTTCGGGCTATTGCTTGGAGGAGGCGGTGTTCTTTGAGGGGTTTGTCGAGGTACATGGTTTGGAGGATTGGGGCGTCGAAGCCTGTTAGGAGCATGTCGGTGACTATGAGGATTTTGGGATAGTCTTCTTCTTTGTATTTTTCTATGATTTGTTTTCGTATGTCTTCGATTTCTTTGCCGTTGTAGCGGTTGATTAGTTGTTTTTCGTAGTCTTTGATTTCTTGTTGGTCGCTTCGAGTGAAGGTCATAACGATTTCGGAATATTCAGGTGGGAGGTGTTGGTCGATGGCGTGTTTGTAGCGGACGCAGGCTAGTCGGCTGGCGGCTACTATCATGGCTTTGAATTTTCCGTCGATGTTTTCTTTGAAGTGTTCTGCTATGTCTTGGGCTGTTTGTTGGATTCTTTCGGGTTTTTCGAGGCGGACTTTTATTTCGTTGAGTTTTTGTTTGACTTTTTGTTCTACTTTTTCTCGGTATTCTTCTGGGATTTCGTCGTATTCGACTTGGATGAAGGTGTCGAGCATTTTTTTGTTTAGGTGTGCTGTTTTTTCTAGGCGTGGTTGGTAGGCGATTTTTACGGTGAAGCCGTCTGTGATGGAGTCGGTTATGAAGTATTTGTCGAGGTATGGTTTTCCTTGTTCTTCGTTTGGGTAGCTGAATTCTCGGTAGGTGTCTCTTTTTGTTTTGGCGATTGGTGTGCCTGTGAGGGCGAAGAAGTAGGCGTTTTTGAGGAGTTTTTTCATTTGTCCGGCGAGGGTGCCGTATTGGGTTCTGTGAGCTTCGTCTATGAAGGCGATGACGTTTTTTCTGGTGAGGATTGTTTCTCTGTTTTTGGAGAGGGCATCTAGTTCTTTTTGGAGTTGTTTGAATTCTTCTGGTTGGAATTTGTGGATGAGGGTGATGAAGATGCCGCGTTTGCCTTTTGCTTCGTCGTGTTTTAGGATTCTGCGTAGTTCGTTTATTGAGTCGATGATTTCAGGTTTGGTTATGTCTAGGGCGTTGAATTCTTGGTAGAGTTGTTCTTGGAGGTCTAGGCGGTCGACGATGAAGAATATGGTGGGGTTTTCGAGTTGTGGGGTGTGGTAAAGTTTGTTGGCGGCGAATATCATGGTTAGTGTTTTGCCTGAGCCTTGCCAGTGCCAGATTAAGCCTTTGTTTTTTGGTGTTTTTCCTTGCAAGTGGTTTAGGACGCGGTTGCAGGTTTTTTCTGCTGCGCGGTATTGCATGTAGCGGGTTACGACTTTAGTGGTGCTGCCGTGTTCTATGCGGATGAAAAGGTAGTTTTTGATTATTTTTAGTAGTGTTTCTGGGGTGAGCATTTGGATTGTGGAGTCTATGTGGTCTAAGCCTTGTTCGCGCCAAGTGTGGATTTTGATGTCTTCTTGTTGCCATGGAGCGGTTGGAAAGTAGCGGGCTGTTTGTTCTGCAGCTACGCCTACTTGTACGTATTTGTAGAGTTCGGGAACGGTTTGTTCGTATTCTTTGATTTGCGTGTAGGCGTTGTACCAGTTTTCTGTTAGGCTTGTAGGGTTCTTGCACTCGATGTTGACGAGGGGAATGCCGTTTATGTAGAGGATTATGTCGTTGCGGATTTGCTTGTCCGCTGTTTGATGTATGACTTGACGGCTTATAGTGAACAGGTTATTTTTGGGGTTGGCGTAGTCGAAGAGTTTGACTCTTTTGACTATGCGTTCTTTTTCGAATTTTATGGGAATGCCATATTTGAGGTAGTTGAGGATTTGTTTGGAGCCTTCGCTTCCGCTCGGTTTGAGCTTTAGTTCGTTTAGGGCCTGTTTTATTTCTTCGTCGCCTATGCTAATGTCTTCGTTTAAGTGTTTCAACTGGCGAATTAATACGGGTGTGAGAAGTGGTTCTTCTAGGCTTTCTCTCTCTAAATCATCAGCAGATACATATTTCCAGCCTTTTTCCTGTAATTGTTCCACAAAATAATCTTCCACAAGAGATTTCTCACTAAATAGTGGCATAACTTAACTCACCCCACAAATCTCTTTAGCCTGAGAAACAATGTTGTTTAACAGCTCCTCTCGTTTCTTGTCAAAAAGCGAGTCGTCAACCAAGTCTATAATTTCGCTTTTTTCCTTCTTGATGAGTATCATTATGATTAACAAGGTTCTAAGGCAATCAAGTACTGATAACAGAAGGTTTTTTACGTCGCCATACCTTGACTCTAATTTCTTTTTTCCTTTGTAGTCGAGTTGACCCCCATGAGCAAATTGGCTTCTAACTTTGTATGCATCAGTAATTGTTTTCTTAATCTTATGTGGTTCATGTCCTAACAAACTGAAGAGCTTGCTAGCCCTAATTTTAAGACGGTAAGTTAGTTCTTGTTTCTCAGTGGGTTTAAGAATTAGAGCCTCTAGGCCCATCATAGCCATTGCTATTCTTCGCTCTAAAAGACCATTCTCCAATAAAGCATCACTATAGCGATTGTAAGCTATTGTAAGATAATCAATTGGTTTTGTTTCCGGCCAAAAGAAGCTTTCTGGTAGAGCATCATTAATTGTTTGCCAAAATTTCTTTAACTTTTGTATGTCTTCCTCTGTGACCAAGTAAATTTCTAGTGCGGTTCTAGTTCTGCCAGAAGATACCGTGCCAGAAGCTATTCGATCGACTATTGATTTAGAGAACATTTTATATGTTATGAAATCGACACTTCCCACCTTGAAAAGTCTTAGTATTGCTATTGCTTTTCTAACTCGTCTTTGCACATCCCTGGCTTTTCTGCCAAGAAACTCTATTTTCATAATTGCTGAAGGATGTGGCAAGAAATTACGCCTTAACATGAAACCATATGTTGGTACCGTTTTTTCCACATCTTCACTTTTTGTTTTCCTCAACGTAATTCCATAACTTGGCTCTAAGCTATCTGGGCGTAATACAATACCCTGAAGTTCGACATTAGCGCCATATTTGACTGGCTCCTCATGCAAATCTTTTAAAAATGTTGTTATGAGTGAATCGAGATCTGTTTCTTTAGTCGTTGGAGTGCTGATGCATTGATTTGCTACCGCGATTACAAAATAATCAAGATAACCAAATTCATCACTCTTCCCAAAAACATTAGCGAGCTGTTCCAGCATATTACTATATTCAACGCTTTGTTTGATGATTTCTCTGAGCTTAAAAATTGCCGGGACCCATGATGGCTTACTGAAATATTCTCCACGTGCACTATAATCAGGGCCTTTGTCTGTATATCGGAAATTTTCTGTCTTCCAACGGAAATATTCCTCCTCCTGAGGTTTTATGGTGTGGTTGGAGAGCCCTTCATCCACTTGCTTCTTAATAGCCGACGCCAACGACTTTAACCCATTGAGTAATTGTTCGTTAGACATTAGCTCACACCTTTACTCTAATTTTTCCAGTGAGAAGCAAACGCATCAAACCCTGCTTAATCCGCTCCAGCTTCAATTTTTCTTTTCTTTCAAGGTCAAGTTTTTTATCAATAGACAAGAGGATTTCGACTATTTCTTGTTGTTCTGAAACTGGGGGAATTGGAATTCTCAATGATTCAAAAACATGTCTGTTTACGTGTTTTAGATACATGCCAGAAATTTTTGTATTAAGCTCTTTAAAGTGGGTCTTAAGAACGTAGAAAAGAAAACGTTTGTTCAGTTGATTTTCATTAGTGCTTATTCTAATCATAGTTGAAGAGAGCATTCCTTCGTAATCTATGAAAGTATCACCACAATAAAACCCGTCCCATATAAGAAGAATGTTATCTCTATGGACCTTTACTACGTCGTCTCTTACCTTAGCCCATTGGGTGAAATTACCTGTTCGCAGGGATTCAGCGTTTAGATATGGCTGTGCGTTATGTTCCGGCTGGCTAAGCAATGGTTTTGGTGTTTTTCCCTTTTTGTATGTTATAACTTTCCCAAGTTTTTCGACTTGCCATGTTTTTGGTATTTTTTCTATTGGTGTGTCCTTGTATTCCTTGTGTCCTATTCCACGTGTTAGGAGCTGCTGCATCAAACCCTTCTTTAAATGCTCAGTCTTCGCAATAACCCCGTCAATCTTGGCAATAACCGAATCAACTACACCTAAAACCCAAACAATCCTATTTTGTTCAGCGAGAGGCGGAAGAGGTATTGAGAATCTCTCAATTTCTTCTCTCCTTATAGCTTTGAATGTCGAACCCATGGCTATAGACGCTAGCCTTTTCCCAGCAAACTTCATGTAATAGAACAAAAATTTGTAATCAAATACCTCTCTGTTACCTCTGATGGCTGCTAACCCCCTTCCGATACAATATCTGGAATCTGCAACATTGACATCTCCCACAGGCGCCCTTACAGAAAGTAGAATATCGTTTGGTTGGGCTATCTTAAGCGGTTTAGAGCAGTACATGGTCGGTGACGGATAAAACTCACCAAACTCCATTTTACCTTGCAAAAAAGGCACGCCCTCACCGTTTTCATTGTATGTAGCTGAAGGAGGAGATTGCCCCAAGATAATTTCGGCTGCGGCTTCGTCCCCAAGCTCAACAGCTTTCCAGTTCCTTGGTATCTTACCTATTCGTGAATCCTGAAACTCGCCTTCTTTGTAGAATCCTATGTCTTCCATTATAATAAGTCTCCAATTGCTTCTGCGGCATATCTGAAAAACGTAACAATTCCAGCAACTGTGGCAAGTGGCTTAAGCTTATCCCATGCCAGCCTTATTATGTTCTTGTCTGGCAATGGCTTAGCAAGTTGATCTTTGATTGTTTCCATGTCTTTTATGTAGTTTAGTTTTTCTTCATCTGTGAGTTGGTCCGAGGTTCTTACAACCTCCGATAGGAAAGATAAACTTCTGAATAATTCCAGATATTGCGTATTGACAACCAGATTGCTGTCCCCAATGATAGTTATGCCTTGGATGTTTTTCACATTAATTCCAGAAATCGATTTCTCCACTCTCTGAAACTCGGAAGGCCCTTCAAAATAATTAATGCCAGCATCCGATATCTTATAATACTCTTTTGTCTGCTTCCTTACAAATCCCTTCGGCGTGGTGAACTCATAACTTTCAGTCTCGACTTTAACCCAACCAGCTTCAATCAAATAATCAAGTTCGCTGACTATTTCATGTTCCTTAAAACCAAGCTTCTTGAGTCCCTGCTTCAACTTACTGATAGGAGCACGATTACTCTTTCTGCTCCGAGCTTTCTTGTGAATATCATAAAGATACCTGAGTATCACTTTTCTGCAGGTATCATTACACTGACCCATTGGCTTCACCTCCTGCAACAGCTATAATCTGCTGCAAAATTTCCTCTAACTTTCTTTCCGCTTTTTGTTGCTCAGCCATGAGCACTTTTCGCTCAAAAAACTCTTTTATGATGTCGATTTTTTCTTCCTCTTCACTGGCCATGATGTAAAATGGCACGTTAAGGTTGCCATCATTCTGTTCTATCTCTTCTAAAGAAACAACTTTTGAAAACCCGTCTTCCTCACTGAAATTTTTGTAACAATCCAATATTTTCTTAATATTATCTTCACTAAGAATGTTTAACTTCCGCACTTCAGGATGCTGCTCGAACTCCTTAGAAGCGTTAACAAACAAAACCTTGCCTTTCCGTTCATCGGGCTTATGCTTGTTGAAAATAATAATGGCTCCTGGCGCACCCGTATTATAGAACAGCTTCTCAGGAAGCAAAATGACACACTCAACCAAATCATTCTTCTTACTTAGAACTGCGGATCGGATGGCCTTTTCTTTGCCACCTCTAAACAAGCAGCCATTATCAATTACAATTCCCACTCTGCTGCCATCATCCTCTGCTGAAGCAAGCATGTGCTGAATCCAAGCCCAATCCGCGCTTTGACGAGGCACAAAACCAAACCCAAACCGCTGCTTCCAAAACTCCCCCTTCTTTAAGACATCCTCTCCGTAGCCATCTTGATTCCAAGGCGGATTAGCCACCACCACATCAAACCGCCTAAGCTCATCAGCCTCCTTAAACTTCGGATAAAGAAAAGTATCCCCAAACTCTAAACGGCAATCCCGAATATCATGAATAAACATATTCATCTTCGCCAAAGCAAGAATCCCCTGATTCGCTTCTTGCCCAAACAAAAACAAACGCCCTGCCCCTTCCTTGCCATGCGCCTCTTCCACACGCTTATACGCGGAAATAAGCATTCCACCAGAACCACAAGCAGGATCATACACGCTTTCCCCAGGCTGCGGATCCAAAACCTCGATAAGCAACTTAATCACTTCCCGAGGCGTATAGATTTCCCCTTCCTTCGCCTTGGCAGGCGCAAAATACCTCAAAATCCACTCATACGCATCTCCTAAAATGTCCGGCGAAACCCTATGCAATTTGCGCTCACTAAACAACTCCACCAGCTGCCGCAGAATCTCCGCATTCTCCCTGCTACTCGTAAACCGAACAAAATCCACATTATCCACCACATCCTTCAAATCTGGATTCCGCTCAGCAATAACCTTCAAAGCCTTCGAAAACTTTTCCGGAAGACCACTAACATCTTTTCTTATTTCTTCCCAAAGGTACTCTTTCGGCAAATCAAAATCATGATAAACCGCGTTCTCCGCTTCCCGCCTAGCCTGTTTCTCACTAAAACCGTCCGCCAAAGCATCTTGATACGCCTTCTCAAACTCCAACTCCCACTTGTCACTAATTCGCTTCAAAAAGAGCAAAATAAGAATAAACTTGTAATCTACCCGCGTGCGAATCAAATCCGCAGCCTTCTTCAACAACCCCTCAACATCATTCCTAGTAAGCTTCTCACCCCCAATAGACAAAACCTCTTTGACACTTTCCACCCGACTCTTCAATTTATACAGCTTCTTCCGATTATCCGCTGGATCAGACTCAACCAAAAGCCAACCCGCCTTCCTCAACTCAGAAAGAAAAACAGGAATCTCCTCCCAACGATCCTTATTCTTCTCCCCCAAAACCTTAACCGCGTCCTCAAACCTAAACGTCCCATCACCAAAAGCTCCAACTAAAATCTCATAACGACGCTCAAGCCAACCCGGCAACCTCACACTCAAAGTAACACCACAAATACAAGTGAAATACATGCTAACCTAAAAACTTTACGTTTTTACATAAGCAAACTCTATAATAGCTTATGTTTTTCACATACGGCGATTCAAGGCGTTCTATATCAGTATTAGTCCTTTCTCCATCTACAAATCAGTTTTTGATCACATCTACCACAATTTTCGCCCGAGTTAGGCTCAAATCGCCCTTCCATAATGTCCACTACTGTTTCCTCAGCGTTTTTCTTTTCTAATTCAAGTAGGTTTCCACAAACATCAACTGGTTTCACATCCGCCTGCTCAAGATAAGCAACTGAACCACTCGTAACAGGCCTACCCATGCTCTTCAAACCAGCTGTGTAAAGCCTAACCTGAACTGCTATTTCCTCAAACTTCCTAACCTCTTCAGATGTTTTGTAATCCCTAACTTCCATTTCTCCCCCATCTTTCAATATAACATCCACTTTTCCCATAATCGTAGCGTTACGAATGGGAAATTCCAGCCTGTATTCTACTTCCTCAATGCGCTTCAAATCTTCTCCATACTGTTTTGCAAAATTCAACAACTTCGATTTGGCACTGTTCCTAAAGTTGTCAAGAACTGAACCACCAACAAAGGGCATATGGAAATCCTCACCAACAGATTTCGCCACTGCGCTGACAGGACCATAACCTTCTTTCTTGACCAACTCTCCAGCCCTTCTAAGACAATAATGCATACCATTACCATAACCAATCGCCTGATTAAGCTGAGGCTGATATCCCCAAAGCTCCCTCAAAAGATACATATGAGGACAAATATTGTAAGTAACAATCTCACTGGCCGAAAACGTCTGAATTTCCTCAGGCGCCATATTTGGCTGCAAAGTAATAGCCGGAAGCGAATCATCATCGCGCATGTTCATCGCCACACTAGGGTCCATATCTTCAATAAACCTGCTTCTAGACACGTTTCTAGTCAACTTTCTAAAATGACTAACCACTAAAGCATCTCTAGCCCGGGTTACAGCGACATAAAAAAGCCGTCTCTCATCATCAATGTCGCCCTCATACCGCCCAACATCAAACATTTCCCTAGGCACATCACACCAGTTCTGCTCTCTTCCGACCAAGCGAGCTGGAAACCTGCTGTCAACCGTCGCAAATAAAACAACAATAGGCCACTCAAGACCCTTAGCCTGATGAACAGTCATAACCTGCACAGCATCAACACCGCGAATGTCATCTGAAGGCTGCTCCTCATAAGCTGAAAGTGCATAGGAATTCATAAACCAACATAATCCTCTCAGATCCCTCTCCCACTTGGGGCTTCGACCACCAATTCTATCAGCCGATTCATAATCGGTGAGAAGATTATTGAATCTTCCAAGGTTCGCCATAACAGCAGCATCATTCCGATCAGTGTAATCAAGATTGCCGAAACCTAAAGCATTCAAAACATCATAGTAAATCTTCGTAAAATTACCATACGAGGGCTTCACAGAATTCAAGTCTCGCTTAATCACCCTCAACCTATCTTCAGCATTAATAGGGTGCCCGTGATTGTGTGCTTGATCCCAACTTGTCAACCCAGTAACTAAAAGTGCATCGCCAGAAATTCTATCGCTCCAACTCCAAGCATCTTCTACCCAAAAACCCTCATCCCAAAACCAAGAAAAAATCCTTCCAAGAGCTTGCGCTTCATCCCTCCTGAAAAGACCAACCTTTCCCCCCACAATATACGGAATTTGTCTCGCCTTCAGTTCTTCAATGAGTGCCCTTGCAGACGTACTAACACTTCTAGTCAAAACACCAAAATCCGAGAACTTCAACTCTCTATTTCTCTCCATCAATGACTCAATTTGATCCACGATCCATTCAGCCTCGTCTTCCGAACTTTCATGGCTTGCAATCCCAACAAAACCCGCTTCGGCTCTTGTCGGCGACATTGCGTCATAACGTGTTCGCGCAAAACTATTAGCAAACCTGTTTGCGTTCTTGACGATTCTCTTTCCACTTCTTCTGTTCTCCCTGATACTGACTTCATTTGTTTTCGGAAACATCTTTGAAAACTTGGCGAAAAACTTCTCATCAGACCCTCGCCACTGATATATGCTCTGCCTAGGATCACCAACCACAAATATGGTACCATTTTTCCCGATATACCCAATCAATTCAGCTTGAGCTCGGTTAATGTCTTGATACTCGTCAACAATAAGATGCTGAACATGGCTGAGCGTGTCCGGAGCCTCTCTGAGCTTCAAAACTGCCTCATAAATCATCCGCCCGAAAGTTAGAAGTCTGTGCTCCTTCAAAAGCTCCTCATACCATTTCAACCTCTTAAAAAAATTCGGAGCATTCTTTTGCAGCTTCTTTTCATCCAGCATTTCATCCCAAATCATGTTAACTGTCCGCAGAAAATTGCGGCAACACTCCGCATAATAGTTCCCATAGTTTCGGACACCTAACCTCCACCCATGCCGCAACAAAAACGCTATTTCTTGATTATCATCAAGAACAGTATAATTTCCAAATCTAAAAAAGTCCTCCAGAACTCTCTTTGCATAAGCATGAATGGTGCCCACATACATCTCTCCAAGATTCGCCGTAGCTTCTTGCCCACAAATTTCTCCAACTCTCATGTAAATCCGGCTCTTCATACTCTGAGCCGCTTTCTCAGTGAACGTAAAAGCAACAATCGATGAAGGCTTTATTGCTTCCACAGAAAGAAGATAAACTATTCTCCTTGTAAGCGTTTCCGTTTTCCCAGCCCCAGCACCAGCAATTACTCGATTATATCTTGACTTCGACAACACCGCCTCTCTTTGATCATCCGAAAGTTTTGGAGGGCCGTCAAGAATCTTGCCGAGTCTTCTGGATTTCATCAAAAGTTTTCTCCCACATTTTCATCAAAAAAGCACAACAAATTGATGCTTTAACTCATTATGTTCGTAACATTCCTCATCTCCAAAGGTTTGGGCTCTCGCTTAACAGTCTCTTTAGTGTGTTTGAAATCAAGTATAACTAATGGAAATAAGCTAATATGGTTTTTCAAGTTATCATTAAGATGTAGCTTCTTGATTACTACTCACTGTCTATGAAGAGACTAATAGGGGGAATGGCAGCCGATCTTTCCTCAAGCATATTTTTACTAGTAAAAACGTGTTCCAATCCCACCCCCCGCACTAAAATTTCAAGCAGATGTTGAGCCTATTTTTCCTAGAGAAACTTGTTTTGAAGTGTCGTAAGTGGGGGTTGAAATTTAGACATGACTTTACCAGTAAAAAGCCTCGACACCATTATCGAGTGATTGATAAAGGCAGCAAGTAGAAATATTAAACGCGAAGAAAAGAACAAAGAGGGGATAACAAGACATGACACCATTTAATGGGTTTCCAAATGAAGTTTTTGAATCCTGTGAACCTTCTGAGAGAATTAGAAAACCAATAAACGCTCTGAAAGAGCTAAAAGTTGAAATTGAACCTGAACTGAAGAAACTCAATCCTGCCTTAATCGGTCATGTTTCCCGGACAAAAAAGCAAGGGACAAACGAGTACCAAGGTTGGGCTTGGCTATACTTCAATACAGTAGGAATAAAGGCATATCGGTATTCGCAATTGACTGTCAACATCAGTCCAACACGATTGTATGCTGGAGTCAACATCAGAACGTATCCTGAATACCGGACATTCAGAAAGCAGATTGAAAAAGAAGAAAACAGAATACTGTTTGAACAAATACTTCAGACTTTGAGCGGTAGAGAATGGATTGTTCCAATGGGAGGCGCTTGGGAAGTGCAGACTCCAAGGCGGTACTCCATAGAAGAGGTCAGAGGAATACTATTGGATCCTTATTTAGACTGGATCAACGCATGTTTTGAAAAGAATGAACTCATATTGAGGACCAGAATGGTTGCAGATGAAATTGTGCAGATATTCAAAGAGCTTTACAATGTCTTCGCACTAGCTTCAGGTAATCAAACAATCCCGCAGCCAAGTCCTAAACACGGCATCTTTCAGCAGGAAATGTCAGTTGACCCTGCAGAATCTCCTCCAAAATCTGATGAAGACAGTATGCTTGAAATCAAGCAGTTCCTTTTAGATTTAGAAACAATTGACAAACTGGGCGAATGTCACTTGCCTAAGAAGCGAGACCAATATTCAATTAAGAGAACCGCAGTGGAGCTCAACTTGAAACCTTACGAACTAGAAATAGAAGGAAAAACAACAGTTATTCACTCAGATAAAGACACCACACCATTTCGGGATGGGATCTTAAGAAACCATCTCTTGTTCTTAAAGCGAATAAATCAGGTCAGGGAACTATTGAATTTACCTCAAGGTTTTCTCAGAGTTATGTTTGTAGATCCAAAATCTGACGCTCGATATCACAGAACAAAAGAGGCAAGAGCCATTTTTCTTAACTTAGCAAGATTTGAAACGAATGAAAACCTGTTTTTCTGGTTGTTCTCAGTTTCTAGAGAACTCGCATATATTAAGGCACATCGGCTTGGATATCGTTTCATTAATCAACTGAGAGACATCTTGACATTTGCGCTAACCAATTTTCAAACGTCTGAAAGGATTAACGGATGATTCAGATATAGACATCATGTATAGATTAGGCACAATAAGAAAAAAGGCTTCTACAGCGAAAATGTCGTGACATCCGTCGTCATGATAGTAATTTCTTAAGATCAAGGCTGGTAGCGAAAAAAATCCCTATGGTATAAAGATTTGGGTTAATCCCAGCGAACTCGTTCCTAATAGAAAAAAGGGGGGGTTGCGCGGGAGACATCTCCAATTACCGTATGTTCCGCCAAACAGTTAGCATTCTGGCTGAACAATTGGCAGTTTGGCGCAAAGATCATGCAAAAAACATTGAAAGAGAATTTGGGGATAATTCTTTGTGCGTATTTTATAAAGTCGTAATCGCCCAGCTGAAGCGGCTAACAGAGGGAGCAAATCGGGTTTTGCCTAAGGCGAACGAGAAGGGTCTTGCAGGCCGCATGCGGCGTTCCTTAGAGCCCACTTCAGGAGCCAAATGAAGGACTCTTTTGAGTAGTTCTTTCTTGTTTTGGTTTAAACTGTCG
The DNA here is from genome assembly GCA_964418675.1 of uncultured Candidatus Bathyarchaeia archaeon. Taxonomy (GTDB): domain Archaea; phylum Thermoproteota; class Bathyarchaeia; order Bathyarchaeales; family Bathyarchaeaceae; genus Bathyarchaeum. The sequence continues at coordinate 22,024 of CAYQMM010000017.1, forward strand.
CGGCCAAACAGGGCTACCATTTGCGTTGGCTCAAGGACTTCTTCCTCCTATGGGGGCTCCCCCCAGGCTCCTCTTTGACCTGTTCCCTTGCCCCTTTTTGCCCCCTTCGCACTCGTACTTCACATGGATCCCTAACTGCCAAAGCTCGTTGAAGTCCTACGAGAGTACTTGCATTTGAAGGATTTCTTTTTCTCCTTCGATGTTTCCTTGGACGAATTAAGATCTCCTACCAAAACTATTTTATAACTATAGAGCGTGCGCAGTTTCCTTGGAAAGCCTGCCGTGAAAGTAGAGGCAAGTTAAATATGCGTAGTTTTTGGGAACTCACCCCTCAGCATGAATGGGATTTATAATGGAATTAAGGGCAAGGTCTTCAACAACTAACTCTAAAGCCTTCAAGGTTCCGTCAACCCTTTTAATCAGCTCCTCAATGCTCACACGTTTCCCTCAACGGAATGCACTCACTTAAGCTGAAATTTGATTACCGGTCCTTTAAGTTTGACCCTGCGAATAGCAATTTAACTCTTATTTTCTTAGCTTCCTCCCAAGACCCTGCGAACGCCCAGTTGTATTTTCCCCAACTTCAACAGCTTCGGAAGAAAGTTTGACTCCTAATTTTGGTATGTATGCTAGGTATGCCTCTCTTAGTTCTTGCCTGTCTATGTGGTGGTAGGTGTCTATGGCTTCGCCTCTCCCGTCGCCTCTGAGTTCTTTAACGTATTCTCTGGGCATGCTGTTTCTTAAGAGCCAAGTGATGAACTAGTGTCTAAAGCAGAAAGTGAACTTCTAATCTCTTTTCTCTAACATTTTCTCGAACTCGTATAGTTCCTTGTTTCTCTCAGCCACCTCGGCTAAGACTTCCTCGCCTTTGCTGGGTTTCGTCCATATGGCATCCAGCGCTTCGCGCACTTCACCTTCATCCTTGGTTACCCTGCATATTTTCTGAACTGTGACGCTGCTTTCGTGTTGTCGTAGCTTTTCGTTAAAGTCTGTTGCCTTGAGAAGCTGGATGTTCATCCGGGCAGCGTAGGACGCTAAGCTTATGGTGGTCTCGTCTTTAAGCCTAACACTCTCTTTGGGATTGAAGGCGCCAGCGCCGAAGACGCTCACCATTCCCTGCTTAACCTGTCTTCCTTCTGGTGTGTCGACGCCGAACTCTTTGCTCCACCGCAAGACATCGAAAAAGTCGTCTACATCCCGCTTGTTGACTAATCCCCACTTGCATGACAGCACATAGGTTATGGACGGGGCGAAGACTCCAGGCGTGACCTCCCACACGCGGTCCACCTCAGCACTCATCCTTCTTCCTCCCACACTCTTAATGAGGTGCAAGGTGATGCGACGTGGGTCCATACCTTTTGTTCGGTGGTTTTGGGTTCTGAAGTGGGCTCCAGTCGTGAACCTGTCGATGAACCACTCGGCTACAGCCTCCCAGTTGTGGCCGATGCGGTTGTCCCTGCCCTTAGTCATGCGTATGTAGTTCTCTTTCATAACTAAAGCCGCATGAAGTTCCGTCTCCTCCACGGACGCGTGGTAATAGTATCGGTAAGCGTCAAAAATCTTCATCTCCTTGAGGTCAGGGTAAAGTTGTAATGCTCTGGTCACAGCCCGTTGAGCTTCATGTTTAGTGCAACCGAGTTTGTTGCGCAGATAAGCAAAGCCCACAAGCCTTCTCAGCTTAGAGTGTTCGATTATCATGTCCCTAACGAGGTGAACCCTCTCCATGAATGAACTTGTTGCCACCTTACCGTCAAGGGCTTTGTCCGTCTTCTGGATAGCCTCCTCGATGGCTTCTTCCCTAGGCTTGTTTGAATCCAGCCATGTGATAAGGTAGCCTTCCTTGAAGGGCGTCTGCCTCTCATCCGTCTTGTAGCCCCTCACGTAAACAACGCCCTTCTGCTCAAACCGTCGGACGTTGGACATCACATCCCGAATCTTCACTTCGTGCTCCTTTAGGGCTTCAGAGATCTCAGTGGAGAAGAAGGCCCTATCCCTATGGCTATTAAGGAAGTTAAGAATCCTCTGAGCTTTACTCAGTTTTCCACCACCTCTCACATCCAAATACTCTTTGCTGTATTTCACAAACTCATGTCCGTCTATCAGCAGTGAGTCTATGCCCTCAGGCTTCAGCACGTAGAGGTGGTAGGACCTAGTCGTGATGCTGACTCCGCCTCTTCCCTTAAAAATCCTCTCAGACTCATAAAGCGGCTCCTTGGTCCGCAGAACAAGACCCCTCTCCCAACAAATAAAAAGCGAATTGTAGGCGGCGCTTTTGCTGAGCCCCGAAGCCCTAACAATCTCTCTTAGGCTCTTTGGCTTATGGTCGCCCAAAGCCGCCAATATAAGCCTCCTAGACTTGCCCATACGACCGCTTCCATCAGAAGCATGGCAAAACCGAGAATTTAAACCTTGTTATGAAATAGAAAGCATATGGAAGAATTGAGGACTATTAAAAGAACCCCTTTCCTCAAAACATCCTCAAAAAATCCATAAAAAGCCTTAGATAAGTAGTGCGGTCGCCGGGATTTGAACCCGGGTCGTCAACGTGGCAGGCTGATGTCCTAA
>CAYQMM010000018.1:0-13528 GCA_964418675.1 uncultured Candidatus Bathyarchaeia archaeon
TGCCTTACATCAAAAAAATCGAACTCAAAGGCTTCAAGTCCTTCGGTCCGAAAACAGCCACCGTCATGCTAGACAAGGGCTTCACCGCCGTCACCGGACCGAACGGAAGCGGAAAAACAAACATTGCAGACGCCGTCCTCTTTGGCTTAGGAGAACTCAGCGCCAGAAGAATGCGCGCTGCAAACCTTTCCAAACTAGTTTATCACGGTTACCCTGAATTGCAGGTCAAAAAAGCGAAGACCGCCAAAGTTGTTATTCAATTTGACAACGCAGACAACCGCTTACCCGTTGACACAAACACAGTAACTATTTCCCGTGAAATCAACAGGGCAGGTCAAAGCATATATCGTCTTAATGGAAGAAGAATTTCTAGGTCCCACATTCTTAACATCCTCTCCATGGCAGGAATCAGCCCGACTGGACACAACGTTGTTTTGCAGGGAGCCATCACACGGCTAGCTGAGGTCTCCTCTCAAGAACGCAGAAAAATGATATCTGACCTTGTCGGCATAGCCCAGTACGACGCAGAGAAGGCTGAAGCAGAAGATAAACTTCGGGCAGCAGAAATTTCTATCCGCACAGCCATGGGTCGAATAGATGAGGTGCAGAAACGGGTTGATGATCTGGAGAGAGAACGCAACGAACTGCTCCGCTACACGTTCCTGAAAAAGGAGATTAACCGCTTCGAAGCCATGAAGATTTTCGGCGAAATCTTGGAGGTCCAGAGGAAGACAGCGGATGTGACTTCAAAAATCGAGGCGGTTCGGAGCAAGGTTGAGAAATCGAGAGAGCTAAGGGAACAGCTTAGGTCTCAAAGGCATATGGTCGAGACAGAGTGGAGAAAACTCGGTTCAGAAATGATTGAAGAGCGAGGAACACGCCTCCTCGAGGTTCAATACAAGATAGGGGAAGTTAGATCAAGGATAACCGAACTGTCAACCAAGATTGGAGCCGGAACAGCAAGCCTCGATGGCCTCAGAAAAGTGAGGGAAAACGACCTACAGAAACTCGAAGCCATCAAAAATGAAATCCGAGACAACCGAAAGGAAATCCGAAAATCAAAACGGGAACAAGAGCGGCTGCAAACAGAAATTGCCCAGAAACAATCGCAATATGACGCAGTCGCAGATGAGGCATCCCAACTGCGGGCCAACTTGGGAGAAAACAGTAAGAAAATCAGAAATGTTGAGGAAAAGCTAGACAAACTCACCCAAGAACTCGTTGAGCTTCGCACCGATTTTATCCGAAGCCGAACATCATTGAAAGTTTTTACGCGGCGACTAAACGACCTCGAATCTCGAAAGAAGAACTTCGAATCCAACCTCAGTGCCCTCAAAAAATCCTACGCAGACCTCAAGACGGTACATAGAGAGCAACTGAGCCGCTCCAAAAATCTTGAGAAAACCTTGGAGAGAAGATTGGCGCAGAAGGAATCCGTGAAGTTAGAGATAGCTCAAGCTGAGAAGATCGCCGAATCCGCACGCGAGGCTGTGGTGGAGTTTGCCACTCAGAGGGAACTCGCTGAAAAAGTTGCCACAGAAGAAAATGCCCTGCGAAACATTGAGGAGCTAGCGGATTTAGGCGTGATTACCGGTGTTCACGGGCGCCTCAGAGATTTAATTAAAATTGAGAGGGGATATAGGCAAGCCATAGAGGCGACGGCTGCTGGCTGGCTTGATGCCATGGTTGTTCAGAACTATGACACAGCCTTCACATGCGCTGAGACTCTGAAACGTATGAAATTGGGCAGAATCAAGATAATTCCCCTTGAAGAGATGTCCGCGGTCAAGTCCATACGCTCGCCGTCGGTTAGAGGAGTGAGCGGTCCTGCTTCCCATTTCGTCCGAATTGCCAAAAAATTTGAGCCTGCAGTAAATTTTGTCTTCGGAGACACCCTTGTAACAAAGGATGACAAAACCGCCTTTGCCGCTTCGCGAGATGGTCACCGAACGGTTACAATTAATGGAGACCTCTATGAGGCTCATGGGGGCTTCGAAAGTGGGTATTACCGTTCGCCAGTTGACTATTCATCCATAATTCCTAGCGAGACAGCTGTGAAGAGTCTTGATGAAGCCGTGGGAGCTCTTCAGCGGCATTTGACAAGAAGGGAGAGCGACATAGGCGTCTTCAGAGACGAAATTGACAGAACCAAGGTTGAACTCGTCAGATTGGCTGAGGCTATCGCAACTCTTGAGGGCGAGATTGGAAGAGTACGGCGAAACGTTAAGCATACAAGACATAATATCAAGCTTATCGAGAGACATGTAACAAAAATCAACGAAAAAAGAGAAGAAAAAAAGACCAAAATGGGGGTTCTAAGAGGACAACGTAACGCTCTTAAAAAAGAGATGGAAACGCTCCGCGAGGAATTAGCGGAATTACGCCTGAAAACGGATCCAGCTAGGATTCAAGAGATGGAGATTCAACGGGAAAAGTTAGGAGAGGAAATCATCGAATCTCGCCAAAGATTGGGTAGCACAGAGACAAACCTCGCTACTCTCGAATCCACGTTTGGAAACGTTCTCAAAATAGGCGCGGACAACATGAGAATTCAACTGCGAAAGCTGAAAGGGCAAATATCAACAGTGGAGGAGGAGGTTGAGACAGCCAGTGGGGAAAAGGAAGCCTTGGAAAAGGAGCTTCTGGAACTGGAGAATTCTAAGAACGAGTTGTCTCGAACCGTTCTAAACGCCAAAGAAGAATCCAAGAAATTCACATCCGAAATCGATGACATCGACAAGAAGCTGCAGCGACTGGATTCCGTGTATGAACGTTCAGACAGGCTGTATAACGAGCTACAAGTTAGTCTCCAAACATGCAACATGAAACTGGAACAGCACTCTCAACGAATACAGGAACTAGGCTACGAGGAGCCTCTGCAGATTTCTCCAGAACAGCTGGAGACAGCTGAAACATCCCTTAAACTGTTACGTTTTGAACTGAATCGCCTCGGAGCCGTAAATCAGTTGGCTCTGGACCACTACATGGAGCAGGCTTCCCGATACAAGGAACTGTCCATACGCATGAACGAACTGGAGAAAGAAAAACAAGCCATCCTCGCGTTCATGGACGAGATTGAAAGGAAAAAACGTGCAGTCTTCATGGAAGCCTTCCATAAAATTCATGAGAGCTTCAAAAGATATTTCTCTAAGCTGACAGGCGGTGGAGAAGCTGAGATGCTACTGGAGAATCCTGAAGACCCCTTCGCTGGAGGAATGGATATGAATGTTCAATTTCGAGGGAAAGCCTCTATCCTCGTAAGCGGAGCCAGTAGCGGCGAGAGATCAGTATCCGCGGTTGCTTTCATTTTTGCTCTGCAGGACTTTATGCCCGCTGCTTTCTATCTCTTCGACGAAATTGACGCTCACCTTGACCCCTTCCATGTGTCCAGACTGGGAGACCTTCTTTCTGAAGAGTCTATGAAGTCCCAGTTTGTGGTTATCACTTTGAAGCCAGAGATGGTCAGCAAAGCAAAGAAGGTTTGGGGAATCTATGAGCGCGGTGGCTTCTCTCATGTGGTCTCAACCAATATTAAGGAGGCTGCATGATGTCCCAGTCTATGGAGAAGCCTTTCTATTTTCAGCCTCCCTTGAGTATACTCTTTGAGATTCACAGATTAGAGAAGATAATGCCTTGGGACGTAAACATCTCCTTTCTCTTAACCACTTTTTTGGAGGAGATGGAGCAGAGAGGAGAAATAGACTTCAGAGCCTCAGGCGTGGCTTTAGAGTCATCCAGCATCATCTACCTCATGAAATCCAAACTCTTGCTGAAACTTGAGGAGCCTCCCCCTCCACCCAAGAGCCCACCGGATTTTCTTCCCCCGCCCATGTTCCTACCCCTACGTTACGAGTTATCTTCAACTACTCTGGAAAGCTTGTTGGATGTATTGGATGAGGTGTTGAGGGGCGAGCGTATAGGTCCTTCTCCACTACAGCCTCCACCGCCAGTCTTACCCGCCCCAGAAATCATTCCCTCAATCGACCTCTATTTGATAGAAATCGAGACGCGCATGAAGACCCTTTACAGTCAACTCTGTCGACTTGCAGGTAAAGCGGAGCTTGTAGGATTCTCCAAGCTCGTGGCTGGGCTGGAAAAGCTTGAGGCAGTTAAAACCTTTATAGTGCTTCTCTTCCTCGCCCAAAGGGGAAAGATAGGGTTGTGGCAGGAGGACGACATCAGTGAGCTGTACATAATTGTCACAGGAGACCCTGCCTTTGAAGGAAGAGGAACAGGAATCATCTAACGAAGCAAAAAAAGAGAGGTTCGTTCGGAAATTGGCTTTGCTAGAGGCTGGGCTCTATGTGGCAGGACGTCCCCTTGATTTGAAGACCTTGGCGAGTGTAACTGGGATTCGTTCTAAGAGAAAGGTGAGAAAGCTGGCTAAGGCTCTTGTGGAGAATTACGGGAATCGTGACACAGCTCTTGAGGTTCTTGAACTTGAGGGGGAACGGTTCGTTATGCAACTAAAGGCTGAGTACACGGCTAAAGTTAGAAGGTTGGCAACAAAACCGCTTCTTTCCTCGGGTCCGCTAAAGACCTTATCGTACATTGCGTTTAGGCAGCCCGTTCCTCAGCCCCAAGTCATCGATGTTAGAGGTCACCACGCCTACGGTCACCTCAGACAACTGGAGGAGATGGAGCTGATTGTCCGCGAAGGAGTTGGAAGAAAAAAGACGATAAGAACAACAGAGTTCTTCGCAGACTTCTTCGGTCTAAGCCACGACTTACGAGCCATGAAACGCCAACTCAAAAGCGTATTCGAGGATTTCGCCAAGCCCGAAACAGAGGCACAGATAAATCCTGAGGAATAGGCTGCGAAGATAAGCTTATATGGGGAGTTTTGTTAGTCTCATCAGACCCTATGAGATGATGTAAGCTTGTCCGTGTGGCATGGAGATCAACATAAACGAAAAGCTTCGGGCGGAAGGAAGATAGCAAATCGGAAGAAAAGAAGATTTGAAAAAGGCTTCTTTCCAGCAGAAACGACGCTGGGCAAACCTAAAAGCAGAACAGTTCGAAAGCATGGGGGCAACGAGAAGATTTCCCTCTTAGCCGTTAAACAAGTAAACGTCTCCGATTCTTCGGGGAAAACCACGAAAGCAGAGATTCTTCGCGTGATAAAGAACCCAGCCAACGTGGACTATGACCGAAGGGGCGTAATCACAAAAGGAACAATGATTGCAACCCCCATGGGAAACGCTCGCGTAACATCCCGCCCTGGACAAGACGGCATTGTAAACGCGATTCTTGTCCCCAAAGAAGAAAAAGAATAACCGTTTGTTATCTGCGTAGACTCGAAAGTTCCTTCGCAATCTTCTTCAAGGTTTTACCTTTAGATTCTTTCTTAGGAATAACAAGCAAGCCAGTTCTTCGCCATGGAGAGCTGGGATGTGCGGCTTCAGGCACTGTCTCAGGTTGCAGACCCAACTTTTTTGCTGCCCTTTGAAGCTCCTCCAGTTTTGGTGAGGCTACGGCAAGCTTCTTCGGAACCCTCCGTCCTTCCTCTCTAGTCTTGGTTGCGTCAAAGTAAATGGACCAAAGAAAAATCTTGTTTTGTTTCCGCATTTCAATCTGATTTGCTAACGATTTAGAGTGTTTTATTAGTTACGGTTAAGCACTTTGCCCGGAAGGTAGGTGCTTTCTCGTCACATGTGAAGATAATTCAACATTTTTCCGCAATAACCTTGATTTAAAATTCTTTTATTTAACAGAAAAATTTTAAACATGGGAATCGGTGGCGCAAACTGGAAAAGACACTCAGAAACGTTTAAATAAAGCGGCTCGGTTGAACAATAGGTTTTGTGAGGGGAAAAGGGGTTTTGCATAGAATAGGTCATGTCCTGCACCTGAGTGCCACCAAAAATATGATTATTAAAGCTGAAAATATTCCCCGCATCGGCGACAAGGTGGCAAACGAAAACCTCAAACCCGTGGGAACAGTTTTTGACGTCTTCGGTCCCACATCCTCCCCATACGTGGCTGTGAAACCCCACATCCAGAGCCCAGAACAACTTGTAAACCATGTTCTCTACGCAATCCCCTCTAAAACAGGTAGAAAAAAGAGGCATAAAAAATGAAAAAAGAAAACCTCCCACAACCTCCCATGATTCGAAGATGCCCAGAATGCGGAAGCAACCGCCTCATGAGAGACTACGAATGCGCCGAGATAGTCTGCATGGGCTGTGGCTTCGTCGTCGCCGCCAAACTCGCAGACCAAGGACCAGAGTGGCGGGCTTTTGATGATGAGCAGCGTGCTAAACGTGCCAGAGCCGGTGCCCCTCTTACTTTTACAATTCACGATAAGGGTCTCTCAACTATGATTGACTGGCATGACCGGGACGTTTACGGAAAGAGACTTGCTCCCGGTCAGAAAGCTCAGATATACCGGCTGCGAAAGTGGCAACGGCGCATCAGGGTCTCTGACGCCACGGAGAGGAACCTTGCCTTTGCCCTTTCTGAGATATCCAAGATAGCGAACAACCTCAATTTGCCCAAAAACATCCTTGAAACTGCTTCGGTTATCTATCGTAAAGCGGTTAAGGAGCGTCTTATCCGGGGAAGGTCAATTCAGGGCGTAACTGCCGCTGCCATCTATGTTGCTTGTCGCCAGTGTAGTGTGGCTAGAACCTTGGATGAGATTGCTCAGGCTTCTACTGTAAACAAGAAAGAGATTGGACGTAGCTACCGTTTTCTAATAAAGGAACTCAACTACTTCATTCCGCCCCTGAAGCCTAGCCAGTACATAACCAAGTTTTCTAACCAGCTGACCATGCAGGGAAAGGTTGAGGAGATTGCCCACAAAATCCTTGCTACAGCCAAGGAGCTGAAGCTTACGTCAGGAAGGGGACCAACAGGCATAGCCGCGGCAGCCAGTTACATCGCTTCAGTTCTGACTGGGGAAAGAAAAACCCAGAGAGAGATTGCAGAGATTGCTCAGGTGACAGAGGTAACCATAAGGAACCGCTACAAAGAACTCGTTGAACGCCTCCAGTTTATCATCTACCTCTAAAACTCCACTTTTCATTTTTAAGACTTCGAATAAATGTTTTGAAGGCATTTTTCATGAGATTCTTTAGCGCGTCGCTTTTTGAACCAGAAGCAGCCTTCACGGTATAGGATTCCGTTGTTTAGTTTGTTTAGATGTGTGTGAAGTACCACGGTTCATTGATTTTTTTGGCAGTGTATATCGGTTTCAATTCTCGCTTGCCTTCGCGTTGTTTAACATTTCTTTTGGCCATTCTCTCCACCATCATTCAATTTAAATCATTAATACTGACAACTCATATATAAAATTTATGCAAAAATGCACAGATGTTCTTTAAATTGAAGAAATATTGAACACATAGCCTCTCGGCACCAGAAACAGCACGACCTCTACACATACACCCACTTTCAACCCTGCAAGAACATCTCACATCCAGAGGAAGCCACAGTTAGCTAAAATGAACCTCGGACAGCCAAAAACACTTTTAACGATTAGCCTCAACTCATATTGAGGCTAGAATTTGCCAATATGCCCCGGATGCGGAACCGAGGTAACTAACCCAACCAAAACATGGTCTATGGTTGGCAGACCCAGCAAAACCGGTGAACAATTCAAGCTTACATTAGGAATCTTCACATGCCCGCGATGTGAAAGAAGATTCCGAGCCGTTGTAGAGAAAGAGAGAGCAACTCTTAAAGGCATGATTAAGGAGATTAAGGGAATTGAGAGGGGGCTTGTGCAGACTTTGAGGGATTTAAGGGAAAAAATTGAGAAACTGAAGGACGAGAGAGCTGAACTTCTGGAAGAGATAGAGAGACTCAAGAAAGCTGGAGAAGAGAAAGCTAGCGCTCTGGAAAAGGAGATAGCCTCGCTTCGAGAAGAAATAGAAGATCTGAAGGAAATGCTGGGCGACACCGAATAGCAACAAAAAAAGCAACTCAGCCAATCTTACATGGAGCCATTTCCATCAACTAAAAACATTTCTCACGACTAATTGCTACTTTTAAAAAGGCTGTGAAAGAACGAGAATTTGGTGAACTGGAAAACCAGCTTTAAGGCTAAGGAAGACGCGGTTTAAGCTATGAACGCTTTTTGTGACGCTTTTCAATCAGGAGCCGCTTTTTTATGAGGTCCTTAACCTCTTCATGGAATTGCTCATCCGTTTCCAGTTTAAGGAATTCGTTGGAGAGTTCTTCGAATCCGTCGGGAATTTCCAGTTTTAGGGTTATGAACGGTTTTCCTATAGCCATCTCGAATTTTCTCTTAGCTTCTTCATACTCTGATTCTGGTTTTCTTTTTCTGGACAAAATCCACTTTTTAACCAAATTGTTCACATCCATAAATTAAATCTTGCAATTAGATAAATGCTGGCAAAGCCTAACTGAATGACGGATAGGATTAAACCTATTTTCGTGAACTCACCGAAACTCATGGTGAGCCCCTCACGTTTGAGGGCGCCTATCGCCATAATGGCTACAGTACCGCTCAAGGGGGTAGTGGCTCCTCCCAGATTACTTCCAAGGACCAGTGCTGACCACATAGCCGCTGAACCTGAACCGAAAAATCCTCTGATCATCGGGGCAAAGGTTAGAGCAACTGCCATGTTACTTACCACTGCACTTGTGAAGCCGCTAAACCACAGGGTCACAATGCTTGCTGATAAGGGGCTTCCTCCGAAGGTTTGGAATAGTTGCGTTGAGATTTCGGTTAAGATTCCCGTGCTTTCTAGACCGCGAACCACGACCATGAAGCCTGCTAGGAAGAACACTGTCTCCCAGTCTAGTCTTTTGAAAATCTCTGCTGGGTCCAAGCCGCTCAGAGCCAAGGCGAGAATGGCGCAGCCCAAAGCCACAGCTTCAGGTCCAATATTGAGGTTCTCCAGAGTCAAAAAGAGCCCTACTAATATGACGAGGATTAGGATGGAACGATAAAAGAGCTTCTTATCTTCTATGCTCTCCCACGGATTATATTCAGGCAGTTCCTTTTTCTCTCCGAGCCTTGACTTGAAGAGCATATAAAGGACGAATATTGTTAGTCCCCAAAGGGCAATTTCACCAAGGGCTAGGTAGCTGAGGAAGCCTGTAAAGCTTATTCCCGCTTCAACACCGATTATCATATTCGCCACCGAGCCAATTAGAGTGCTAGTCCCCCCCAAATTTATCATCATCATGGCAGAAATGAAGTAAGGCACCGGATCATAACGTAACAGCTTAGTTATTGTAGCCATGGCAGCAGCTATAAGCAGCATCGCCATCGGGTCACTGAGAAACAGTGAAACAGCGGCAGAGATCACACAGATGAAGACAAAGAGCCTGCCTGGATTCCCCTTAGAAAGTTTAACAGCATACAAGGCTCCGAAACGAAAGAGCCCACTCCGCTCCGCCACCTCCACAACTATCATGACACCAAGAAGCAGACCGATTAGTCGAACGTCGATGAAACCCCCAGCTTGATCATAAGTGAACACGTTGTAGAGGAGACCGAAAACAATGGTTAGCAAAGCTCCAATCATTGCACCGATAGACATGGGAACGATTTCTGTGGCTGAAAGGAGAAGGGTCAGCAGATAGATGAGAAGGAAGAGTATTTGAATCTGATCCATTTTACTCCCTGTTTTTTCTTCGTTCAGCCATTTTGGCGAGACTGTCTGCTAAAGATTCGGCTTTCCGTTCAACTATTCGATAGAGGATTCGCCCAATATCATAGATGAGGATGAGAATTATTCCGAGAGCAACATATATTGTAACTTTTGACAACAGGTCACTGACATTCGGCTCCAGAGTCGATATTAGAGGCTGAAGAGCTGTCGTCACCAGAATAATGGCGATGATGTAAATGGCATCTCTCACAGCTCTCCTAGGAGACCTCTCCTCCTTAATCCCTAGCCGTCTTACGAAGACATCTGTCAAAATGTCGCTCAACACCAAGGCATCTGCCAATGCCCGTATCAGAAAGATAGCTGTGAAAATCAGCGCAATAGTTCCTACCAAAGTGCCGGCGTTTATATTGATACCCGGAAGGTCTATTTCATCTATCGTGCCCGGAACAAAGGTATTGATTAGATAGAAGATAGCCGCCATAACCAGACTCATCGTTAATCGAGGAAATCTGTGCCGCACCTCCTCACCAATAGGCTTCCCAACCAAATGACTACCCCCAATAACTTCGCCGTATGTTTTAACGTTCCACAAATATTAACGCTACGATATCATCCAAACGAATAACCAAAAACCTTCAGCAAAAATCCCTAAAAAATGAATATGAATTGCAGACACCACTTGGTTAGCACAGAAAATTCAAGAAATTTTGAACCAAAACAAGAGCCACCCATAAGACATTAGGATGGAAATTACAAAAATGGCGGCGGATAACCCCCGCTTTTACAGTATTTTCCACATTCTCAGGGACCAATCAGTGATACATTAGCTTATCTTCGTATTATTTGAGATGCTCCAAAATGCCTTCACTTCCATGAGATGAAGACTTCAGATTGAAACTGCGTAGTTAATTGTAGCCGTTGTTGAAATTTCTCGATGGAAAATTGGCGGTTTTAACTAAAAAATGGAGTTTGACAGAACCGTTTTTGCATGATTCGTTGAAACTTTTTGGTTTTGGAATCTCGAAGAGGCAATCTTTGCACATTTTTTAGGGCGTTAAAGCTTTTGTGTTAGAACAGACTTACACTCTCGTTAACATTCATTGTAATATTTGGGTTCGCCTTGGAACCGAAAGAAATGAAGAATATGGCTGCTGTGCTGCAGGAGTTGGGGCTAAGTTACACAGAGACTATTGAAGTTATGAGGGGGGTCTCTAAGGATTTACGCCATACGAGGGACTTATGGTGGGATAGTCACAAGTCTAAACTCATCAAACTCGCCTTGGCTCTGATAGCTTTTCCGGAGCCCACTCCCATAACCGAATGCGTGGGCGCCGCTGTCCTAACAGTGGGGCTGGTTAAGAACAGAATTAAAAAGTCAAGTTTGCATATTGAAGATGTCTACAGAACCTTCCAAGATATAAACAAGAATGTGCTAAAAATCAGGCAAGAAGTAATTTAGCATTTTTTCTGGACAAGAGTATGCGGGCTTAACATTGTATAATGACCTTATCAAACGGTTCTTTAGATTTACCATACTATCGAATAGTAGTCTATTGTTCTACCTAAATAGTGCAGCCCAACGGCTACGTTAATGATTTGGTCATTTTGAGGTTCTATGAACATTAAACCGCTGTCTACAACATTGAAACAAACAATCGCATGGGCTGTATTATCATCAAATGCGATATAAACAAAACCAACTCTATACCCCGCTTGGAAAGCATTTGCCTCAAAGTCTGCAGCAAAATTGAAACACGTATAATCTGCAGTGTATAAATTCTGATCAGTTAGGTCTGAGGCGATAAACGTCATTGCTTCTGCGTAAGTTGGATCCCTCACGGTGTAGCCTGTTCCCGTACCAGCATCTAATCCTTGAGTGTACCCCTCAACGTAGCCGGCTGAGTAGCCTTCTGACTCGCCCTCGGTATAACCCGTGTCATAGCTTTGAATTACCTCGTCTTCCAGTGTTGTTATTTCTGATTGCATGTCTGAAACTTGAGATTCTAAAGCGGTTTTGTCGTTTTCTAATGTGGTTACTTCGGATTGAAGAGTTGAAACTTGAGATTCTAGGGTGGCTTTGTCGTTTTCTAGCGTGGTTTTTTCGGATTGGAGAGTTGAGACCTGCGATTCGAACGAAGATTTTTCATCGCTTAGCGTCGCTACCTCGGATTTCAAACCAGAGACCTGAGACTCCAGGTCAGTCGTATCGTTCTCCAATGAGGCTTTTTCAGATTGCAGATTTTCAACCTGAGATTCCAGAGTGGTCTTTTCATTGGTTAATGATGCTGTTTCGGATTGGAGACTTGAAACCTGAGAGTCCAACGAAGATTTTTCTGATTGCAGAATATCAACTTGATTTTCTAGTGCTGTATTGTCGCTGTTTAGCGTGGTAACCTCTGATTGCAACCCTGAAACCTGAGATTCCAGCGCAACCTTGTCATTATTTAGTGCGGTAGCTTCAGATTGAAGATTCGAAACCTGGGACTCATAAGAAAGATTTGCGGTTTCTAAGGAAGCTACTTCTGATTGGAGACCTGAAACATTTGTTTGTAAGTCATTGCTTTGCAGGTAAAAGAAAACAGTTGCTGAAAATGCTACAACTGATATAACTACAATTGCAAGAATTAAAGCCCTGTTCGTATTAGACAAAATATATCACTCCTTCAGATTGTTTTCTTGTAATTGCCATTTAAAATATGTTATTTTTCACTCTACATTCACAGCGAAGTGTTCTATCCTATATAGCAGTCTAAAAAGCTTATAAGTGATTTATACTTACATATACTTTTAAATACATACAAAGTATATATGGGTGGAAGAGAGTGGAAATAAACGGGAAACAGGTCTGGATAAATAAACACGCCTATGAAGCAATGAATAACGAAGTTCCCCCAATCCGCATGGCAGACCTCAGAGAAACATTGACAAATCCAGACTTAACAAACAAAGGACAATATATGAAGTGGATTGGACGGAGAACTGTAATCGCCTATGCAATTGAATATGAAGACCGCATAGAAGTAAGAGGCGTGTCAGCCACAAGAAGAAAACTAACGAGATGAATAAAATGAGCAAACAAGAAAACCTGAAATGTTACGAATGCGGCGGAGAAATGGTAGCTGATATCCTGAAAACCCACTTCCCAAAAGGGGACCTCCCAATACGAGGATATAAATGCTTAAAGTGTGGATACGAGCTCATCCCCTTCGAAGAAGCCGAAAGAGTGCAACAGTTAGCAGAGACCCTAGGTTTGTTTGGGGAAGTCAATCCTCTACAGAGAAAGCTCACAAAATGCGGAAACAACTTAGCAGTATACATACCTAAAGACATAGAAAAACAACTAGGATTAGAAGCGGGAATCCCAATCAAAATCTGGCTCAAAGCAGACGAAATATGCATCAAACCACAATAGTTTTAACCTTCATAATAGAACCAAACGCTGGTCACTACGCACCCAATAGCCAATCCAGAGAATTAACGAATGAACTAAGACTTTAGCGAATTCACAGGTTTTTTATCTGGAACCAATTCTTTCAACTTTTCTTCTGGTGCACCCAGACAATAGAGGATTCCTGCAAGGTTCTCCTTGGTTATAACACCTGCCGCCACTTTCTGAAGAACTTCCTTAGGATAGAGGGCGATTCCCAATCCTGAGTTTTGGAGCATGAACCTGTCGTTCGCCCCATCCCCCACCGCAACCACCTGCTCCATCAAGAGATTTTCTTTCTCAGCTATCTCCTGCATCAGCTCCGCCTTTCGTTCTGCATCAATTATGGGTTCCACCAGCTCGCCAGTCAATTTCCCATCTTCTATCACAAGTTCGTTGGCGTAAACATAGTCTATACTCAGCTTTTCCTTGATCTTTTCAACAAATTGGGTGAAGCCCCCAGAAATAAGGGCTATTTTGTAGCCTAGGGCTTTTAGGGCGGTTATCAGTTCCT
>CAYQMM010000019.1:0-8161 GCA_964418675.1 uncultured Candidatus Bathyarchaeia archaeon
ATGTGAAGAAATTATTGATGAAGGACGCAGGAGAAGCAACAAAAAGGATGCGTTAACCACAAAGTTCCGCCCCATGATTTCTATAGTGAAGACAGCAGCCACATTGGCAATGAACGAAGGCTTGGAGCTTGTTGAAAGAAAACACGTTAGAGAAGCCATCGAAAAGCACTGTAAAACAATTCAGAAACAGATTCTTGAACATCAGATGAGCGAGAGAGGAAAACTTCTAGAGATTAATCCAGAAGGAGCGAAGCTGGGACAGATTTACGGGGTCGCCGTCGTCAAAGACCCTTACAGCGGAGAGATGACCGGCAACGTTCTCGCAGTCAAAGGCTTCCTAGAGAAACGAGATACAAAATGTGACAAGTCTTTACAGGGATACTACAAGGTCACGGGGATAGCGAAGGAAGGGCAGGAACAGTTCATTACAGATAGCGTGGCGAAGGTGAGAAGCGTCATCTTGCAGAAGTACGGCGTCGACATCGCCCAAGAATTCTTCACCCACATAGACTTCGCACAAGCCTACAAAGTTGATGGACCAAGCGCTGGCGTTACCATGACGATTCTTCTCTGTTCGTTGATAGAGGGAAAGCCCATCCGTCAAGACGTTGCTGTAACTGGGGAAATCAATGTTAGCGTGGATGATGTGGTTCCGGTGACTGCGGTTGGCGGATTACATGAGAAGATTAAGGCTGCTGAGATGTGGGGCTTCAAGAAGGTGATTGTTCCAGCCAAGAACTACAAGCATTCAATAGACCCCCGAGACTACAACATTGAGGTAATTCCCGGCGAGACCCTAGAGGATTATCTAAAGGAATCCTTGGTGGACTCCAAAGATTTTTCCGTCAGAAGTAACGTTTGCTAAAAGCTATTTGGTTACCCGTATGTTTACGGGGACTCCTTTTCTTATGCTTTGAGTTACAGTGCAGTAGTCCTCAAAAATCTTCAAGCACCTAGGAACCCTCATTCTGTCTTCCTCATTTACTTCTATGCGAAGTTGAACATCAATGCTGCTCACTCTCCACCTTCCCTCCTCGTTTCTGGCAACGCTGGTTTTTACGATTGTTTCAAGGTCCCTAACCCTAATCCTAGCCTTCTGCAGGCAAAACACCAAACTTGAACTAGTACAATGACCAACAGCAGCAGCTAACAACCTAGTAGGGTTCGGACCAGCACCCAATCCCACAGGCTTCGCCTCGTCCACCATCAAATCTGGGATGTTCTCTCCATCAAACTCCACCCTGAACCTGTAGCCCTCTAACAACTTTAATTTCGTCACGCTAACTTCCTTAGACATTTTACTTCCCCTCTGGTCATACCAAAGCTGTACACGCTAAACATCACGTTACGTAAAGAAGAAAAAAAGCCTTACCTCTAAGTGCAAAGTGAAAAACTGTTGCGGTTTATATGTCACAGGCTAAGAATAGTTTCAAGTATTCTTTCAGATGTTTTGTGATGAGAAAGTTCTCTTTAACGTGTTCCCTTCCATTCTTTCCCATCTTCTTGGCTTCTCGGGGATGCTTCAGGAGGTACAATGTTTTTTCTGCAGCCTCTTCAACGAAGTTCACCAAGAAGCCCGTTTCGCCACTGGTAATCTGGAGGGGAATCCCCCCAACGTTACCTCCAACCGCCGGCACCTCCTTCCACAACGCCTCAGTTACTGTTAATCCGAATCCTTCGCGTATGGACTTGAGCAATGCTACGTCCGAGGCTCTCTGGAAGGCGTTAACTTCCAGGTCTCCTACGCCCTTCAGGTCTGTCAGCAGGTAAATGTTGGGGTCTTCTCCGGCGTGGCGTGCTGTTTTCTCGAAGTAGTCCCATCCCTCGGGGTCGTCAGGAGACATGCTTGAAATTAGGAGTAGCTGAACATTGGGTTTGCTCTTCTTTACCAGCCTATACGTGTCAATGACGCCTAGGGGGTCCTTCCACGGGTCAAATCTTGCAACCTGAATCAAAATGGGACTCTTCGAGTCAACATCATACCTCTTTAGAGTTGAAAGAATCTGGTCTTCTGGCAACGGTTTGTTCTTGTCGCTCAGCGGGTCGATGGAAGGGGTGATTATTGCTACATTCCTCATTTCTAGGGGGCTCTTCACATAATCTTTTGAGCTGAAAATGTAGGCGTCGTAGTTGGCGAGGTGCGGCTCCAAAAAGCTCCAGAAGTTTTCGTTTGGCTTAGAGAGGTCGATGTGGCACCGCCATATCCACTTGTTCTTCTTTTTGGGGCTGTAGCTGATTGTTGCTAGGGGCTGCGGGTCATGGATAACAACGTAGTCATAGTCTAGGTGAAGAAGCTTGGCGTTCTCCTCATTGCATCGGAGATAAATGCTCCTCATGTCTTCGGTGAGCTCTGTCTCTTTTCCCTGAAGGGCATTATGAAAAGTCTTGGTGACATCAAAAAACTCTTTGGCGCCCTTAATCACCTTCCACTCAGCATCCAAACCAACGTCCTTCATCAAGGGAACGAGCCTACGCAGCATCTCGGAGACTCCTCCCCCATAAGCTGTGGAGTTCACGTGAACCACAGATTTGCCGCCGAGTTTGCCTGCTAATGTTTCTATTTCATCTATTTCCTTTTCTCCGACTATTTTGGTGTAATCTTCTAATGAAAGTTTGTTAAGTGGGACTGTGTTCATCGGGTTACCTCTAAGAATAGATTCTAAGGTGCAAATAATAAACTTTTTATGTATTTAACCAAAATAGTCTAAAAACGCACTCAACAGAATCAAAATAGCTAACATTCCTTAAGGTAATCCTATATAGTTCCGATTGCACAGTACATCATGTATAAAAACCCACTAGGGGGAAAAATTTTATGAAAAAAAGCAAAGCCCTATCTCGAACTGTTTGGTTGGCGGTTATCGCAATTATCATATTAATTGCCGCGATTGTGGCAGGATGGTATCTTCTACAGCCCCAAGGACCAGAACTTACAGTCTTCAGCCTATGGAGCGACCAAGAAGAAGCGAACTTTAAAGTGGCTCTGCAAAGATTCACCGATAATACAGGAATTAAGGTTAAACACGTAGGTTATTCCACAGAAGAACTCCTGATAACGGTTCCGACCCAACTTCAAGCTGGACAAGCCATTGCTGATGTGGTAATAGCTCCGTGGCCCTCTTGGATTCTGGACCTAGCAGGAAACGGGTACCTCACCGACGTTTCCGATATGATGGATACATCGAAGTTTCCGCAAACCTACCTGGATGTAGTTAGCACCGGTAGTAACATATGGGCTACTCCATTCAAAGTCTCTGGCAAACCAGGCTTCTGGTACCGTGAATCCTTCTTCTCAGATAATGGCTTAACTCCTCCAACGACCTACGCTGAGTTTAAGACTCTACTGGAAGATATCTCTAATATACCTGGAGTAGATGCTGCCATAGCAAGCGGAGACGGCGTCGGATGGCCCCTCTCCGATACAACTGAGGCTTTCATAATCGGCTTGGGCGGATATCAACTGCAGAATGATCTGATTTTCGGAGATAAACAATTTACAGGTACTGATTCTAAAGCAGTTTTCGAAGAATTAGCGTCCCTGTTGGAGGCGGGCTACTTCAGCGTTCCAGATGAGTGGCAAACACAAGTAGGTAGAGTCTATGACGGAACATATGGCATATACTTCCAAGGCAGTTTCATAACGACCATTACGCCCTTTAGCGAGCACACAGACGACATTGGTTTCTTCCCATTCCCCGAAACTGACGGCGTAACTGGCGCTGTTGACTATGCAATAATGCCTGCTAACACGAAGCATCCAGACGAAGCAACTCAACTTATGGAGTTCTTGGCTGGCTCTGAAGCCCAAGGTATCATGGTTCAACAAGGAGGCTTTCTCGCACCTAACAGCGACGTCCCTGACTCCGCCTACAGCCCCATAGACCTGCAAGTGCTGCAATTCATGAGGACAGTAACTGTTGTTCCAGACCTCGACGACTCTATAGGTCCACCCTTCCAGACCACTTTCTGGGATCAGCTGAAAGCCTTTTGGGTTAATCCCACAATGGACCTAGACACGATGCTTCAGACTCTTCAAGACGACTGGACAGCCCCTGCCTTCTAGAATACAGGAAACACAGAGGAAATGAACCTCCGCCAAACAAAAATCCCCCTTTTTTTTCTAGCCCCAACCATTCTTTTGTTGACAATTTTTGTTATCTTTCCCGTGGTTAACACAATCTACATAAGCTTCCTAGGTGAAGGAGGCAAATTTGTTGGCCTAGACAACTACGCACAAATCTTTGGCCAACGAAACTTCTGGAACCCTCAGAATTTAGTGGAAGGAAACCCCCCTCCTTATGGAGCGCTAATCCACAACGGCATATGGATTCTTATACATCTTCCGTTATCACTTTTTTTTGGTCTTTTTCTAGCCGTTCTTCTCCGAGATGTTAAAGGAGGAGCGATAACCAAATCAGCCGTCTTTCTGGGAATGGTTATCCCAATGATCGTAGGCGGCATTCTACTACGTTTCATATACGATAATACTGCCGGAATTCTAAACGGCTTCCTCAGAGTCATAGGTTTAGGTGGACTAACAAAAACATGGACCGCTTATCCCCAAACCATTCTCATAGCCTTGATTCTGGGAACCGTCTGGATTTGGACAGGCTTCAGTATGATAGTCTACTCCGCTGGCTTGGAGGGTATTCCAGGGGAGCTTTTTGAGGCAGCCAAGATAGATGGAGCATCCGCGTGGCGAATCTTCCGTCGCATAACACTTCCCATGCTGAGACCAGCTACAATAATCGTGATAACGATGACGCTCCTCTGGGAACTCAAAATCTTTGACATCGTATGGGTTATCCAACAGGGTGGACCCGGAGGGGGTAGCATGGTCATGGCAGTATTGATGTACCTCAACGCCTTCCTCTATCTTCCTCCAAACTACGGCGTAGCCTCAGCCATTGCGACCCTATTGACGGTGATGACTTTCGGGTTCGCAGCCTACATGGTCTACAGGATGGTGAAAAGTTGAAGCTATCAGACATTCCAGAAAGACTAAGAAACATCATAGCCGGGGCTGCTTCGCAGATTTCAGATGCTCCAGCAAGACTGAGGAAAACGAAAAAGCTCACGATCCTAATTCACATACTAGCTTGGAGCATTTCACTGATTTGGATAGTGCCCTTCCTTGGAGTCTTCATGGCATCGATAAGACCTTTACCCGAAATTCTGAATGGTTGGTGGAACTTTGATACTTTCAACCCAACTCTCAGAGGCTTCGTAGGGGCTTGGAATCATCCCACTGCCCCCCTAGGCAGAGCGCTTTTCAACTCCCTTCTAGTGACAATACCCGCAACAGCCCTCCCCATATTTGTCGCAGCCCTAGGAGCTTACGCTTTTGCACGATTCAAATTTCCCACAAGAGACCTACTCTTTCTCATAATCGTTCTTCTCCAGACAATCCCTCAGCAGATGGTGATAATACCCATCTTCAACATAACTGTGAAACTGGGTCTCTGGAACAACTACCTAGGCTTAATCCTTGTTCACACGGCCTTTGCTCTTCCATGGCAGATTTTCTTCCTCAGAAACTTCTTCTCAGTTCTCCCCGTGGAGGTGGAAGAAGCTGCCCGAATAGACGGCGCCTCATACCTGAAAGTTTTCTATAAAATAGTCTTGCCATTAACTCTGCCAGCCCTTGCTTCACTGACAGCTCTTCAGTTCATCTGGGTGTGGAACGACTTCTTCTTTGCGGCTGTCCTAATTAGCTCCCCAGAACTGAAACTTGCAACCCAAGCTATTCCCGTTATAAAAGGGAGACTTAACATCGACTGGCCAGTCCTATCCGCCGCCTCGATATTGGTTATGATAATACCCATAATCGTCTACGTGGCTCTGCAACGATACTACGTCAGAGGTCTCGTCGCAGGAGCCGTCAAAGGCTAGGATGTTACGCCAATGTGGCGCCTGTCTTCTTGTCAAAGATGTGAACCTTGTTTGGCGGAATCTTCAACCAGAGTGTGTCTCCCACTTCAGCTGTGAAATCGGGGCTCACCACTGCCTTGACCAGATAGTCTCCAATCTTGAAGTCAAGGATGCTCGTGTCTCCTAGAGGCTCTATGACGTCGAGCATAGCTTTGATTAACCCCTTCTTTCCTTTAGCGTCCCTGTACACTACGATGTCTTGGGGTCTCACACCCATTGTACACGTCTCGGAAGTACACTTTTTCACCGCCTCCGCCACATCCTCAGGCAACGGATAAATGAACTCCCCACTATCAAGAGTGCAAGGCTTTCCAGCCAGCAGGCTGCAATCGAAGAAGTTTGTTGGGGGGCTGCCTATGAAGCCTGCTACGAACATGTTGGAGGGACGAGAATAGATGTCGTCTGGCGTCCCAGTCTGTTGCAGGAGACCCTTATTCAATATGGCAACTTTGTCGCCCATGGTCATGGCTTCTACTTGATCGTGAGTTACGTATATGGTTGTGACTCCGAGTTTTTTCTGAAGTTTCTTAAGTTCAGCCCTCATGTAAACCCTCAATTTGGCGTCTAGGTTGCTGAGGGGTTCATCCATGAGGAAGACGCTCGGGTCTCTGACTATGGCTCTGCCCAAGGCTACTCTCTGGCGTTGGCCTCCGCTGAGTTGTTTCGGTTTTCTTTCAAGAAGAGAATCGACTTGGAGCAGCTCCGCTGTCTGCTTAACTTTCAGTTTTATCTCGTCCTTTGGAATGTTCATGTTTTCTAGGGGAAATGACAAGTTCTTGAAGACGGTCATGTGGGGATAGAGGGCATAACTCTGGAAGACCATGGCTACGTTCCTTTCTCGGGGGTCCAAATCATTCACGAGTCTGTCCCCAATGTATATCTCTCCCTCCTCTGGGGTTTCCAAGCCTGCGATGCATCGAAGTGCCGTGGTTTTTCCGCATCCTGAGGGACCCAGCAAGACAAGAAACTCTTTGTCTTTAATTTCTAGGCTTAGAGAATTGACTGCTATCACTTTTCCGAAACGTTTTGTCACATTCTTGAGAAGAACTCTTGTCAAAGTAACCAACCAACAGAATTTAAATCAAGAACTTTTAGGGATTTGAAACCTAAAAGGTTTGCCGATTTTTTCTCGTTTCTTGGGGTGTTTCATGTTCATGATGTTTAGCGAAAATGTCATAAATTCAATGTATATATATTAAAAGTGGTTTGGATAGTGTTTGATGAAACGGAGTTGCGGCGAGTCTCTGCGGTGTTTAGTGCGTTGGGTAGTCCTATACGATTGAAAATTGTTGAGCTTGTGAGTGAAACTGAGCGACCTTTGCATATTAAGGCTGTGGCTCAAGCGCTAAAAAAGGACTATGCTACTGTTTATCGTCATGTTAAAGTGATGGAAAAGAGCGGTTTGGTAGGGGTTTACGAGGTTGGGCGTTCGCGGGTGATATACCTGAAGAATGCGGATCTTGTTAAGGAATTTGTTCGGATTGCTCAAAAAATGCTGCGAACACGTTAACTTATGTTTACGAAAAAGACATTTTAATTTACAAAAAATATAAATATATCTTAGCGTAAATCCTGTTCTTCTCTACAGGTGATGAGGGTTGCCAAGACTAGACACTAAAAAGCTTGCTCTAGCCAGCGTACTCGGAGCGTTGGCTGCAGCATCCGAGGTAATACGTGGACCGCCCTTCGACATCCCCTTTCCGCTTCTGCCAGGAGTTATTTCATGGGATTTAACGGGAATACCCATGATGGTTAGCCTGCTCTTCAATGGCACCGTAGGTGCAGTATACACTTCCGTTATCGGCTGTTCAATCATTTTTCTCAGGGGAAACGTTCCCGGTGGCATATTCAAGCTCGTTGCTGAGTTAGCAACGGTTTTGGCGTTTGCGGCAATCCGCAGGGGCGTCGTAGCTAAATCAATTGCGGCAGTCACATCCAGGGTTGTTGTGATGACTGTGGCAAATTACTTGATGCTTCCAATCTTCTATCCATTGTACTACCCATCTGGGGTAGCCGTAGTTGGGATTCTGCTTCCATTAGCAGTATTCAATCTCACGCAAGCGCTGCTCAACATAATCCCATCCTATATCATCTACAATAGATTGGCTGATCGATGGCGATTTTGGGGAACAACAGAAACCAATCCTTGATTTGTTTTCAATTAACCTAGAATTGGTGGACCGAGCGGGAATTGAACCCGCGACCTCCTGAGTGCAAGTCAGGCATTCAT
>CAYQMM010000020.1:0-6929 GCA_964418675.1 uncultured Candidatus Bathyarchaeia archaeon
TTTCATGTTTAACGCATATTTTCTTCCATTTCATGCTTGGGTGCGGGGCCCTTCTCCAATGACACCTCCGTCCTAGGCTCATATCTCCGCAGAGTCTGACTGTTGATCGCGACTAAGACAGTGCTCAAAGACATTAAGATCGCTCCTACCGCTGGATCTATAATTACTCCGAAATTGGCGAGGATCCCCGCGGCTAAAGGAATCGCGAATATGTTGTAACCTGCAGCCCACCAGAGATTCTGAATCATTTTGGAGTAAGTTTTTCTGGAAAGATCCGCCACCTTCGGAACATCCCGCGGATCATTCTTCACGAGTATTATATCCGCGCTCTCAATCGCCACATCGGTTCCTGCACCAATAGCGATGCCTACATCCGCCGTGACCAAAGCGGGAGCGTCGTTAATGCCATCTCCAACCATAGCCACCTTGTAGTGCTGGTCCTTCAGAGACTTTATTTTCGCCGCTTTCTGATCCGGAAGCACTTGGGCAAAATAATCATCAATGCCAAGTTCTTTTGAAACACCTTTCGCGACTGCTTCAGCATCGCCAGTTAACATGTAGACTCTGATCCCTTTTGCTTTTAAATCTTGAATGGCCATCCGTGATTCTTCGCGGATTTTATCGGCAAGAGCGAAGGCACCTACAAGTTTTCCGTCAACAACAGTGAAAACAACAGTCTTGCCCTGTTCCTGGAGCTCAACTAATTTTTGGTCATCTGCCTTAATGTTTAATTCTTTCAGAAGGTTTGGGCTTCCAACGCTGACTTCACTTTTTCCAACTTTTGCTTCAGCGCCTTTTCCTGGAAGGGCTTTAAAGTCTGAAGCTTTAGAAATTTCAGCGTTTTTTGCTTTGGCATGCTCTACGATGGCTTTAGCGATTATGTGCTCAGAGTTTTGTTCTACAGCTGCAGTCAAACTCAGAAGCTTATCCTCCGGAATGTAGGAAACAACATCGCTGACACCAAACTGACCAGTCGTCAGAGTGCCTGTCTTGTCAAAAACCACTGCGTTTACGTCTCTGATTTCTTCAAAGGCCTTTCGGTCCCTAATTAGAATCCCTGCCTTTGCTGTAATAGACGTTGAAAGAGCCACAACCAAAGGAATGGCTAATCCCAATGCATGAGGACACGCTATGACTAAGACCGTTACCGTCCTTGTGAGCGCAAATTGAGCGTTTCCAAAGGAAAACCAGACAAGGAAAGTTATTACTCCAACGGACACTGCAACGTAAAAGAGAAGAGCTGCCGCACGATTCGCCAAGTCCTGTGTTCTAGATCTGCTTTCCTGAGCCTGCCTGACCAGCTTTATGACTTGGGACAAGTAGGTCTCCTCGCCTGTTCTCTCAATCCGGGTTCTGAGGGCGCCGTCTCCGTTTACCGCGCCGCCTATTACCTTATCCTTAGATTGTTTGTGGACAGGTTTCGATTCACCCGTAAGCAGAGCCTCATTAACATAAGATTCCCCTTCAACCACTAAGCCATCTGAGGGAATTTTCTCGCCTGGACGAACCAAAACTACATCGCCTACCTTCAACTCTGAAACGGGAACATCCACGATCTCTCCGTTTTTGACGACATGAGCGAAAGTAGGCAGGATCTTCACGAGTTCTTCAAGCGCCCTTGAAGCGCCGAGGACGCTTCTTGCCTCTATCCAATGTCCAAAAAGCATCACGTCGATAAGCGTTGCAAGTTCCCAGAAGAAGTCGCTTCCAATGGGGAAAAACACGGTTCCTGCTGAAAAGAAGAAAGCTACCGAGATTGCCGTGGCGATGAGAGTCATCATTCCTGGCTGTAGCTTTCTCAGTTCTACCGTTAGCCCCTTTAAGAAAGGCCAACCACCATACACATAGATGATTGCGGCTAACACTAGGAGAATGTAGGATTGATAGGGAATTGTGACGGTGAAATGTAGCCAGGTCTGGATAGCTTGGGAAAAAAGCAAAACCGGAATTGTCAAAACAAGGCAAACAAAGAATCTTTTTTTGAACATGCCCGTATGCATCATGTGCATAGAGCCTTCATGCTTCATTCCCTGCATGTTATGGCTAGGCATTTTATGTTCCATTCCAGAATTCATGCCGTGATTCTTATGTTCCATTAAACTCCCACACATCTAACACGTTCTCTCTAATCCGATTAAAGGCTTTCTCCATGAATAGAATTCCACTATTAGCTAATGACGGGCTAACACCACTCAAGTGGAATCCACCAAATCTAAACTTCTCTTACTTTGTGGACGCTTTTGTAATCCCTGAATACTCTTCATAGGTTTGTCAAAACCTTAAGAATATTTGTGATTGTACAAGGACAATTACAAATTTAGAGTCCTTCAGAGACTTTCATTAATAATGGAACAAAAGCTTTGAAAGCAGGGACCAGAAGGATCGGTTTGTCGCAATCTGTTTTCAGAGATATGCCTCAGTAGCGTACCTGCGCATCATCCTGTGGCTGTTGAAGTAATAGGCTATCTTTCCTATCGAGTTTTTCATGATTTCTATCCACTCGTTTCTGCGTTGATAGAACGTTGGAACAATAATATACAGTAGTTTGTTGTATAGGTCTTCGATTTCTCGATTTTTTCTTTCTTCTGCAGCTACGAGTTCTTCTGGCTGAGGACCGATAGACCAACCAGTCACTCCTTCTAAACAGCCTTCAATCCACCACCCATCCAAAACGCTGAAGTTTATAACACCATTGTGCGCAGCCTTCATTCCACTCGTCCCAGAAGCCTCAAAAGGCGGCAAAGGAGTGTTCAGCCAGACATCCACACCAGAAGTAAGCAACGCAGCCATTTCCATGGAGTAATCCTCCAAATAGACTATTCTAATCTCGTCTTTCAGCTTATCTATGGAACGGTAAATTTCCTCAATCAACTGTTTTCCTTGATAATCATTAGGATGTGCCTTGCCCGCGAAAATCGCCTGTATCTTACCCCTCTTGTTGATCTGCCGAAGCTTATCCAGGTTAGAAAATAGCAGTGTAGATCTTTTGTATGCGGTTGACCTACGTGCAAATCCGATGGTTAGAACGTCCGGATCGATACGAACGTTAGTTTTTTTTGCAACAAAATCTCCGAGTAATTTTTTGGCTGCTACATGGGCTTCCCATATCTCTTCGTCAGGAATGTCATCAACTCTGACTAGTAGCTCTGGCTCATTAGCCCATCTCGGCATATACTTGTCGTAAAGTTTCCTGTAACTGGCGCAAGTCCAAGTAAAAGAATGAACACCATTAGTAATGGCGGAAATGTGGTGACCCGGAAAAAGCTTCTTGGAGTAGTCTCTGTGCCTTTCGGCAACGCCATTGACGTACTTGCTCAAATTCAGGGCTAAGAGTGTCATGTTAAGGTTATCTTGACCGCCGACTTTCCAAAGGGTCTCTAGCGGAACTGTGTCGCCTATTATTTCTTGTACGAGATTGTACGGGAACCTGTCATGTCCCGCTTCAACTGGGGTGTGCGTGGTGAATATGCAGATGTCTTTAACCTTGTCAAGGTTTAACCCGTTTCTTTGCATCAACTCCAAAGTCAAAAGGCTGGAGTGCCCCTCGTTCATGTGATATTTTCTAATTTTGAAACCGGCTGCGTCAAGCATTTTTGCTCCACCGATTCCCAACACTGCTTCCTGCTTCAACCTGTATCGTTGGTCTCCACCGTATAGAAAAGAAGTAATCTGCCTGTCCTCTTGAGTGTTGCCGTCTACATCGGTGTCCAGAAAGAGGACGGAAACAAGTCCTCCCGTTAGACTCTGATGATCGTAAAGCCAAGCCTTTACCTTTACTTCCCTGCCTTGCAGATTTACGGTGACTTCAGGTTGCAACAGATTCATGAATTTTGAGGGCTCCCACTCGACTGGATGCTCTATCTGTTTTCCTTCAGGGGTGATCTCCTGCTTGAAATAGCCCTTTCGACTCAAAAGCGTAACTGCAACTAGAGGGACCTTCAAGTCTGCACTGGACCTAACCATGTCACCTGCGAGAACGCCCAGACCACCACTATGTTGGAATTTCATCTGTAAGTCCGATTTCCATTGAGAAATAAGCTATTCGAGTACCTTCCAAGAACGTGCGTTTGTCATAGGCGCCGCAAAAATAGTACGTTTTTCCTCTTACTTCAGCTTTAAATTCTGTCTTTTCCTCGTCTACGGGCATGCCACAAACTGGATCTCTTCTCATTTCCAAAAAGCCTCAGACTTAAAGAAGTGGTAAGTTGGATTTATTTTTTACGATGCCTTGCGAGCCTCATGACGGACCAGTAAGAATTTTTTGCTGGCAGAGACAATTTGTAACTTATTCATTACATGAGTTGTTCTGAAACCTTGCCGCGGCTATTACCTGCTGCGTAAGAATGCACCTCATGGCAATCTAAACGGTATTCTGAGGTTTTCCCGAAGCGAAAGCGCTTATGTTTTCCACTGTTGTCTCAAGTATTCTTTCCAGTGCTTCTTTGCTGTAAAAGGCTATGTGCGGAGTGAAAACAACGTTGTCCTTGCTTAACAGGATGTGATCTTTTACGAGATTTGACAAGGCTTCTATGTTCTTTGGCTCGTATAAGAGCTGCTTTTCCTCTTTTATGAGTTCTTCACCCTCTATGACGTCGAGGCCCGCCCCAGACAATATTTTTTTGTCGAGAGCATCGATTAACGCTTCAGTTTCTACGATGCTTCCTCTTGCAGTGTTTATCAGAATGGCGCCTTTTTTCACGAGTTTGAATTTATCTCTGTTCAGGAGATGATGCGTGTATTTGTTGTATGGAACGTGAAGCGTGATAATGTCTGATCTTGACAGAAGGTCTTCTAGTGAGGTGTACTCAAAACCTAAAACCTCGGAGAGAATTTTGTTTGGGCGGGCGTCAAAGGCTAAAACATTCATTCCAAAGCCCTTCGCAATCCTTATGACATGCAAGCCGATCTGACCAGCGCCAACTACGCCAATAGTCTTTCCTTTCAAGTCGAACCCCATCAAACCTTCCAGCGAGAAATCATGCTCAAAACGGGGGCAGGTCCTGCAAACCCCACGGGATAAGGATAGAATAAGAGCAAACGCGTGCTCAGCAACAGTGTTCTCTCCGTAAGAAGGGACATTGCAAACTGTTATCCCGTGTTTCTTGCATGCTTCTAAGTCTATGTGGTCAAAGCCGGTGGATCTAGTGGTTATTAATTTTAAATTAGGTATTTCCCGAATTATTGGTTCGTCGATTTTGGAGTAGATGAAGACTGAAATGGCGTCAGAATCCTTTATTTGCCGCGCATTTTCCAAACTTAGTTTTTCATCAATGAATTTCAGTAGGTGATCGTTCAATCTTTTTTTCAGGTATTCTTTTTCCCAGTCTTTTACCTCGAAAAACGCTATTCTCATTTCCATTCACCTAACAGACGTTTACTACATTGCAGATACTTCTATTTTGAAGCCCTTGCAAAGGAAGACGACAAAGTCACAAACTATCACAGGATAATTCTTGAAGAGTAATTTTAAGGGCGTCGTTGCAGTTCGGCTATGCGGTTTTGAACTGTTTTGAAAAGCTCTTTCCTCAAGTTTTCTTCCGATGACCAAGCTGGCCATTCTTTAATTTGGTCAATTCTTTTGGCTAGTTCTTCGTCGCCAACAACTTTTTTTAGCCATTTTTGAAAGTCTTGACGCTGAATATGGAACGTGACAGACTGAACAGGTATGATTTGAAGCTTTTGGGCGAACTCAACCAAGCTAGTTGCGGTCACTCCGGTGTACTTTCCGAGTTCTGTGTAGAAATGGAAGCCTTCCTCATATGGTACGGTGTCTAGTAACTTTTGTCGTTTCGGTTTTGCTGCAGTTAACTTTTTGGTCGTTGCTTTTTTAGACAAGAATCGAATACCACCTTAAGTGTGACAAAGAGAGTTGAGTGCTTATAACTTTTGTTGCTGTATCTTTACAACCACAATTTCAAAGATATTCATTATAATCGATAAAGAAACTGAAAATTTTTCCTGCAGAACCTCGTGTGTTTTTCATAAACGTTTTCGTTTTTCCAGTAAATTTTAGATGGCTTTGCTGTTGAAGCAGAAGTGCTCTACTGGTCTCGCTTCCTCTAGTGTGTAATCTTTGTACACCTGGCATTGTCTGCATATACAGGCTTTGTTTGCGTCAAGGTCACTACATGATGCGACGCCAATGGCGCAGTATGGTCCAGCAAGTTCGGCAGGGTTTGGTTTCATCTCGCCCATAGGACCCTGCGCTATGCTTATCGACATTCTACTCATCCCACCTTCTGTGCTTTCGCTCATTCCAGCCCTCATCTTCATCATATTTTCTATTTTAGGTCGGGAACAAGCACTTTTAGCTTGTACAGGGCACGTTCCGCATAAGCACTTCATCATAACATCACTATTTAACGGAACCCTTCCCTCTTCCTTTTTTCCAAACATAGCTAAAATCACCTCACAAAACTGTAAGTTCTCACTAATAGCAGTCCAGACCTTTCTATAGCGTCCGCGGTGGCTTCCTCACTCGGAGGTTTCAACGTTATACTCGTGTAGCTAACGGTTTTGCATGTTGCAACTATTTCTTTCAGCAGTTCAATTGCTTCTTGCCTTTTCAAGCAAATCAGCCAGCTTTCCTTCATATAACGTAAAAATCTGTTTTTAACATTTTCGTAGGAGTGTTGTGCATTTAATCAACTCACAGAGCAACCAATTTAAGCCTGTTTGTTTAGTGTTTCCTTCTGGTTTTGATTGATGCGAAGGCGTTCGTTACGTGCACTTTTGCAAGTATTGCTAGAAAATAAAAATGGCAGTTCACTGCCCATTGAGTTTGTTGGCGTCAATTTGCTACAACAAACGTACAAATAGTTTTTGGTCATTTCCGTTTTGGATGGTGGAAGAAACCGTGAGATGTCCTGTTTGCTCTGATAGGTTGGATGTTGACCTTAGTTTAGGAACTTTCGAGTGCCACAACTGTG
>CAYQMM010000021.1:0-4959 GCA_964418675.1 uncultured Candidatus Bathyarchaeia archaeon
TCAAGTACTTCAGAGAACTCAGACAAGCGCTTCCTATAGTGGAAGAAGCCAGAAACGGTATACTTGCTCCTTATTAACTTCTGCCTAAGTTAGGCACGCAAAACACGCTCTAAATTCTTTGACCAAGACGGGTTCATATCCGTAGCGGATCTTGTCATGTGTTTTTTCAAAAGATAGAACGCTTAATGGATTTGGATATGCTTTAATCTCAGAGAAAGGTAAATCATGGTCTATGGTGAGTAGATGTATTTTAAATGCAGAGATGTTGAAACTTCGGAAGACATTTTTATTGATACAGATTCCGACTTAGAAGTGGGAAACACTTTTCGCTTTAATGCAAGAAATTATGTCGTGCTAAAGGAAATTGACCCGATGTCGAAAGAAGCGGAAAGAATTTCATGCAGTGAATTGAAACGAATACCTCGTGTAAGATAGAACTCATTAGCGCGCACATACTCTATTTACCCATCATGAAAAGAGCCATTTCCACATCTGCAATACTGAAGGGATAACCTTGTTCATTCAGGAAATCTCTCATAACTTCCATCACCCAGATGAGCGTTTGATAATTGGATGCCCATTGTTCGTAAGTGCAAGCGTCTCCAGGACGACTTCTGCCGGGTGGACATTTAATGGCTCTATTCCCCGTTAGCTTCAATGTCTTAATGGCTGTCCCAACCCGGCTGTCATATATCGCAAGATGATTCTGGTCAAAAAGCCCAATAATTTTTGAAGCTGAGGATATCCCAACACCTCTTATTGACATGAGGCGAAGAACCGCTTTAGATAAATCTTCTTCATCCAAGAAACGAAACGCTTCCCTCGTAATAGCCAGGACTCCAGTTTCATCTCTAAGCGGAAAAGGAGGAAAACCGCCCCAAGCCATCACCCTGTCCAGAGTCTCAATATCAAGACCACACCCATTCCTGATTCTCGACAAGACGATTTCCCTCGAAACAAGGTTCCTTTCTGCAACTGATGAATTCAAGGCTTTACCGTTCCAAGAATAGTTCTTTCTGCCAGAAATTATAGCAGTCTGGTTATCTCTTACCCACAATTCTATAATTCCAGAATTGCTCTCAAGAAAAGCAGACCTTTGGCTCCCTTGCAACTCTTTTGAAACCTTAAACTGTTCAATTGGGGTGGACCGTCTCTGAGTCTGCTCACGTAGCTTGTACTTTCCATCACCAAGATAAACAAGATGACCATGTTTTCTGCGGGTAGACGGATAATGAACACTTGACGGGTGTTCTGGAGCCATCGCCACCACAAATGTTCTAATCGTAATTGTGGGAATCGCGGGATTCTTTCGATGAACTCTCTCAACAATTTCTGCTGCGGTAAAAGGCTTTTCTCCAATTTCCTGAGTTGCATGTAAAACCCATTTCCAAATCGGTTGCCCATACTTCAAATTTACCACCCTATGATAATGTGATTTCCAAAAATAAGATTTTTATTTTTTTAGCGCACGCTACGCTTATACAAAGCACATCTTTGCCAAGAACAAATGGAAGCCAAATACGTTAAAGTTTTTAATAGTCGGTTCTGCTTGAGAAAGATGTTTAAAATTTACTTGATATATTTCAACGGGCTTCTTTCCAAATACGCGCAATTTGGGAAAAAAGGTGAGATGTAGATGGATGTGACAGTTGGGACATTCAACCTGAGAAACCTTTTCTCGCAGTACAATTTCAAGGCCAAGATTGACGAAATCATTAGTTCTGACGGAGGAACATTGAATGGCGAGCTGAAGTACGAATTCGGCTACGCTGACATATGGACGATACGCAAATATCAGGGCAGCCTGGTGAAGGGAAAGCAACAGGCGGAAACAGAGAAGATCGCACAGCGCATCAAGGATATGAACGTCGACGTACTGGCAGTTCAAGAGGTTGAAGACCTTGACACCCTGCATCAGTTTAATCGCGACTATTTAGGCAGCTTGTACCGATATTGTGTGTTGGTCGAGGGCAACGACCCTCGTCTCATCGACGTTGGGATCCTTTCCACGCTCCCAGTCGGCGGAGTTACTTCGTGGAAACACGCGGTGCATCCCAGTGATCCAACGCGCTCTGTCTTTGGCCGTGATCTTCTTGAGGTCGAAATTCTAAACCCATCGCGATCAAAAACGCTCTTCAGGATCTTTAACAATCACCTCAAGAGCCATTTCGTCGGTGCTGGCATGGAGACAGCCGCTGGCAGGCAATCGAACGACGAGCGTCGCACCCGCCAGGCTGAGATGGTAGCGGAAATCGTGAAGGCGAGAACCCGACCTGGCAGTTCGTTCATTGTGTTGGGTGACATGAATGATCCCCGGACTCGCAGTGCCTTCGGCCTTTTGTGGCGGATCAAGAATTGCGACTGAACAACGCGTTATCGGATCCGAGGGAAACGCGACCCCCAAAGGCTGACACGCCACCACCAGCCTCTACGGCTTGGACGCATCGATACAAGCCAAGCGGTCAACCTGCAGAGTACGAGCTGTACGACCAGATTTGGTTAAGCCCTGCACTGGCGGCCAAGCAGACTGAAGCTTGGATCGACCGCCGAAAACTGCATAAAGGCGAAGGCAGCGATCATGATCCGGCATGGATCAAACTACGCCTTTAGGAAAAAGAGTCGCGCTCGTTCATGTCTCTCCTTTTAGGATTTTTATATTAAATCATTAAATAAATTCACAAAGTTAAGTAAGCGTTATGAGGCGGGGTTCCGGAGAAGGTCGGCGCCCGCTCGAGCTGTTCATAGATACTTGCTAGTTTGGGAACTGTAACTCTTCTGAAAGTCTACGTAGGATACACTCGGTTCCAATCTGCGTCATAGGCATTTAATGCGCCCCCTACTTCATTCTTCCATTCGTCAATTGGAACCTTAATTGACACGACCTCAGTCTGTGGCAGTGCGAAACCTTGAACATATATAGTCAGCGTTACATAAATCCAGAATGTTGCTTCCATCTTATCGCTTAAGCGTCGAAGCATGTCAACTTGTGGATAGAAAATAATTAAGATTTTAGAATCACCTGATATTTGGCGATATTCCAAAGACTGGTCCACGAAGGCTCCCGCCAATTTGCCTCTTCCATACTCTTTGTCAAATTCAACCTTGAACAATATTCTATCGATAACAAGTTCAGAATTCAACTTATTCATCGCTTTAAGGGATAGAGACATTGATGGTCTCTTTAAATCATGCTCATAGCGGATGTGTACTTCCTTCATTTCAAATTCTAATGGAGGAAAGGGGTTTTTTCTGTTCTGTATATACATTTGGATGCTTTTTCGGGTCAATTCGGACCAGTTTACATCAGGAAACTTTTCCATCTCAGCCTTAAGGTCTTCGGGTATAGATACTGTGAAGTTTACCATAATAACTCACCCGTATCACATTTCTGGAACACATGTTAATATGTGTGTAACACGTATCTATTTAAAGTTTAGCTTTGATGGTTTTGTCTGGAGAATCGTCAGTTAGGATTACTACCGCATAAATGTACAAAAAGAGAGAGGGGTGTGCGGAGATTTCTCCAAAAGCGCTATGTTGAGGCTGGACTCCAATCAAAGCGCTTATTGAAAAAGAAAAAAAGAGGGATTGTGCGGGAGACGTCTCCACTTGCCGTTTGTTCCGCCGAACTTGTATCCGCTTAGGTTTCTTCCGTTTTCGACTACTTAGAGCTGGCCCCTGGGCTGACATGATCCATTCAATATAATGATGGCTGCGTCAGGAAGATAAAAGCATGTGCATGATAGAAAAAAGGGGGGGTTGCGCGGGAGACATCGCCACCTGCTGCGGAATAAGAAGTAAAACCTAACAAACCCAAATGGAATAAAAAACTGTTTGAATCCCAGCGGACCCGCTCCCATTTAGGGTAAAGTCCCATAGAGACCCAAAACACTTCAGGCTCGAATCCGATTAATTCCGCTGAGGTTCCAACTCAACTTTGTCTGTTTGAGGTCCTAAAAAACGACGACTGAAGGGATTCGAACCTCAATTTACCGGTAAAAGTACGCGCGTGCTTTTTCTAAAACAGAAAAAAATAGAGCAATCTTTTTTTCCTTTAGTTTAGAAATTAGAAATTTAGAAAATGACCAAAAGCGCGAGCTACTACCTGTTACTCCTCTTCCAGACATTGTAGGGACACTTGTTCCAACAATAACTGTTTCCTTGATAGATGCAATCTCTGCACTCAGGATTGCTAAAAATCCTACTCTTACTCACAAAGACGCCAATAAACCAATATACTCGTCATTAGCATATCAAGTTTGCCCAAGAAACAAAAACGCATGCTATTCTTAGTCTGTAACTAAGTCTTACCCTATAATAACGCCTATGAAACATACGGCCTTTTATAAAGGGTATTTAAGCATCCGCTGTACTATAAGAAGCGGTGTTTAATGCCGAAGACTGAAGCCATAATAACCATTCAAAATGTTGTTGCTACTGGAACTATGAACCAGAAAGTTGATTTAAACGCTGTTGTTAAGGTTTATCCAGGCGTAGAGTATCGTCCGGAACGGTTTCCGGGGTTAGTATTTAGGCTTAAGAGACCGAAGACGGCTACGTTGATTTTTAGCACTGGTAAAATGGTTTGTACTGGAGCAAGATCGGGAAAGGAATCCCGCAGTGCAATCATGAAGGTTGTTAAAGAACTGAAAAAGGTCGGAATAATCATCCTCAGCAAGCCTGACTTTAGGGTTGTGAACATTGTTGCCTCTGCAAGTCTAGGCGGAAAGGTAGATTTGGAGAAGATAGCTGTTACGCTTAGAAAAACGATGTATGAGCCGGAGCAGTTTCCAGGCTTGATCTACAGGATGGACGAGCCTAAGGTGGTTATACTGATATTCGCAACCGGTAACCTTGTTGTGACAGGAGCGAAGGTAGAACAGGATGTTTATGACGCGGTGCATAAGCTTCACGGAAGCTTGGAGGAACAAAACCTCATATTCTACGAATAAACCTCCA
>CAYQMM010000022.1:0-3001 GCA_964418675.1 uncultured Candidatus Bathyarchaeia archaeon
CTCTTTCTGATCAGCTTGACTATGTCTGCTATTATGTAACTCTGTTCAACTAGGATTTCAGGCTTTTTTGTGTAAACGGCGAGGGCGGGTCCTTCGTACTCTATGCGGGTGACTTCAGCCTGTGGCGGAATGTTCTCTAGTATGTGCTGGCTTATGTCCACTTGGTCTTTTCCAGATGTTGTCAATGCTTTTTTATCGCTCCTCAGGAGCCTCCAAGAAGGTTTTTCTTTTGCTCAGGTTCTAGTTGACGATAGCCTTTTTCGGTTATGACAGCTACGTCAAAGCTGTCTCCGCTTGCTATATCTCTCTTCATGGCTGAGTCAACGGCGCGTACAACTACAGGGAGGATTTCTTCGATTTTCATTCCTTCCTTGTATTTGTCTTCCAGAACGCCGTAAGCTATGGGAGAACCTGAACCTGTAGCAACATACTTTTCTTCTGTGAGGCTGCCAAAGGGATCTAAGGCGAAGACGTGAGGTCCGGTAGAGTCAACCCCGCCAACAAGAATCTGCGCTATTAATCCTCCACGTGCAGAAAAGAGGACATTTGCGACTAGGCGGGATGCCGCTTTTATTGGCATGGGTCTGCCGTTGTTTAGTTTGTATAGTTTGGCGTTGACCTTGAGTACTTCGACAACGTACTGTGCGTCTGCAACTCCGCCTGAGATGGTCATTGCTATGTGGTCGTCTATTTGGTATATTTTTTTGCCTTTTTTGTGGGCTACGAAGTATCCCATTGTCACGCGGGTGTCTGACGACAGGATTACTCCGTCGGAGCAAACGACACCCACCGTTGTTGTTCCTTTTAATGCTAATTTATCAACTGTTTCATGCATTTTTGTGTCCCCCGAAAATTGATATAGAGCAGAACTGTCTCGGGAGAAACCAGAGGTGTATATACTTCCCTGACGCATTTAAAAACATTTCGAAACTACCCTTATTCTCTGATTATCAAATGTCTTAAATGTGGGAATCCTGAAACTTAATATGGAGCCATTTATCATATCCGTGATTGCATTGAAAATGCAGTTACATCGAATGCAGCTTCCCAGGGAAGTTGTAGTTGGAAACGAAACATTGCCTCTTTTAAGCGAGATTTGCAAGAGGTTAGGCTTTCGCGAATCTGCACTTGTAATTACGGGTCCAGACACCAAAAACATCGCAGGTCGCAGAGTTATCGATCTGCTCAGCGACAAAAGAATGGATGTTAACCATCTTATTGTTAATTCCTCCACCATGTGGGAAGTTCGGGCTGTTGAAGAAAAAATTCGGGAATTAAAACCGCAGATTGTTCTTGGTGTGGGCGGGGGAACCAAAATTGATGTTGCGAAGCTGAGTTCTACGCGTCAGGGAATCCCCTTCATAAGCGTGCCAACAACCGCCTCCCATGATGGTATTGCGAGTCCTGTGGCGGCTGTCAAGGGGTTGGGGAAGCCTTTCTCTGTGATGGCTCAGTCGCCTATGGCTATTGTGGCGGACACAGCTATTATTGTTCAATCGGATTATCGCTTCACTGCGAGCGGATGCGGAGACCTTGTGTCTAAATTCACTTCTGTTCGAGACTGGGAACTAGCTCACAAAGTGAAGAATGAATACTATGGGGAGTACGCAGCGAGTTTGGCTCTGATGAGTGCAAGATTGGTGACGAAAAATGCAGATATAATCAAACCCGGATCTGAGGCTGGTCTACGGCTAATTTTGGAGGCGCTGATAAGCTGCGGGGTTGCCATGAGCATCGCGGGAAGCAGTAAACCTTGTAGCGGTTCAGAGCATCTTTTTAGCCACTCTCTTGATCAGATTGAACGGAACGGCGCCTTGCATGGAGAACAGTGCGGTGTGGGAACGATAATGATGGCTTATCTATACAACATAGATTGGAAAGGCATCAAAGAGACACTTCAAAACGCCGGGGCACCCACGACAGCTGAAGAACTTGGCGTAAAACCTGGGTCTATCGTGAAGGCTCTGGTGCAGGCATGTACTATTCGTCCTGAACGGTACACAATTTTAGAAACGAAACGGCTGGATTCTGACTCCGCAGAGAAGCTCGCCAAAGTCACCGGCGTAATCTCCTAGATTCAAGGTCTCTTCCCTAGTTATATCGGCTACAGCGTTCGGATAAGATCAATTAAATCCTCTTAGGTTTGCCTCTCTAATCTGTTAGCCTCCAAGAACTAGGAGGCGGTTTAATCCACATTTCAGGCGGGCGGCTCTTTGTCCGTTAGATTCTCGTTCTCGCGTTCGCGGTTTGATTCCATTGTTTCAGTGGGTTAAGAGAAGGCTTGTTACCAAACCTTTGATTTTGTCGTCGGCATTGAGTACTACGTCAATGGTTTTTTCTCCCTTTTCAGTCAGTTCGTAAACTCTTTTTCTCTTTGCCCACATGCCCTTTATCAGTTCGTCTCTTTCTAGGGAATATAGGAGAGAGTAAACAGTTCCTGAACTAACTAAAATTCCGAATTTGTTGTGAATGAAAGCAATGGCGTCGTAGCCGCTCATTGGGCCGTTCTGGAGTTCAGCGAGTATAAGTATGTCCATGAAGCTTTTGACGATTCTTCTGTGCATTTTCTTTAGAACTTGGGATTCCAAAGGTCGTCCACCCTCTTGGGTATAGTTTTGTTTAGTCATGTTTTAAATCTATATACGACTATGAATATTTATAGTTTAGTATGAATTCTAATCCGACTCTATAAAAAATCTGATTCTGAATTTAGATTATCCATATACCCACAATGGTACTTTGCTTTTCATGGGTCAAAAACAGGCTAGTTCAGCACTGTTTCATGTTTAGTTAAGGGTGTTAATGATTGAGGCTATGTGTGTGTTGGTATCTATGCTCGTTTAAAAATGTCTCAGGGATAAAAAGGGAAAAGGAACTGTTTTTGGCAGCTAACGATATATCTACATGTTAACAAACGTTATTTCGTTCTTTTATAGTAGCTTTCGGCTGGGTGTTAGAATTTGATCTCATGGAAGTATTCTTTCGAGAAAATAAGCAAGGA
>CAYQMM010000023.1:0-1635 GCA_964418675.1 uncultured Candidatus Bathyarchaeia archaeon
GTTTAATACATAAACCATATTAATACCTTATGTTTATAAAATAAACTAAAAAGCTCGTTGATGGATATTAATAATATTCTTTCAAGGGATTCAAAGGAGCGGTGGCTAATTTCACTTTACTTGAAACACGAACGCCTCTCCAATTTTGCTTGCATTCTTTTCCTCTCAGTGTCTCCCTTTGCATGTTACGAGGTCGAAGGTTATAAATCATTATGCGGTCCTGTGGATTCTCAAGCTGAAGCATCTGCTTTAGAGTTAAATTTTCAAATACACGCCTTATTGGGCGTATAGAATTGCTATGACAAGAAATAGCTACGTTTCCCGGATTCTGCCCAAGCCAATCTCTCAACTGCTCCAGAAACAAGAGCACCCTTTTTTCAACCATCCTCAAGCTTTCTCCCTGAGGAGGAGTGAACTCGTAGCCTCTGTGAACCTGAGCAAACCATTCAGGATTTTCACGTGCAATCCTCTCTTTGCTTTTGCCTTGAAGCAACCCATAGCATCTTTCGATAAGTCGATCATCCACAAAAACCGGAACTGAAGAATGCCCTTCAAGTGAGATTTCAAGGGTTTTTCGGGCTCGCTTAAGATGCGAGGTAAACGCATAATCAATTTGATACCGTTTAAGCTGCTCAGCAATCTTCTGTGCCTGCGAAAGTCCCTCTGAAGTAAGTTCTGAATCACGCCAGCCAGAAAATATCCCTCGTCTATTATCAAACGTTTCAGCGTGCCTGAAAACAAATAATTTGCAACTCATTAATCTCGCCAGACATTAACCTAATCCGTTTTAGCGTGATGGATGGAATTTGTCCGTTTCTGCTCACCAAAGATAGGAGGACCACTGCTCGCTTCCAACTGGAGAATGCGAACGCTTACGGCATCCACAAGTTCTTTTCTGCAAGAATCTGCCGACAAATGTCTTTCGCACGTTTTTATGTTATCTATTTTTTGGGCTAGTTCCACGTCGCCTATGACTACTCTTACCCAATTCTGAAAGTCTTCACGCTCGAAATGGAAAACTATGGCGGCGGAACACACGTATTGAAGTGCATCAGCAAATTCCTCCAAGCTGTGTGCGCTAACTCCGCAATAATCTCCGATGGCAGTATAGAAGTGAAAACCCTGAGCGTGCGGTACAACACGCAACGGGTCTTTAGTTTCATTGTTGCTCTTACCCATGTATTTTCTCTTCCACTATTTGGAGCGCAAGAGTGCAGTCGATGGAGGCGGTTGCTATTCTTCAACTGTTATGGCGGCGGTAGGACACGAAGTCACGCAGGTCATGCAGAGAATGCAGTCTTCGGCTCTGACAGGCACGGATTTTTCTGAATCTGGATATTCGGGTAAGTCTTGAAGCGCAAATACCATGACGGGACAGTTGTCGACGCATGTTCCACATCCGTTGCACTTGGTCCAGTCAACCTTAACTTTCGGCATTACAGTCAATTCTCCAACTCATGCGCATCTCACTCTTCACGAACTAGATCAAGTGGTTTAGCTGCTTCTGTTCGAGAAATTTTCTTAATCTCAGCCACGTTAGTGAAGCATTCAGAATGTTCAGAAGCTTGAGTTTCCTCTATAACGAGATGTATTTCGCCATCGGGAGAGTCAACCCTGTAGACTCTTAATCTTTTC
>CAYQMM010000024.1:0-1513 GCA_964418675.1 uncultured Candidatus Bathyarchaeia archaeon
GCCGAAAGCTGGCCGTCATCTTCTTCGACGAGCACAACGCCAAAGACGCCGTGGTGGCAGCGGTTTACGCTTAAAAGGGAATTTTTTGACGTCTTATGATACAATATGTATCGAAGACCAATATTTAAGTGTTTCCAAAACTCGAAGGAGGCAAAATGATGGAGACGCATGATTGGCTCTTGCTCGCTATAGGCGATACCTTAGAACCCATTCAAATCCAGAAGACCCTCTTCAAATTTGCACAGGAATCAGGTGCTAAGAAAAAGGAACTATATAGATTTATTCCCTACAATTGGGGGCCATGCAGTCTAAAAATATACGATGATCTTGGTCAGCTCCGTGATGAAGGCCTTATAGAATTTGTTCCATCGGGCAAAGGTTGGAATCTGTACCGACCTACAGAAGCTGGAGTAGAGAAAGCAGGCGAGCTAAGAGAAAAAGCAGATAATGAGCTCATAGGCAAGCTAGATGCCGCTCGGAGTTATGTAACAAGCCGTGACTTTGAGACCCTCCTTTCTGATGTCTATAAGGAATACCCGGAGTTCTCGTCTGAAAGCCGGTTTAAGAAATAGAATCCCGTGAGTGCATCTACAACGATAATCGCCGCCCTGAAGTTTGAGGGCGGCGTTGTCATTGCAGCAGATTCACAAGCATCTGACCTCGTAGCTGGAGTACGCTGGCCTGTTGAGAAATTAGACTGTATTGGAGAGCATCCTTGTGTTGCAGGTTTTAGCGGTTCTATCGCTAACTCTCAGAAAGCGCGCACCAAACTAGAGGCGACCACCCTGTATCCGAAAATGTTCAAAAAACGCGACAAGATTAGAGATGCGGTAGATAGATGTCTTAGTCCGATATACCAGCAAATAAAGAAAGCCAACGACATTGCACGAAGGGATATTTATAGAACTTCTCTTTGGGGTTTAATAGTGTTTTGGGCTGAAGAAGCCCCTCAAATCTTAGAATGCGGAATAAATGGTGACCTAGAGTTTCATCCCCTTTTTCAAGCCATCGGAAGTGGTGCTAACACAGCGCATGCAATATATAGAACGCTGGGAGGGGAAAGGTTATCTACTTTAGACGAACGCAAAGCTCTATTGGTTATGCTACGTATTGTGAGAACATGCGTAAATGTTGAATTATTAGGAGTTAGTGGACCCTTCTCTACATGGGTAACCTCTAAAAATAAAGCTAGAAAAATATCCCCAGATGAAATACAGCCAATTCTGCAGTTCGTTGATCGATGGGAGGAGGATGACCGCACGCGTTTCATTAATGAGATGTAAACTGTGCAGTCGCAACCTTCAGAATCACTAATTCCGCTGACTTAATAATAACGCTTCCCTGATCTATCAATACAATAAATTCCTTGACGGCCAAAGCCGCAGACGATACAATGGCTTGGCTGTTCAAATGTCCAAGAAATACGACGTTATCATTGTCGGCGGCGGGCCCGCGGGTATCTTTGCCGCCCTGGAACTGGCCCCCGACGACCTCAAGATTCTGCTTATCGAAG
>CAYQMM010000025.1:0-1503 GCA_964418675.1 uncultured Candidatus Bathyarchaeia archaeon
CAAACGTTTCATCATCATTATAAATAGAAGCAGCGCAAAGTAAGGCTATACAGCGTGAACAGACGTGGCTGTGGGCTGCATGAATATTCCGAGAGTAGTTATAGCTGGAGCTCAAAGCGGAGTAGGCAAAACAACCATTTCCATAGGATTAATGACCACCCTTAAAGAAGCAGGATTTCGAGTTCAAGCATTCAA
Source organism: uncultured Candidatus Bathyarchaeia archaeon (assembly GCA_964418675.1). GTDB lineage: Archaea > Thermoproteota > Bathyarchaeia > Bathyarchaeales > Bathyarchaeaceae > Bathyarchaeum. Next base: position 196 of record CAYQMM010000025.1, read on the forward strand.
AGTCGGCCCCGACTACATTGACCCAAGCTATCACAGAGTAGCGACAGGCAGCCCCTCAGAGAACTTGGACTCCTGGATGGTTCCCAAAGATCAAATCATAGAGTTATTCACGCGAGCAGCCACAGGTGCAGACTTAGCAGTAATCGAAGGCGTCATGGGGCTTTACGACGGAACCACCGGGCTCGACGAAACAGGAAGCACCGCTCAAATCGCCGAAATCCTCCGCTGCCCCGTAATCTTAGTCATCGACGCCCACGACGTGGCCAGAACAGTAGCGGCAATCGTACTCGGCTACAAGAAATTCGATGAAAACGTCAACATCGCAGGCGTCATTCTAAATCGAGTTACAGGCGAAACTCATGCCACATGGTGTAAAGAAGCTATTGAATCAACCACGAATATACCTGTTGTCGGCTGGCTCCCAGTTAACAGGGAAATTGAGCTGCCAGAGAGGCATTTAGGTCTAATCCCAACACCTGAGAAAAAAACATTCAACGCCGTCTACCCCAAAATCAGAAACTTCTTCCAAACCCGCATTAACCTGAACAAGATTGTAGCCATCGCTAAATCAGCTGGAGAAATCCCAGAGGTTCAGCATCCAATTTATCCTTCAAGAAAAAGCCTGAAAAGTGTTGTAATTGGTCTGGCTTTTGATGAAGCCTTCAACTTTTACTACCAAAGTAACATAAACCTGCTAGAAGCCTACGGCGCAGAGGTTAAACGTTTCAGCCCAATCCACGACAAAGAACTTCCAGCCGACATCGGCGGGCTTTATATTGGAGGTGGTTTTCCAGAAGTGCTCCCCAAAGAGCTTGAAGCCAACAAACATCTACGAGGAGTCATCAAGAAAGCAGCCGAAGAGGGCATGCCCATCTACGCCGAATGCGCGGGATTGATGTATCTAACGGATTCAATAACTGATTTCAACGGCAACAGCTACAACATGGCGGGTGTGCTTAACGGCAAAACACTAATGACACAGAAGACCTTGGTGACCTACTCGCTTGCAGAAACTACACGGGACACGCTTCTCTGCAGGGCAGGAAGTCAGCTTAGAGGGCATGAATTCCATAACTCCGTAATAACTGATATCCCCAGTGACGCCGAATTTGCTTACGCCATGAAAATGGGCGAAGGGATCAAAGACAAAAAGGATGGTTGGATGCACTACAACGTTTTAGCATCCTACATGCATATTCACTTTGCCCAGGACCCGAAAATAGTTAAAACCTTCATAGCGAACTGCAAGAAACACAAGTTCTGACTAATTTCTAAGTTGGACACACACAAGATTAAATTTTAATGCTG